>NZ_JBFAXH010000024.1:0-79699 GCF_040680755.1 Nocardia sp. NPDC051990 | reverse complement strand
AACATCCTCGGCCACAACATCATCCAGCATCAGCCGACAAGCTACCGCAGAATCAATCACCATGCAGCACAACGAAATACAACTGTCGTGCTAGTTCTTGCCTGGGCTCTGACTGGTAGGTCAAATCGATTGAGTCGCAAACAGGTTCATGCATGGCCACTACCAGAAGTGGGAAGACTCACCCCTTGACTAGTGATCTGGCACACATCAAACTCTGATTACTCCAGCACTTCTGGAGACTTGTCGGCCGACATGGTGAGTTCTAAGCGAATCGAGGGTTCGGGCTATGACGACGAGTATCGCGGCCGTATCGGCTGAAACCGAAGTACCTGCTGCGGATTTCGACACGACACACCTCAAGGAGAACCTGCGCTGGGGCCACTTGTTCTGGCCGGGCTCCGCGGCGTTGACCGAGGAGCAGATCGACGATCGAGTAGCCCGCTACCAGCGGTCGCTCGAGCGCTTCCGGGCCAGCGGCATGCAGGGCAACTATCTGCCCGACGATCTGGAAGTGGACTCGGCGTGGCATGCGCACCAGTGCGATCCGATCGGGTACGCGGAGTTCTGCACCCGCTATTTCGGCGGCATTCTCGCCCACACGGTAACGCTGTGTGTCTGCAAGTTGGTCGATCTCGACCAGAAGAAGTGATCCGCGCTTCGTGGTAGCCGAAGGGCATCCGCGCCTCGGCCCCCGATTCATGCTTGCGCAACTGAAAGGAGGTGGCTCGTGGAATCGATCCTGAACGGGATCGCTGCTCTCGTCGCAGGGCCGGCACCGCCACCGCTCGCACCCGTAGGCAACTGCAAGAATTGATCCGTGCGGCGTAGCTCCCCTGCCGGGGGAGCTACGCCCCGGCGCCAACTATCCGACCGTACGTGCGTCCGGTGGTGGCCGGACAGCTCACTGCTCGTGTGGACCGACCGCACTGTTTCTACAGCCATGAATTGCAATACGGCCGTCCAGCTTTCGAGGGACCAACGATGAAGATTTCGATCGAGCAGCCGACGAGCCCGACCTCGGGCATGCGTCACGCTCCGTTATCGGAACCGGCCGACCCGCTCGACGTGGTGGGTCACGCTCTCGGTATGACGGTGGAGAAGATCGTCCCGAAGGACACTGGCACGATCCCGCCGTTGCGCCGTGGCTCATCTCGTGTCACAGACTTTTCCGGCCGGTCATGACGACCACCTCCGGACACATCACGCGAGAAAACTGGGCAGATGAGTTCTTCGACGAAGGTTTCCGCGAAACATTCACCATCCTAGGTAGATACGATGACACCGAGAGCGAGATCGAGGCGATTGTCGCCTTGCTCCGATTGCCCCTCGGAGCGCGAATACTCGATGTCCCTTGCGGTTTCGGCCGTCACGCCGGACCGCTCAGTCGGCGCGGCTATCGCGTAGTCGGTATAGATAACTCGCCGATACAACTCGACGACGCCCGCCGTCGATATCCTGACTGCACCTTCGTCCTGACAGATATGCGAACGCCGCCCGCAGGTCCATTCGACGCAATTCTGAACCTGTGGACCAGCTTCGGCTTCTTCGACACCCGCGAGGAAGACCTTGCCGCCCTCGCGGCCTGGGCCGACGTTCTCGTGCCCGGGGGCAAGCTCGTGATGGAAATCGATACTCTCGAATACTTCGAGCATCGTGTACGCAACGGTAGCGAATTGATCAGTACGCAGCTGGTCCAACGGTCCGATCTCGTTGGTCACGCTCGATATGATTGGACCGCCCAGGAACTCAACCTCCACTGGAGGCGCCCTGGATGGTCTCGACAGTGTCGGCTCCACATGTATTCCCGCCCACAACTCGAGACAGCAATCTACGAAGCCGGATTTGGCCACGTGGCATTCGCGGGCGACTTTCATGGCCGTCCGGTGGACCTGGACAGCGGAACCGTCATTGTCGTAACCAAGTAGCACGCGGCACTTTCAAAACGCGGACCGACCCGATCGCCCTCGCGAAGAAAGACGTTGCTGCCGAGAGGATTTCGATCGTCTGTTCCAGCTCGGCGATCTTTCGCTTCTGCTCGGCTCAGTGGCTGGCCCGCAGGGATACCCCTGAAGCCACCGCGATGTACCCCATGCGTATCACCGGGATCGAACCATTCAGCTACTGAGCGTCCGCTGCTGGTGGGCGCGGTGGGCACCTGCTGAAGATGCCCACCAGCCTGGCGGATCGCCTACTTCTTCTCCACGGTCCTGGCGAGCAGGCCGAGCGAGGCCCGCAGCACGGATTCGGGAAGAATCGGGAAGATTCCCATGTCGCGGTAGGTCGCTGGGATCTGGCTCCAGTCGTAGTACGACGTCACCGAGGTGCCGATCTCGCTGGGTTCCACGCGGTAGCCGTAGCGGTGTTCGATCGGCACCTGGCCCTCTCGGCCGACTGTCCATGCGATATGGGCGTCCTGTTCGAATGCGGTGATGGTCACCGTGACGTCGTACTTTCCCATCTCGGGAAAGTCATTGAGCGATTCACGGTCCATATGCACGACGAATTCATCTCCAACCGCGGTGATGAATTCGCCTTCTGCGGATTGCAGCATGCCCGTGCTGTCGATCGACACATGCCCTTCGGGTGAGCACAGCAGGGCGAAGATCTCGGCCGGCTGTGCCGCGATCTCCCGTCGGACTTCGAACCGTTCTTCAGTCATGGGATCCATCCTCGCACAATCGTCGTGCGGAAGCTGATGAAAGACGTTTCAGTGATCGCTCCCAGCGAGGAATCCCCCGCGGCATGCCGACCAGACCGAAATAGACTTTGGTACAAAGTATTTCGCTGAACTTCACCGCCTTTAGCTCCGTCGTTCGGATATCATCCCCGCACACTGTTGATAACCCACTGTGGCGTGATGCGGAGAGCTTCGGAGCCAATGTCGCAGCCGCACAGGGGCATTCCCCTGCCGGGCTGCTGGAGAGCCTCGTTCATACCTTCAATGTCGCAGCCGCACAGAGGAATTCCCCTGCGGAGTCGCTGGAGAGCCTCGTTCATATCTTCAATGTCGCTTCTGGCCGGATTTCCGAGCCGGACGAGGTAGCGGCACTGATCACCTTCGTCGTTTCCGACAAGTCCGCCATCATCGTGGGGGCGGACTTCGTTATCGACGGCGGCACCATCAAGACTTCCTGGCATCGGCACTAGCCGACCGAGGTGGGTGGCGGATCATCGAAAGGGCGGCTTGTGCGGCGAATACGGGATCACACCGACCAGCCGCCAGGTCGGCGATTGCCTGCATGCTCGACATCTGCCAGGCCGGGGCGTTGTAGATCGCCACACACGGGATCCTGCCCCTGCTGGACGAGATTGTCCATGCCACAAAGGATTTCCTCGACCGATGTCGTAAAATCCCATACTTGCCGGTACAGCAGATCGATGTAGTCCGCATTCAGCTGCCGGAGACTGGCTTCTACCGAACCGTGCAGGCTCTTGCGGTGAGCGCCCCCGGAATTCGGGTTCCCGGGTCGGCGCAATGTCGTGTACTCCGTTGCCGGCACCAGGCTGTCGCGGACCTCCACCGAGTCGGCGGCAGCCACTTCGGGCATGTCAGCCCTTGCCGTATCTGAGTTCACGTTTCAGGATCTCGCCGCTGCCTGCCTTGGGGAGAGCACCGACGAACTCGACGATCGTCGGGCGCTTATAATGGGCAAGCCGACCCTCGAGCCAGCCGAGTAGTTCCGTCTCGTCGAGCTCCTGACCGCGGCGCAGCACCACGACCGCTTTCACGGTCTCACCCCAGTGCGGGTGGGGTACGCCGACGACGGCGGCCTCGAGCACCGAAGGGTGCGCGCCGATCGCGTTCTCGACCTCGACCGAGTAGACATTCTCTCCGCCCAAGATGATCATGTTCTTGAGCCGGTCGTGGACGTAGAGGAATCCGTCGTTGTCGATCATCCCGATATCACCGGTACGGAACCAGCCGTCGGCGGATATCGCGGCCGCGGTCTCCGCGGGTTTGTTCCAATACCCTATGGTCAGTTGTGGCGTCCGCAGCCAGATCTCGCCGTCTTCACCGGTGCCGACGTCGCGACCGGTGGAAACATCGACGATCCGGCACTCGCAGTTGGGGTGGATGCGGCCCACACTACCCGGATGCCGGTCGACCTCCCCCCGGCGCAAGACCGGCGCGACCGCCACCCCGGCACAGGTTTCGGTCAAGCCGTAACCCTGCGAAAAGCCGGTCTGCGGCAGCATCTCCATCGCCTCGTCGATCAGCGAGCTGTTCGAGGGCGCGGAGCCGTAGATGATCACCTCGAGACTGGACAGGTCGAAGGCCTCGGCGGCGTTCTCGGCAACCAGACTGGCCAGCAGGGTCGGCACCAGGCTGGTGTGGGTGACACCTCGGTCCTCGACGGCGCCGGCGATCGCAGCGACCGAGGTCCCCGACGGGATGACCACCTCGCCGCCCAGATGCACGCAACACGTCACCGAGCTCATCCCGCTCATACGAAACATCGGCAGGCAGGCCATGTACCTCATCTCCGGATACAGCGCCCAGGCTGCCGCCGCCTGCTGGCCCATCTCCCGCAGATTTCGCTCGACCAGCTGAATGCCCTTGGGCTCGCCGGTGGTACCGGTCGTGTAGGCCAGCAGCACGAGGGACTCGTCGGTTTGATCGGCGTCCGGCGCGTAGCCGGAATCCCCTGCGGCATACCAGCGCTCGAAGTCGGAGCCTTCGGGTCCGTCCAGCCGGACCACCGGGCACTGTGGGTCCAACCCCGATGCCAACTCCCGCTCGGCGAAGAGCAGGGAGGGGTTGCAGTCCTCCAGAACAGCCCCGAGCTCGGCCGCCGTCAGCCGCCAGTTCAGACCGACCAGCACAATGCCGGCCCAGGAGGCGGCGTAGACGAGCTGGACGTAGGCCAAGTCGTTGTGCGCGAGCACCGCCATCCGGTCTCCCCGGCGTAGACCGGCAGCGTGCAGCCGGTCCGCGATTCGCGCCACGTCCCCGGCGAACTCCGCATAGGTCTGCGACCCCGCAGGCGCGCTGATCGCACGGCATCCGGCGCGGTCCCGGGCGTGCCCGACCAACAGGCCGGCCAGCGTCGGGGGGTGAGGGATGGTCATCGGCGTCTCCCTAGATCCTGGCCGCGACCGCAGCCATCTGCCCGGCGTACCGGATGGTCGATATCCCATGCGTGCCAGATCACGTGGCCACCGGTTCGATCTCGTCGACGACGAACTACCGCACCCAGGCGACCTGTCGGGCGAACGCCAGGTGGTCTCGAAGCTCGAGGAACTCCTGCTCCCTCTTCTGCATTCATATCTCTCGCTGGTCGGAACCGTGCAGGCACTAATGCTCGGGCTCCGGAAAAGGCGACCACCGCACAGGTGCCCACCGTCCCGCGATCAGTCGCGGGTCCCGAAGATGCTGTCGGGGATCGTATCCAGGACATAATCGAGTTGTCACGCGATTCGAAAGGACGCTTGTTCCTCTGGGTTCCGGTGCCCACGAATGACAAGGTTATGGACTCAGCCGACACAGATCCCCCTTTCGCGAGCTAAGTCCTGATCGTAGCGGTTGCTCGAGATTCCATGTGGCGCAATGGTGTCGGCCATCGGATGGCCAGGGTGCGCCGATGATCGTCACCGGAGGAACCATCACGATCGGCCTCCTGATTCCGGTCGGCCCGGCGCCGTTTCCCGCTGGTATGCGTCGTTCAACCGTGGCGCGCAATGCGCACAGCCGACTGGGATCCCGACGACGCCTGCGGCCACTCGATCGGGATCCAACCGGCGTGCAGATGGGGTTCGATCTCGTCGCGGGACAGCGGCGGAGCGATGAGCAGGCCCTGCGCCCGGTGACAAGGCTCGGGCCGGAATTTCCGGCGCGATCTGCGGGTTGGTGCGGAAAACAAGCGATGGGAGTGCAGTGAACGACTTCAATGTGCAGGTGATCAATGAATTCCGCGCCAATGCGGGCAAGGTCGGCGGCACGTTCGAGGGTGCGCAGATGGTGCTGATCACGACGACGGGCGCCAAATCCGGCCGCCTGGTTACCAGCCCGCTGGTCTATCTCCCCGACGGCGAACGCATCGTGCTCATCGCCTCGAACGGCGGCGCCGATAAGCATCCGGCCTGGTACCACAATCTGCGCGCGAATCCGGAATTCACCGTGGAATTCGGTACCGAGAGCTATCCGGCGAAGGCCGAGGTGGTGACCGGTGCCGAACGTGACGAACTATATGCGCGGATGGTCGAGATCATGCCGGGATTCGGTGAGTATCAAGCGAAGACGTCTCGGGTGATTCCGGTCGTCGCGGTGTATCGCCAAGTGGCCTGAAGGTGTGCCAGCCCGGTCCATGCCGGCCGGGCTGGCGGCAGCTGTTCAGGATTTGTGACCGAACCAGCGTCGCAGCGCTTCGTCGAGTCCATCATGCTCACCGGAATCCGCGGCCCAGACCACGTAACCGTCCGGCCGGATCAGCATCGCGGAAAGCTTATGTAGTGCAATGGGTTTCGCGGTAACGATGCGTACCGGATCCGACCACGGCCGCGCGATCGTCCGCAGCTCCGCGGAATCGGCCAGATCCAAAAGGATTGCACGACCGTCGGCGCAGTGCGTGCCGACGCGACTGCCGTCGGACAGCTCGATATCCGGTGCGAGCGCGCCGATCAGATCGTGACCATCACCGAGGTCGTAGCGGTGCAGCACGCCGGAAATCCTCTTGAAGATCGCGGTGGCGCCGTCGCGGGTGGCGAGCAGATCGATCATCACCGCGCGTAATGCCTTGCTGCGTTGATCGAGTCGCATCAGGGCGACTTGGGCGCGGGTCCAGTCCAGCACCCATGCGCCGACCGGATGACGTTCGGCGGTGTAGGTATCGAGCAGCGTTTCGCTCACATCGCCGCGCACCACGGCGGCCAACTTCCAGCCGAGGTTGACCGCGTCGCCGATGCCCAGATTGAGGCCCTGACCGCCGAACGGTGAATGCACGTGGGCCGCGTCTCCGGCCAGCAGCACCCGCCCCTTGCGATAGTCGGTGACCTGGCGCGTGTTATCGGTGAACCGCGTCGCCGAATGCACGGCGGTGATCTCGACCGGCACACCCGATACGGCCCGCAGGCTGGCCTGCAATTCGGCCGCGGTGACCGGCGTTGTCCGGTCGGCGGGCGGGCCGTCGAGTTCCACGGTCAGAATCCGGCCCGGCGTCGGGCCAGTGGTATAGATCCCGGTCTCGGTGGTGTTCCAACCCGGCCGCAAACCCTCCGCGCCGGTCATTTCGACAACTGCCTGATGGCCGGTGATCTCCGGGTCCAGCCCCGGGAAATCGAATCCGGCCAGCTTACGGACGGTGCTGCGGCCGCCGTCACAGCCGACGAGCCAGTCCGCGCGGACGGTTCGGTCGTCGAGGTGGACGGTGACACCGGTTCCGTCATCGTCGAATTCGGTCAACGCCACACCACGCCGGACCTCGATCCCGAGTTCGGCGGCGCGCTGAGTCAGGATCGCCTCGATGGCCTGCTGGGCCACCAGCACCGCCTCGGCCCCAGGGCCGAGGTCGGCGAAGACCGGGTCGTCGAAGTCGATCTCGCTCGTACGGAGCATGATTCCCGCGAAATGACCGACGATCGGCAGGCGCTGGCCTGCGGTATTCGGTGCCATGCCCGCCGCGCGAATGCGCTGTACGGTCGCATTCTGCTGGTCGAGCAGTTCGGGCAGCATGCCACGACGGTAGAACGCCTGCGCGGTCGGCACATTGATCGCACCGGCCTTGATGGTCATATCGGGTTCGGTCAGCCGCTCGACCACCAGTACCTCGGCGTCGCCGAGGCGAAGTTCGCAGGCCAGCATCAGTCCGACCGGCCCGGCACCGGCGACGACCACATCGAATGTCTCGTTCATGAACTCGACTCTGCCGATGGGTGATTGCGGCGGGCTTGCGTCGCCTTGCATGCGTCTTGCATCGCGCCCGATGATGGTCGAATCCGCAGCTATTCCCAAAGTTCTGCGAGGTGCTCGAAATCGCAGATACTTACGGCGCCAATCGTCTGGGTGCTACGGCCGCGGATGTCTTCGCAGCCATCATTACCGATCGGGCCTTCCGCTCGGACACCCCGCGGATCGCGCAGTCCATCGCCGCCGCGGGCGCGCCGAGCTACGCCTATGAGTTCGCGTGGTCATCCGGCATCGAGGGGCTCGGCGCCTGTCACGTCTTGGAGGTGCCGTTCGTCTTCGACGCACTCGCGGGCGCGCACACCCTGACCGGCCCCAACCCGCCGCAACCACTCGCCGATGAAATCCATTCGGCGTGGGTGGCTTTCGCCGCGTCCGGAGATCCCGGGTGGGCGCGCTTCGAGGAGAATTCGCGGCTGGCACAGATCTTCGACAGTCCGGAGTCGAGAGTGGTGAGTGATCCGCGCGGGGACGAATTGGCGGCGCCGCGTAAGTCGGTCGCCTAAGTGCTCAAGAGGCGGTGGGGCCGACTCGGGCGATGCCGCTATGGATCCACCTGATCTTGGTTACCTGTCGAGTTTATCGGAAATCGTTGCGGCGGAGGCGCGTAGGGCGGCGCGGGCCGCCACGACGGCTGGGTGTCGACCGGTGCCGCGCCGGTAGGCCAAGTGGGTTTTGCGTCTGGTGGGCAGGGCCGTGAGCGCCACGTTCGGCGGTGGGGTGAGTGCGCCGAGTTCGGGGACGAGGGCGACGCCTTGGCCGGCCGCGACCAAGGCTAGGACGGTGCTGAAATCATCCACGTGATGACGGACCCGCGGGGTGAATCCGGCTGCCTGACAGGCCCGGATTGTCATGGTGTGGCAGAGCGTACCGGGGGTGCCGGCGATCCAGGAGGCGTCGTGGTGGTCTTCCAGCGGTGCGGTGGTCGGAGCGGCCAGATAGATGGTCTCCTCGAGGAGCGGTTCGGTGTCGAGGGCGGGATCGGGCTCGGCGGGCACGTAGTCGTACTCCTGGACCAGCGCGACGTCGAGCGTATCCGTGCGCAGCGCATCCGGGACGGTGGCCGGATCCAGTTCTGTCACAAGCAATTCGAGTCGCGGATGCTCGCGGCTCAGTGCCACCGAGGCCGGGGCGAGGATCGTGGCGACCGCGGTCGGGAAAGCGCCGATGCGCAGCGTACCGGTGAGTGTGGCCCGGGAGGCGGCGAGGTCGGCGGTGGCCTGTTCGAGCGCCGCGAGGATTGTCTCGGCGTGTTCGACCAGGGTGAGTGCGGCGGGTGTGAGGGTGACGCGTCGCCCGGTTCGTTCGAGCAGCGGTACGCCCGCTTCCCGCTCCAGTGCGGTCAACTGCTGGGAGACCGCCGACGGCGTATAGCTCATTGCCTCCGCGACCGCCGCGATCGTCGTGCGATGGGCCAGTTCGCGCAGCAGGCGCAGCTTTCGAACATCGAGCATCAGTTCAGCTTATGCTTGACCGAAGAAATGTGAACTAGACCTGAAGTATTGCGGGCGTCAGTGTTGAAACCATGGCGCTCACCGGTCTCTTCGTCCCTCTGATCACGCCGTTCGCCGCCAACGGCGAGCTGGCCGCCGACGCACTGGCGGCCCTGGCCCACGAGGTACTCGACGACGGCGCAACCGGCATCGTCGCCCTCGGCACCACCGCCGAAACCGCCACCCTTACCCCGGACGAACGCCAGCGCGTCCTCGATATCTGCGGCACTGTCTGCCGAGAACGCAACGCCCCCTTGATCGCCGGTGCGGGCACGAACTCCACCGCGGCTTCGGCCGAAGCGCTCTCCGCCCTAGGCCCCACTGTCACCGCCGCACTGACCGTCGTCCCCTACTACACCCGGCCGTCCGAAGCGGGCGTGCTCGCCCACTTCCGCCACCTGGCCGCCACCAGCCCGTTTCCCCTCATCGTCTACAACATCCCGCAACGCACCGGTCGCACCCTCGGCCCCGACACCCTCCACGAACTCGCCCGCATCCCGAATATCCTCGGCTTCAAACACGCCGTCGGCAGCATCGATGACACCACAACGACTTTCATGGCCGCCCTCCCACCCGACGTCACCGTCCTAGCCGGTGACGACCTGCACGCTGCACCACTGCTGGCCCTCGGCGCTGCCGGCGCCATCCTTGCCACCGCCCACCTGGCAACCTCGGCCTTCGCCTCCCTGATCCACCTCTGGCGCAACGGCCCCACCCAAGAGGCCCGCACCCTCACCCACCGCCTGATTCCCCTTTCCGCAGCCCTCTTCGCAGAACCCAACCCAGTAGTCATCAAGTCCGCCCTGGCAGCCCAAGGCCGCATCCCCACCCCCACCGTCCGCCTCCCCCTCCTCCCCGCCACTCCCGAAGCAACCACCGCCGCACTAGCGGCCCTGTCCCACCTTCCGGCACCCATCCTCGCTTGTGCTTCGCTCGTCGCGTCATCCCGACATTCTTGCTGCCTTCATGGTCAATTCGTCGTCACTGGCTGGGATTGCTGTTCAGACGGGTTGCACACCAGGTGGGCCGGTGGGCGTTGGTGATCCAGCGCAGGATCCATTCGGCGGGGCCGTAACGGAACCAGTGGAGCCAGATCGCGCTGAGGGCTAGTTGAAGGATGAAAACGAGCAGGGCGGTGGACATGGTGGCGAGCGGGGAGAAAGTGCCGGCGGCGAGGCCGATCCCGGTGAAGATCAGTAGGCCGATTGCTGATTGGGCGAGGTAGTTGGTGAGGGCTATGCGGCCTGCGGGGGCGAGGGCTGTGCGGATGAAGGAAGTGCGGGGGCTGTGCATTGCTCGGAGCAGGGTTGCGATGTAGGCGGCGCTGAGGAATGGGGCGGTGGCCACACTGATCGCCACCGCGAGTATGTGGCCGACGCCGCCGCCGATGGTGAAGAGGATGCTGCCCGCGAGGCCGATGGGGAACCCGATGAGCTGGATTCGGCGCAGGATGGGTTCGTCGCCATGTACGTGGGCGAGCAGTTTGCGGCGGCCCGCGACCGTGCCGAGTAGGAACATGGCGAGCGCGGTCGGGCCCTGCAGCGTAAGGGCTTGCAGGACAAGGAGTCCGAGTCCATCGAGGTGCGCACCGATGATCTCGCCCCAGCCGCCGAGCATGGCCTGCGTCGCGCGCTCGGCACGGGCCTGTGCCTCGGCGGTCGAGGGCAGCAGTGCCGACGCATCCATGAACACCGCGCCGAGCAGCAGGATCGCCAGGACCAAGCCGTACAGAATCGCCGCGACACGCAACGCGGTGCGGTCGCTGACCCGCCGCATCCAGAACAGCACCAAGCATGCCACCGCATAGGTGGTGAGCACATCGCCCGCATACAGGAACACGATGTGCAGCACACCGAGGACGAACAGGCCCCCGATGCGGCGCAGCATCCGTGGTTCGAAGGCGGCTCGCGCCGCGGCGGCCGATTCCATCTGCAGGGTGAAGCTGTAGCCGAACAGGAATGAGAACAGCAGATAGAACTTCATATCGACGAACACGTCGGACAATGCGCGCACGGCATTGTCCAGGGTGGAGGTGTACGCGGGATCGATCACCAGATTGCCGGGATAACCCGAGGCCATGAAGGTGATGTTGACGATGAAGATGCCCAAGAGGGCGAATCCGCGCAGGGCGTCGACATCATGCACTCGCGATCTGGAGGCGACCAGGTGATCGGTCATAACGTGCCACTTTCTTACAAAAGTATCCAAGGGATACTATCCAATAAATACTATCTCTCGGGCTAGTATCCGAAGAATCCGCGATCCGAGGAGGTAAAGAGCCGTGACCGACGAGGCGGTGCCCGCCGACCTGAGCAGGCTCTGGCGACTCCCGGCGCCCGCACGGCTCGGCCGACCGGCGAAACTCGACGTCGACCGGGTCGTGCGCGCCGCGGTGGATTTCGCCGATCGCTCCGGGCTCGGCGCGGTCACGCTACTGAAGGTCGCGCAGACACTGGGTTTCACGAAAATGGCGCTGTACCGCCACGTCGGTTCCAAGGACGAACTCTTTGAGCTGATGGCCGATTTCGCCATCGGACCGGCACCGGATCTCGGAATCGCACCCATCGACTGGCGGGCCGGTTTACGCCAGTGGGCGCACGCGATGCGCGCGGTCTACGCCGAGCATCCGTGGCTGCCGCAGATACCGATCTCCGGGCCGCCCCGCGGTCCGAACACGATCGGCTGGATGGATGCCGCACTGCGCGCACTCGCCGACACCGGACTCCCCTGGGCGACCAAGGCGGGCATCCTGATGCTGGTGAGCGGACATGTGCGACAAGCAAGTCTGCTCACCCAGGACGTCACCGAGGCACTGCGCGGCACCGGACTCGACGAAGCTCAGGTCAATCGGAACTACCGCCGCACCCTGGCGAAGCTCGTCGATCCGGACCGCTTTCCCGAGGCGGCGGCACTGCTTGCTGGTCCGCTGTTCGAAACGCCGCCGGACGCGGATACCGATGTGGCCGAGGACGATTTCGTATTCGCGCTGGAGTTGATCCTCAACGGTGTGGCCGCCGAGATCGACCGTGCATCGGACTCAGTCGAGCAGATGCCAGGCCCACGTGGTGGATAGTTCCAAGGGGTCACTCGCGGTGACCGGCCGAGGGTGGGTGTTGATGCCGTTGGGCGGACCGGATTGCGGCTCGACACAGGCGGCTTCGGGTTGCTGGTCGAAGATGACAACCCACTCGGCAGGACTGGTGATGGTCAATTCCAGGGCATGCGGCCAGGTCAGGGTGACAGCGGTGCCATCGGGCATCGCGAAACAGTCGTCCCAGGGGCAGGGTTGCGGGGTGATGCGGCCTCCGGTCGGGAGATAGTCGGGGCCGCGTTCCTCCTGCCACGCGGGGATGAAGTCGAGCTGGATGTCCTTGCCGGAGACCAGATTTCGCAGAAACCACGGATGCCAACCGACCTGCGCCGGAAACGGTTCGCCCGCTGTTTCGACCCGCATGGTGAGGGTGACCGAATGCTCGGCGAGCTGGATCTCCTGGGTGACTCGCCCGTGATACGGCCAAGGGGCGGTGAGTTCGCAGCTCAGGGCGGCGGTGGAGGCCGTGGCGCTGAGGACGTGCCAGGACCGGTCGCGGGCCGTGCCGTGGATGGCGTGTGGGTCGGCGTTGATCGGCATCTGATGCAACGTGCCACCATATCGGAACTGCCCCAATCCCATTCGCCCACACCAGGGCGCCATCGGAAATGCACCGTACCGCGCTCCCTGCCGCAACAGCTCCAGCTCACCGACCCGGAAACTGGTCAGCCGCCCGCCATTGTCCGGATCGATGCTGACCTGCGCCTTTCCGGCGGTCAGCACAACACTGGAATTGCCGGCATCGACCATTTGGGCTCGTCCTCCGACTAGGGGTCAGGTAAAACACACTGCCATGAGCAGCTTGGTCCTGACCAACAAAGCACTGAAGGTCGCTTACCTGGTGCGACCGGTGCGGGCATGCTTAGGTGGCATCGGCGGCCGGAAACGTGAGGTGGCAGATTTTGCTGGATATAGCGCGGGGAGTGACCTTCGTCCAGGTTGCGCTCGACCGGATCCCGGATCCGTACCGGTCGTATCTGATCCAGCGGCGTGAACTGCTGAAATTCGCGGTGGTGGGTGCGATCACCTGGTTCATCGACACCGGGATCGTCTATGCGCTGAAGTTGACGGTGCTTGGGGAGAAGCCGCTCACCGCACGCGTGCTCGGGGTGCTGATCGCGACGATCGTGTCGTATGTGCTCAATCGGGAGTGGTCGTTCCGGACCAGGGGCGGTCGGGAGCGGCACCATGAGGCGGCGCTTTTCTTCGCCATCAGCGCGCTCGGGATCGGTGTCACGCTATCGCCGCAGGCGGTTGCGCTGTACGTGCTCGATATCCGGGTGCCGCACGTCAGTCCGGTCACCCAGGCCGTGTCGAACTTCATCACCGGCCAGATTCTGGGTGTGCTGCTCGCTATGGCGTTTCGGTATTGGGCGTTTCGGCGGTATGCCTTTCCCGACGATCTCGTCCAATCCGAACTCGAACCGCGGTAGGTCACTTACCTGCGACGTAATTGCCTCGAATCGGCAACTGGGCCGAAGATCGCCGGTATGACACACATCGGCCTGCTGCTCCCCAGCCGCGAAACCTCGATGACCGGCGAACACGATGCCGCCGGATTGGTCCGGTTCGCGCGAGCCGCCGAGGATGCCGGTTTCGATTCGGTGTGGATCGGTGATTCCCCGCTGGCGCGAACCCGAGTCGATCCGCTGCCGCTGCTCGCCGCCGTCGCCGCGACCACCGCACGTGTCCGACTCGGCACCGCGGCACTCACCGCGACATTGCGTCATCCCCTGCTCGGCGCCCACACCGCCGCCACCGTCGACCAACTCAGCAATGGCCGGTTGATCCTCGGACTCGGCGCCGGATTCCCACTACCCGAGAGCCGGGACGAATTCGCTTCCGTCGGTGTGCCTTTCGACCAACGCGTCGGGCGACTTGATGAAACGGTGGCCATATGGCGCCGGAGTTGGTCCGGCGGAACCGAATTCGACGGCCGCTACTGGCAGCTAGACGACCTCACCCGCACGCTCCCCGCCGCGAGCCCGGCCGGTCCCCCGCTATGGCTGGCGGGCAGCGACACACCGCGGGTGCTCGAACGGGTGGCCCGCCACTACGACGGCTGGCTGCCGTTCCTACCCGACCCGGACGCCTACGCCCGCGCGTGGCACACCCTGCGCGAAAAGACGACCCGTAACATCACCCCCGCCCTCTACGCCACCATCAATATCAACCCGGACTCGGCAGCCGCGCGCACTGAACTCGATGGCTACGTCCGTCGGTACTACCGCCGATCCCTGGACGAAATGTCCACGATCCAAGCCTATTTCGGTGGCTCTGCCGACGAATGCGTCCACTGGCTCGGGCGATACCTCGACGCGGGTGCGCAGCATTTGGTGCTGCGCATCGGCTCACTGCAGGCTCACCGCCAACTGGATCTCCTCGCCGACGCGCTACTGCACGTCCGCCCAACGGCTTGAGCCTCAGCCCTTCAGCTGGGCGATCTGGATCAGGTTGCCGCAGGTGTCATCGAGCACCGCGGTGACCACCGGGCCCTGCTCGAGGGGCTCCTGGGTGAATTGCACGCCGAGCCCGCGCAGCCGCTCGTACTCGGCGTACAGATCGTCCACAGCGAACGAGGTGAACGGAATTCCGTCCTCGACCAGCGCCTGCTTGAACGGCCGGACCGCGGGATGCCCATCGGGCTCCAACAGCAGTTCGACGCCGTCGGGTTCCTGTTGTGAGACGACGGTCAGCCAGCGCGCCTCGCCGAGCGGAACTTCGGTCTTCTTCACGAAGCCGAGCACCTCGGTGTAGAAGCGCAAGGCCTTGTCCTGATCGTCGACCAGAACACTCGTGATATTGATGCGGATCATCGGTCCTCCTTGAGCCAGCGGTGGGTGAGCCGCCGCAATGGTTCTCGATTCAGATGGTGGAACTTGTACCGGCCGTCCCGGCGTGTAGTCACCAGACCGGCTGCCGCCAGCACATCCAGATGCTGTGATACCGCCTGCCTACTCGAGGTGAGCTGGTGGCCCATGGTGAGCCGCGCGCAGAGCTCGAACAATGTCTGACCGTCGCGATCGGCCAGTTCGTCGAGGATCGCCCGACGCGTGGGATCGGCCAGCGCTTTGAAGACATCGCCCTTCACGCCCTGACGATAGGCAAGTAACAACTTGCCTGTCAAGTGAAGTTCGGAATCGAAAACAAGGCGCGCGAATGTGTCGGGGGCCGAGTTAAATTGGGTTGATGAGCTATGAGTTCGTGGTGCTACCCGCGGGCGCGGCGGCATCGCCGGGGGACGTACTTTCTTATTTTCGATCCAGACGCGGGCAACCCGCGGATGACCACCTCTACCAGACCGTCATCGTCGGACTGCACGGCTGGAACAGCCGAATTCCGGCCACGGCTCGGCATGCCAGGCTGCGGATCGAGGCGGCCGGAGATTCGGTGCGGGTCACCGCCGCCGACAGCATGGATCGCCGCAGGACGCGCGGCTCCGCCATGGACTACACCGCGCCCCGGATACGTGAACTCATCGAAGCCCTCATCGCGGGCTTCGCCTATGAAATCTACGATGCGCGAACGAACACGTTGACCAGCCCCGAAGTTCGCCGCCGCGCCTCGATCGATATCGGCGGTGAACGCACATATTCCTCACTCGCCCAGCGCGAGATTTTCGACTGGGTCCGCCAACTCCATCTGTTGGCCGCAAAGCCATTCCTGATTGCTACAAAGCGAAACGACGCAAAAAGTTTCATCCAGACCTACCGCAACTCCGCAACCGACTACACCGTCGAAATCCACCACCCGGTCCACGACCAACGCCTCCGCGCCGCGGTGACCGACGGCGCGATCGTCGCCCAACTCATCTGGGACTGGGCCTGCGACGAGTGGGAACGCCTGGACGCCATCGATTGGTCGCCAGCGGACTGAAAAAGTCAGCGCCACTGGTCAATTCGCGCAGCGGCTGTTCGCCGGTTGATATCGGGGCAGGGGCGCATCGGCCGGAAATCTGGCGGTAGAGCGTTGATTCGGCGAGCGGTGTTGCGCTGTGAGCGATTTCATGTCGCAGTGATCGACAAGGACGTTCTCGACGCTGTCTCGGGAGGATCTGGAGCGCTACTGGCGCGGCTGCCGGCGTTCATCCGCGCCCACCTCGGCCTGGACGGGCGCTACAGCTTCGTGCTCCCGGACCTCGATGGCCGACCGCGCCCCCTGCACAACCCCGACGCCCCCGACGAAGGGTGAAGCAGGCATTCGATTCGACCGTGCCTGCCGCCGATCCCCCGGACCCTGAAACGCAACCCGGTGACTGGTGAGGTGCGGGCACGACGCCGGTCGCGGTTGACAGGCAGCCAGTCGGCTGCATAATTGTGATAGGCAGCCGAATGGTTGCCTATCCCAGAGGAGGATCACCATGGCTGACATCCGGCACCGTGTGGGCGTCTACGCCCCACAGCAGAAGGTTTACGACACAGTGAGCACGCCCGAGGGGGTGTCGAAGTGGTGGATGCCCACGAGTGGCGACGCCGAGAAGGAACTCGAGTTCGGCGGCGGGGAAAAGCCCGTCCTCACCGTGCGAGTCGCCGAGCTCGTCCCGGGTCAGCGGGTGGCGTGGGATTGCGTCGACGGTCCGGCCGAGTGGGTCGGCACTACGATCACGTTCGACATCTACCCCGGACCCGCCGCGGAGGAGACGGTCGTGAAGTTCACCCACGCGAACTGGCGTGAGCCGGTGGAGTTCATACACCATTGCTCCACTCGGTGGGGGCAGTTCCTGTTCAGCCTGAAGAACGGGCTGGAAAACGGCGGCTGGCAGCCTGTCGCAGTGATGCCCCTCGCCAGCAGCTGGAGTTGAGTTGCTGACCGCGCCCGCGGACGAGGTCTTCCGGGCCCTGGCCGACCCGACCCGGCGCCGGCTGCTGGACAGTCTCAACGCCCGCAGCGGTCAGACACTGCGGGAACTGTGCGCCGGGCTGGACATGGCCCGACAGTCCGTCAGCAAGCACCTGGCGGTCCTGGAGCAGGCCACCCTGGTCACTGCGGTGTGGCGGGGTCGGGAGAAGCTCCACTATCTCAACGCCGCGCCGATCAACGAGATCGCAGAGCGATGGATCAACCAGTACGACCGGGCCCGCGTCGAGGCCCTGGCGGATCTGAAACAAGCCTTGGAAGGGACCCCCTTGGACACGACCGGCAACCCTGAATTCGTCTACACCACATATATACGCACCACACCGGAACGATTGTGGCAGGCGCTGACGCAGCCCGCCTTCACGCGGCGGTACTGGGCCGGATACACCTTCGAGTCGGACTGGCGGCCTGGCTCGACCATCGTCGTGACGACCGGCGACGGCCGTATCGCCGATGACCCCGAACAGGTTGTCCTGGAATCCGATCCGTTTCGCCGCCTCGCCTACACCTGGCACAACAAGACGACGTGCGACGGGGGGGCACCGGAGCCACGCTCCAAGGTGGCCTTCCACCTCGAAGACACCGGCGGCCTGGTGAAACTCACCGTCGTCCACGACGGCTTCCTGCCGGGCAGCAAAGTACTGGAGAGCATCAGCGGCGGCTGGCCGCGCGTCCTCGCCGACCTCAAGACCCTGCTGGAAACAGGCGAGCTGGCCGACCCGGTTCGGTGACGCGCGCCGATCGCGGGCCGCGCTCGAACACGATGATCCGGCGCCAGACTTCAGCGGTTGTCGCGCCGCGCGGCGGGGTCGGTCTCGGCGTGCCAGCGGCCCAACGCCTCGGCGGACACCTTCGCGTATTGGCTGCGCACCGAGGTGTGCCCACCCACCGAGGAGGGTGTCGGGTAGCGAATCAACCGGTCGGGTTGGGTGCGCACGATGCACTGCTACTCTCCTATTCCGTGGAATCATCGAATAGCGGGAAGGTGATGGTCTTCGACGCGTTTGCGAGCGTGGTCAAGGCTATGAGCAGTGGCCGGCGACTGGAGTTGATCGAGTTGCTGGCACAGGGTGAGCATTCGGTGGACGCGCTGGCGCGGATGACCGGGATCACGGTGACGACGGTTTCGTCGAATCTGCAGACCCTCAAGCACGCGGGGCTGGTGGCCACCCGCCGGGCGGGCACCACTATCTACTACCGCCTCACCGACGACGACGTCGCCGAGTTGTATGTGGCGGCGAAGAAGGTGGCGTTGCGGCATTCGCCCGGATTGCGTGAGGCGGTCAACACCTATATGGCCGCCGCCGACCCGCGCGGTGTGGCTGCGGGGGTGCCGGTGATGACCGAGGGCATGACGGTGGTCGATGTGCGCCCGCGTATCGAGTTCGAGGCCGGTCACGTGCCGGGCGCGATATCGATCCCGCTCGATGAACTGCCCGACCGCTACCGGGCGATCCCGGCCGACACCGGGGTGCTGATCTACTGCCGGGGCGAGTTCTGCCGGCTGGCCCGCGAGGCCGCCGCCTGGCTGAGCGAGCGCGGGATCGAGGCGACCGCGATGGACGAGGGAATCATGGAGTGGCGCGTCAGCGGAGAGGTTGCGCTCGATGTCGTGTGATGCCGCCGTCGGCACCTCGCCGGTCATCGGTCAGGCTGCGCGGGCGCGCCTGCAGCGCCGCACCCTGGTCGTGGTGATGGCTAGTCAGGTCCTCGGCGGTGCGGGGCTGGCGGCCGGGGTGACAGTGGGCGCGCTGCTGGCCCAGCAGATGCTCGGCGGCGACGGCGTGGCCGGTGCGCCGGCGGCGCTGTACACCCTCGGTTCGGCCGCGGCGGCGCTGCTGGTGGGCCGGGCTTCGCAGCGTTTCGGCCGCCGGATCGGGCTCGGCGCGGGATTCGCCGTTGGCGGGCTGGGCGCGCTCGGGGTGGTGGCCGCCGCGGTCGCCGACAACATCGTGGTCTTGTTCGCAGCGCTGTTGGTCTACGGCGCGGGCACCGCCACCAATCTCCAAGCACGTTACGCCGCAACCGATCTCGCGCGTCCGACCGAGCGTGGCCGCGCGATCAGCGTCGCCATGGTGTCGACCACTCTAGGCGCGGTCGCCGGACCGAACCTCGTGCAACCCCTCGGACGGCTCGCCACCACGCTCGGGATCCCGGCGCTGGCAGGACCGTTCCTGCTGGCCGGAATCGCATACCTGGCCGCCGGGGCGGTGCTGTGGCTGCTTTTGCGCCCGGACCCGCTGCTGATCGCCCGCCGCGCCGAGAACAACATCATCGAACAGGCGGATTCGACGGTCGAGCGAGCACCCGCAGCGGGGAGTGCGGTCCCGCCGCCGAGGGCAGGGGCGTGGGTGGGAGCGGCGGTGATGGTGCTGACGCAGGTCTCGATGGTCGCGATCATGACGATGACGCCTGTGCACATGCGCGCCCACCATCACGGCCTCGGGCAGGTCGGGCTGGTGATCGGCGTCCACATCGGGGCCATGTATTTGCCTTCGCTGGCCACCGGCGCGCTGGTCGACCGGATCGGGCGCATCCCGATGGCGGCCGCGGCCGGTACGACGCTGCTGGCCGCCGGGATCACCGCTGCGGCGGCACCCGGAGATTCACTGGTGGGGTTGATCGTGGCGTTGGCACTGTTGGGGCTGGGTTGGAACTTCGGGCTGATCGCCGGAACCGCGCTGGTGGTAGATGCGACCGAGCCCCGCAACCGGCCTCGTGTCCAGGGCAGTATCGACGTCGCGATCGCCCTGGCCGGCGCCGGTGGCGGCGCGGTCTCCGGGGTGGTCGTCTCGGCCACCGACTACGCCACCCTGGCCCTGTGCGGCGGATTCCTGTCGCTGGCATTGCTGCCGGTGCTGTGGTGGACCCGCCGCGACCATGCGCCACTGTCCCGTAATCCGTAGGCACACAGTCTTTTCGCAGCCTGCATCGTGCCGTGCGGGCGTGGGAGGCCGTCTACATCATCGATGGGTTGCTGCGCAACGACTCCGACGTGCAACCGGACACGATTCACGCCGACACGGCCCCGAACTAAGGGTGTCCACTGCGTGGGCACGCTGGGCGGAACAGCCCACGGCGGCACTGCCGCTGTCACTCACCGCGGTACCGGTTCTGCTCGTGGTCTTCGCGATCACGGCGACCTGTGAGGGGGCTGGACCGCATATGCCACCGAGCCGTTGCAGCAGCGCTTTGGCATGCTGCGGACCGGGTTGGGGCTGGGTGTGTATTGGGCCGCCTGGCATCTGATTCCGCTGCTACAGGCCGGGCACCCGGCGACCTGGATCGCGGGCTGGTTTCTCGGCACTGTCGCACTTCGCGTCCTCATCGTCTGGCCGCACGTCCGAACCGGACACGGAGTGAGTGCCGCGATCCTGATGCACGCCATGGCCAACGTGATCGACGTCTGCACCCCGGGGTTGGACCGGCCGATCAGCACGATCACCACCGGTGTGGTCACGGCCGCGGTGGCCGCTGCCGTGGTGTGTTTCGGGTGGCTACGAGCCCGTGACCAACGATCTTGTGGAAACCGCCGTGGTGAGCGTGTCCAGGCCCAGCGCACTGGCGGGCTCACGTAATCAACTCCCGCGCGGCGCACGTCGGCCCGATGCCCGCCGACACCCAGGCCGCGGACAACAGCCATTCTGGCTCGTCCACGAGGGCGCGACAGCACGGCGGGCCGACTGAGGAGATCGGACGCCCGCGCACACCGGCGCTGTTGACCAGATGAATGCGGGGTGGTCTGTCGCCGACGACAAACGCGACGAGCGATGTTTCGGGCGACGCTGGCGGGAGCGAGGAGGTGCCCGCAGCGGCGCAAGGATTTGCCCACGGCGGTAGCACGGAGTCTTCTTATGTGGCTCTCTGCATCGGTTCGACCTGATGGGCCAGACCTTTGCCTGGCTCGGACTGGTCATCGCGGCAATGGTGCTCGGCGAGACCGAGTGACCTGACCAGGTCGAGCATTTCGGCGTGGTGCAACGCAGCGGGGTTGCGTGCAACGGGGTGGATGTGACCATCGATCTCCAGGGCCACCAAGCCGTGCATGCGGCCCCAGACACGTAGCGCGAGCGCCGCCGCGGCCGGCGGCACGTCCGGGAGATCTTTCCGAATTTTCGCGACGTAGTCGGGGTGAAGGTCGGACCAGGAGGTTTCCTCGGGTTGGCAATGCCGGGCGTCGAGCCATGCGGCGGCCACCAGGCGGGTCAGCTCGCGGCACACCCGGCGCGCGGTCTGGTCCACCGGCCCGTCCTCGGGGGGTTGATAGCCGGGGACGGGGTGTCCATAGAAGAGCCGGAAGCTCTCCGGATGAACTAGCGCCCATTCTCTCAGGGCCTGGCCCCAGGCCACCAGCTTGCCGGCGGGGTCGGTGTCGGGCACGGCGTTTGTCGCGGTCTCCAACGATTCCGCAAGTGATGTAGCGATTCCGCTGATCAGCGCGGTGATCAAGTCGTCCCGGGTAGGGAAGTAACTGTAGATTGCGCGTGGGGTCATCCCCATCTCACGGGCGATGCCGCGCAGTGAGATCGCCCCAGGCCCCCCGTCGGCCATCTGCCGCAGCGCGATGGCCCGGATCTCCCGAGAGGTCTCCGCTCGCAGTCGCTCCCGACGGCTCTGCGCACGCACGCCGGGTTCGTTATCGATCTGGCCCACCTTGACAGGATACAGGGTATCAATACTCTTATGCGTGCCATTACTACACGCCGTGTCCGAAAGGTGGTAGATCACATGCCTGCTTATGTCATCGTTAACGTCGAGGTACTTGACGAGGAGGCCGGCTGGGCCTATGCCCCCGTCGCCCAGAAGTCGATCCTCGACCATGGTGGCCGCTACCTGGTCGCAGGCCCCACGCCCGAACCCGTGGAAGGTAGTTGGGACTCACCCCGAATGCTGGTCATCGAGTTTCCCGACATGGATCGGATTCGGCAGTGGTACAACTCCCCGGAGTACCGGCAAGCCCGGAAGATACGGGAAGGCAAGGCTCGGGTGCAGATGCTGTTCGTCGAGGGCTCACCACCCGAGGGCTTCTCCTTGCCGGCCTAACTGGGCGAGATGGGTGTTTCGGAGGCGGGCGAGTCTCAGGGACACAGCTGCCGAGGTTTCGGCCCCTTGGATACATGCCGCTTCCACCGATCGAGTGTGAAGGAATCTCCGGCTCAGGAGCAGAGGTAACCGCGACGTCGACGGTGAAGGCGACATCCCACAACCGCACGGTGCCGTCGGAACTGGCGCTGGCCAACATGCGGCCGTCGGGACGGAACGCCACCGAGTTGACCCAGCCGGTATGACGGGTGAGGGGGCCACCGATCGGTTGACCCGTATCGGCATCCCACAACCGCCGGCCAACGCGCGCCGCTTCGAAAGAAGCACACGACCGCGCTGGATCAACCCGAGTAAGGTGCTCGGCTCGGCGGACATGGCACGACTCAAGGTCGCCAAACCCGGCTCAGAAACCTATTTATCTCTGGGACGAAGTCATTCGCCTACGACGAATGTCCAGGCAGTACACACACCGTGTCCAGCCCGAGCACATGGTTGAGCCGCCCGAAGGCCAACCACGACCCGATGCTCATACTCAATTCGACGATTTCGGTCTGGCTGTAGTGCGCCCGCATCCGATCCCAGAACTCGTCATCGAGATTGTGGTGATCGGTGGCGTAGCGTTCGGCGTATTCGGCGGCCAGCCGGGTGCGATCGTCGAACAGCTCGGTGGTGCGCCAGTTGGTAACCGCGTCCGCGAACTCCGGCTCCACCTTCTGACCGTCGCGTTCGGTGCGCCAATCCAGGCAGAAGATGCAGCCGTTGACCTGCGCGATCTTCAGTCGCGCCGCCTCGAATTCGCGCAGTCCGAGGGTGGAATGCGAATACACCGACAGCGAGAAGTTCGAGGCGGCAAGGCCGATTCCGGGCACCATCTCGCCCCATACGTAACCGATCGGGTCCTTGCCCTCGGGTATGTCGATGATCATGTGTGTTTCCTTCCGAGCTTGCCGACTGCGGGGCGCAGTGGGACATCGAGGGCGTCATAGAGTCCGGGTTCGGCGTCGACGAGCCAGTCGATGGCATTCACCAGTCGGCCGACCGCGGTGGCATTGCCGCCCGCGGAACGGTTTCCGTCCTCGTCGGCGGCCTCGATGGTGATTTCGATGCGTGGGTGGCCCTCGATGAGCACGCGGTGCGCGCCCTCGCCGTCCGGTGGCGTCGGCCAGTCCGGTGCGCAGGACCGGTCGATCCGAGTGACGTGCTCGATGATGATGCGTGCCTCGCCCGCGACGATCCCCTGCACCTCGAAGCGCAACGCGCCCTGCGTACCCGCCGCGAACTCCCCCATCCGCTCGGTGGTCACCGTGGCGTCGAGCGCGCGCCGGTCCAAGGTTTCGCTGATCTCCTCGAGCTCGACGCCCAGCGCCCGCGCCATCAACCGAATCTGGCCGCCCCACACCATGGTCGGGACGCCCGGCGCCACCATCGGCGGCAGATAGTCCATCGGCTGGCCCATGCCGACCAGATAGCGCACCGAATCAGGCTGGTCGTAGGTGGTGTAGTCGAAGATCTCCTGGCACCGGATCGCATCAACGGTGCTGCCGAGTCCGCTCATCAGCAGCGGTAGCACATCATTGCCCCAGCCGGGATCGACACCGGAGACGAATAGCGACCCGCCGCCCCGCGCGACGGCCGCGAGCACCGAATCGCGCATTTCGGGTGGGGCGCTGCGTGGATCGTAGAGCGCGTACAGCGCCGGAGTGACGACGACCGCGCCGGACTCGATGGCCCGGACGATGTCGCCGAGCGCGTCATCGGGACGGATATCGCCCGATGACGCGTACACCACGGCCGAAGCGCCGCCCGCGAGGGCCGAATCGATATCGGCGGTTGCCGGGATACCGAGGTCGTAGTCGAGTCCCGCGAGCCGACCTGCGTCGCGGCCGACCTTATCCGGATTGTGGACGAGCACGCCCGTGAGTTCCAGCGCCGGGTGCGCGTCGACGGCGCGGATGGCCGCGCGGCCGACATTGCCGGTGCCCCAGACAATTGTGGGGATCATCGGGTGAGCGTAGCAAGCGCTTGGTTCGGTAACCGCGATTCTCGGAATTACGCAGTGCGACTGGCGAATTCGCGCCGCCATTTCGCCGTTTTGTAGCGGACCAGGTAATCGGCGAAACGTAACTTCGCGCGCACTGCGCGGTATTCTGCGCCGCGCTGACCCGACACTCGCCGGCCAGTTCCCCTAACTGGCACCGGTATTGGCGGAACTGCGCATCGACCACCAACTGGTCGCCGACGCCCTGAACAGACTGACCGTACTGCTCAACTTATCGGGCACAATGGCGATTCCGTGCGGCGCGAACTCGACGGACTGGCCGCCGTACCACAACGGGCGAGGAACTTTTCGACGTCACGGTCGGGTGAATCGCATGCGGTGCACCCGATACTGACACGCCTACCACATCCGAGGCGGGTACGGTGTTACCGGCCGGACCGTGAAGACAGGGGCGAGGAAACATCGGTGAAAGGTCGGGGCACAATATGAATCAGTCGTATTCGCACTGGTATGCCCAAAATTCGCCGGACAACCTACCGCTGGCCGCCCGCTATCAATCCGCCGACCCGATCACCTGGAATGGCAGCCTGATTTACCCGATGTACACCGAACAAGTCGGGCCCGCGCCGATCAGGGTCACCATGACGCTGCTGTCCGCGGCACCACCCGCGGGTCTGCGCGGACACGGTATCGGACTGTCGGTGGTCGACGGGCATATCGGCATCGATGGCAGAAGCCTGGCTGGTGTCGATGTGTGGAGCGATGCCCTCGCCGCCGGCGTCACCTTCGACGTGGTCCCGACCGATCCGAATGCACTATTCTCGCTGACGCCGGTCTGGGTCGACGGGTTCGGCGCACAGAAATCCTGGTCCGGCAACTACGGCATTCTCATCGAGCAACCACCTGACGGCCGAATCACCCTCTGGTGCAGTGTCGGCGAGGGCCCACCGAATTTCGCCAACCTGGTGGTCGAGGTGGAGACCGCGAGTTTGTCGGCCGTCGCAGTCCCGGACCCGGCTGCCGCGCCCCAACCGCCATGGCCCGCAGAACCGCGACAGGACAGATCCGCGCAGCCGACGCCACCGACTCAGCCGCAGCAAGCCGTATCCACTACGCCTGAGCAGCCTCGACTCCCCGAGCCGCCGCAGCCGACACCCCCTGACCTCGAATCGGTGCGTTTCCCGGAACCGCTGCGAACGACCTTCGCCCGCCCTGAGCTTCCGGAGGCAGAGCAGACCACACCGCTACCCGCGCATACCCGGTTCGAGGAGCCGTCGCCGACAATCGAAGAGCATATGCCGGTAACGCCACAACCGGCAACGGATTCCGACTATGCCCGGCTCTCGGAACCAATGAAGCCCGCGCAACCACAACCGCGTACCAACGATGCCGACCGCGGTTATCGCGCCGCTCTCTACGATCTCGGCATCGCCATGTTCGGATGCGGTGAGGAGGAACAGGCGTGCGGCCTGTGGGCACAGGCGGCCGAGGCCGGACACGCCGGCGCCGCCTACGACCTGGGCGTCGTCCTGTTCAATCGCGGTGAACTCGGCGATGCCGAGCGCTGGTGGCGCACCGCGGCCGCGCGCCGCGAATCACGCGCCATGGCCGGACTCGCCGACCTTCTCGAACATCGGGGCAATCACGATGAAGCCAGGGCTTGGCGTGCCTGCGCAGCCGAGGAGCAGACCGACGAACACGATCAATCGGTCATTTCGGCTGAGCGGCAGCGGAATTCGCCGCCGCCAGCTGAGCCCTGGCAACCATCAGCGCGAAGCCGAGCAGATTGAGTCCACGCCAGGCGGCGGGATTCTCGGCTCGCGGATCGTCGTCGGTAAGTCCGATCCCCCACACCTGGTCGACCGGACTGGCCTCGACGAGCACGCGTTTTCCGGTGCCGAGCAGGTACTGCTTCAGTTCTTCGTGCTGACCGAATTTCGCCACACTTCCGGTCACCACGATGTCGAAACGGCTTGCATCCCAGATGATCTCGCTGAACCCGCGGACTCTGCGGCCGAGGCCCTTCGCCTGCTTGGGATGTCCGGCCGCGAGAATCCGCTCGGCGACTTCGGTATCACCGAAAGCCATCGCCTTGCCCCACATCATGTAATGCTCGGCCGTGGCATAGGTCAGACCATCGACGACGAACGGTGCGGGCCACCATTGGCTCAGGCATCCGCAGCCGATACTGCTGTCGCGCTGCGGCTGGTGACCCCAGAATCGCAGGTATTTCACCCGGCCGCCGCTTTCGGCGACAGTGATCAGGTCGGGAACCGAGCGCACCATCATGAGCGACAGTGTGCCGGATACCCCGACAAGTTCGCCTCGATTTTCGCAGTGCGATCGCGTGACGACCGAACTGGCGGAATCGGCTCCGGCAGCATCCGCAAACAGCTATCGCAGAACTTCCTCACCGATATCCCCGTGGCGCGGAGGCTGGTACGCGCGGCCGGTATCAGCGCCGATGACCTCGTCGTGGAGATCGGCCCCGGCGATGGCATGCTCACCGGTCATCTCCTGAACAACGCGCACCGCGTCCTCGCCTATGAAAAGGATCGCCACTACGCCGCGAAACTCCGTGCACGATATGCAAGCGACCGCCGAATTCACGTGCGCCACGCCGATATTCGCGAAATCACCCCACCCCGAGAACCATTCACGGTCGTCGCCAATATCCCGTTTGCCGCGAGTACCGATATCGTGCGGTGGTGTCTGGCGGCACCGAAGCTCACTTCGGCGACATTATTGACCCAATGCGAGTTCGCCCGCAAATACGCCGGGGACTACGGGCGCTGGACCAAACTCACCGTCACCCAATGGCCCACCGTCACAATGGAATTGGACGTCAGAGTCCATCGCTACCACTTCCATCTGATACCGCAGGTCGACGCCGCTGTCCTGCGACTGCGCCGACGTGAACAACCACTTCTCACCCGTCAGGAACTCCACGGCTACCACCAATTTGTGGAATTCGGCTTCTCCGGCCTCGGCGGCTCCCTCGCGGCCACGCTGCGCCAGGCCGCTCCGGCTCCGAAGGTCCGAGCGGCCTGCACCATGGCCGGAATCGCCCTCGATGAGCCGGTCGGCCTCATCTCCCCCGACCGCTGGCTCACCCTCTACCAGGCATTGAGCTAGCAAATCAGTTGCCCAACTCGGCCGCCATCCGGGTATCGGCGCAGCTGCGATGCGCAGATGGCGCACCTCGCTCGGGTTCCGGGGGCGACGGTCGCGGCGGACCGTCGCCGGGCGGTTCGCAGCGACACCGAGGTCGTCGAGCTGTTCGCGGACATATGGCGAGCGGCCGCATCGGTACCCACCTACTGGATTGCCCGAATCAACCTGACCGCAACGACCAAGGGCCGGTTGTGGTCGGCGCTGCTGTGGGTACTGGCCGATACTCGAGCACGTCTCGGCAAGCTATGGGCCGAGCGGCCCGCCGCCGACCGCACGGACGTCCAGGGACGCGCCCGCGATCTCGGACACGCTACGCGCTGGCAACGCTCACCGTCACGCTTGACGTCTACCGCTGACACGCGCTGCATGGTCCAGGACTCCCGAAGTTGTTGTGATCAGAGGGCCGTCCGATTGCGTGATGACGGCTCGCCTGATCGCCGAGGATTCCTCGTATCGGATCCGGCCAGGCGTCAGGGCGCTACGACTGTGTCACAGTGGCGAGCATGCCGGTGAGGGCAGAACGTGCGTTTTCCAGGGTCGTGATCTGCTCCCCGATATCGCGCAACCGTTCTCGCAGAACATCAGCGACGCAGGCATTTATTTGCGGGCCCGGCCCTTCCACGCAGGGCAGCACCTGCTGGATGACTCGGGTCGACAGTCCTGCCGCGAGCATGGCCCGGATGTGACCGACCGTAGCCGGGGCATCCTCGCCGAAGCGGCGATGGCCACCGGCGGCGCGCTGCGAGGTAAGCAGGCCCTGTTGCTCGTAGTACCGCAGCAACCGTGGGTTGACGCCGGTGGTTCGGGACAGCTCACCGATTCTCATGTGGTCCGCCTCACGCTCGCTTGATTCTCACATCCATGTCAGATTTTACAGTGAGTGGCATGACTGCAATAGCAAGCGAATTCTTCAGCCTCGGTGGCGATCTCCCGGTACGTCGGATCGGCTACGGCGCCATGCGGCTTACCGACACGCCCACATCCCGCGGTGGTGGCACCGCGCATATCTGGCGGCCTCCGACCGATCGCGCCGAGGCGCTCGCTGTGTTGCGCGGCGCTGTCGCGCTGGGGGTGAATCTCATCGACACCGCCGACGCTTATGCGCTGGGCGGAAACGAAAAACTCATCGCCGAGGCGCTGCATCCCTATCGTGGCGATCTCGTGGTCGCCACCAAAATCGGCAACACCCGACCCGGACCCGAAGAATGGGTGCCGCTCGGCCACCCCGCCTACCTGCGCCAGCAGACCGAGCTGAGCCTGCGGCGGTTGCGAGTGGACCGCATCGATCTGCTCTATCTGCATCGCATCGATCCCGCTGTACCGCTCGCCGATCAGATCGGAACCCTGTATCAGCTCCAGCAGGAAGGCAAGGTGCGCCACATCGGTCTGTCGGAAGTCTCGGTACACGAACTCCAGACCGCCGCGAACATCACCCCGATCGCGGCGGTGCAGAACCACTACAATCTGCTCGCCCGCCAGCATGAGGCCGTCCTGGACTACACGGCTGAACACGGCATCGCCTTCGTGCCCTACTTCCCCATCGCCATGGGCGAACACGCCGGCCCGGACAGCCCGGTCTCCGCGATCGCCGCACAGATCGGCGCGACACCCGCCCAAGTCGCGCTCGCCTGGCTGCTACACCGCTCACCGACAACGATCCCGATCCCGGGAACCGCCTCGCTCACACACCTCGCAGAGAACATGGGCGCGCTGGAAATCGCACTGTCCGACGACCAGTTCGCCCGCCTGGCCACCATCGGCGACCCGGTAAACGCGGCCTGATGGCCGCGACACCCACTTCTGGTCAATCGACCGCGCTTGGCTTGGAGTCGCCACATGGGATCTGCCACATCGGATCTGGGGTTCCAAGCTCAGCAGGATGCGGCACATAATGCACGGAAGATCGGCGAGGGTACCCATGTTTGGGGCAGGCAGACTCTGGTAGCCGACACGATGATGGATTGGTGGCCAACACACGAGCGAACGATCTCGGCGGGTTCCTGCGTAGCCGCCGCGAACGACTGAGTCCAGCAGAAGCTGGCATCGAACCTGGCGTCACTTATCGGCGAGTCCCTGGGCTGCGCAGGGAGGAGCTGGCCGAGCTGGCCGGGGTCAGTGTTGGCTACTACACGCGACTCGAACAGGGAGTCAGCGATAGCGCTTCCGCTGCTGTCATCGACGCGCTGGCCGTGGCGTTGCGGCTCGATTCTGCCGAGCATGAGCATCTGCGGATTCTCGCTGCTCCGAGACGGCCGACTCGCTCTCGTTCCCGCAGAAGTAAGCTGCGGCCCTCGGTACGGGAGTTGCTCGCCGTTATCGCTGGAATACCAGCGATCGTGATCGACCACCGCGCAGACATCCTCGCGTGGAATCGCCTCGGTCACGCTCTGCTGGCCGGCCATGTCGACTTCGACGCCCCGGACACGAGGATCCGGCCGAACATCGCCCGAATGCTGTTCCTCGACCCCCACCACCGCGCGCTGTATTGCGACTGGCACGCCAAAGCGCAGGTCACAGTCGCGGCCCTGCATCAGGCGGTGGCGCGGCATCCGGCCGACCACATGCTCGAACAGATTGTCGGCCAACTTGCCGTCGACAGCCCGGAGTTCGCGAGAATGTGGGCGCGGCGCCCCGTCCAAACCTGCTCGTACTACGTGCGCGAGTTCGACCATCCAGTCGTCGGGCGAGTGACCCTGGCGAACGAGACGGTCACCTTGACTGACGATGACCAGCAGATCGGGCTGTTCTACACGCATCCCGGCACATCCGATGCCGACGCGCTCACCCTGCTGACAAAGAGCCTAGAACCAAGCCTCGCACCAGCAATAACCTCGTCTCGGAAGGAGAACCCACGGTGAGAATCATCGTTGTCGGCGGCGCGGGCACCATCGGACGACGGTTGGTGCCCGCGTTGCGATCGCACGGCCATGACGTTGTCGTGGCCGGACGCACCTCGGGTGACATCCGCGTCGATCTGACCTCACACGAAACCATCGAGTCCATGTACCGCAAGGTCGGGGCGGTCGACGGCGTCGTGAGCATCGCAGCGCACGGTGCGCTCGACGAGTTCAGCACACTGTCATCGGACGCGCTGTACGACAACATGCAAGCCAAGTTCTTCGGGCAAGTTGATCTGGTCCTCACCGGGCAGCATCACTGTGCCGACGCCGCGTCCTTCACCCTTACATCCGGTATCTTCGCCGACCAACCGTGGCCACATGTCACCGGCGGCGGCGTCATCAGTGGAGCCTTACACAGCTTCGTCCTTTCGGCTGCGATCGAGCTACCGCGGCGTATGCGGATCAACGTGGTCAGCCCCACCATGATCGGTGATTCCGTCGACGCCTTCGCCGGAGACTTTCCTGGTATGCGTCCGGTGCCGATGAACGAACTCGTCGACCACTACCTGCGCTGCATCGAAGGCGAAGACACTGGCGGCGTCATCCGCGCATATGGATGACCGCGCTACCCCGTTGCTGTCGAGCAGGCAACGGGTAAACACGGTGCAGCACAAGGAAACAGCCCGCACAACAACGTGATGCCAGTGTTCCGTATGCCAATCCACCAGCGGAACACCCCGAATCGAAGCTCCCGCCGCCGCTCACGACTGCCCCGTAGAGGTGTTCCGCGCACTGTCCCGCTCAGACCCATTATGTGGAACAGTTGTGGGTACGGGTGAACCGTTCCGCGGCCACTGCCGCTGTTCCACAGATGAACAGGACATCGAGATCCGAACCGACCAGCTCCTCACGGTCGACGTACCGAGCGAGCGGATCTTCATCGACAACGGGTTACCCACGCGCGCAACCAGTCTCGGGTGAGGTGGCCGGAGACCGGTTGCGTTGTACCGGACTACACCGGCGTGAAGTCCCGGCTCGCGATATATGCCGGTCGCGGGCCCGGGGCGGCGAACGGCTCCAGCAGCGTGTTCTCCATGCTGTTGAACACCAGGAAGATGTTCGAGCGCGGGAACGGCGTGATGTTGTTCGACGAACCGTGCATGATGTTCGAATCGAACAGCAGGGCCGATCCGGCGCTGCCGGTGAACTGGGTGATGCCGTACCGTTTCGCCAGCGCCTCGATATCGGCGTGCGTCGGTACGCCGATCTCTTACTCCTGCAACGACTCTCGATAGTGCTCGGCCGGAGTGCTGCCGGTACACGGCACGAAGGTCCGGTGCGAGCCCGGCATCACCATGAGGCTGCCATTGATCGGGTAGTTGTCGGTCAGGGCGATGGACAGGCTGACCGCACGCGGTGCGGGCATACCGTCCTCGGCGTGCCAGGTCTCGAAATCCGAATGCCAGTAGAAGCCGGTGCCGCGGAAGCCGGGCATATAGTTCACTCGGCTCTGATGGATGTAGACATCCGAACCGAGCACCTGTCTGGCCAATCCGGCCACCCGGGATTCACGCACCAGGTCGGCGATCGCGCCACTGAGCCGATGTACCTCGAAGACCGACCGCACCCGGTTCGATGCCTTCTCCACGATTACCCGGTCATCACCTCGCAGCACCGGATCACCAGCGAGACGGTCGATTTCGGCACTGAACTCCGCGACCTCGGCGGGTGTCAGCAGCTCTTCGACGATCCCGAAACCATTGGCACCGAAGGAGGCCAGCTCCTCGGAATCGACCGCGCCCCACACCGTAGGATCGGTCCGATCCCGGTGCTCGCCGGCCGTGACGAGCCGAGTCGGGTAGCGATCATCGGTCCGCACCAACGTCATTGCGCCTCCTAACCGCTTATCTGGACCGCGACAAGTGGGTAGACGCCGTCGCTGTCGTGAACCTCCTGCCCGGTGACCGGCGGGTTGAACACGCACATCATCCGCATATCGGTGCGCACCTCCAAGCGGTGGCGCTCGTGCCCGTCGAGCAGATACATCGAGCCCGGTGTCAATTCATAGCTGACATCGTGTTCCAGATCGGTCAGTGTCCCCTCACCTTCGATGAGCCACACCGCCTCCACGTGATGCCGGTAGTGGAACTCGTGCACGGTCCCGGCCTCGATAGTGGTCTCGTGGAAGGAGAATCCGACGCCGTCGCCGCCCAGCACGATGCGCTTACTGCGCCAACCCTGGCCCGCGACATCGCGTTCGGTGCCGGTGATCTCCGCGGTGCTGCGCACGATCATCTCAACGCTCCTTTCCGCAGACGGTGCCGATCGCGCCGGTCAGCACCCGCAATCCGTGCTCGACCTCGTCGTCGGTGACCGTCAACGGCGGCAGCAACTTCACCACTTCATCGAGCGAACCGGAGGTCTCCACCAGCAGTCCATCCTCGAAGGCCACCTGGCAGACCTTGCCGGCCTGGGAGGGATCGTCGAAGGCCACGCCGTGCACCAGTCCGCGACCCCGCGTCGAAATGCCGGGGAAGTACTCGGCCGCCTGAGCCAGGGCCGCGCCGATCCGCTGGTCCTTCGCCTCGGTGGAGGTCTGCAGGGTGCCGTCGGACCAGAAGTGCTCTAGCGCGGCCTGTGCCGTGATAAAGGCCGGGTTGTTACCGCGGAAGGTGCCATTGTGCTCGCCCGGGGCCCAGACATCGAATTCCGGTTTGAACAGCACCAGCGCCAGCGGCAAACCGTAGCCGCCGATGGATTTCGAAAGCGTCACGATATCGGGGGTGATACCGGCGATCTCGAACGAGAAGAACGGTCCGGTCCGGCCGCAGCCCATCTGCACATCATCGACGATCAGCAAAATGCCACGCGCGGTGCACAATTCGGACAGATGCCGCAGCCACTCCGGGCGTGCGATATTCACACCTCCCTCACCCTGCACCGTCTCCACGATCACCGCCGCGGGCCGGTCGAAACCGGACGAGCTGTCGTCGAGCACCCGCTCCATCCACTGAAAATCGGCGGTGGTGTTGTCGAAGTAACCGTCATAGGGCATATGCGCGGCATGTACCAGCGGCACACCAGCACCGGCCCGCTTGGCGGCATTGCCGGTCACCGACAGCGCACCCAGCGACATGCCGTGGAACGCGTTGGTGAAGCTGATGATCGTCTCGCGTCCGGTGACCTTGCGGGCCAACTTCAGCGCGGCTTCGACGGCATTCGCGCCGGTCGGCCCGGGGAACTGGACCTTGTATTCCAGGCCACGCGGCGCGAACACGGTGTCGCGCAGGGTTTCCAGCAGTCGGCGCTTGGCCGCGGTCGACATATCGAGGCCGTGGGTGATCCCGTCACCGGCGATGTAGTCCAGCAGCGGCCGCTTGAGCACCGGATTGTTGTGGCCGTAGTTCAACGCCCCCGCCCCAGCGAAGAAGTCGAGGTACTCCTTCCCATCCTCGGCACGCAACCAGCTGCCCGACGCGGTGGTGAACACCGTCGGCCAGGCGCGGCAATAGCCGCGGACATTGGATTCGAGCTCCTCGAAAATGGTTGTTTCGGCGGTGATCAACGGCGATCCTCCTGCTTTCGGGCCGTAGGGGCGATCAGATAGAGGTCCTCGGCAGCGTGGCTATCCGGGAAGAGTTCGGAATCGAATAGCGGGTGCTTGGTCATCCGGGCCGACCGGCGACGCGCCACCGAGGCGAACATCGCGATCGAGGCCGGATTGTCCGGTGCGATCGTGGTCTCCAATGCGGAAACACCGGCGTCGGCAGCGCTGTTCAGCAGTGCGTCCAGCAGCGCGGCGCCGAGGCCTCGTCCCCGCTGATCGTGATCGACCGCGACCTGCCACGCGAACACCGTCGCCGGCGCCTGTGGACGCAGGTAGCCGATCACGAACCCGACGACCCGGCCGCCGACCTCGGCAACCACCGAGGTGCTCGCGAAATCACGACACCACAGCAGGTAGGCGTAGCTGGAATTGGCGTCGAGGACCTGCGAATCCTTGGCGATACGCCAGATCTGGGCCGCGTCACCGACTCTCGGCGGGCGCAGTACCGGCTGCGGGTGCGGCCTGGAAATCGGTACGGCCGAAGGGTATTCGGTGACCGAAGCTTCGATCGTCGTGGTGGACAAGGTGTGCAGCGACATACGTCTCCCTGGTCGGGTCTGCAGTACTTATCCAGGCTTACGAAGCAACTTTGAGGTGAACCTGTCGAACTCTTTGCGGTTGTATTACGAAAAGATCACAACCACAGGCAGCGTTATATTCGGTGTCACTGCCCGCCCGGTCACAGCTCAGCGCTGCAGATCGAGTCGGTAGCCGAGGCCACGCACAGTTACCACGATGCGCGGATCGGAGGCGTCCAGCTCGATTTTGGTGCGCAGGCGGCGCATGTGGACATCGACGATCCGCTCATCGCCGAAAAAGCCGTCTTCCCATACTCTTTCGAGCAGAACGGTGCGGCTGAGCACCCGCCCGGGCGATTCCGCGAGTTCGCACAGCAATTTGAATTCGGTGATGGTGAGCCGGATTTCGTCTTCGCCGCGACGCACCGCGCCACCGTCACGATCCAGCACCAGTGGTGCGTCGGGGTGCGCGTCGAGTACGGCCTCGCGCGGCGCTTCGCGCTCCATGGTCAGGCGCGCGCGGCGGCGCAGCGCCCGCATGCGCGCGGAAATCTCCTTGATCTCGAACGGCTTGGTGACATAGTCGTCGGCCCCCGCCTCCAGCGCGGCCACCACATCGTGGGTGTCATCGCGCGAGCTGACCACGATGATCGGCACGTCGTGCTCGCGACGGATCTCCCTGATGCAATCGAAGCCGTCCATGTCGCCGAGCATCAGCTCGACGATCATCACATCGGGAGCGTCATTACTGCGCAGATAGGTCAGCGCGTCCTCGGCCTCGTGCGCCTCGGCGACGTCGTAACCCTCGTCTTCCATGGCCGTGCGCAGTGCGCCACGTACCACTTCGTCGTCGTCAACGATCATCAGGTTTGCGGTCAAGCCCTCATCCCTTGCAGCCACGCGGACGCGACGCGACGCGGGGACTCGCGTACCCTGAACCGACGCGAAAGTCCGCCTTCGAGCACCTTTGCCAACTGCTCGAATACCCGGATCGACCAATCGGTAAACGGCCGATCACGGGCAGTCGGTTAGCGTCCGGCTACTCCACCCTGTGCATGCAGACCCAATTTGTGCAAATTGAACGTTATGCAGCCGGGTGCCGAACAGGAAGCCGAGGCCGACCCGGTACAGGGCGATCGGCATGCGGACGAACCATCTCGTCTGCAAGGCGCGGCTCCCGAAGCGGGCGACGGTGTCGGACAGGGTCATCGCGGTCCTTCCAGTATTCGGCTAGAACTTCTTGCTTCGTCTATCTCTGGTTTCGAAGTGAGGAAATCAGGTATTCGAGGTCGCGGCGAAGGGATGACCAGTCGAGGCCGGGGGCACTCTCCCTGAGTTCGTCGAGCCAGCCGCTGTGCGTTTTCCGAATCTCGGAAAGGATGGAGCAACCGGCGTCGGTAACAACGAGCAGCTTCGATCGTCTATGACGTGGGTTGTCCTCGTATCTGGCCAGCCCTTCGTTGACCAGGTCGTCCGCTATTCGCTGCACGCCCTGCCGTTGGAGGCTCAGGGATCGCGCGATATCGGCCACCGTGGCCGCTTGCGTTGCGCTCTGCAACACCATTCGACGCGCATGGGTTTGTCCCGCCGCACTCGCTATGCGTTCTCCGGCATCACGCAAAAGTCTGTTGGCTTCGAAGAGGGCATGAAGGGCGGCATCCGCATCATCGCGACTTGACAACATGCTGTCAATTTCCTTACGGTCGAAGAATGACAACATGTTACCAACTTCTGGCTTCTGTGCTGCCCAACTTGCCGGGACACGCGTCGGATCTTGCGCGGCGGCTGGGTAGCACGCGTTGGCCACCCACTCCGGTGGCCGAGGGTGTCGCCGCAGTTCGCACGCGTTTATACGCTGAGGCTTGGCTCAACTGGTTGCGCCAGGAGCCGAGCAATACATGGGGCCGTCATCGGCGGGTGGAGACCGGGCTCGGGGAGGTGCGACTCGTATGTTTTCCGGGACACGGCACGACGCCTCTTCTGCTTCTCCATGGCTGGCCGACGTCGTTCCTTGCGTTCCATCGTGTCATCGAGCCGCTGCAGCAGGTCGCGTCCGAAGTGGTTCTCGCGCTCCTCCCCGGTTTCGGCGCCCCGATGCCACGAGATGGCGGCATGGGGGTTTCGACTATCGCAGCCATGCTCACCGAAGCGATGCTCGGCGTCGAGCATGAACGCTTCATCGTGCACGGGGAAGACTGGGGATCGGTGATCGCCAGGAGAATGGCGGGGGCTTTCCCCGAGCATGTGGCGGGCTTTCATGTGAGCGCGGGACTCGGTGGGTTCATCGCCGACGCTCCCGAGTGCGGTCTCCCATGGCAGCGACTTCGCGAGTTCGCGGACGAAGGAGCCGGCTACCTCAACATCCAGGCTCGCAGACCGGACTCCCTCGCGATCGGGCTGCACGACTCACCGGCCGGCCTGCTGGCGTGGCAACTCGACAAATACGACCTGTGGCAGGCATCGCTGGGTGCCGGTTTCGGGCTCGGCGAGGATTTCATCTTTGCCAACGCGACCTTCTACTGGGCCACGCAATCGATCGGCAGCAGCATGCGCATCTATGCCGACAACAGAGCCGCAGGGAACGGTTGCCCTTCGCAGGTGCCCACGGCGGTAAGCGTTTTCGGCGCCGGTGATTTCGCTTCGCGCGAGGTCGCGGCACGCGAGAACAACCTGCTCTCCTGGTATGAACACCCCAACGGCGGCCACGTTGCCCCGTTGGATGCCCATACGGATTTCATCGCAGACCTTTCCGACTTCATCACCCACTTGGAAGCGACCCCATCACCGAGCGACCGACCATCGTGCTCCTCGGCGGAGGTGGGCTCGCCGCTCGGGCGTGGGAGCGGGTCACCGCGCACCTGAATGATCGCGGTTTCCCGGACAACGACGCCCGCCCCAGCTCTCGGCGACGGGCAGCAACCTCTCTGCGGCAGTGGATGTTTCGTTTTGTGCAAGTTGAACGTTATATGCGACACATTTCGGCCGTGTCACAACTCGTCCCGATGGGGCTGCTCCAGCCGGTTGAAGTTGCTCGGTGCCCCGTCAGCCCCGCGCTCCTGATAGCGGAATGTCAGCCGGCGCGCGTCGAAGGCGGCAAACCATTCGTCCCAGCCCACCGCGCGCAGCACCGCACCGCCGTATCCGGGGAAGTCGAAGCGCAGGACGCCGAGGTGACCGTTGTACTCACTGCCGGGCATGGTGGCCGGGCGCGCACCGCGCTGCTCCGCCCAGCGCCGGATCACGTCATGATTGCGGGTGGCGACGATGCGACCGGGCTGCTGCGGGCCCTCGCCAGGAACGACTGATTCCGGCGGTTTCTTCAGCGACCTCGAAGCCCCCGGTCCGGCGTACGGATCTCGGGTGCCCGGTCGTCGCTGATCGTTCATGACGACCTCCTTGCGTCGGCATCAATAGTCCGGTTTCTTTTCGCGTACCCGCACGTAACGCCGGGCAAACAGTAGATCCGATCACTCCGAAATACGTTGCGCACCAACGTATTCCTTACCTTTCAGTCGCGCAGTGCGGCGTCGCGCAACCTGCCCAGCGTTCTGGACAGTATGCGGGAGACGTGCATCTGCGAAACCCCGAGTTGTTCGGCGATCTGCGACTGGGTCTTGGACTCGAAGAAGCGCATGACCAGCACCTCGCGTTCCCGGTCGGGCAGTTCCTCGATCAACGGTCGGACCGCCAGGTAGTCCTCCACGTACTGATAGCTGGGCTCATCCGCACCGAGGCTGTCCAGCAGTGGTTGCGGTGCGTTCTCGATGTCATCGCCGACCACCGCGTCGATCGAACTCGACTGATAGGCATTGCCCGCGATCAGCGCCTGGGTGACCTCGACCAGGTCCACGTTCAGTTCCGCGGCTATTTCGCGGGCCCTGGGCAGCCGACCGATCCGCTGTGATAACGCCTCGATGGTTGGGCCGATAGTGAGCTGGATCTCTTTGGTGCGCCGTGGCACCCGCACCGCCCAGGTGTTGTCCCGGAAATGCCGGCGTACTTCGCCCATGATTGTCGGCACCGCGAACGACAGGAACGAGGAACCGCGCGTTACATCGAAGCGGTCGACGGCCTGCACCAGCCCCAAGCGGGCCACCTGTAGCAGATCGTCGAAGTTCTCCCCGCGCCCGGAGAATTTGCGCGCGATATGCTCCGCCAGCGGCAGGCATCGGCCGATCAACTCCTCGCGCACCAGTTTCCGACGGTGGTCGGCCGGGTCGATGGCGGCGATCTCCTCGAAGAGCGGCTCTATATTGTCGTAGCTGTCGCGGTGTGCTCTCGAGTCAGCCGCCATCACTACCTCGCACCCAGCTGAAGTCCACGACGGTCGGGTAGCCGGAGGCCACGCTGTCGAACGGCTCCTGCGCTGCCGCGATGGACTGGGTCAGAGTGCGAACGATATGCCAGCCGAATCCGGCCTGCCCGACTACCTTCTCCGATACCGCAACCGAGGCGACGCGCACGAACATCTCGTGGTCGTTGTAGGTGAAATCGCAGTCCAAGGTGGAGCCTGGTGTCGCCTCCAGGATCAACGATGTGGCCACCTCGTCCAGTGCGAGCCGGATATCGACGACTTCATCGATCGCGAAATCTGCGATGAGCGCGACGGTTTCGGCGAGCGCGCGGAGCATGGTCAGCTGCTCCAACTCGGCGGGGATGCGAACCCCGATCGTCGTCGTTTTCTCTGCCGCGGACCGGGAACTCCACTCCCCCATGCCCATCACCACCCTCTTTCCTCGGAGCCGACGCCGAACCTGCCTTCGAGTCGGGGACCATTCGCGACTTACCCGGCTGGTCACCATCGAAACATCGTGACCAGTGCGGATTCGACTCAGTCGGCCTCGATCCGTTCATGCGCAGTCAACAGCAGATGGTCGAACCGCGTGCGCAGTTCCGCCATCGAATCGGTCGGCGCGCTGAGATCGGCGATCAACCGAGTGGCCAGATCCCGGAGTTTGATATTGGTCTCTGCGAGCGCCAGTTCAGCACCCGGAACGCCTGTTTGGGCGTTGATGCCGTAGACGAGCATCAACGCGCCCTTCGCTTGCTCGATCACCGCCCGCGCCGCATACAGTTCGGGCAGCGCGTCATCGAGCGTCTGCTGGCGCTCCTCGAGCGCGGCGGTGACATCAATGTAGTACCCGGCAGTGCCGATCACCCGTCCCGATGACCCGATCCAACGCGCCTGCTTCCTCGGGAAGAATCGATCCGCTCCGCGTCACAGCGCAAGTATGGATTGTGATCATGCCCGTTACCCGGATATCGGCTCGAGCAGGGACTTAAGACCTCATCACGTGTCCAGCGCGGCGCGCATCGACGGGAACTCGCAGCATACAGCGCGTACTCCGGTAATCGCGAGCACCCGGTCTATCTCCCGCCGACCCGAGACGATCCGCAGATCCGGACCGCCGTGCGCGGTGTGCTGCTTGATCGCGCCGATCGTGGCCGCGACCCGGATGCTCAGGAATTTGGTGGCACGCAGATCGAGGACAACCGCATGGCACCGGGTCGTGACGGCCCGTTCGAGCAGAGCGCGGAATTCCGGAAGTGCGGCCGCGTCGAGTTCACCCTCGGCACGCACCACCACACACTGTTTACGGCGGTCCACCCGTTGTGACCAGAACCGGTTGCGGGGTCGTTCGCCGGCCGGGTGCCGACCGTTTGATCGGTGCTGAAGAGCGGCTGACATATCACACCTCCCAGAGGGAATACCGGTCCTGCGCGGCAGGATCGAATCGGCGGGAGGGTGCGATATCGGTGATGCGGTAGAACGCGTCGGTAGACGCCGTGCTGTGTCAGGTGTCGCTACACACTCCCGCTGGCCGAGTCCGCGTGGTGTGTGTTCCCGTCGGACTCAGGGTCGGCTGTAGTCTCAACCTGCTCTTAGTCTGGCACGCTGGCTCGCTCCGATTCAACCGCCGGATTCATGACGGCCATGGCGCCAGCGCCACGGTGCCACCACCCAGGCCACCACGAACAGCGTCGCGACCACCACACCCGCCACCGCACCGGCGATGGTCCCCGCGACGGTATCCATCACCAGAATCATCGCACCCGTCAGCGCGAGTCCGAGCAGCGCGATTCCGGCAATCGCGCAGCGATGCGCCGCGGCCACGACATTGCCCAATCGATGTCGCCGGAACAGGATTCGGTGCCATGACACCGGCGCGACCAGGAACACCGTCGCACCCATCGCCGCTGAGACGGTGCCCAGATACAGCAGTCGCATCGGCTGCGACAAGGTGGTGAATCCGGCCTGGAACGGGAGGATGAGCAGCGCGCTGATCAAGAACTGCACACCGGTCTGCACGACCCGCAGTTCCTGCACCAGACTGGCCCAATTGCGGTCCAGCCGTTCGATTTCGGTCTCCTGCCTGGCGGTGCGATCCCATTCCTGATCATCGAAGGTCACGGGTCGCCTCATCGCCTCTCGATATCCGTCACCACGGCTGCCCCTCGATATCGCTATCCGTGTTGGCGGCGTACCCGCGCCGCGCGGGCATACACCAGCCACCACTGATCGCAGCGCCGCTGATTCGACGTTCGACGCGCGCGGATGCGGATCGTGACATCGATGCGCTCGGCGCCCGGTGGAGTGGGCTACGGTCTCATCGGTGCGGCGGCCCTGGGCTGTCGTTTACGACTTCCGGCAAGCTAGGAATTTGCTCGACGGCGGGGCAGAATATTCGCAGGGATGATTATCCAGGTGACTATTCGTACTCGACGGATCACTTCGCCCACCGATCCAGGGGCGAAACGGACGACATGCACCGTGACGGAGAGCGCCCGAAAGGGCTCAATGTTTCCGCGCTGGCGGCGGTAGCTAACCCGTCGTACTCGCGTATCGACACATGGAATCTGCTCGATGACGCGTGCCGTCGACTCGCCGATGTCAACCGTGCCGGGCTCGACACCACCCGCGAAGTCGCCCGGGTGCGGCGCCTCCTCGATCGTCTCGGTGCCTACGAGCGGTACTGGCTGTACCCAGGCGCGGCGAGACTGGCGGCGTTTCGCGGATATATCGCCGATCTGGCCACAGTGCGACTCACCGAGGAAGTGTCACTGGCCGTGCGCCTGCTCTCCGAGTACGGCGACGGTGCGGCTGTGTTCGACACCTCCATGCCGTTGGCCGATCAGGAACTCGTGGCGCGGGCCAAACAGCAGCAGTTCATCACCGTCCTGCTCGGCGACGATACCCCGCCCGAAGCGCCCGAGAGCCTGGCGCAGAGCCTGCGAGCGCTTCGCGACCCGTCCGACGATGTGCAGTTCGAGCTGCTTGTCGTGTCGAGCATCGAGGACGCCATCACCGCAGTCGCGTTGAACGGCGAGATCCAGGCGGCGATCATCCGGCATGACCTGCCGCTTCGTTCCCGCGACCGAGTGCCGTTGATGACCACGTTGCTCGGCGCCAACGACGACGTGGTCGTTACCGACCGCACCCAGACTTGGGTCGAATGCGGCGAGTGGATCAGGCAGCTGCGGCCGCATATCGACCTGTATCTGCTCACCGACGAGTCGATCGCCGCGGAGACCGAAGAAGAGCCGGACGTCTACGACCGCACGTTCTATCGGCTCAACGATGTCACCGACCTGTACAGCACGGTGCTCGCCGGCTTCCGAAGCCGGTTCGCCACACCGTTTTTCGATGCGCTGCGTGCCTATGCGGCCGCGCCGGTCGGCCAATTCCATGCCCTTCCCGTCGCGCGTGGCGCCAGCATCTTCAACTCCAAGTCGCTGCAGGATATGGGCGAATTCTACGGCCGCAACATCTTCATGGCCGAGACGTCGTCCACCTCCGGTGGGCTGGACTCGCTGTTGGACCCGCACGGCACGATCAGGACCGCGATGGACAAAGCCGCCAGGACATGGTGTGCCGATCAGACGTATTTCGTCACCAACGGAACATCCACCGCGAACAAGATTGTCGTGCAGGCCCTGACCCGGCCGGGCGATATCGTCCTGATCGACCGCAATTGCCATAAATCGCACCACTACGGCCTGGTGCTCGCCGGGGCGTACCCGATGTACCTCGACGCCTACCCGCTCGAGCCGTTCGCGATCTATGGAGCGGTGTCCCTGCACACCATCAAGAAGGCGCTGCTGGACCTCGAGGCGGCCGGACAACTGGACCGAGTGCGCATGCTGCTGCTCACCAACTGCACTTTCGACGGCATCGTCTACAACCCCCGGCGCGTGATGGAGGAGGTTCTGGCGATCAAGCCGGACATTTGCTTTCTGTGGGACGAGGCGTGGTACGCGTTCGCGACCGCGGTGCCGTGGGCACGGCAGCGGACCGCGATGGTTGCCGCCGCGCAACTCGAATCGACATTGTCATCGCCCTCGTATGCCGAGGAGTACCGCACGTGGCGTGCGTCGATGCAGGACGTCGACCGCGCCGAGTGGAGCAACCGCCGGCTGCTTCCCGACCCCCAGCGCGCGCGGGTACGCGTGTATGCGACGCATTCCACTCACAAGTCGCTGTCGGCGCTTCGGCAGGCGTCGATGATCCATATTCACGATCAGGATTTCAAAGCTCTCGTCCGCGAGGCGTTCGGTGAGGCGTTTTTGACCCACACCTCCACATCGCCGAACCAGCAGCTGCTGGCGTCGTTGGACCTGGCGCGTCGGCAGGTCGACATCGAGGGCTTCCAGCTGGTCCGCAACGTCTACGACATGGCGCTGGTCTTCCGGCACCGCGTCCGCAAAGACCGGCTGATCGGCAAATGGTTCCGTATCCTCGACGAGGCCGACCTAGTGCCCGATGAGTTCCGGCCCTCGGAAGTCAGCTCGTACCGGCAGGTCAGACAGGGTGGTTTGGCGGAGTGGAACGAGGCGTGGCGCTCCGATCAGTTCGTGCTTGACCCGACTCGGGTCACGCTGTTCATCGGCAAGACCGGCATGAACGGGTTCGAGTTCCGCGAGAAGATCCTGATGGACCGGTTCGGTATCCAGATCAACAAGACCTCGATCAACAGCGTGCTATTGATCTTCACGATCGGCGTCACCTGGTCGAGCGTGCACTACCTGCTCGACGTGCTGCGTCGGATAGCCAGCGACTTCGAGCGCAGCCACAGCGCGGCCGGTAAGGCCGATCACGACCTGCACCAGCGCCGGGTCGACGAGATCACCAAGGAGCTGCCGGCGCTGCCCGACTTCAGCGAGTTCGACAGTGTATTCCGTCCCGACGGCGCCAGCTCGTTCGGCGACATGCGATCGGCCTTCTACGCCGGGTATGAGGAGTCCGACCGCGAACACGTCCTGCTCGGCGACGCCGGGCGACGGCTCGCCAAGGGCAAGACCCTGGTGTCCACCACCTTCGTCGTCCCCTACCCGCCCGGCTTCCCGGTGCTGGTCCCAGGCCAGGTGCTCTCGCGGGAGATCCTGTATTTCCTGGCTGAGCTCGACGTCAAGGAAATCCACGGATACAACCCCGACCTCGGGTTGTCGGTCTTCACCGAGGCCGCGCTCGCACGGCTGGCCGCAGCCCGGCTCGCACCTGCCGCACCGTCCGACCGTGCGCCGGAGGCGGCTGCGGCACCGGCCGACCGTGTGCGCCGCTCGTCTTCGACTCAGGTATTGGACCCAGGGATCAGCTTGCGCGGTGGATCGGATGCAGTCGCGACAGCACACGCACCGCATCAGCGCGCGAAATGAGCTACGGGCTCTACCTGCAGGAACTGACGGATCTATCGAGCGCGGGTGGACCGCGACTGCGCCACGACACTCTCCGCTCACGGATGTGGGGGCGCAGTCACCGAGCAGTGACTTCGCTGTCGAGTGGCCGGGCCCGTGCGAGAATCTCATCGACGGTCTGCTCCACGGTGAGATCGGAAGTGTCCAACCACAATCCGATGCGCGGGGTCTGCGTCCGCAACACCTCGTCCAGGCTGTCGACGGTGAAGCCGTCGTAGGCGACCTTGTCCCGGCCTGCCTCGCGCGCCGCGACCGCGGCGGGTTTCGGCGCGAGCACCACCACATATCGCGGCCGGGTCCGGATGCGGTCGACAGTGTAAGGCAGGAACTCCCCGAGCACGACATCCTGGATGATCGCGGTGAATCCGGCTGCGGCATACGCATCGGCGGTCTGTGCGGCCAGCGAGTGCCGTAGCCGCAGTTGGTCGAGTGCCTCCGCGGACGGTTCCGGACTCATCTCCGCCCGGCCGCCGATGATGAAGCGCCGGAACGTATCCCCGCGCACATGCGCCGAACGCGGCAACCGCTGCGCCAATGCCTCGGCGACCGTGGACTTCCCGGCGGCCTGGATACCGGTGATCAGATAGACGGCGGATTCCATATCCACCATGATCGCAGCCGAGCGCAACTCATATTCCGCCGAAGTTCCCCGACTCAGCTCGTCCGGTGGATCGGGTGCAGTCCCGACAGCACGCGCCCGGATCGGCGCGCGAGATCAGCTGGTCGCCGCGGATGGTGAGAATCCGGCGACGATCGCGTCACCAGGTGTCAGGATCATCGCCGCGAAGTCGCTTCAGGGCCAGATCGATCCAGGTTTCGAAGTAATTGGTGAGATCGCGGGTGGTGGCGGGCCGGACGGTGATGTGTTCGCGGGTTTGCTGCTGAACGTATCGACCGTCGCCTTCGGTATCGAACCATCCGATCGCGTACCAGGGGGCCGGGCGGCTGTGCAGGTATCCGGCGAGCAGGCCGGCGACGCCCGCACCGGATCGGTGCTGAGTGAGACGATCGAAGCGTTCCAGCGGACTGTTGCGGCCATGGCCGTGGCCGTTATTGCCGGAACGCAGGTCCTCGACATGGAAGGTGTCCGGTTTGGCGGTGCCCGAAGGAACCGAGGGCAGGATGGCGGCCAAGCGTGCCGCTAGTTGTTCGGTGCGGAACAGCCGACAGCGGATAGGGCTGTCGACACCGCCCGCCGCGGTCTGGGTGAGCATCACCGCGTGATAGGGGGTCCGGGCGCCGAGGACGCGGTATTCGCGGGGTTCACCATTGCCGAGAACCGTTGATTCACCAGCGATTTCGATGCGCAGCTCGGAGGTGGTGAGGGTGCGCAGGGCGAGGTTGATCTGCTCGGTTTCTTCGATATGGTAGCGGGCGCGCACGGTGGTCCGATGCGCGGCGACCTCGTCGTTGGTGGCCAAACGGCTGACATAGCGCAGCGGGTGCGGGAACCGGTCGTTCGCGTCGCTGTACCACAGCGCCGCGAAATCGTCTGGTTCCCAACTCCATTCGGCCATCGTGGTCATCCAATCAACATCATGTGGCGGCCCGGTGCCGCCCCGGGTACGGTGTGGACACCTCGGGACAGGCAGCGGGCCAACGAAATCCAGGTAATAAGCACTTCGGCCGCCGATATTTCGACCGGCGGCCGGGATCAAATCGCTGTCTATCCGGGTTCGGCGTGGTCGCCGCCGATCACACCACGGGGAACAGTTTTCGGGGCGGGCCCGAGCAACTCTTCGGTGTTCTCCATGCTCCGAAGCCACTCGGGGAGCTGATGGGACTCGTCCTCGCCCTTGGATTGGCCACGGCCAGCGCCCATTCCACCCATTCCCGCCATGCCCGAGGTGCCGGTGCCGGCGGTCGCCGCGCGTGCCATGTTGGCTGTCGTGCCGGTGCCGGTCGGTGTGCCGGGCACGGTGCTGCCAGGCTTGCCCGACGTACCGCCCAGGCCGCTGTTGTTGCTGCCGGGTCCGCCCGGGTAGCTGCTGTTGCCGCCTGGTCCGCCCGGGTAGCTGCTCGGCGTCGTCGAAGTGCTCGTCGTGGGGGTCACCGAACTCGGCTGGGTAGCAGAGGTGCTCGACGGGGTCTGCGACGACGAATCGGTACTCGTGGGAGTAGTCGACGACGGATCCTGCGAATCGTTCGTCGTCGGATCGGTGGCGGGCTGCGAATCTTCCTTCTGTTCGCCGTTGCCCTGGTCGCCGTCGCCCTGGTTGCCGATCCCGGACGTCGGGTTACCGCCACCGCTTCCAGTTGTTCCCGGGGTGTCGCCGTCGTTCTTGGTTTCGGGTGGCTGGTACAACGGATCGGTCGGGCTGTTCGGCACTGGTAGCACCGGAATCTGCTTATCCGCGGATACAAATGTATCGACGTAATGACTGCGCATGGCTTCCCGGGCGGTACTCTCGCAATCGTTGCGAACCGCAGCAGAATTGGGGCCGTGATAGATACCCAGATTCCAACTCTTCGGGTTGTACCACGATCCCCCGTCCGGCGGTTTGTCCACGGCGTTTTGGGTATCGTTGACGCCCTTGGCCGCCGCTGACACCCGGTCGGCGAGGTTCTGTAGCGGTGTCGTCAGGTCCAAGGCGCTCTTGGCGTATTTGCTGATCGCGTCTCGCGAACTCTTCGCAGCAGCGCCGTCCCAGGCCGCCGAACTCGAATGATTGATCCGGTTGGCGAAAAGTTCCGCTGCCGAAGCCCATCGCGTGGCGATCTGGGCATACTCACCGGAGCCGTTGTTCGCTTCGGTTGTATTCAGCGGAGTGAACGCGTTATAGATCTTCCAGTGATTCCAGCTGTCGACATTTTCACCGCCGCCGGCAATCTTCGAGGGCTCGTTCGAATCGGTCATTTCGAGGCACCGATGGCCGGGGGCGTTGTCACGCCGAGTTGGGTTGGAGTACCGATCTGGCTGTTTTCTACATTCGCCTTCAACTCGTTGTAGCGAGCGGCGAATTCCTGATCCTGCTCGACGTATTTCTGGGCGATTGTGCGGTGGAGGTTTTGGATGTCGTCGCCACGAAAGCGAGCCACCAGCGTGCTGGCCGAGGTCATGCCATCCGTCGTCTCGCTGAGACCCCGGTTCTTTCGGTCCGAGATCCTGTGTGCGATCGTCTGAAGAGCCTGTATCTCGTCTTTGAAAGCCTGGCAGTCGCGTTCGATGTATACGAACTCGTCGGCGTTTACGCGCACTTCGTTGCTGAAACTGACGGTCAGCTTGCCATCCTGAGCGTCCTTTATCGCGCTGGCCAGCGGCCCCGCAGATGACGGTGTCGTCGATTCACCGCTCACAGTTCGTGTTCCTCCCCAGGGTTTCCGGTCGGGATCGACCGGAGGTCGTTGAAGTCTAGAGGGTGGCAGGTATCGCTGGAATGACCTGGGTTGCGAGGCGCGTGGCAATCTCGCCGAGGTCGGGTGCGCCATGAGCGAAGATGGTCGGCACCGGTATCGGCAGCGAGGGAGCCAATCGCGGCAACCAGCGGCTTTCCTTGGCGACGGCGGGCGTGTAGCCGGCCGCGGTCGGCAGCCTGACGGTCATGTCCTCGCCCAGGCGGTAGGTGCGGTTGTCCCACCCGTCGTTGTCCACCGGAGTGACCGGTAGTGGACTCCATTGCGGAAATTGTCTCGCGATCAGGCGTTCGACCAGGTCCGCGTCGATTCCGGCGCGGTCGTCCGCGGAAACTGTCATCGAGCCATCCTGGCTGTGCTCGACAACCGATTTCGGCGGACGTCCGCCCAGCTATTCGTTCCACTTCCTTGGAAGTGGAACGTCTGTGTCTCAAAACCATGGTTTCAAGACAGAGGTTGGGGAAGTGCTTGCCGCCCATGGAATCCCATGGTTGCCGAGTTTCGAAAACTTGTTGGGATTCCGGACTGGTGAGGTTGCGTGTCCCAAACCGGGTTCCGGAGCGAATGACCCCGATGCGGCGGCGTGGATGGCGATGTTGCCGAGACCCCGCATGCCGCAGTGGTTTAGCGCACCGCATAGCGAAAGGGCTTGGGGTGGAGGGAATTCAACTGATCGATTCCGTCATTCTGATCATGCATGACGACTCCCCAGCAGGGACTCTCCAAGATGTGGGTCCAGACCATCCCGCTCGACATCAACCAAGCCCTCACCGCTACCTATACGCAGATCCACCCGTCGGGCCTAACGATCACGATCCCCTTTGCCGGTGTGTGGGAGATCTCCTACCACGCTCGTTCGGTGATCAATTTGGGCGCCGCGAACACAGCTCAGTGGGCCAGCACAGTCCTGTACAAGGGGCAGAGCCCCATCGACGGCACTCAAGCACTGGCCGGTGACGCTGGCGCCGCGAATCTGACGAGCCAGGCCACCGCTGGACAGACGGTCCTGGCCGCCTTCAACGCAGGCGACGTCGTGAGCCTCTACGCGAAGGCCATCGGCGATCAGGCCAATAACGCTTCCATCATCAGCAACATCGACGGGCGCACCGCAATCGCAGCGCACTGGGTCAGCGCAGTCTGAAGTTGCGTTCAGCGCGGGCAGCATCTCGTTCGTCACGGGCCAGCAACACACCTGCGACGGCCCGATCGGCAGCGACGACCGGGTACACCCTGTAGTCGCGAAGCGCCGCCACGAACACCGCGCCACCGACCTGCTCTGCCGCCGCCGCCAGCGTCGAGCCCGGGTATCCGATTACTGGCGTCGTGGTCACCCCATTCCCCCGCTGGTTATGCCAGTGAATTCAGGTGTCGTTCGTCGGCGAATTTGGGCGTCGGCGGCCGGGTCAGCGACGGCAGTATGACGGCGAAATTTGACGTCATTGGACGACCGAATAGTCCAAGGAAGTGGTGGCGAACAGCAGCTCGGTGGTTCTGGAACGCTCGAACTCGGGTGGCCCGCAGTACAGCCTGTGACCCACCGGGATTTGGCTCGGGTTGCACCTCACGCTACGTCAGGGTTTACCGTCGGGCCGGTGACGATCACTGTTCTCGACTCCTACTCGACTATGAAGCAAATCCTGCAAGCACCGGTGGTCGATCGGGAAGGCATGCTGCGGGCAATGCTCGAACCGACGACCGGGATGTACCGGTACTTCCCGGGAGAGGTCGACCTGGTGGCGTTCCACCGGCAGTCGGCCGGGTTCCCGCTCGACCGCGACGGACAGTGTTGCCTCGACGCCCTCGAAACGCTCGCGACGGCCGATGCCTGGAAGCGCATGCAGCGGGCGGTCGACGACGCGGCAGCCGTATTGCTCGCCGCGACACCAGGATTCCAAGCGCCGGACATCACTGTGCTCCTTGTGCTCGGTGACCCGGGTGACACCAACTTCATGGGCCCGAGTCTGGGCGTCACCGGCTTCGGTGGTATCTCCGGCTACATCACGATCACCTTGTGGCCCTACCCGCAGAACCTGGAGCGCCTGGAGTGCACCGCGGTGCACGAACTCCACCACAACCTGCGCTACAGCCCCGGCGGTGTGGTGTGGGACCCGATGACGGTCACCGTCGGTGAGCATGTGGTGGGCGAGGGTTTGGCCGACGCATTCGCTCGCGAACTCTATGGTGACGACCTCGGCTACGCTCGCCTCGGCGTGCCGAGCTTGCACGACGACGAGTCGTTCACGAAAGTTGTTTCCGGACTGAATACCACCGGGATGCAGAACTTCATGGCCTGGGTGCTCGGCGACACCATCGCCGAGCACCTGGGCGTGACCCCGGTCGGATTGCCGACGGGAGCGGGGTATTCCGCCGGCAACAGGTTGGTCGACGCCTACCTCGCGGCGACGGGTAAGTCCGCGGCCCAAGCTCTGCACGCCGACAGCGCGGAAATCATCGCCACCGCGCTCGCGACGAACCGGTAGGGGGCCGTCCCTCCACCGTAGTCCGGATCGCGACGAACAGGTCCGACTTCGAACCCCGATGCGGATACGACTTCCGCTGCGCCGGCCACACTATATTTCGTCGGCCAGAACCCGTGCGCCCCACCTGTACTCGACCTGCAATGCTCGCCCGACATCCCGCCCGAGCACCCCGACGTATCGCGGCATACAGCTCGACCTTCGACTGACGAGTCAACGGCGGCTCACTTCCACCAGGACCAGACCCGAGACCATGCACACCGATCCTTGCACCGCAACCAAGATCACAGCGTCAAAATTCGCCGATACGAACATCTCCCGATCCCGACCGACGCCAACTTCCACCGATGAACGACATCACAGATCACCGATAGAACCATCTCGCTGACCGCACCGGTGCCGTCACCTCACCCGCCTCGTTGCAGCAGGTCGCCGTCCACAGGCCCGGCCAGTCTCCATCCAGCACAAGACCACCGACCGCCGCCTCGGAAATCACTGCCGGCGTGGCCAGTTCGCCCCAGCTGCACGAATGCGACCACACCGGCGTTGACGTCACGTTCACCCGCGACATCCAAGACCACGCCGATCCGCGACACGCGGCAATTCACCGAAACACCATGCCCGACAACAACGAGCACGGCGCGTCACCACAGCACAATCGGCTCAGGCCGCAAGGAGCGGCCCGTCAGGATCGCTCAGTCGATCGTCAGTACGGCTTTGCCTGGAACCCGGCGGCTGAACAGCATGTCGACCGCTTCATGAACGCGGTCCCAGGAACCGTGCCACCCAATCTGCGGATCGAGGGCACCACCGTTCAGCAGGTCGATCAGGTAGGCGGTATCAGGTCCGAAAGGCCCCGACACCGCGAACGGTTCCAGACGCCGGATTCCGCCGCGCATCCGCATCTGCTCGAGATCGAGGACCGTGTCCTCGCGCGCGGCCATCCCGATCGCCAGCGCGAGACCACCGTCCTCCAGCCTCGCGAACGCCTCGGCCAGCACCGCACCCCCGACATTGTCGAGCACGCCGAAGACCGGCTCGTCCGGAACCGCTGACCCGGACAGAACCTCGGCAGCCCCGAGCTCCCGCAGCCCCTCACCGCGTTCGGGCCGTCCTACCAAGGCAACGACATGGGCACCGGCCCGAGCCGCCAGTTGGACGGCGAACCGGCCGACACCCCCAGATGCCCCGGTGACCAGCACCCGGCGGCCCAGCAGCGGCCCGAGCCGCCGCACCGCTTGCAGAGCCGTGACACCGGCCGCCGGGACGGCGGCAGCCGCCGCCAGATCGACCGTGCCGGGGACCACTGCGAGATCGGCGGTGTCCACGGCCCGGCGCTCGGCCCAGCCGCCAGTCCCCGCGAACGAGGTCACACGCGTCCCGACCGGCGGCCCCGAACCATCGTCCGCGGCACGCACCACCACACCTGCGGCGTCCTTGCCGAAGACCTGCCCCGGCCGCAGCTGCCTGGCAGTGAATGCGAGCTCCCCGAAATTCACCGCAGCGACCTCGACATCGATCACCACCTGCGAACGCTGTGGTCGCGGCTCGTCGACCTCGTCGAAACGGACGCCGAACCCGGCAGCGGGGTCGTAGACCAAAGCACGCATCCTGCACCTCTCACTGAACTAACCGGTTAGATCAGTGAGGAGGCTAGCAGACTGAACTAACCAGTTAGAATTTGATGCATGATGCAGCGTCTCCCCGCCCGCGATCGATTACTGACAGCCGCCCGCGAGCTGTTCTACGCCGAGGGCTACCACGTGTCGATTGATGCTGTCACCCAACGCGCCAACGTCGCCAAACCGACTGTGTACGCGCACTTCAAATCCAAGGACGCCCTCATCGACACCGTGCTGACCACGGCGAGCGACGAGTGGTTCATCGAACTGGACGCCGAACTCGAACGGCGCAACGGCGACCCGATCAGGCGCCTGCTGACGCCATTCGATCTCCTCGTCGCCGATCTGCCCGATCCGGCTTATCACGGCTGCATCCTGGTCAACAGTGCCGCGTCGTTCCTCTCCGCCGACCACCCCGCCCACCAGGCCCTCACCACACACGACAACCGCATGCTCGAGGTGTTCGAGAAACTGGCCACGGAGGCCGGTGCTATCCGGCCGCTCGACCTGGCGCGTCAACTACTGCTGCTCTACAACGGCGTCAAGACTCGCGGGCTCGTCGACCACACCGGAGCCGCAGCCCACCATGCCTGCACCGCCGCAACCATCCTCATCACTGCCGCGCAAGAACCAGGTTCACCGAACTGACAACCTGTCGCGACCGGTCTTCGGGCCCAAGCGCACTCGGTGACAGCTACAACCTTAGGAAGTCGCCGATATGTCCGGCACCGACCGGATGATGGCGTCGAAAGTCCTGCGCGCCCTGCAGGATCGCGGGCTGCTGCGGCGCACGCCGGACGTCGAGGACGCGCGCGTACTGCGACTGGACCTCGCCGACGACGGGCGGGCATTGGTGCGCAAGGCGGTTCGCATCGCGGTCGATACAGACGAGCAGATATTCGGCCAACACGGCGACCTGCTGCGCGAGCACCTTCAGACTATCGGCGCAGTACGCGTCCCCAACGCCGCCGGACGCCCCTTACCCTGACCCCGCCCATTGAATCCACAGCCTCGGTTGCTGCGATGGTTACCACGGACGTTCGGGGCGGGATGACTGTGGACGTGTTCGACCGGGCCGAACCCAGCAAAACACGCGGTCCCCTCTAAACGTTTGATTGCCGTAGCAGGTTCGCCCTCTGCGAGACGATGACCTCACCCCAACGACGGGCCGCTGCGAACACCGCCGCTGGCCTGATCATCGGCCAGCTCTGAACGAACCCGGACAGGATCAGCTGCCCGACCTGCGACGTCGCTCAGCTCGCGCGGTGGATCGGATGCAGTCGCGATAGCGCACGCACCGCGTCGGCACGCGAAATGAGCTGATCGCCATCGAGTTCGGCGATTGCCGCCTCCATCCACTCCCTGATCAGCGTCGACATGCCGATGCCTCGACTGTCGGCGAGCTGTTTGACCCGGGTGTGCAGCTCCAGCGGCATGCGAATCGAGCTGGTCACGACGATGTCGTCACCGGGGGCGAGCGGCGGTGGCGCCTTTTCCGGCGGGACCGGTTCGTCGCTGAAGGTCAGCCGATCCATGAACGCCGCCACTTCGTCCGGGGTGGACGGGAAATCCTTCTCGCTCATCACCCGTTCTCCTGTTCCCACTTCTCGAACATTTTCAGTTCGTCGGCGCGCATTTCCCGAGCGCCGATGATCAGCCAGGTCCACTGATCCTGTTGGCGCGTCGCCACGATCAGCGGACGCCCGGTACCCGTGCGACCCCAGACCGACAACACCGTCACGTGCCCGTCATCGGCGATCCGCGGCCAGCGTCGTGCGCCTTCGAGGACTTGGCGTACCTCCCGGGGTCTGATGCCGATCAGGTGCGCGAACGCCCAGTCCGGCCACTCGAACCCCATGACCACATACTACGCGCATAGTAACCGACCGATCGGTCCCGGTTCTCCGGCTATTTGACGCGTAGGAGTTTTCCTACCTATATTCGAGCTCATGAGTAGCAGGGTGGCGGCGTTGCCGCCCGAGGGTCGCGTCTTCGCGGCGCTGGCCAGTCCGGTTCGGCGTGAGGTATTGCGGCTGCTGCGCGAGGGCGGGCCACAGCCGGTGACCGATCTGGCCGCGCACTTCGACATGGCGCGGCCGAGCTTCTCCGAACATCTGCGGGTGCTGCGGGAGGCGGAGTTGGTCAGTGAGAACAAGGTCGGGCGGCAACGGTTGTATCAGCTCGAAGCGGCCCCGCTGTACGAGATTCAGGAATGGCTGCACCCGTTCGAGCGGTTCTGGCGCGAGAAGTTGGCCGGGCTGCGTGAACTGTTGGACACCATGGACGAGGAGTAGGAATGACCGACGATCCGACCACCATTCATGTGGACGAATTCCTTGCGCACCCATCGGCGAAGGTGTGGCGCGCGCTGACCGAACCGGAGTTGCTCGCGCGGTGGTTCATGCCGTCCGACTTCCGGCTCGAGGTCGGGCATCGCTACATCATCGATGCGAGAGCCGTTCCGGCGACGGGCTTTTCCGGTGTGATCGGGGCCGAGGTGCTGGCCTTTGAATTAGAGCGGATGCTGCGCGTCGGCTGGCGCGATGCCGACCCGAATGCCGAGCACGGCGCCGATTGGACGATCACCTGGACGCTGGAGCCCGAGGGCAAAGGCACCCGATTGTTCTTGGAACACGCTGGATTCGATCCGGACCACCCGCTCCAGCAGAAGGCCCGCACGATCATGGATGCCGGCTGGCGCTCCCATGTCATGCGGCGCATCGATGAGGTGTTGCAAGAGGATATCTGAGCTGCTACTGCGCCAGCGCCAACCGCAAGACAAAACGAGTTCGGCCGCAGCGACGAACCGCATTCGATCGGCTTCCTCGATCCGGTCCCCGGGGCGCACGTCGATCAACCAGACACCGTCGCAGGTCACCGACAGGAAATCGGGAGTGTACCCACCCGGGCCGTTGGAATCATCGCCGAACCTCGGGCGCGGAATCGCCGCATTCGCGGTAACGGTCGCGCGGCGCGTTCACCGGCCTCCGCTCAGTCCCCATTCATCGAGGCCGGTGTAGACGCGGGCAACTCGGAGCCTTGATGCGTCGAAGCATTCGGCCTCTCAGGTATGGATCGCAATGAGCGAATCCGGGCCTCGCCACCAGGTATCGGCCAGGCCGCGAATCTCGATCACAGGTTCGAAGGTGCTCAATGGCAGCTCGTCGATCGCATCACCGCGAATCGTGCTGATCTGCGGGGCCCAGCGGGACGCATGGTGAGCCAGCGCAACCGATTCGATCCATCCTTCGATGCTCGCGTGCAGGGGCACCCACCGATCGCCATCGATGCCGAACTCTCCTGCCGGACCGATCATGAACGCACAAGGCATCGACACTCGCTCCACCCCTGCCCCGAACCACCCAATCCGCTCGGGCTCAGTGGACACGCGGCTGTAGCCGATCCTCATGAGCACTCAGCCGAACCAGACGACCAGGCGAACGCTGTCATCCCCATGCTCGGCAGCGAGATCCCGCATCGCCGTCCAGACCCGAGCCCAGCGCCCCTCGTCCGGAGGAGCGAACATCCTCGCAGTCAGGACCACGGGACGGTACACCACGCCCTCGAGACACACCTCACCACCCGGCGGCCACGCGGGCGGTGCGAGGACCATATCCCCACCGAAGGTGTCTCCCGCCGCGTCGACCAGATCACCCCTATTCCATACGGTGTCGTACAGGACAAGTTCGCCGTCCTCGCCCGGCCGCCACTCGCCTACAAAGTAGAAGGCAGGGCCGTCGGCAAGTGGCGCGTCCCAGTCGACCGCAGCGACTTCAGCCCACGTGGCGTACGTATGGCCGTGCTGGTAGTCCTCGGCAGAGTTCTCCCACACCGGATCCGAGACGTCGCTGGGCAACCCTCTATGCGAGAAGAGCGGACGGAGCTCCTCCACCCCGCAGACGCCGAAGAGACAGTCCCACGCGTTGTAGTCCCGCCCCAGCCGGAAATCCAGAAGGTCGACCTCCACCTTCCAATACCCGTCGGCCGAGCGACTCTCGATTGCGCCGTCAATGTCTGTTCCCATCAGGACAATGCTCCCAGCATGCACCGGGGAATATGCGCCTGCCCGGAGCGCGCTCATCTGGTCCAGTATCGACCGCGGTCCGCACGGTCGGATGGACGTGCGCATTCCGGTTGCACGTCGGAGTCGTTGCGCAGCAATCCGTCGATGACCACACGCACGGCAAGCCCATCGCGAACATCGACATGACCGCGCTGATCGCGGTCGGAACCGACCTGCTGGACGAAAAGCCGCGCACCAACAAGGAACTCGGCCTCCTGCTCGGCAAGCGCTGGCCCGAATGCACACCGGCCTCGCTCGTCTATGTCGTCCGCAACCATTGCGTACCAGCGCCGTCTTGGTCGAGCGTGCGTCCAAGGCCATTTCGTCCGCGGTCTCCGACCCTGGCGCGCAATCGCACTGTGCCATTGCGCTCGTCCACCTACCTCGACCGCACGCCGCAGCTTCGCTGTCGATGTCTCCACATCACCGTTCTTGCACGCACTCAACCCTTCCTGCACGACTTGGGCGAGTTCGGCTTGTCCGGTGTAATGCGCGACGCGCCCGCTGATTCGGGCCGAGGGCCCTCGGCCAGATATTCGTTCTGGTCTATCGCTACCGAAATACGCTTATTCGCAAGGGAACTCACTGCGCTTCTCCTACATCGACCGATGGCCCGATCGGCACCAGCGCGACAGTGATGTTGTCGCTCCCCCCGGACCGTAGTGCAAATTCGACCAGCGCACGCGCCGCGTCCTCGCACGATAACCCGCTGACCATCCGCGCGAGCGCCGTCGGATCGGATACGTAGTTCCAGAGTCCGTCACTGCACAGCAACAGCACCCCGGGACCCGTGGTGTGAAAGGTATTCACACATCGGTCCGACCACGGTATGTCCGCGCTGTCCGCACCGAGCCAGCGCAGCAAGGTATGTGCCCGCGGATCCTGCATCGCGGACTGCTCGTCCATCGCACCAGCATCGACGAGTGCCTGGGCCCACGAGTCGTCGACGGTCAGCCGGGCTGATGGCAGATTCCCGCCCGCGATCGGCTCGATGCCGGTGCCCCGCAACCAGTATGCCCGGCTGTCACCGATATTCGCGACGGTGATCTCCACACCGTCGCCGCCGTATCCGCGCACGATGGCCGAAACATAGGTGCACGATGGAGCGTGGCCGTCGTGTGTCGCGATATCGCGGACGGCCTGCGACGCGGCCGCGAGCCCGGCCATGACCACCGCCGCGCCCGAGCGTGCTTCGGCCAGTGCGGTGAGGCAGGCATCGACACCCGCCCGCACGGCCGTGCCCGAGGCCGCCTGCGCATCCTCGGAGGTGGAGACGCCGTCGCTGACCGCGATCACCGTGACGATCGGGCATTCGGCCCCGTCTTCCAGCACCGCGGCGGCGACCGCATCCTCGTTGCGCGCGTGCACGATACCGCGATCGGTCATCACATACAGCGCACCGAGATCGGCCTCGAATCGATCCGGTTGCGGACGCAATTGACCGCAGCCGCCGCAGTAACCGCCGGATTCGTAGCGGGTGCCGCCGCAGCCCTCACACGGCGGTGTCGCATCCGGATCCGGCCGCGGCAGCGCGATTCGCCGGGCGCCGAGATCGCGGCCGCAGGCCTCGCAGAACCGGTCGGCGATTGCGACCGGTGCCGCGCATTCCGGGCACCACGGCTGTACCTCGGTCTCGGGCTGGGTCATAGGTTCGTCCTCGGCCGGATCGCAATGGCACGATCCACCAGCTCGAATCGAGCCCACATATCTCCGGTTTCGCGGGCGAGGTCGCGATAGCAGCGCTCCAAACCGGTTCGTACTCCGTCCTGATCGAGGTTGGCGCCGAGCCACGCCCCATGTGTTGTCAGTGTTTTACCCACGCGCAGCCAGATCAATGCGGCATCCAACATGCGGCAAATTCACCACCGATTTCGGCGAGCATGAGTAACTGCATGGTCTCACTCTTTGTAGCGCAGGTCCGGTGGTTCGGGTGACGCACACCTGCTTACCACCCAGATTCGCGCCGGCCCGGATTCCGGAGTTGCGGGCGGCCAGCTTCGCGCCGAGCGATCTTGCCGCTCAATTGATCACGCGACGTCAACCCCACGAGCACACAACACCACGACTACGACGGCGACCGCGCCGATGGCACCCGAAGTCGTCCCAGCGAACCGCCGTAGCCACGTCCCCCCGTTGCACATGGTCGTCGATAGGTGAATCTCCGCCACCGCCCCCCTTCATCTACTCCGCAGGTGCTCCCGATCGCGGGAGTACGGAAGGGAATTCGGGTTTTCCGCCCATCGGGCCGGGCGGCGAAATCGGAGGTCGATTGCCGCGCCGTCGCACTTGGCGTCGGGCCCGGCTCGGTGCCGGTATCGGACTCATCGAGGGCCCCGAACCGCCACCGGGGCAGCAGAAGCCGTTCACCGACTTGATCTGGACTCCCGATCTGCACCATGTCGAGACGGCCGCGGCGGTGCTGGTCGCCATCGCGCAGCACCGTTTCGATTACACCTTGGTCGATGTGGGCGCCTTGTCGATATAGCGGCTCATCGCCCAGTTCAGCCCGCACATCGCGAGGTTGTAGGACGGCGGGAAGTAGCGCTGCGCGAGATAGCCGACCCGGATATCGGGCGAGGTATAGACCATGTACTTATTGCGCTCGACCCCGCGCACGATCGATCGGGCCGCTTGCTCCGGCGTGACCGCATGCCGCATGAACAGCGCGACCGCCTGCTGCACCGCCGCGCCCTGCCGATCGACGCCGGCGATATCCACGCTGTCCACCATCGGTGTCGCCATCGCACCGGGGCAGACCAGACTGACACCGATCCGGTGCTGCCGCAGATCGAAACGCAGCACCTCCGAGACGCCGCGCAATCCGAACTTGCCCGCGCTGTAGGGCGCATGCCAGGGCAGTCCCAAGAGACCCGCGGCCGAGGCAACATTCACCAAGTGTCCGCCACGCCCGACCTCGATCATTCGCGGTACGAACTCCTCGATCACATGGATCGGGCCCATCAGATCGATATCGATGGTGCGCCGCCACTGCTTGTGCGTGAGCCGATCGACGGTCCCCCAGGTGGCAATGCCTGCCACATTCATCACGATATCGACGCTGTTCACCTCGGCGTGCGCCTTCGCGGCCAGCGCGACCACTGCGTCGTAATCGCTGACATCGGCGGGTGCGGCCAGGTGCACAACACCGCCGCGCGCACGTACCTCATCGGCGGTGTGCTGCAGTCCGACATCATCGATATCGGTCAGGATGACCGATGCGCCCTTGGCGACAACCGCCAGCGCCGTACTGCGGCCCAATCCACTTGCCGCTCCGGTGACCAGGCAGCTCTTGCCGTCGAACTTCGTCATGAACCAAGACGATAGACAATTATGAACACTGTTGTCTATAGATCCCGGTCTCCGTCTCAGACGCGCATATGACCACCGGTCGACAGATCGCGAGACGCGATTGATATGCGGATCGCTGCACAGTAGCTGTCGACTATGGCCGGTGCTCACGTCGAACTACCGGAGCCGGTCTCGCATAGGCATTCACTCGGTCTTCCGCCGCTTCGACTGCGACGGTCCGAACCACGGAAAGCCGTTGTCCGTATTCACGCTGGTGGCATACTCGATAACAGCGACCAACGGCGGCGCTCATCCCCTGGTCCGAGCTGCCGACGGCACCATCTACAGCCCGGCGCGGTAGCCGGGCGATCACCAGTGGACTCCTACGATCTTGGTGCGCCAGGAATGTTCGAGCACTCATCCCATGTTTCGAATATTGTTGCGTGTACAGGATCATCGGGAGGACCACATGGGGAACCTGTTGGGACCCATCGGCCTAATGGGGTGCAGACGTGGCTGAGGGACGGGAAACGGCGGCGCGGAATTCCACACTCGCGGGGTACCGCGATGTCTCGATCACCACCACACCGGCCGTCCGTCCGGTGATCTCCATTGCCCTGTTGCTGATGAGCGTAGCGCTGGTCTATGAGGCCGGTCGCGCCGCGCCCGGGGAGGACCACGGCTGGTTCGTCGCCGTATCGATCGCCGGGCTCTTCGTGGTGCGCGGACTGCATCTGCGTCGGCCGATCACCCTGCCGCATTTCACCGTCGCGGTCTTCGTGCTGGCGGCGGCCAATGCCGCCTATCGCGCCTCGCATCCAGGCTTCGGATTCGTCTTCCTGGCTGCAACGGGATTCATCTTGATGCTGCCCCAGACGAGTCGGCCCCAGCCCGAGCAGTTGTATCGGGTCGCCGAACTCGTCGGCCGAACTCAACGCGATCCACTCGCCGCCTTCGCGCTGCATTCGTCCAAGTCCTACTACTTCAACGCGAATTCGACCGCGGCGATCGGCTACCGAGCCCGCTTCGGGGTCGCGGTTGTTGCCGGTGATCCGATTGGCGATCGCGCCGAATTCCCGGTACTGCTCACGGACTTCTCCGAATTCGCGGCGAATCACGGCTGGCGGGTCGCAGTGCTCGGCGCCAGTCCGGACCTGGCCGAGATGTGGCGCCATCGAGCGATCGAACATCGCGGATTGCGCGCGATTCCGGTCGGCCACGACGTGGTCATCGATGTCGCGACATTCGCGATGGTCGGGCGCTCCTTCCGCAATCTGCGTCAGGCCGTGAGCCGCACCCGGAATTTCGGCGTGACCACCGAAGTCATCAATGAGACCGAACTGACCGAACCGCTGCGGGCCGAACTACTGGAGATCGTCGACGCATGGCGTACCGGTCGACAGAATCGTGGCTTCTCGATGATCCTCGACCATCTGCTCGACGGGCGGAATCCGGGCATGCTGCTGGTGCTGGCCAGGGATGCGGACGGACGGGTGGCCGGCTTCCAGCGCTATGGCGTCTCCGGGCTGGGCCGCGAGCTCAGCTTGGATGTGCCGTGGCGGCGCAAGGATGCCCCGAATGGACTGGACGAGCGAATGATCATCGATCTCGTCGACCATGCCCGCGCGCAGGGCATCGAGCGGATCTCATTGGCGTTCGCCCCCTTCCCGGAACTGTTCGCCGAGAAGGAGCGATCGCGGACCGGGAAGCTGATCTATGTCCTCGCGCACCTGGGTGACCCGCTGATCCGCCTGGAATCGCTGTACCGATTCCTGCGCAAGTTCCGAGCGATGTCGGATCAGCGGTTCGTGCTGATCCGATGGCGCGAGGTGCTGCTCGCCGCTGCGGCGCTGCTCACCTTGGAATTCGTGCCGCACCGCAAGCAGTACTAGTCGCGGACGGTAATACCGATCGCCTTGGCGAACTCGGGTGCCAGATCGAGCAGTTGGAGCCGGGTGATGGTTGCCCCGCGCAAGGCATCGAGCCCCTCGGCGATGTCCAGGTGCGCCGCACCGCGCAGATCGACCTGCTGCAATCGGGCGCGGTTGAGCAGCAAGCCCTCCACGGTGGTGCCGGGGAAGGAGACCTTGGTCAGCTCGGCGTCACCGAAGTCGGCATGGCGCAGCACGCAATCGACGAATTGCACCTCGCGCAGTTTGGTCTTGCGGAAGTTCACCGAGTCGAATTTGCAGCCCTCGAAGCGCACTCGACGCAAGTTGGCACCACCTGCATCGACGCCGGACAGTGCACCGGCGATCAATTCGACGTCCTGCCAGGAGGTATCGGACAGATCGGTGCCGACCCAGCGCACGTTGCGCTGCCAGACATCGGTGAAGCGGGAGAATCGCAGGCTGCCGCGGTTGATTGCGAGCGAGGTGAAGACGGTTTCGGAGAACCTGGAATTACCCGCCTCGATGTCATCGATGTCGGTGCCGGTGATGTGCACACAGTCGTAGTCGCCCTCGGGTTCGAGATCGCTCTCCAGCGGCGTGAGATAACGCGCATAGGACAGTTCCTCGAGTTCGTTGGGCACGGTTGACCTCCGGGTTCGGCGACGCTTCTTCTTGTCTACCAGTCGGATCCGACAGGTCAGGGGTCGATGCGATCCAGCAGCCAGCGAGGGCCCACCGATTCGGCGCCGAGGGCTTCGATTCGATCGCGAAGTCCACGATCGGCCGTGACGACGGTGACCCGGTCCGCTTCGGTGGCCGCGGCCACGACGTCGACGATCGCATCGTCTCCCGAACCATCCGCCAGCACCACGCGCACGCCCTGGAACTCATCCGATGCCGCGGCCTTGGCGGCGCCCTCGAGCACGACGACCACTTCGGCGGGTTGGGTGAGGTGCTGTTCCAATGTGCTCAGCCGCATGAGCAATCGCCGAGCGGCACCCGCACGATCGCGCCACCAGCCATCGGGGCGCGAGCCCACGACATTGGCGGCATCTACGACGATCAGCATCGCTCTCCCTCATTCAATGAGCGTCCGAGAGCTTGGGCGGGTCTGGGTCTCGGTGCTCATGGTGTCCAACACGAGCACGGCAGTCAACGGTATGGGCCCATGGCCAGCCGCGCTCCGAACGTCCGTCGTAGCTCGAACCGCGGGCGGGATGCGGTGTGTGACATGCTGGCGCACATGGTCATCGATGGAATTGTCGCGTCCGGGTTCGAGGCGGTGCGAGAGGTGTTCGCAGCGAGCTTCGCCGAGCAGGGGGATGTCGGTGCGGCGGTGGCGGTGTATAGGAATGGGCAGGCGGTGGTGGATCTGTGGGGTGGGCTAGCCGATCCGGAGGGTGCGCGGCCGTGGGAGCGTGACACAGTGCAGCTGGTCTATTCGGTGACCAAGGGCGTCACGGCGACCATCACGCATCTGCTCGCCCAGCGTGGTGAGCTCGACCTGGATGCGCCGGTCACGCAGTACTGGCCGGAGTTCGCGGCCGCGGGTAAGGGCGATATCCCGGTGCGCTGGTTGTTGACCCATCAGGCGGGCTTGGCGGCGCTGGACAAGCCGGTACCGCTGGTGGATGCGCTGGCCTGGAGTCCGATGGTGGATGCGCTCGCCGCGCAGACGCCGAATTGGCCGCCTGGCACCGCGCACGGATACCACGGTCGCACCTTCGCCTGGCTTGTCGGTGAGGTGATCCGGCGGGCGACGGGGCGCACCGTCGGGCGGATTCTGGCCGAGGATATCGCGGGACCGTTCGGTGTCGACTTCTTCATCGGTTTGCCGGAATCCGAACGGCACCGCGTCAGCCGACTCGTGTTCGCGCCGAAGGTCGATCTGGCGTCGATCCCGGACGAGTTGATCCCGGCGGAATTCCGGCCGATGGTCATCGCGATGCGTGATCCGCAGGCGCTGGTCAACCGCGCCTTCGAGGTCACCGATCCGGCCGATATCGATTTCAATGATCCAGCGGTGCACGCCACCGAGATCCCGTCCAGCAATGGCATCGGCACCGCACGCGGTCTCGCCCGGCTCTACGCGGCGACCATCGGCGAGGTCGACGGCGTCCGCCTGCTGACTCCCGAAACCCTCGCCGCCGCGACCCGCGAGCAGGCCGCGGGCATCGACCGCGTCCTGATGCTGCCTGACCGCTTCGGCACCGGATACATGCTCCCCACCGAAGGTTTCGTACTCGGCGGCCCCAATTCCTTTGGCCATACGGGCCGCGGCGGCTCGCTGGCCTTCGCCGATCCGGACACGGGCATCGCCTTCGCCTACGTCACCAACTACATCATCGAAGGCGCCCTGGACCTGCGGGCCCGCAATCTCGTCGACGCGGTGACCAGCGCCATTGCCTAGGAACGCACGGGCCGTGCGGTTCAGCGCAGGGTGCGGATCCAACGTCGGGTGTCGGCCGGGTCGATGACGTCGTCGAGTTCCAGGACCGTGGCGGCGGTCAGGGCCTTACCGTTGGCGTAGGCGAGCTGGACGAGGTTGTCGAAGGCTTCCTGGCGTTTATCGGGATCTTCGATGGCGGCGAGTTCCTTGGCGAAGCCGAGACGGACCGCACCCTCCAGGCCCATACCGCCGATTTCGCGGGATCTGCTGAGTTTGCTATGCCCTCACCCGCGGCACCCTCACCCGCACCGACGCCACCCCAAGTGCCCGCGCCACCTACCTGGCCCACATGCAGACGGTTGCCGAAACCCTGTTGTCCCCAACCTGATTCACCCGAGTCCGGGTGTCCCCGCCATCGATCCATCCGCCGCCGAACCGGTGACCCTAGGGGGTTGAGGTTGGTAGGGCCCGTATTCGACTGGTCTGTGTTCTTCCTTCTCGCCTTACGGCACCTCGATACCATCCGCGAACTTCGTTTCCGAGGAAGTCGGCCAACATCATCGCGGCGTCGGGTATCGGTCCGGCGCGCGCTGTTTCGCTATGCCCGCGACAGCGTCGGCACCGATTCTGCGGCGGTCTTCAGTTGGTTCAGCATCTGTTCGTGGCCCGCGCGCAGCTTTTCTGAGGTGAAGAATGAGCTCAGCAGCGGCCCTGCGAGCGACTCCTCCATGGTTACCCGGGTGCGGTTTTCGCCGAGCGCTTCGAAGCGCATCCGGTCGATGGCGCGCATGCAGCCGAATGCCACACCGGTCCAGGCGATCTCGCGTTCGGGATCGACCGTCGCGAACACTGCCTTGATTCGCATCCCGTTCAAGACCCACCGGAATTCCGCGTCCACCTCGATGTTCCCGATCTCGGTCACATGGGCGTCGGTACGCCAAGCCGGCCAATCCCGCATATCGGCGATCAGCTGCCACACGGTGGCCACCGGCGCGTCGATCTCGATGGTGGAGGCCGATCGCACCGGTGCGTTCTGATCGATGAGCCCTCGCTTGGCGTAGTTCTCGTGCAGGTCCGCGGTGGCCGGGCCGGTGTAGAAGAGCTTCATGACTTCCTCTGTGTGAGCGTTGTTCTTTAACGAGAGCAATGCTCTCTCAGGGCTCGATTTCTGTCAACCGCACAAGACCCGACTAGGACAACCAAGGGTTGTGGCTCGCCGCCAGGTCGGTTGTTTGATTCGCCTCCCCCAGCGTTGATTTGATTCGTAGCGATTCAACGATGAGTTGTGTCATACGAAAAAGAAGGGCGTGGAGCTTGGTGGCAAGACGATCCCCGAGGCGGCAGTTCGGCTGGCTGCGGGCGGCCGACGCGGTCAGCGCCTATGGCTCTGGGCTTGGCGCTTGGGGCATTCCCGTTGATCGCACGCCGCCGCCCAGGTGTCCGCTGTCCGCGATGGGGCCAGCGCGCCAGCACAGCAGGACTTCCTCGGTACGAGCGGCGTCATCCGAGGCCACGTCGTTGTCATATGCCGTGCGAGACGGAAGCGGGTTTGAAAACCATTGACTGCCAAGTGCGTACGACATATCCGCCCATTGCTCGCCTGCCGGAACCCTGACCAAGCGCCATCAGCAAGGAGAACACTCGCGTGAGCACTGCCCCTGCACTCGACCCCAGGCACACCGCCCTGCTCGTCATGGACTACCAGCCCGCGGTCCTGGCCGTCTTGCCCAAAGACAGGGACTGCGAGGCCCTGCTGGGCCGCATGGAAGGGGCCATCGCTGACGTTCGTGCCAACGGCGGCACCATCGCCTACGTCCACGTCGGCTTTACCGAGGCCGACTGGGACGCGATCCCCGCCACCAACAAAACCTTCGCGCCGGTGGCTCGTCACCGCGTCATGCACTACGAGGACCCAGCCGCCGCAATCCACGAGCGCCTGACTCCCCACATCGGCGACATCAGCGTGCGCAAGATTCGCTACGGCGGCATATCCACTACCGACCTCGACCAGCAACTGCGCGAGCGCGGCATTACCACACTGATCGTCTCCGGCATCACTACCAGCGGTGTCGTCCTATCTACCGTCATCGACGCCGCCGACCGCGACTACCAGCTCTACGTCCTGTCCGACGGCGTCGCCGACCCCGACACCGAAGTCCACAACGTCCTGCTCCACCAAGTCCTCCCCTCGCGGGCTCACATCATCGACACCACCGAACTACATACCCTGCTCCGGGGTGACTGACTCGAACCGCCGACCCGCCCCCACCGACGGGCCGCCGCACAGCCGGATCCGGCGCTAAGGATTTGTGGCAGCTAACGCGATCCGCTTGTGTTCCCGACCTCTCGGCCCGTGGTCGGGTCGGGCGGCGCCTGCTGCACCGTCAAAGGTGAGTACCCCATCCTCCAACGATGCCTTCCGTAGTAATACGCGGTCGCGGAAGTAGTTGTTGATGACCTGCCAGGGGCCACGGGTGCCCTGGCGGGGCATAACGCCATCGCCGCGCTGGATATAGCCGGAGGTCAGAGCGCTGCCCATCACCGACTGATCGGAGCGGTCGGCATCTTCGGCGATCGCGACCACCTTGGTGTAGCCGTGGGCCTTCATATGGTTGAGGATCCGACAGAAGTATTCGGCGGCCAGATCCGCCTTCAGTGTCCACGAGGCGTTCGTGTAGCCGAGGACCAGCATCGCGTTGGGGATGCCGTCGAGCAGCGTGCCCTTGTAGACCACATGCTCACGGGTCGACACCGGTTCCCCATCCACCTCGAGTGTCGCGCCGCCGAGTATCTGGATGGTGAGACCGGTTGCGCTGATGACGATATCGGCGGGGAGTTCCTCCCCAGACGCGAGCCGAATGCCGGTTTCGGTGAAGCGATCGATGTGATCGGTGACGATCGATGCCTTACCGCTGCGCAGCACCTTGAACAGGTCGCCGTCCGGGACGATGCACAGCCGCTGGTCCCACGGATTGTACGAGGGTGTGAAGTGTCGCATATCGATCTGCTTGCCGACCTGCATTCGCACCGCGGCGAGTAGCAGCTTCTTCGACAATTCGGGATTGGTGCGTGAGAGCCGAAAGCTGGCCCGTTGCAACGCGATATTGCGCGCCCGTCCTGCCCGATAGGCGATCTTCTCCGGCATCCGCGCGTATTTCATCCCGACCGCGACCGGATCATCGGCGGGCAGCGCGGCGATGTAGGTGGGCGAACGTTGCAGCATGGTGATGTGCGCGGTGTCGTCGGCCATCGCCGGAACCAGCGTGATCGCGGTCGCGCCGCTGCCGATCACCACGACCTGCTTGTCGTGGTAGTCCAATCCCTCGGGCCAATGCTGCGGGTGCACGATCTGCCCTCGGAAGTCCGCCTCTCCCGGAAACTCCGGGCGATATCCGTTGTCGTAGTCGTAGTAGCCGGTGCAGCTGGCGAGGAAGTTGCTGGTGTAGATCTCGGTCTCGCCGGTCTGCTCGTCGAGCGCCTCGACGGTCCACAGCTCGGTTTCGCTCGACCAGCTCGCCTTGGTCATCGTGCGCCCGAACCGAATGTGCTCGGTGACGCCGTATTCCGCGGCGGTCTCCTCGATGTACTGGCGGATGTGCGGCCCGTCGGCCAGCACCTTGGTGCCGATCCATGGACGGAAGCCGAAGCCGAAGGTCAACATGTCGGAGTCGGAGCGGATGCCCGGATACCGGAACAGATCCCAGGTCCCGCCGATGGCGGTGCGACGCTCCAGGATCGCATAGCTGCGTCCGGTCTGCTCGCGAGCGAGATGGCACGCCATCCCGATGCCGGACAGGCCCGCGCCGATGATCAGTACGTCGACATGCCGCGTCATTGAGGAATCCGTTCCGTCTAATCCCACCCGGGCAGCCCCGCCCGAGCATCCCTCAAGATTACCTGTTATTCCCAGTAACGGCTAGTCGCCGTCGTATGGGTGCATCGTTGGCGGATCACTCTCGACGTTTGCCGCCACCGTCGCCTGGTGATCGACCCTCCAAGTATCGCGCTTGCCTGGTGATTGCGGTAGGGCCTTGATTGCGCCCGTGGCAACCACGCACCCGGCGCACAACCGCACTCCACGCATTCGTGCCCATGGATTGCTTGCAGATCGCCCACGACCGCCCCGGCGTCAAACGCATCGGCTCCTCAGACCACAATGGATAGCCGACTCCGCCGGTCGGTCGGAGCCAGAGCAAGCAGTAAGGGACCTGATGACCAGCCCAACCCGGTGGCGCCGCCGCCTGCCCGACTCCGCGACGAGCCCCGAGGCCGGGGCGCCGACCCTACAGCGCAGCCTGGGTCGCATCGATCTGACCGCCATGGGTGTCGGCACGATCGTCGGGGCCGGCATCTTCGTCATCACCGGTGTCGTGGCCGCCGAGAAGGCCGGGCCGTCGATCGTGCTGTCGTTCCTCCTGGCCGGAACGGTCTGCGTACTTGTCGCGCTCTGCTACAGCGAACTCGCGGCCATGGCGCCGGTCTCCGGCAGTGCGTATACCTACACCTATGCCACTCTCGGCGAGGGGCCGGCGTTCCTGGTCGGCTGGAATCTGCTCCTCGAATTCGTCATCGCGGGCGCAGCCGTAGCGATCGGCTGGTCCAGTAGCGTCGTCTCGGCGCTGGACTCCATGTTCGGCATAGCTCTGCCCACCGTGATCACGGCGGGCCCGTCCGAGGGCGGCATCGTCAACCTGCCCGCTGTGCTCATCATCGGCGTTATCGTGGCGGTGCTCGTCGGCGAGGTTACACTGACGGCCCGGATCACCAAGGCGCTGGTCGCGGTGACGATCGGTGTGCTGGTCCTGGTCGTCGCGATCGGTGCACCGCATATCGATATCGGCAACTGGACCCCGTTCGCGCCGTTCGGATTCGGCGGCATAATCGGCGGCGCCGCGATCGCCTTCTTCGCCTTCCTCGGATTCGACGTGGTCGCCGCATCCGCCGAGGAAGCGCGCAACGCCCGACGCGATATCCCGTTCGCGATCATCGGCACGGTCCTGCTCGCCACCCTGCTCTATGCACTGGTCAGCGCCGTACTCACCGGCATCGCACCGTTCGCCAGCCTGAATAATGCCTCGCCCATCGCAACCGCCTTCGGAAATCTGCACATCGGCTGGATCGGCAATGTCATCGTGATCGCCTCGATCATCGCGCTCACCAAGGGACTGCTGCTGATCGTCTACGCACAGGTCCGGCTGATGTTCGCGATGTGCCGCGACCGTCTGTTGCCGCGCGGCCTGGCCGAAACCGGTAAGCGCGCCACTCCGGTCCGGCTGACCCTGCTGCTCGGCGTCGTCTGCGCGACCATTGCCGGTCTGCTGCCGATCGATATCGTCGTGGAATTGGTGAATATCGGCGCGCTGTCGGCATTCGCCGTCGTTTGTGTCGGACTACTGGTGCTGCGCAAGCTGGAACCGAATCGGGAACGGCCGTTCCGTACCCCATTGGTGCCGTTGGTGCCGATTCTCGCGCTGATCGGCTGCGTACTGCTGGCAACCACCTTGGACGGGCTGACCTGGGTGCGTTTCGCGGTCTGGGTGGCCGTCGGCATTGTGGTCTACCTGGGCTATGGCCGTAAACGCTCCCCCCTCGCCATGCCGACCATAACTGACTCAACGGTTTCTGCCGATCGGTAACCGACGCGAAATTCGCCATTGGATCTTGCACGAATGCATTCCGAGTTATTGCGTCTTCGTGGCGAATTCGGCACGCTCTCTGGGTAAGAGCCACGGCGCACACCCCTTGCGGCCGGGGGCGGAAAGGACGACAACCCGATATGTCCGATGACGAGAAGCAGATCCGAATCCTGATCGAACGGTGGGCGGCGGCGGTGCATACCGGCGATCTGGCCGGTGTACTCACCGATCACGCCGACGATATCGTGATGTTCGATGTGCCCCCGCCGAATGAGGGCGTGCGCGGGATAGACGCCTATCGGGATACCTGGCCCGGCTTCTTCGAATGGCAGGCATCGGGCGCAACATTCGATATCGTCTCGCTGGAGGTAGAGGCTGGTACAGACGTCGCATTCGCGCACGCGCTGCTGCTGTGCGGCACTGCGGAGGATTTCGCCCTCGATCCGGCCAAGCGCCTGCGGATCACCTTCGGCCTGCGCAAACAGGACGGTCACTGGTCCGTGGTGCACGAACACCACTCCTTCCCCGACGCAAGCCAGGCACCCGAGGCCTGAACCAGCTCCGGTTCGCTACGGTGGCATCGAGCGCAACGATGCATCGACCACAGTGGCGTGATGGCACCGTTGCCGCGAATACGGCATCGAGTGCACCAGGAGTTCCACGTGAATCAGCCTGATAGCGACCATTTTTCGAACCATGCGGGCACCCGCCCCGCTGCCTGGTACGAGAACTGGACGGAGGTGCCCGATTCGCCGTGGCGGGATCGGCCCGAACCCGGCGGCGATCGGGAGTACCGCACACTCACGTATGCGCGCGATGGGCGAATCGCGCGCATTACTTTCAACCGTCCGGAGAAGGGCAATACGATCACCCCGGACACCCCGGTCGATCTCGCGCATGCGGTCGAGCGGGCCGATCTGGATCCGCGGGTGCACGTCATTCTGGTCTCCGGACGCGGCAAGGGTTTCTGTGGTGGCTACGACCTGGATATGTTCGCCGAACAGGGCAGCCACGGTATCGGCGGCTCGACCGACACCACCGGCACCGTGGCCGATCCGGTGGTGCAAGCGGTCAATCACAATCCCTGGGGCACTTGGGATCCGATGATCGACTACGCCATGATGAGCCGGTTCAACCGCGGTTTCGCCAGCCTTATGAATGCCAACAAACCGACCATCGCGAAATTGCACGGCTTCGCCATTGCCGGCGGCACCGATATCGCGCTCTACTCCGACCAGATCATCTGCGCCGACGACACCAAAATCGGCTACCCGCCCACCCGGGTATGGGGCATTCCGGCGGCGGGCATGTGGGCGCACCGCCTCGGCGATCAGCGCGCCAAGCGCCTACTGTTCACCGGTGACTGCATCAGCGGAAAGCAGGCCGAGGAATGGGGACTCGCGGTTGAATCATGTCCGGTCGACGAACTCGACGAGCGCACCGAGGTATTGGTGGAGCGCATCGCGCGCATGCCGATCAATCAGTTGATGATGGCCAAACTGGCGCTCAATTCGGCACTGCATTCGCAAGGCGTGACGAATTCCGCGATGATCAGCACGGTATTCGACGGGATCGCGCGGCATACGCGCGAGGGCTACGCCTTCCAACTGCGTTCGGCCACCGTAGGTTTCCGGGAGGCCGTGCGCGAACGCGACGAACCATACGGCGATTACAAGCGCGCCCAGTTCCGCACCGAGGCATAACGCGTTAAGCAGGTGTAGCGGGCTTCACCCCAATCGGGAAGTAGTCCGGATCGCCGGTCGGGCGCAGCTCGACATGCGGCAGGTGACGTTGCGACGGAATGTAGTGCGCGTATTCGCTATTGCGGCGCAGCAATTCGTCGCGAATCGATTCGGCGACGCGTCGGGTGCGTTCAGGGTATTCGGTTTGCTCATCGGTCACAGACACCGCCGGCCGCCTGATGTGGTGCCATAACGGCTGCTCAGCCGATGATATCGGCGATGCGATCGGCTTGGTCGGGGTCGCGGCCGAAGCAGTAGAGCATGACTTCATCGACGCCGAGGGCGTGGAATTGGGTGATGGTGCTTCGGATGTGCTGCGGTGTGGTGAGCAGTCCGGAGGTGATCAGGTCAGCGTTGCCGAGGAATCGGTAGTAGGCGCTGATGTTGGCGCGGGCGTCGTCGATGACGGGTTCGGGGCCGAGGGCAACGTTGACCTGGGCGACGATGCGGGGCTGGCCAGGCCGCCCGTGGTCGCGCCAAAGGCCGCGGACGGTGTCGAACTGGGGTTCCGCCGAGTCGGGGGCCACGGCGGCGAGGAAACCGCCGCCGTAGCGGGCGACCCGGCGCAGGGCGGCGAGCCAGTATCCGCCGAAGAGTAGTTCGGGGCCGACGGGGCTGGTGGGTGTGGGTCCGATCGGACCGCAGGTGGCACTGTAGGGTTCCCCGGCCCAGAGTCGGCGCATGAGGTCGATGTGGTGGTCGAGCCGTCGGCCGCGGGTGCGGATGTCGGTGCCGGAGGCTTCGTGGTCGTCGGCGCGGCCACCGACACCGAGACCGAGTACGAGTCGTCCCCCGCAGAGCCGGTCGAGGGTGGCGGCTTGTTTAGCCAGCAACACCGGTTCGCGTAGGGGTGCGAGCAGGACCTCGGTCTGCAGTTTGATCCGGCTGGTGATGCCGGCGAGCAATGCGAGGGTCACCAGCGGTTCGGGGTTGTGGTAGACGAGCCGATCGAGCAGCCCGAGGGTGGAGAACGGGCCGGAATCGGCGCGGCGAGCCCAGTCGGGCAAGGCGCGGGGATCGGCAATCGGCAGTCCGAGACCGATATGCATCGAGGGAATCTCCTTGGGGCAGCAGGCAATCGGCTATCCGGTGTGGGGGCTTTCCGGACCGCGATGACGGCTGAAGCCGTCGAGCATCGCGGTGAGTCCGACTTCGAAGTGGTCGGTGTCGACGGAAGCATCCGCAGCGGCGGCCAGCAGGTTGTAGTCAGGGGAGTCCGGCGCGGGTTTGCGGCCGCGTCCAGTGACGGCCGCCGCCCAGCCCATGACATGTCCGATCGTGTACTCGCGCAGGCAGCGGGTGAGCTGCATGGCGACGGCCGGGGTGAATCCAGTCTCCTGCAGCCGGGTGACCATCCGGTCGCCGACCTGGATCGCCGCCGGGTCGCGGATCGGGCGCGTGGCGAAGATCGGCACCGTGTGTGGGTGATGGTGCAGGGTCGAACGCAACTGGGAGGCGTAGGCGCGCATCAGTTCGCGCCAATCGGCTTGCCACGGCAGCGTTTCCAGGGCCATCTCGGTGAACAACTGGGTTGCCACCGCGTCGAACAGGTCCTGCTGGTCGGCGAAGTGGCGGTAGGCGGCCATCGGGTCGGCGCCGAGCGCGGTGGCCAGCTTGCGCATCGAGAACCCGTCGATGCCGGACTCGTCGAGCACCGACAGGGCAACCGCCGCAATGTAATCGCGGTTCAACGTGGAGCGGACCGTGCGCCGGTACCGGTTCGCGCTCATCCGCCCAGCTCCTCGTACGCTTTCACCAATCGGTCCGCGAACTCGCTCGGATCGGTTTGATACACGGTGTGTCCGCCGGGAAAGTCGATGCAGGTGGTATCGAGTTGGGTCGCGAGCGCTTGGGCCGCAACGAAATACGGTCGGCCGGTGCTGTCCTGGCCGACGGCCGGCCGCCACGGTGTCGGCGTCGTTCGCAGTGCGGTCAGATCCGGCTGGTAGTCGCAGAAGCTGGGCAGTTCCCGCCGCAGCAGCAGATCGGTGTTGCCGAGTATCCGCGTCATCGGCGACGGCGGCCGGCCGGTGATCCTGCGCACCGCCGGCCCGAGGGCCAGCGCCGCCGTGCTGCCCGCGGCCATGACCGCCTGCCCGGCCTGCGACCGCAGCACTGCGGGCAGCTGGGGCGCGGTCATCACCCCGAACGCCGCGAACGCACGCATCGGGCTCTTGTCGACCGCCAGCTGCACGAAGCGTGCGATCTCCTGCCGCGCCGGATCATCGGCCCCCAGCAACTGCACCACCGGAGGCTCATGCGCCACCGCCAACCGCACCCGCTCGCTGTGGTGCGCAATCAATTCCAGGGTGATGATGGCTCCGCTGCTGCTGCCGAACACCAGCGCCCGGTCGACACCGTAGGAATCCAGGATCGCGACCACATCCGAGGCTTGCGCCTCGACCCCGATCTCGGCACTCGGCTCGGTGAGCACGCTACGGGAATTACCCCGCCGATCGAACGTGATCACCGTGTAGCGGTCGGCCAGCAGCGTCACGACCTCCTCGTACACTCCGGCATCGCCGCCGCCACCCGAGATCAACACCAGCACCGGCCCCGATCCGGCCGACTCGGTATGCAACCGGGCACCGGCCGATTCGACCACCCGCACCGCCTGTTTTCTCGCCATACAGCACCTCCAGCACATCAGGTCTACAACGTAGATGAAGTCTACAATGTAATCGCGGTGTCGTCGGCAGCCCCGGGCTTCACCGCGCGGCGGATCGGGTTGCTCGGCGGCAGTTGACCGTGGGCAGATCATCAGGGCCGGCCCGGTCGGCGATCTTCGCCGCGCTCAGTCGGTTGACCGCGCGGGTGCTGTCGCGCGGCCGATCGAGAACCGACGATAGAGTCATGGGATGACCTGGACCGTCGGCTTCGACTTCGATATGACCCTGATCGACTCCCGGCCGGGTGTACGCAAGGTGGTCGAGCAATTGGCCACAGAGTTCGGGCTGCCGCTGCGTTGTGCCGAATTGGCCGACCGGCTCGGCCCGCCGCTGGCGATGCTGCTGTCCGACGCCGGTGCGCCCGAGGAGCTTATTCCGGCACTCGTGACCCGCTACCGCCAGATCTATCCGTCGATCGTGCCCTACATTCCGGCCATGCCCGGCGCCGATGCCGCATTGGCTGCCGTCCGTGCGAGCGGAGGGCGGGTGCTCATCGTGACCGGCAAGTACGAACCGCTGGCGCGGCTGCACGTCGCGGAACTGGGGTGGCGCATCGACGAGATCGTCGGCGGTCTGTGGTCCGACGGCAAGGCGGCCGCCTTGCGTGAGCACGCTGCGGACCTGTTCGTCGGCGATCACGAGGGCGATATGCGTGGGGCGCGGGCCGCCGGTGTGTACGCGCTCGGAGTCACGACCGGGCCCTGCGATGCCGACCAATTGCACACTGCCGGAGCGGATTTCGTCCTGGGTGAGCTGACCGAATTCCCGGACTGGCTGGCCACGCGCTAGCGCCAACCCGCGGTACCCTGTTGCGTCTCGAACCGCAACGACCGCCCGTCCAACAAGGCACGCAATCCGGTTTCGAAGGCGGCGTCATCGGCATCGCGCTGCCGCCCCGACAGCAGATTCGACTAGGTCTGTCGAAGTGCGTTCGATCGAGAAGCCTTCGCTCGCATAGCTTTTGAGCGACTTGCAGAAGGTATGGAGGCTGTTGCCGAGTTCTGCCAGGTAGTCATTGGACGTGCGACGGACTCGAAGCTGTGCGGGAGCGCTCCGAATTCCACCGCGCTGGTTCGGTCGGGGTGTTATCCGGGGAACTCATCGGCGAGGGTGTTCCAGAACATGAGTTCGTAGTTCTGGAAGAGTCTGGCGTATAGGTGGGCGTCGTTCGGGTTGAGTCGTTCGGTGTCGAGTCCGGCCTGGATTGCGGCGAAGGCTCGCTGTTCGATGTCGGGGGTGTCGGCGGCGAAGAAGTCGAAGAATGCGCAGGCCGGGTCGTCGAACTCGTAGTGGGTACGCATGCCGTCGGCGACGGCCCCGCAGTAGCGGCCGAAGGCGGCGACATTCGCGTAGATACCTGCTGCGGCGCAGGAGGGCTCGGCGTTGAGCGCCAACCAGGCGACATAGGCCGGGTAGGCTTGGCAGCCCGCTCGGGGCAGTTCCATACCCTGGTCCGGGCCGGCGGCCGTCACGAGCGCGTCCAACATGGCGAGCGCCTGTTGCTCGCCGGGTGGGAGGCCGTCGAGGAATGCTCTGACGTTTGGTTCGTCCGCGCGCGCCGCCATGGCGTGGAAGCTGCGCCAGTCGCTGCTGGTGATGCGCTGTTCCTCGGCGGCGATCGCCGCGAAAACCCCGCGCGGCGCCTTGCCTACCGTGATCAACGGAACCATGCGGTTGTCGTTGTCGTGCGGGGCCAGCTCGGCTTGGATCCCGTCGATCAGGTCACGAGCGGAAAGGGTCATCGGAACCTCCCTGTGGGAATGCTTCCATTCAAGCGCTGTTCGCCCGCGCGCGACAGGTGTTCAGTCGACGTGTTCGGCATCCCAGCGTTGGTGAGCAACGGCGATGCCATCCTTGTGATCGCGTGACCAGTCGGCTGCAATTGGCGGAAGTTGTAGTAATCGCGCGAAAACAACGGCCGAAATCCGGCGCTGATCAACCGACAGGTGCCAATACCTCCAGTATGAACGTCTTGATGTAGGTCTCACCGTGGCCTTCGAACCTCGTCGGCACAGGGTCGTTGGGTACCACCTGCAACCACACCAGATTGCCTTTGTCGGTGAGCAGGCAATACGCCATACCGATCGGCATCTCATCCACCTCGAGGCGATGCGGCATGCTGTCCTCGATCGCCGACGCCCAGCATTTTTCGGTTTTCGGTGCCGGAGCTTCCGATGCGCTCCACTTCTGCCCCTTCCCGGTGAGAAGGTAGTAGGCGGGCTTACCGCTACAGGGAGTGTGGAGACTCAAATCCCCTAGTTCGGCGGTCGAAGTGACCGAATCCGTATGCCGGGTATCGAAATCCACCGTAGTGATCGAACACGGCTGTGTACTGCCTGGTATCCACAATCTTCCGTCGTAGATCGAACTCCAACTCTCCGGAGCGGCCGCCGCGGTGGGTGCGATCGTGCTGGTGACAGCCGGATTCGCAGCGGTGGTCGTGGAGGTCGCGGCGGTCGATGACGACGGGGAAACGGTCGTCACTGGAGGCTGTGTGGCGACCGGTCCCGCCGACTGTCTCGGCGACCACCATGCCACGAAGGTGATCACCACACCCACGACCGCGATCACGGCCGTAAATGCCTTGTCCGGATGAGCACTACACCATCGACGGAAACGCACGTACCAAGGATCTGGAGCGGGCAAGGCGGGCAACCTCCCGTGACATTCAGGATCACCTTTTGGAAAGGAGATTGGCACAAGCCGCTCGATGTAATCAAGAGCTGACCGTCCTCCGAAGCGGTTGAGCGGTATCGGAATTCGCTACGGCGAGCTGCCGCGTGGGGGAATGACCTTTAGCGCAACAGGATCGAACACAAATGTGTAGGGTTGCTGCCATACTGTGCGGCTATGACTGCCCATCGGGTACGTGCACATCTGCGAAATGGTGTCCGGGACGCGTCTGCGCTGCTGGGGTCGCGTCGTGGCTGAAGATCACACCTGAGCGGGCGCCAGCCACACGGTCACGGCTGCTGCGATCATGTCCTGTAGGTCGCGGAAGTACTGCACATACAGGTCGGGCGTGAAGGTGCTGAGCATGACGGCCGGTTGGCCGGTGATGTTGGCGAAGGTGGTGCGGGGCCCCGGGCGGGACCATCACCAGCGTGCCCGCTGTCACGTCGTAGTCAGTGAACCGCACCGCGCCGGAGATGATGTAGAAGCCTTCACCTACCCGGCGGCCTTGTACTTCCGCAGGTACTCGCCGGTGAGGGAGGTGGGGTGGGTCAGCAATTCGGCGGGGGTTCCGGTGAAGACGATTTCGCCGCCATCCTTACCGCCGTCGGGGCCGAGATCGATCACCCAGTCGGAGTGGGCCACCACATCGAGGTTGTGTTCGATTACCACCACCGTATTGCCGCGGTCGACCAAGCCGTCCATCAGGGCGAGCAGGGTATCCACATCCGACATGTGCAGGCCGGTGGTCGGTTCGTCGAGGACGTAGACGGTGCCGGTGTTCTGGAGTTGGGTTGCCAGTTTGATCCGTTGGCGTTCGCCACCGGACAGGGTACTCATGGCCTGGCCGAGGCTGAGGTAGTCCAGGCCCACCTCGTTCATCGTGCGCAGCTTTGTGGCAAGAGCCTTTTCGGTGAAGAAACCAAGGGCTTCTTCGTCCGACATTGCCAGTACATCGGCAATCGACTTGTCCCGCAAGGTCAGTGCCAGCACCTCATCGGAGAACCGTCGTCCGTCGCAGGCGTCGCAGTGGGTGGTGACCGGGTCCATATAGGCGACCTCGGTAATGATCACCCCGCGACCCTCGCACTGCTTACAGGCACCGGTCGAGTTGAAACTGAACAGGCCCGGCGACTCCCCCGTCGCCTTCGCGAACAGCTTCCTGATCGGGTCCATCAGGCCCAGATACGTTGCGGGCGTCGACCGCGACGATGCCGCGATCGCCGACTGGTCGACGAAGATCGCATCCGGATGCTCCCGGACGAACACATCGCGGATGAGGCTGCTTTTACCCGAGCCCGCGACGCCGGTGATCGAGGTGAGGATGCCGGTCGGCACCGCGACGGTCACATCCTTCAGGTTGTGCACATTCGCATGCTCGATCAGCAACGCGCCATTCGATTGACGGAAGGTCTCCTTCACCGTGAACGGCCTGCGCAATCCCGCCCCCGTCGGCGTATCCGCGACCCGCAGTTCGGTGAAAGTGCCCTCGAATACCACCTGCCCGCCGTGCAGACCGGCGCGCGGACCGACATCGACGATATGGTCGGCGATCTGGATGACATCCGGATCGTGCTCGACCACCAGCACTGTATTTCCCTTGTCCCGTAATGCCTTCAGCAGGTTGTTCAACCGGCCGACATCGCGCGGATGCAATCCGACGCTGGGCTCGTCGAAGACATAGGTCATCCCGATCAGCGTGCTCGACAGATGTTTGATCATCTTCAGCCGCTGCCCCTCACCGCCGGACAGGGTCGAGGTCGGCCGATCCAGGCTCAGATAGCCGAGTCCGATATCGGTCACCCGCTGCAGTGCGGTCCGGATCGCTGCGGCGAGTCCGAGCGCGGCCGGATCGGTGATCTCATCGAGCACCGTCATCAGATCAGTGATCTGCAGTCCGGACCAGTCGGCGATATTGCGGCCACCGATCTTCGTCGCCAGTGCCGCGTGGTTGAGCCGGGCACCACGACAGGTCGCGCAGACACCCTCGGTGAGGAACTTCTGCATCTGTTCGCGCGTCTTCTCACTCAGCGTGGAGGTGTCGCGTTGCAATCGAGTGCGGGTGAATTTGGCCGCCAGCCCTTCGTAATTCGCCTTCCAGGTGCCTTTGGCGAAGGTCAGCTCCACCTTGCCGCCGGTGCCGTAGAGCAGGTCGGTGAACTCGTCCTCGGTGTAGTCGGCCAGCTTCTTATCCGGATCGAAGCGCCCGGATTTGCCGTACATCTGCCAGTCGCCGCTGTCCACGGCATACCCGGGCAGCAGAATCGCACCCTCATTCAGCGATTTGCTCCGGTCGACCAACCGATCCGGATCGGCGCGCACGGTAACCCCGAGTCCATCGCAGTCCGGGCACATGCCCTGCGGCACATTGAACGAGTAGTTGTAGACGAATCCGGCTGAGGGCGAACCGAATCGGGCGAACATCGCCCGCACCATCGAGTAGATATCGGTCATCGTCCCGACGGTGGAGCGCGGACCGCCGCCGACGAGCTGCTGGTCGATGATGACCGGGGCCGTCAGATTCTCGATCGCCTCGGCATGCGGCCGCTCGTAGCGCGGCAGGAAGTTGAGAATGAACGCGGGAAATGTCGCATACAGCTGACGCTGGGATTCCACGGCAATCGTGTCGAAGACGATCGACGATTTGCCCGACCCGGAGACGCCGGTAAAGACGGTGATCTTGTTCTTGGGGATCTCCAACGACACATTGCGCAGATTGTGCTCGCTGGCACCGAGAACGCGGATGACATCCGTAGCGACGACGGAATCGGCAAAAGGCATGCCGCCCACCATGCCATGCACTACCAACAAAATGCCCGGTGTAACGTGATGTAAATCACATCCATGTAATATGTGTATGGACGGGCGATTGAGCCCTGAATAGTGGCGGCGCAGGGCTTTCACCGCAGGCGTGAACGACGGCGAGTTCGCCTACGTCGCGGATTGAGCCGAAAACCGCAATGCGCCCGCCACTTCTCGGCGGGCGCATCGGTGTCTTCGGACTATTTGTTCAGGAAAATGCCTGCGATATCGGCCTTTTTGATCGGGGTGTCCTGATTGACCTGGGCGCCGCACAACAGGTCCACCTGGATCATCGTGGCATCGACCGCCGTGCCCGCGGGCTCGTGATCGTTGTTGGCCTGCTGCTTGATGAACTTGGTGATCGTCGTGCGCTTGGTGTCCTGATCCTGTTTGACGTAGTCGCGGCAGGTGGTGTCGCCACCCTGGTTGAGCGCACGCTCGATATCGCTGCAGCCGACCAGCAGCGCCGCGACGGCCGCGACCCCGAGTCCGGTGCGTAACAGCGTGGCGTTCATAGAGATCCTCCTGGCGACTCTCGAGCGGCCATGCCCGACGACGCGTACAGCCTACAGCGTGGCGCCCAGTCGAATTTCTGGGCGATGCCACCCTTCTCGGGTGTCCCGACCCATCGCCACGGATGTGGTGTGGGTGTCGGTTTCCGTGTCATTCGGGACGGTTGCAACGCAATCGACCAGGGAATCTCGTTGTCGCCGAACCTGATCGAAGCCCGCCCACGCACCGATTGTTTGCTGCGCATCCGGAAGCATTGGGTGGCATGGGTTTTCCCTAAGTTTGTAGGTGTCTGGGGTTGGTGCCCTGGATGCCCAGAGCGGTGGGGTGTAGCTGATGGGTTTTTGCTTCGGTCGAGGCTCGAGAG
>NZ_JBFAXH010000023.1:0-81176 GCF_040680755.1 Nocardia sp. NPDC051990 | reverse complement strand
CGATTCGAAAGCGGCTATCGGTCTGACCGTGCCGTCGGTGCGTGCACAACTGCCCGACGACATCGACTGGCTGACACCGGACAACCTCGACAAGGCCGACAACCGTCCCGTCACCGACAGCGACCGGGTGCGTCCGCTGCGCGTCGACGATATCGCCTACGTCATCTACACCTCCGGATCGACCGGGTCACCCAAAGGAGTCACGGTCACCCACCAGGGATTCGGCAACTTTATCACCGAGAACCGGGATGCTATCGACGTTGAATCCAATTCTCGTACTTTGCATTTGGCTTCACCGAGCTTCGATGTGTCGGTACAGGAATTGCTGTCGGCGCTGTGCGCGGGCGCCACTATGGTTATCGCACCCAGCGACGCACATGGTGGCGACGAACTCGGCGAACTGCTCGACCGCGAGCATGTCAGCCACGTCTTCATCACACCTACCGCGTTGTCCACCATCGACCACACCCGTTGGCCGCTACCGGATTTGGGACATCTGGTAGTCGGCGGCGAGGACTACGGCACCGATTTGGTTCAGCACTGGGGCAGCGGTCGCAACATGGTCGACGCTTATGGTCCGACCGAGGCGACGATTATGACGAATCAGGGGTCGCCGTTGGTGGCGGGTGAGTTGGTTACGGTTGGTGGTCCGATTCGTGGTGTGTCGGAATGGGTGTTGGATCAGCGGTTGCAGCCGGTGCCGGTTGGTGTGGCGGGTGAGTTGTATATCGCGGGTGCTGCGTTGGCGCGTGGATATCATCGTCGGTCAGGTGTGACGGCCGAGCGTTTTGTGGCGTGTCCTTGGGTGCCTGGTGAGCGTATGTATCGGACGGGGGATGTGGTTCGGTGGACGGCTGGTGGGGCGGTCCAGCATCTGGGTCGTTCTGATTTTCAGGTGAAGATTCGGGGTTTGCGTATCGAGCTCGGTGAGATCGATGCGACGCTCGCTGCTCATGAGAGCGTTGGTTTTGTTACTACTGTTGGTTATCGCAGCGATTCGGGGGGCGAGTCGTTGGTTTCGTATGTTGTTGCCGCGCCGGATCATTCGGTCGATACTGCGGCTTTGACCGAATATCTTGCTGGGCGGTTGCCGTCGTATATGGTGCCGTCTTCGATCATGCTGTTGGACCGTATTCCGTTGACGCCGGTGGGCAAACTCGACCGCAAGGCCTTACCGAAGCCGGTACACACCGATAGCAAACCGTTCCGGGCGCCTGAGACACCGATGGAACACACGATCGCCCAAGCGTTCACCGACATACTGGGCACCGAGACCATCGGCCTCGACGACTCCTTCTTCGCCCTCGGCGGAGACAGCATCATGTCGATCCAGCTGGTGGCTCGAGCCAGGGCAGCGGGCGTGCTGTTCTCCCCGCGCGAGGTGTTCGAGCGTAGAACGGTTGCCGGACTGGCCCAGATTGCCGTCCAGGACAGCACCGCCGCGACCGCCCTCCCGGCGGAACTGCCCGGCGGCGGCGTGGGACCGATACCGCTGACGCCGATCATGCGATGGCTGCTCGAGCGGGCGGAGTCGGGATTCGGCCGCTTCTCGCAAGCAATGATGCTGGGTCTGCCGGCGGGGACCGACGGGCAGCGGCTGGCGGCCACGGTGCAGGCGGTACTCGATCGACACGACATGCTGCGCGCGCGACTGCGTCGGGACGCCGACGGGCGCTGGAGTTGGGAGGCGCTGCCGGTCGGAACGGTTCGCGCCGACGATGTCATTCGCCGGGTGGCGATGGCGAGCGAGCTGGGAACCGCCGAGTTCCACGCGTTGGCGGCGGCAGAGTTGGATGCCGCCGCGGACCGGCTCGATCCGGGCGCGGGGATCGTGGTGCAGCTGGTCTGGTTCGATCCGGTGGGTACGGCAGAGCCGGGCAGGGTGCTGGTGCTGGTGCACCATTCGGCGATCGATGGAGTTTCCTGGCGCGTGCTGATACCGGACCTCGCGGTCGCGTGGATGCGGATCGAGTCCGGCGAGCAACCCGATCTGCCCCCGGTCGGGACATCGATGCGCAGGTGGGCGTATGGGTTGGCCGATGCCGCCCAACGCCCGGACCGGACCGCCGAACTCGAATTGTGGCAAGCGATGGCCGTTGGTGACGATCCGGTGATCGGGTCCCGGCCCCTCGACCCCGCGAGCGATGTCGCCGGCACTGTCCGCACGATCGCGGTCGACGTGTCTCCCGAGGTGACCGAAGCGCTGTTGACCACGGTGCCCGCGAAATTCCGCGGCAGCGTGGGCGACGGGCTGTTGGCCGCGCTGGCGGTGGCGGTGACGAAGTGGCGGCGCGAGCGCGCGACGGAGGCCGACGGCCGCAACGCGCCGGCGCACATGGTGATCGGTCTGGAAGGGCACGGCCGAGAGGAGGGCGTTGTCCCGGGCTCGGATCTCACCCGGACGATAGGTTGGTTCTCCACGAGTTTTCCGATACGCCTCGATCTGTCGGGCATCGATCTCGACGACGCGTACGCCGGTGGGCCGGCTATGGGGGCAGCGGTCAAGTCCGTCAAGGAACAGCTCCTCGCTGTCCCGGACCACGGGATCGGCTACGGCTTGTTGCGGTATCTCAACGAGGACACCGGCCCGATACTCCAGACTCTGCCGACGCCGCAGATCGGCTTCAACTACCTCGGCCGGGTCTCCCCGGGGATTCCCGAGGGGATGCCGGTGGTCGGATGGCTGCCGGTGGACGGCGGTGGTGACCTTGGTGGTGGCGAGCTCGCCGGTGCACGGAATCCGGATATGCCGGTGTCCGCGGTGCTCGATATCAATGCGCTCACCCTCGACGACGGGGGCCGGCCGCGATTGCGGGCGATCTGGTCATATCCCGCCGGGGTACTCACCGCCGACGAGGTGCGCGAGGTCGCGGAGTCGTGGTGCCGGGCATTGACTGCCTTGGCGACTCATACCCGCCACTCCGGGAGCGGGGGACGGACGCCATCGGATCTGGATCTGGTCCGGCTCGGCCAGTCTGCGATCGAGCGCCTCGAGGACAGGTACCCGGCGTTGAGCGATGTCTGGCCATTGACGCCGTTGCAGCAGGGGTTGCTGTTCCATGCGCTGGTCGCCGAGGAATCGGTGGACGCCTACGTGATGCAGCTGGTCCTCGAGCTGCGTGGGCACGTCGATCCGCAGCGGCTGCGCCGAGCCGGGCAGGTGCTGCTCGACCGGCATGCGAATCTACGCACCGCATTCGTCACCGACATCGGCGCCGCGCCGGTGCAGGTGGTCCAGGAAGACGTCGAGGCGCCCTGGTCGGAGCTGGACCTGTCCGGGCTGGACGACGAGGCACGGAATCGCGAGTGGGAGCAACTCATGGCCGCGGACCGGGCGACCCGGTTCGACCCGACGCGGGCACCGCTGCTGCGTTGGATGCTGATCACCACGGGGCCGCAGCGCTACCGGCTGGTGCTGACCAATCATCACCTGCTGGTGGACGGCTGGTCGACACCGCTGTTGCTGAAGGAATTGCTGGTGCTCTATGCCACCGACGCCGATGCCTCGATGCTGCCTCGGGTTCGGCCCTATCGGGACTTCCTGGCATGGATCGCCGGGCAGGACTCGGCGGCGTCGCTCGACACCTGGGCCCGCGTTTTCGACGGCGCCGACGAGCCGACCCTAGTGGCTCCGGCTGATCCCCGCCGTCGATACACCGAATCACGTGAGGTGGTCGGCGAACTGACCGAGGAGCAGACCGCTGCGCTGACCGGCCTCGCGCGGTCCCGTGGCATCACCCTCAACACCGTGATCCAGACGGCGTGGGCGATCGTGTTGCGCGCGTTGACGTCCCGGGACGATGTCACGTTCGGTGCCACGGTCTCCGGGCGGTCCCCGCAGATCGCGGGCGTCGAATCGATGATCGGACTGTTCATCAACACGCTGCCGGTGCGGGTCCGCCTCGACGCCGCCGAGAGCCTGGGGCAGCTGCTCGACCGAATCCAGGCGGAGCAGACCGCCTTGCTCGACCACCAGCTCGTTGGGCTGACCGACATCGAGCGGGTGGCCGGTCCAGGGGCGGTGTTCGACACGATGACGGTGTTCGAGTCCTATCCGATCGATCGCGGTGGGCAGACGGCGGACACCGACATCGCCGGCATGCGGCTGGTCGACGTGACCGGCACCGACGCCGCGCACTATCCGCTGGGAGTGGTTGCGCATGTCGACACGCGACTGCACCTCAAAATCAAGTACCTGCCCGAACTCTTCGACCACGACATGGTGAACTCGACCCTGCAGCGGGTCCTGCGGGTGATCGGCGTCGTTACCACCGACCCGGATCTGCCGCTGGCCCGGCTGAATCTGCTCTCCTCGGTGGAATACCGGGAGCTGACCTCGGTGTCGGGTAACCCGGCTGCGCCGGGGCGAGTGCTGCCGGAGCTGTTGTCGGCGGCGGTGCGGCGGGATCCGCAGGCGGTCGCACTGGTCTATGGGGATCAGCGGTGGACGTACAGCGAATTGGATACCGAGTCGAATCGGTTGGCCCGACTGCTGATCGATCGGGGTGTGGGGCCAGAAGCACATGTTGCGGCGGCATTGCCCCGGTCGTTCGAGTCGGTACTGGCGGTGTGGGCGGTCGCGAAGTCGGGGGCAGCGTTCGTACCGATCGACCCCACCTACCCCGCCGACCGGATCACCTTCATGCTGACCGATTCCGGTGCCCAGGTCGGTATCACCGTATCGACGCTAGCGGCAGAGCTGCCCGGCACGATCGACTGGCTCGTACTCGATGCCCCCGAGCTACGAGCCGATCTCACCACCACCTCCGCGACCGCCGTCACGCCGGCTGAACGGAAGGTACCGCTGCATGTGGCCCACCCGGCGTACGTCATTTACACCTCCGGCTCCACCGGGCGGCCCAAGGGCGCGATCATCACCCATACCGGACTGGCGAATTTCGCTGCCGAGCAACGTGACCGGTACGCGGTGACACCATCGGCACGGATTCTGCACTTCGCGTCACCGAGCTTCGATGCGGCCATGCTCGAACAGTTGATGGCGATCGAGGCCACAGCGACATTGGTGATCGCGCCGACATCCGTATACGGCGGAGAAGAGCTGCGGCGCTTGCTGATCGATCAACGGGTGTCGCACGCCTTCATCACCCCGTCGGCGCTGGCGTCGGTCGACCCGACCGGCGTGGATGGCTTGCGGGTGCTCGTCGCCGGCGGCGAAGCCTGCCCGCCGGGATTGGTCGCACGGTGGGCGCCGGGCCGAGCGTTCCACAACGGATATGGTCCGACCGAGACCACCATCATGACGAATATCAGTGCGGCGCTGGACCCATCGACGGCGGTGACGATCGGCGGACCGATCCGTGGCGTCGGGCAGGTTGTGCTCGACGCGTCATTGCGGCCGGTACCGGTCGGGGTTGTGGGGGAGTTGTATCTCACGGGTCCGGGTCTGGCTCGTGGTTACCGCAATCGGATGGATCTGACGGCGGAGCGGTTTGTCGCCGATCCGTTCGCGGAGCCGGGACAGCGTATGTATCGGACCGGTGACTTGGTGCGGTGGATGCGGCAATCGGAGGGGGATCTGACCCTCGACTATGTGGGCCGGATGGATTTCCAGGTCAAGATCCGCGGTTTCCGCATCGAGCTCGGCGAGGTCGAATCCGGTCTGTTGGCCTGCACGGGCGTGGCGCACGCGGTAGCGACCGTGCACCGGAGCGCCGCCACCGGTGATCGGTTGATCGGGTACGTGGTGCCCGAGCCCGGTGTCGACCTCGACCCGGCCGCGGTGCGCGAATTCGCCGCGGAGCGGTTGGCCCCACATATGGTGCCCGCGACCGTGGTGATGCTGGACGTGCTGCCGTTGACGAAGAACGGCAAACTCGACCGCGCCGCGTTACCCGAGCCCGACTTCGCCACGAGTCGAGCCGAATTCCGGGCACCGGTCACTGAGGTGGAGACGACGCTGGCTGGACTGTTCGCCGAGGTATTGGGTGTCGACGCGGTCGGACTCGATGATTCGTTCTTCGCCCTCGGCGGTGACAGCATCGTGTCGATCCAGTTGGTGACCCGCGCCAGGGCGGCGGGTCTGGTGTTCTCGGTGCGCGAGGTATTCGAGCACAAAACGGTGGCTGGGCTGGCCGGGATCGCCGTCCGCGACAGTGCCGCGGTGGCGGCTCTTCCGGCGGAACTGCCCGGTGGGGGTGTGGGTTCGGTGCCGTTGACGCCGATCATGTATTGGATGTTCGAGCGCGGTGGCTTGGATCGTTTCTGTCAGTGGGTGTTGCTCACGCTGCCTGCGGGTATCGACCGGACCGGAATCGCGGCGACCGTGCAGGCGGTGATCGATCAGCACGACATGCTGCGGGCCCGACTGCACCCCGACCCCACCGATCGGTGCGGGTGGGCATTGCAGGTGCAGCCGGCCGGGGTGTCCGCCGCCGGGCTGATCCGGCGCGTGTCGGTGGATGCGGCGCCGGACAGTAGTGGGTTCGCCGCGCTCCTCGACGCGGAGGCGAACGCGGCCACCGAGCGTCTGGACCCCGCCGCCGGAATCATGGTGCAGCTGGTCTGGTTCGACTGGGCCGGACAGCCGGGCCGGCTGCTCGTCGTCGTACACCATCTGGTCGTCGACGGGGTGTCGTGGCGGATCCTGGTGCCCGACCTGGCCACCGCTTGGGCCCACCTGGGTGCCGGGCAACGGCCGCGGCTCGCGCCCGTGGGCACCTCGATGCGACGCTGGGCGCACGGCCTGCACACCGCCGCGGAGAGCGTCGATGAACTCCACTGGTGGCGAACCATCCTCGATACCGCTGATCCGCCGATCGGTTCTCGCCCGCTCGACCCGGTCGTGGACGTGCAGGACACCCTCGCCACGGTCGAGGTGAGGCTGCCGACCGCGGTGACTCGTGCGCTGCTCACCACCGTGCCCCAAGCGTTCCGCGGCAACGTCGACGACGCCCTCATCGCCGGGCTCGCGCTGGCACTGACACGCTGGCGGCGCCGTCGCGGCGAGGACCCCACCGCGACGCTGCTCACCCTCGAAAGCCACGGCCGCCACGACACCGCACTGTCCGGCGCCGACCTCACCCGCACCGTCGGATGGTTCACCAGCACCTACCCGGTGCGGCTCGACCTGTCCGACATCGACATCGACGACGCCTACGCCGCGGGCACCGCCGCAGCCGCGGTCGTCAAATCGGTCAAGGAACAACTCCGCCACGTCCCCGACCATGGAATCGGCTACGGGCTGCTGCGCTACCTCAACACCGATACCGCCCCCATTCTGGGTGCACTGCCCGACCCGCAGGTGAGCTTCAACTATCTCGGTCGATTCGACACCATTCCCGAAGCGTTGCGCGGCAGCGGATGGCTGCCCGCCGGCGGCGACACCACAGGCGGCGGTGTGCAGAATCCCGACGCGTCCGCGGCGGCCGTGCTCGGCGTCAACGCGGTCACCATGGACACACCGGACGGGCCCGCCCTGACCGCATCCTGGGACTACCCCACCGGCGTGCTCACCGCCGCCGAGGTCACCGACCTCGCCGAGCTGTGGCGCGACGCGGTCACCGCCCTGGCCACCCACGCGTCGCGGCCCGGTGTCGGCGGGCTCACACCCTCCGACGTCGGCCTCGTCGACCTCGACCAACCCGCCATCGACCGGCTCGAGACCCGGCACCCCGCATTGGACGACATCTGGCCGCTCACACCGCTACAGCAGGGACTGCTGTTCCACGCCCAACTCGCCGACGGCGCCGTCGACGCCTACATCGTGCAACTCTGCGTGGAACTGGGCGGCCGCGTCGACACTGACCGGCTGCACCGAGCCGCGCAAACACTCCTCGCACGACACCCCAACCTGCGAACCGCGTTCGTGCGCGACGGCACCCACGAACCGGTCCAGGTGGTGCACCGACACATCGACGTGCCGTTCACCCAGATCGACCTGGCCGAGTGCGACGACACCGAGGCCGCGCTCGAACACCTCATGGACAACGACCGCCACATCGACACGAGCGCAGCACCACTGCTACGACTGACACTGATCAGCATCGCTCCCCAGCGGTACCGGCTGCTGTTGACCGTGCATCACATCCTCATCGACGGCTGGTCCACACCATTGCTGATCCGGGAACTGCTGATGCTCTACGCCAGCGACAGCGACCCCGCGGCACTGCCTCCCGTGCGCCCCTACCGCGACTATCTGAAGTGGCTGTGCGCCCAGGATCACGACGCGGCGGAGACCGCGTGGGCGCGGTCACTCGACGGAACGGTCGAGCCGACGCTGCTCGCGTCCGCGGACCGCGCCCGCCGCCACACTGCCGCCGCCCGTGAGGTCCGGGTGCAACTGAGCGAACAGCACACCACGACCCTGGTCACGGTGGCCCAGCAGCAGGAAACCACCCTCAACACCGTTATCCAAGTGGCCTGGGCGCTCGTGCTCGCCGGCGCGACTGCCCGCGAAGACGTGGTCTTCGGCACCACTGTCTCCGGACGCCCGCCACAGATCCCCGGCATCGAATCGATGATCGGACTGTTCATCAATACCGTGCCCGTGCGGGTCCGGCTCGATCACCGCGAAAACCTCGCCCAACTGCTACGCCGAATCCAAACCGAACAAGCCGAGCTGCTCGACCATCACCACCTCGGACTCGCTCGCATCCAACAGATCACCGGCCCCGGTGCGGTATTCGACACCGCGACCGTCTTCGAGTCCTACCCGATCGACCGCGCCGGGCTGTCCGAAGACATCGACATCGCCGGCATGCGCGTCCTCGACGTGCACGGACGAGACGCCGCACACTACCCACTCGGCCTGATCGTCCACCACGACACCCAACTACACCTGACCTTCAAATACCAGCCCGAACTATTCACCCGACACCAGATCGACGCCATCGCCGACCGAGTACTGCGAGTGCTCGATGCCATCGCCGTACACATCGACCTCCCCCTCACCCGACTGGATCTGCTCTCGCCGGTCGAGCGGGCCACGCTGGTGCCTGTTCGCGGTCGGCCTGGCACGGCGATGTCGGTGTTGCCGCGGGTGTTGACGGCCACGGCGAGGCCGGACGCGGAAGCGGTGGTCTGCGACGGCGAACGGCTGTCCTACCGCGAACTCGAGGAAACCTCCAACCGGTGGGCGCGCGTGCTGATCGAAACCGGAGTAGGACCGGAATCGTTGGTAGCCGTAGCGTTACCACGCTCCATCGATGGTGTGATCGCCATGTGGGCGGTCGCTAAAACCGGCGGTGCATTCGTTCCGATCGACCTCGACCATCCGCACGATCGGATCGCGAGCATCATCGCCGATTCCGGCGCCAGCGTCGGACTGACCCTCGAAAACCATCGAGACCAGCTGTCCGACGCCGTCAGATGGTTCACCGTCGACAGCCCCGCCTTCGCCGCGGCGACAGCGGCGGCGGCACCAACCACGATCGGCGACCGCGACCGCACCACCACGCTGCGGCCACAGCACCCGGCCTACCTGATCTACACGTCGGGCTCCACCGGTATCCCCAAGGGTGTCGTGGTCACCCACGCCGGGCTGGCGAACCTAGCCGCCGAAACAAGGGAACGGTTCGGTCTCACCCCGACCTGTCGCGTACTCGGCGCCGCCTCACCGACCTTTGACGTCTCGATCCTCGAATTGCTCAGCGCTACTGCCGCCGGCGCCACCCTGGTCCTCGCCCCCACAGCGGTGGTCGCCGGCGCCGAACTGGGCGAGTTGATCAACACCGAACGGGTGACCCATGCCGCCCTTACCCCGACCGTGCTCGCATCACTGCGCCCCGACGAGATCGATACCCTCGACACGCTGATCCTCGGCGGCGAGATCTGCGCGCCCGACCTGGCAGCGCGATGGATGCCGGGCCACACGGTGATCAACACCTACGGGGCAACCGAAACCACGATCATGAGTTGCGCCGCCGCTCCGTTGACCACGAGCACCGACAGCCCGATAACAATCGGTGGCCCGGTCCGCGGATTCAACGCCGTCGTACTCGACCGCAGACTGCGCCCCGTCCCGCCTGGGGTAGTCGGCGAACTGTACCTGTCCGGACCGGGTGTCGCCCGCGGCTACCACCGGCAGCCCACGACCACGGCAACTCGATTCGTCCCCGACCCATACGGACCGGCCGGGACACGCATGTATCGCACCGGCGACCTGGTCACCTGGACCGTCGATCAAACGCTGCAATTCAAAGGCCGCAGTGACCTGCAGCTCAAGATCAACGGCCACCGCATCGAACCCGGCGACATCGAAACCGCGCTACGCGGTCACCCGGACATCAGCCATGCCGCGGTCACGGTCCACACCCATTCCAACGGCAACGATGAACTCATCGGCTACGTGGTACCCACCCTGCACACCTCAATCGACATCGCCGCACTGACCACTCACCTCGCAAGCCGACTGCCCACCCAGATGATCCCCACGACCATCTTCACCCTCGACCGGATACCGCTCACCGCCACCGGCAAAATCGACTACCGGACCTTACCGACGCCGGACGGGCAACAGACCCGGTTCCGGTCGCCGACCACCCCGCTCGAGGCCACCGTCCGCGATGCCTTCACCGAGACCCTCGACATCGAACGAATCGGCGTCGACGACGGTTTCTTCACCCTGGGTGGCAACTCGCTGGCCGCCGCCCAACTTGTGGCGCGGCTGGCGGAAGCGACCGGTGTGACCGTGCCGATCCAGTGGATCTTCACCGATCCGACGCCGGCATCGCTCGCGCACCGCATCGACTCCCGGCTGCGTGGCCTCGATGAACACGACCCCGGCGACGCACTCGCCGTGCTGCTCCCGCTGCGCGCCGCCGGAGCCGACGCACCGTTGTTCTGCGTCCACCCGGCCGTCGGATTGGCTTGGGGTTTCACCGGACTTGTGCAGCACCTCGATCCCGACCGCCCGGTATACGGACTGCAATCCCCGGCGTTCAGCGACGCCGACGCTGCGTTCGCCACGCTCGACGAACTCGCTGCCCGCTACGTACAGGAGATCAGGACCGTCCAGCCGCACGGCCCTTACCACCTGCTCGGCTACTCGCTCGGCGGCACCATCGCGCATGCGATCGCCGTCCGACTCCGCGCCGACGGCGAGTCCGTCGCCACCCTGGCCATGATGGACACCCGCGTCGTCACCGCCCGCACCGTCCGTGCTCCCACACCCACCATCGCGGCGATGCTTGCCGAGTTCGGCGGCATCGCCGTTCCGGAGGGCGCCACCGATCTCGATGCCGAAGCCGCGGCCGAATTGCTGCACCGGCAAGGCGGACTGTTCTCCGCCGTGACCGCCGAGCATCTGGTGACGCTGCGCGAGGACTACACCCGGCTGGTCGATCTCACCTGGCACCATCGGCCGATTTCCTTCGACGGCGACCTGATCTATTTCCGCGCCGTCGACGATGCCGACGGCAGCTTCGATCCGGCTCTCGCATGGCAGGCCCTCATTACCGGGCGGATCATCGAACACCATATTCCGATCCGGCACGAACGGATGATCGAACCTGCCGCGCTTCGCGCGATCGGACTCGTCCTCGCAGAGCACTTCCGCTCGACCCTCACCGCCTAGTTGGATCCCCGACACCATAGGCCTCGACCTGCCCTGGACGCAGGCGCGCCTGCTCCGTGCCCTCGAGGGGGTGAATCTGGAGATCTCTACCGGCAGGTCCACGACCTCGGTCACGGCCGTACTTCGCGGCGCTTCGGGGTTGCGGTGCAGCTCGTGACGCAACAGGATCAGGTCGGGGGTGGATGCCGGCGCCTGCACCTCCGACCGAGATCCGGCAACGGCGCCGTCGAACCACTCGCCCTTTGCGACCTTCGACGACTCCATCATCTCTCGGGGTGTGCAGTTCGAGACCGAATGGGCTGTGCGACGGTTGCGTGCTCTTGCGGCTCCGACCCTATAAACGTTTGGAATAAGTAAACGTTTGGAAACAGGGCTACACCCGCGCGAGTCGTCGGAAGGGGGTGATAATCCCAGGTCACCACGGTCGTCGACAAGACCAGCCGACCGCGCGAACGGCGGTGCATGATCATAGTCATCGCCTATCATTGCCTGTCATGGGGAAGAGGTCCGAGCGGGAGGTGACAATGCTGACTCGCGCGTGGATTCGGTGGCTGCTCCTGCACGGCCTGATGCGGTCCTATCTGCTGTGGTCGGCGCGTCGGGGCGATCCCCTCGCACAGATCGCCTTCGGCCAGGATCGCTTGCTCGGCGCGTCGCCGTTCGTCGAGGAGATCCGACAGCGGGGCCGTCTGCCCAAACTGTCGGGAGTGCACGTCACCGCGGACTACGAACTGTGTCGTCGCATCCTGCGAGACAATCGCTTCGGCGTGGTCACGCCCAACCATCCAGTCATTCCGAAGCCGATCCGCTGGGTACTGGCCAAGACGGATCGGGAACTTCCCAACCTCGCGGAACCGCCCTCGATGCTGGTGACCGATCCGCCGGAACACACCCGGTACCGACGCCTGGTCGGGCAGGCATTCAGCCCGAAGGCGATTGCCAAATTAGAGCAGCGGGCCGTTGAAGTGACCGATGGCCTACTCGAACGCCTGGAATCAAAGCCGCGGCCGGACCTGATCGAAGACTTCGCCGCACAGGTGCCCGTCGCGATCATCGCCGAGATTCTCGGGTTTCCCGCCGACATGCATTCGACCATGCTGAAGTGGGGTTTCAATAGTGCGCCGCTGGTCGACCGAGCCTTGTCCTGGACCACGTATCGCCACGCCACCGACGAGCTGGCCGATGTCAAGCGGTACTTCGACCAGTGCATCGACAAGCTCACCGCCGAACCGGGCGATGACCTGCTCACTGTGCTGGTGACAAGTGATGAGCTCACCCGCCGCGAGCAGATCGCCAACGCGGCCCTGCTGCTGGACGCCGGATTCTTGACGACGGTGAACCTGCTCGGCAACGGAATCGCCCTGCTGACCAGCCATCCGGATCAGCGGGAACTGCTGATGGCGCAACCGGAGCTGTGGCCGGGCGCGATCGAGGAAATCCTGCGCTACGACTGCCCCGTGCGGATGACCGGCCGGATGGCCAACTGTGACGTCGACATCGCCGATCAGCACATCAAGCGCGGTTCCCTGGTCTTACTGTCATTGGCGGGCGCAAATTACGACCCCGGTGTCTTCCCCGATCCCGAACGATTCGACGTGACCAGGGCCAACGCCGCGGATCACCTCGCGTTCAGCAGCGGGGTGCACGGCTGCTTGGGATACCGGCTGGCCCGAATGGAAGGCGTCATCGCGCTGCGGACCCTCTTCGAGCGATATCCGGATTTGCGCTTGGACGGCCCGCCGATCCCGCGTCGCCTGAAGAACCTGCACGCCTACCGCTCCATGCCCGCCAAACTCACTGCCGACTAGCCGGGCGGCCAGGCCAGGCTCACCGGCCGGTACCCCCGGTTGCGGGTAAGTGGGTCGAGGCGGCCGTGGTGGCCGCTGACGTGGCGGTAAGAGCGGCATGTACGTCATCATCGATGGTGACGGTCAGATGCCAGCGGCGGGTAAGTCCGATGCAAGCGCCTCGGGTGACAGTCGACGGCATGACATGGCAAAGCTTCTCATCGGCAGAGGACAAGACGTTTCTGATCACCGGTGCCAGCGCGGGCATCGGGTATTTCGTCGCCGAACAGCTCGCGGCCAGCGGGGCCACTGTCGTGCTGGGTTGCCGCGACACCGCCAAGGCCGACCTCGCAGTGGGCACTATCGCCGCACATGTTCCGGATGCTCGATTGCGGTCGGTGCGACTGGACCTGGCGGATCTGTCCTCGCTGCCGGTGGCAGTGGCCGACCTCGGTGTGGATCGCCTGGACGCGGTTGTGCTCAATGCCGGGGTGCTGTTTGCCGGTGCTGATCGTCGCTGCACTGCCCGCGGCCACGAATTGATGTTCGCGACAAACCATCTCGGGCACTTCGCGCTGGTCGGTCACCTGGCGCCGGTGCTGGCGGCTACCGAGAACAGCCGCGTGGTCACTGTGGGCAGTTTCGCCGTGCGTTCGGAGCGGCTGGATCTGTCCGATCTGCAGTCCGAGCACGATTACCGGCCCAAATGTACCGGGCGAACCTCGAAACCGGCAGCTGCTCTGCCGCTCACAGGGTTTCGAGGTCGGCGAAGGGACCTGCTCGATCAGGGCGCGAGCCGGTTCCTGTTCCGAGCCGCCGGATGCTGTCAGTACGTGATCACTTCCTTGCCGAACCCGATCAAAACGTTGAGTACGGCGCGGAGTGCGGGATTGGTGTCCGCTCGGCGCCACGCCACTCGTAGATCGACGTCGGGTGTGGTCTCGTCGAGGGAGACGAACGCGATGTGCGGATCGGCGATGTTCCGGACGACAGAGGCGAGCGTCAGATGGCAGCCCACTTCAGCGCTGACGAGTGCCAGGGCCGTCTGCGTATCCGGGGCGACTTGGACGACGTCGGCCTCGAACCCGCCGGTGCCGGTCAGGAGCCGGAGTCGGTTGGTGAGAACCGCGCCCTCGTGCGAGGGAAGGGTGACGAAGCACTCGTCGGCGAAGCGTGCGATCGATACTCGTCGCGCGGCGGCCATGGGGTGGGTGCTGGGCAGCGCCACCACCAGAGAATCCTGCATGACCACCTGTGTCGAGACATCGTCAGGAATGACATCCCAGCGCCCTAACGCGAGGTCGGTGTCACCTTGGACGAGTCTGGTCATCGCGGGCTGGGCAAAGTTCTGGCTGGAGAGGTCGAGTTGGATACCCGGTCGTTGCGACCGCACTTCCCGTGCGAGCTTGGCAACGAGCCGGTGAGTCGACACCCCGGCGAAGGCAATTCGCACCAGCCCAACCTCTCCATCGTTCGCCGAGCGCACAGCAGCCTCGGCGCGGCGTATCGCCGCGAGGACTTCTTTTGCGGGGCCGACGAGTGCCTCTCCGCTCGGCGTGAGTTTCACCGACCGAGTGTTTCGCTCGAAGAGCAACGCTCCTAGTTCACGCTCGAGTTGTTTGATCGTCCGACTGAGCGGAGGTTGCGCGGTATGCAGTCGCTCGGCGGCGCGCCCGAAGTGCAGTTCTTCAGCCACTGCCAGGAACGATCGGAGCTTCACCACGTTCATACCCAGACCTCCATTAATGCAGATTGAGATATTAAAGATGAACCTATTAGGTATTGGACTGATCATAATTGGCTGGGTGATAGTGATTGCATGCACGCCGATCCCGAGGTACCCGATGACGTCTTCGCCGAAGTTCTGCGACAGACACGCGAATTCGTGCGCGATGCGGTGATGCCGCGCGAGCAGGAGATCGCCGACACCGACGCGATCCCCGCCGACATCCGCGCAATGGCCATGGAGATGGGCCTGTTCGGATACGCGATCCCGCAGCAGTGGGGTGGCCTCGGGCTCGACCTCACCCAGGACGTCGAACTGGCAATGGAACTCGGGTACACCACATTGGCATTGCGGTCGATGTTCGGTACCAACAACGGCATCGCCGGTCAGGTCCTGGTCGGCTTCGGCACCGACGATCAGAAGGCACAATGGCTCGACTCGATCGCCTCCGGCGAGGTCGTCGCCTCCTTCGCGTTGACCGAGCCCGGCGCGGGATCCAATCCGGCGGGGCTGACGACCAAGGCGGTGCGCGAGGGCGACGGCTGGCTCCTCACCGGACAGAAACGGTTCATCACCAACGCGCCATTAGCGAATCTGTTCGTGGTGTTCGCGCGGACCCGCCCCGCGGACGCCAGCGGTACCGGTGTCGCGGTGTTTCTCGTACCTGCCGACACGCCGGGAGTGTCGGTCGGAAAGAAGGACCGCAAGATGGGTCAGGAAGGCGCGTGGACAGCGGATGTCCACTTCAACGACGTGCGCGTGCCTGCGTCCGCCCTTGTCGGCGGCACCGAGGATGTCGGATATCGGGCGGCAATGACCGCACTGGCCCGAGGCCGCGTGCACATCGCGGCCTTGGCCGTCGGACAGGCCCAACGCGCCTTGGACGAGTCGGTCGCCTTCGCGGCGACAATGACACAGGGGGGAACGCCGATCGGGAACTTCCAACTCGTGCAGGCGATGCTCGCCGATCAGCAGACCGGGGTGATGGCCGGCTGTGCTCTGGTGCGAGACGCCGCGAGGAAGTGGGTATCGGGTGAGGATCGGCGAATCGCACCGTCGGTCGCCAAGCTGTATTGCACAGAGATGGCCGGAAAGGTCGCGGATCTGGCGGTGCAGGTACACGGTGGCAGCGGCTATATGCGTGACTGCGCCGTCGAACGGATCTATCGCGACGTCCGGCTGCTGCGCCTGTACGAGGGCACCAGTGAGATCCAGCGCCTGATCATCGGTGGCGGGCTCATGCGAAACACGGTCCGATGAGTCATCCGCTCGACGGAGTCACCGTGGTCGCCCTCGAACAGGCCGTCGCCGCGCCTCTTGCCACCCGGAGCCTCGCTGATCTCGGCGCGCGGGTCATCAAGGTAGAGCGGATGGACGGCGGCGACCTCGCACGCGGTTACGACCATGTTGTCCACGGCACGGGAGCGCATTTCGTCTGGCTCAATCGGGGAAAGGAATCCCTTGCCGTCGACCTCAAGAGCCAGAGCGGTCGCGACGCTGTTCACCGTCTCATCGACCACGCAGACGTCTTCATCCAGAACCTCGCACCCGGCGCGGCCGAGCGACTCGGGTTGGGAAGTGCGGATTTGCGGGCGAATCGGCCCGAACTGATCGTCGTCGACCTCTCGGGCTACGGCACAGGTGGCCCTCTCGAACATCGCAAGGCCTACGACATGCTGATCCAAGCCGAAGCCGGCCTGATCTCGATCACGGGAACCGCTGATACCGCAGTGAAAACCGGCATCCCGACCGCGGACATCGCATCGGGAATGTACTGCGCGCAATCGATTCTGGCGGCGTTGCTTCGCCGATGGCGCACCGGTGAAGGCGCCTCCATCGAGGTTTCGATGCTCGAGGCCACCGTGGAATGGCTTGGGCACGCCATGTATACCCAGATGCACACGGGCAGCCAGCCACCTCGAATGGGCTTGAGCCACAGCTCGATTGCCCCGTACGATGCGTTCCCCACCAGTGACGGTGAGGTGCTGATCGGGGTGCAGAGCGACTCGGGCTGGCGCGCCCTGGTGACCGACGTGCTCGGCGTCCCGGAATTGGCCGACGACCCTCGATTCGTCACCAACGTGCAGCGGGTCCGGCACCGACCGGAATGCGACGCCCTCGTGGCCGCGCGAACCATCCGGTGGTCCACCGCCGAACTCGATGCCAGGCTCGCCGCCGCAGGCATCCCCGCGGCACAGGTCAAGGGACTGGCCCAGGTCGTCGATCATGTGCAACTGCGCGCGCGTGATCGATGGCGGACCGTGGCCGCCGAACACGCCGCCGTCGAAGCCTTGCTTCCCCCAATAACTTTCGCGGATGTCGAAGCTCGGATGGGGGACGTGCCGGCGCTCGGCCAACACACGCGCGCCCTGCTGCTCGAATCCGGGATGGACACAGTCACCGCAAACAGCCTTCTTGCGCGCGGCCACGCGTTCCAAGCCGCCGAGCCCGATCGATCCGATGTCTTGTCCACGTAACCCGACGAAAAGAGAACACACATGCTGACTGGACGCACCGCCGTGATCACTGGAGGCGCGCAAGGGATAGGACTGGCCATCGCGCGCACCTTCGCCGCGAACGGAGCCAGAGTGGTGTTGGGAGACCTCGACGGAGCACGGGCCGAGCAGGCCGCCGCGACCCTGCCGACCGAAGCGCTCGGCGTGCGGTGCGATGTCACCTCCTCCGCCGATGTCGCCCAGCTGCTCGCTACCGCGACACACGAGTACGGAGGACTCGACATCATGGTGAACAACGCCGGCATCACCCGGGACGCCACGATGCGGAAGATGACCGAAACGCAGTTCGACGAGGTGATCGACGTTCACCTCCGCGGATGCTGGAACGGCACCCGCCTGGCCGCCGGGATCATGCGCGAAACCGGGGGCGGTTCGATCATCAACCTGTCGTCGATCTCGGGAAAGGTCGGCTTCGTCGGCCAGACGAACTACTCCGCGGCGAAGGCCGGCATTGTCGGACTATCCAAGGCCGCGGCAAAGGAAGTCGCCCACCTGGGCGTGCGGATCAATGTCATCCAGCCCGGTCTCATCCGCACAGCGATGACGGAAGCGATGCCGCCGCGGGTGTGGGAGCAGAAGATGGCAGAGATCCCCATGCAGCGCGCCGGGGAACCCGAAGAGGTCGCGTCGGTCGCTCTCTTCTACGCCTCGGATCTGTCGTCGTATATGACCGGCACCGTGGCCGAGGTGACCGGCGGTCGCCACATGTGAAGAAATTGGATACCCCGGAAAGACGATTGCAATGAAGAAGGCAAATAGCGCATTGCGCATTTTCGATTCTCTCGACTCGATAAGGAACTGCCTCGGAGAGAAGATCGGTCCCGGTCCTTGGGTGACGATCGAGCAGGATCGCATCGACCTGTTCGCCGATGTCACGGGTGATCGTCAGTGGATCCACTGCGACCGTGAGCGCGCGGTCTCGGGACCATACGGCGCGACCATCGCGCACGGCTATCTGACGTTGTCGCTTCTGCCGAAACTCGCCGCCGAGCTCTACACGGTGGCGGTCGGATCGGCGCGGGTGAACTACGGCAGCAACAAGGTCCGTTTCCCGGCACCTGTCCGAGCCGGACACCGCATCCGAGCCTCCGCCACACCGGTCGAATGCCGTGCCGCCGATCCGGGGACCTTCCTCAGTGTCCGCTTCGAGGTGGAGGTCGAAGGAAGCGACAAGCCCGCCATGGTCGCCGAAACCGTCACCCTTATCGTCCCGTGACCGGGTGCCCGACCCCTCTCGCTCTCACCGCACAAGGAACACGCAATGCCCGACGCAGTCATCTGTGAACCGCTCCGCACGCCCGTCGGCCGCTTCGGTGGCGTCCTGCGCGACATCGCACCCGAGGACCTCGCGGCCACCGTCATCGCCGAATTGGTCTCCCGCACAGGCATTTCCGGCGCCGACATCGATGACGTGATTCTCGGCCAGGCATCTCCGAACGGTGAGGCTCCGGCGATCGGTCGTATCGCGGCACTCAACGCCGGCCTGAGCGTGGAGGTTCCGGGTCTGCAGGTCGACCGCCGTTGCGGCTCTGGGCTGCAGGCGATCATCCAGGCGGTGATGCAGGTCGAATCCGGCGGCAGCGAGCTGGTCCTCGCCGGTGGCGTCGAGTCCATGAGTCAGGCAGAGTTCTACGCCACGGGAATGCGCTACGGCGTCCGTGGCGATTCGCTGGCCCTCAACGACCGGTTGGCCCGCGCTCGGGTAACGGCGGGCGGACGCCACTATCCGGTGCCGGGTGGAATGATCGAAACCGCGGAGAATCTGCGTGCTGAGTTCGCGATCAGCCGTGCGGACCAGGATGCGCTCGCGGTCCAGTCCCATCAGCGCGCCGTCGCGGCGCAGCGGAGTGGGGTCTTCGCTGAGGAGATCGTTCCGGTGACCGTTCCACAGCGCCGCGGCGCTGCACTGGTCGTTGACATCGACGAACATCCACGTGCCGACACCAGCATGTCGTCGCTGGCCACGCTGAAGCCGATCCGCGCCGCCATCGATCCCGACTCGACAGTCACCGCCGGCAACGCCAGCGGCCAGAACGACGGTGCCGCGCTCGCGGTCGTCACTACCGAGCGGAAGGCGAAAGCGCTCGGGTTGCGTCCGCTCGCCCGGCTCGTGAGCTGGGCCGTGGCTGGCGTCGCGCCGCGGACGATGGGCATCGGCCCGGTACCGGCAACCGAGAAGGCGCTCGGTCGGCTGGGGCTGAGGCTGGCCGACATCGACATCATCGAGCTCAATGAAGCCTTTGCCGCCCAGACTCTCGCTGTCACCCGCACATGGGGCCTCGAACCCGACGACTCGCGTCTGAACCCGAATGGCTCGGGCATCTCGCTCGGTCATCCGGTCGGCGCGACCGGTGCTCGCATCCTCGCGACCTTGCTGCGCGAACTCGACCGCCGAAATGCCCGCTTCGGCCTGGAGACGATGTGTATCGGCGGCGGCCAGGGCCTCTCTGCCATCTTCGAGAACTGTGCGGCGGGCTCGGCATGAGCCAGCCGACGTCCGTCGCGGACGGGTAGGCGCCGCCGGCCGGACCGCGTCCAGGGATACCAAGATTATCCCGAGCAAATTGTTCTTGTGGCGTGGGAAGCGCAGGCGTATATTGAGGCGAGCGAGCGTTCGTTCGTTGGAGAATAGGCATGGTGAGCACGGAAACTGTCAGGAGCCGAGGTTGCTATGTGGCAACCAAGTCTCCTCGGACGCCGCGCCGAGGCCGGCTATTCGCGCGATTACTCGTCTCGAAATTTGGTTTGAATATAGAGTGACATTTCAGCCGGAGGTTTGTCTCAGATCCTATAAACGAGAAATCGTGCCTGGGCGGAGTGGATAAAGCGCGAAATGTTACGTGGTACAAAGATGTACTCTTCGTAGTCGAAGGTCGGTCAATGGTTGGTTGCAGTGACACGAGTGCCCCCGGCGCCATTGGTTCTGGTCATGGTTACACGGATCAGAAACAAATTCTCTACGCAAAAGAGGAACTCCTCACCAAGGGGCCACTGCACGTGCCACCGCAGCAGTCGGGTGTCCGGGAGGTGATCGACCGAAGTTGGCGGCGGTGCATCGGGGAATCGGTGCCCGCCCGGCTTGCGTCGGTCCCCTACGTCGGCGGGCCGGTCACCAAGTCCGTTCTCCGCGAGGCCGCCGAACCCGTGCTGGTACGCCTGGCCGAGCACATGTCCGATGTTCCCGTGGCCATGTTCCTCTGCGACCACACCGGGAGCATCCTGATTCGCAAGGTCAATGAACCACGTCAGCGCACCCGACTCGACAAGGTCTCCGCGGTGGAGGGTTTCGACTTCTCCGAGCGAGCGATCGGAACGAACGGCCTCGGAACGGTCCTCGCCGAGCGCCGTTCGCTGCTTGTTCAGGGCAACGAGCACTTCAACGAGATGCTCGCCCCGCTTACCTGTTCGGGCACACCCGTCGTGGAACCGTTCACCGGTCGCGTGCTCGGAGTCTTCTCGCTCGCGTCCAACACCGAGGACGCGAGTCCGCTCATGCACGCAATCACCGTCGACATCGGGCGGCAAATCGAGAGCAATCTCAATGCGATGCTCGGCGATCACGAACGTGCCCTCATCCGGTCCTATCTACACGCTGACCGGACCAAGCGAGACCCCGTGATCGTGGTCAACGAACGGACGGTGTTCGCCAACACCGCCGGGCTGTCGTACCTGAACTCCGAGTCCCACGCGATGCTGTGGGTCCACCTCAATGAACACACGTCGGCAGGGGGAGTGCACCAGGCACGGGTGCCGCTGCTGACCGGCTGGCGCGACGCGGAAATCGAGAAGGTCGACGGTGGCCCCGACACCGGTCCTGCCTATGCGGTCCGAATCATGCCTGAACCGGACTGTGGCACCCGAGCGTCTCGACGACGACCGAAGTCCGCCGGCGGTCCGTTGGCGCGCGTGGACGCGCTTCCGCGGCCCTGCGCACACCCGGTGCCCGAGATCGACGCGCAGTTGTCGTTGGTCGCCCGCCATCGGGAATGCCTGGTCCTCGACGGTGAAACGTGCACGGGAAAACTTCGCACCGCCGAGGCATTCCTGCGTGAGCACTTCGCCCACAACAACCCACTCGTGCTCGATTTCGCGATACCAGTGTCCGACAGGGGCCGAGATCGGTTCGTCTCGGGATCGGAGGCCATCGACTCCGGGCGCGCTGTGATCCTGCAACATCTGCAGGATCTCGATCCCTCGGACATCAACCAGGTCAAGGCGCTCGCTCGGCGTGCGCTGTCCTCGGACGTGCCGTTGGTCGTCACCCTGACCCTCGAGGATGCCGCGGAGCACGTGCGCGCACTCGCCGGCCAGATGGCGACAAGCGTTCGACTACCCGCGCTGCGGGAGATACCCGAGCACGTCCCGGCGTTCGTCGGCAGGATCTTGGCCGGCATGACCGGACTCGAACGAACCACGAGATTTTCATCCGAAGCCCAGCAGTTGCTGATCAGATCGCCGTGGCCGGGTAATGTCGCCGAACTCCGCCGTACCGTCGAACTCATGGCCAAACGCATGCCCGGACGGATCGTGCAGGCGGCCGACCTTCCCACACCCATTCGGCAGGCTGGGGTTCGGCAGCAGTGGACCATGATCGAAACCGTCGAGCGCGATGCCATAATGCGGGCGTTGCAGCGGTACAGCGGTAATCGAAGCAAGGCGGCTGAAGCACTCGGGATCGGTCGAACCACGTTGTACCGCAAGATCCGCACCCTTCGTATAGACGCGTGAGTCCGATCTGGGAGTGGTAGAACCCGCCGGCCACCGGATATTGTTGTCATTCCCCGGTTTTCGGCACCGACAATGAGCCGATTTCGAAACCGGGGAATGACACATTCAGGTCGAATTCGTCCCCCTTCGGGCACGCCGTCGGAAATGGTTTGCGGACTGATGCGAAATTGCGAGACTCCGCGCGGAATCCATGTGACTCGGTGCCGCTGCGTTTCAGCGCACGGTCCTGATCAGTTTCTTGTTGGAGAATTCGTCGAACCCGTAGCGACCGAGTTCGCGCCCGACCCCGGAGCGTTTTACCCCGCCGAACGGCAGATCGGGTGCGCTCTTGCTGGTGCCGTTGATCCAGGCCATCCCGACCTCCAGTTGTTCGGCGACACGGCGGCCCTGCACCGGATCCGAGGTGAAGATCGCCGCACCCAGACCGAACGGGGACTCGTTCGCCAGAGCTATCGCGGCCTCTTCGGTCGCGACCCGGTATACCACCGCGACCGGCCCGAACAGCTCCTCGTGGTAGGCGCGCATATCGGGGGTCACGTCGACCAGCACCGTAGCCTCGTAGAACGCGCCTGCAGCGTCACTTCGCTGACCGCCGGTCAGCAGCCGCGCGCCTTTGGTGACCGCATCCTCGACCTGCTCGGCGAGCTCATCGACCGCGGCCGACGACGACAGCGGCCCGAACACCGTCGCGGGATCGGCCGGATCGCCCGGCACCACCTGGCTCATGGCTGAGGTGAACGCGTGCAGGAAGGCATCGTAGACGTCATCGACCACGATGAATCGCTTCGATGCTGTACAAGCTTGCCCCGCGTTGGTCATCCGGTTGTTGACCGCAGCCGCCACGGCGTCGTCGAGATCGGTGTCGTCGAGCACGAGGAACGGGTCGGAACCGCCGAGTTCGAGCACGAATCTCTTCATGTGCCGACCCGCGATCTCGCCGACCGCAGAGCCGGCACGCTCGGATCCCGTCAGTGACACACCCTGCAAGCGCGGATCCGCGATCATCCCCGCGACCTGCGCATTGTCGGCGAAAACATTGGCATACACCCCGCCGGGGAAGCCGGCCTGCACGAACATCGCCTCGATCGCCAAGGCTGACTGCGGGCAGTTGCGGGCATGTTTGATCATCACGGTATTGCCCAGCATCAGGTTCGGTGCCGCGAATCGCACGACCTGATAGAAGGGATAATTCCAGGGCATGATCCCGACCAGCGGACCGATCGGTTCGGTCCGGACGACCGCCGTACCCCCGCCGGCGACGTCCAACACCTCGTCTTCCAGGAAGACCGGGCCATTGTCGGCGTAGTACTCGAAAATCTTGGCGCACAACGCCACTTCGCCCTTGGCTTGCGTGATCGGCTTTCCCATTTCCATGGTCAAGATCGATGCGAGCTCATCGGCACGGCGGCGCCACAGGTCGGCCACGGCCCGCAGGGCGTCGGCACGCCGCGGCGTCGCGGTTGCCCGCCATTGCCGATATGCCTGGGTCGAACGAGCGATCGCGGCGGCGATGTCGTCGTCGGTGGCTCGGGCGAATTCACGTACTCGCTCACCGGTCACGGGGTTCGTCGTGACATAGAAACTCATCAGCTCCTCGATTCATTCGTACATCGGCCACCGTTGGCATCGTCTCGGCGTGCTGGCGTCTCACATATTCGGTCACCGCCGCACCCGCTGGTTGTTCCGAAGTGGAACAACACCGGACACGTGTCGTCCATCACGCTGAGTGGCATATCGAAAAGTGATGCACCCGGCCGCTCGAGCGCGCGGCGCGCGACCTCGCCGCAGCGCGGTATGTCCGGGGCGCACACCTGAAGGAGCGAGACATGCGTGCATTCGCTATTGCCGAAGAGGGTTCCGCCGCAACGGAACTCGTCCTAGCGGCCACCCGGCCGACGGGCCGGGAGATATTGCTGAGGGTGATTCGAGCCGGGGTCTGCCACACCGATACACATCTGCGTGAAGGTGGATACGATCTGGGCAGTCGAGGCAAAATGCGATTGACCGACCGCGGGATCAATTATCCGCTTGTACTCGGCCACGAAGTGGTCGGTGTGGTCGAGCAGATCGGCGATGATGTCCACGGTGTCGATATCGGTGATATTCGGCTCGTCTATCCATGGATCGGTTGCGGACAATGTCATCAGTGTCAGGCCGGCCGAGACAATTACTGTTCGAATGGACAGAATCTCGGCGTGGCGCGGCCCGGCGGCTACGCCGACCATATCGTCGTCCCCGATGCGAAATACCTGGTAGATATCGCCGGAATCGACCCGTCCTGGGCGGCTACCCTCGCATGTTCCGGTGTGACGGCTTATAGCGCGGTCAACAAAGTTCTACCACTGCCCGCGGCGGAACCCATTGTGGTCATCGGCGCCGGTGGCGTCGGCCTGACCGCCATCGCCACGTTGAAAGCGCTCGGTCATGACGAAATTTGCGCCGTCGACGTTTCTGAGGAGAATCTGCGGCTCGCACTGGAGATCGGAGCCACCAGGACCGTTCGATCAACCGATGGCACGGCGAAGCAAATCATCCGAACATGCGGCGGCCCGGTCGCCGCGATCATCGATTTCGTGAACAACGGCATCACTGCCGCGGCGGCCTTCGAGGCACTGCGCAAGGGCGGAAAGCTGGTGCAGGTCGGCCTTTTCGGCGGCGAACTCGTCGTGCCCACCGCACTGATGACGCTGAAGATGCTGGAGCTGAACGGGAGCTTCGTCGGAACTCTCGACGAGCTTCGCGCGGTCGTCGCTCTCGCGAAAAGCAATGCGCTTCCTCGTATTCCGATCCTCGAATACGACCTCGATGCGGATTCGGTCAACTCGGCACTGGAGCGGCTCGCGCACGGGGGAGTACCCGGGCGGATCGTGCTTCGGGAACCGGGCAGCGTATAGCGGCCTTCCGCGAGAAATCTGCAGGACAATCGACAAACCATGGAGGAATTCCGATATGACCGGTCTGGTCTCTGATTCCGTGGAGCATCAGCTCATTCGCGAGTCGGTCGCAAAGGTTGCCGGCAAATTCGGCAGCGACTACTACCTCGGCCTGGCGCGCTCCGGCGGTAAACCCGAGGAGCTGTGGCATGAGCTCGGCGCGGCCGGACTCCTCGGGGCGCACATCCCGGAGGAGTTCGGAGGCGGCGGTGCGGGTCTCAGCGAATTGGTCGTGGTGATCGAAGAGCTGGCGGCCAACGGTGTACCGATGCTCCTTCCCATCATTTCGTCGGCGATTTGCGCCTGCATTATCCGCACCCACAGCTCGGCCGAACAGAAGTCGGAATGGCTCCCCGGGCTGGCATCCGGCAGTCGACGGATGGCGTTCGGCCTGACCGAACCGAACTCTGGCTCGAACAGCCACAATGTCGCTACTACTGCGCGACGCGACGGCGATGGCTGGGTGATCTCCGGAACCAAGTACTACATATCGGCTGCGGACGAATCCGAAGCCATCCTGGTCGTAGCGCGGGACGCCGAAATGACCGTGGACAACCGGCCCCGCTTGTCGCTGTTCATCGTGCCTACCGACTCGCCGGGGCTGGTTCTCCAGCCGCTCGAAACGGTACTGACATCGACGGACAAGCAGTTCACTATCTTCTTCGACAATGTCCGAGTCGAGCGCGGAGCGCTGATCGGTGCTGCGGGCCAGGGGCTTCGGCATGTTTTCTCGGGCCTCAATCCCGAACGCATTACGGCGGCGGCGCTGAGTTCGGGAATCGGGCGTTACGCGATTTCCAAGGCGCAGCGATACGCCAAGGAGCGGCAGGTGTGGTCGGTCCCGATCGGCGCGCACCAGGGTATTTCGCATCCGCTCGCCGAAGCGCACATCGCCGTGGAACTCGCGCGTCTCGCCACCTACCGTAGCGCCGCGCTGTTCGATGCCGGCGAAGAAGCCGGTGAATCCGCGAACATCGCGAAGTTCGCCGCAGCGGAGGCATCGTTGAAAGCGCTCGATCAAGCCATCCAGGTGCACGGCGGAAACGGGCTATCCAAGGAATACGGGCTTGCCGAATTCTGGTTCACCGCCCGGCTCATGCGCACCGCACCGGTCAGCCGAGAAATGGTACTGAATTTCGTCGCGCAGACGAGTCTCGGCCTGCCGAGGTCTTACTAGAGAATTCGAAGGGACATTTCGATGACAACGACCGAACACGCATCGTCCACCGCGTCGATCAAGTGTGCGCAATTCTGGTGGGAAGACCTGGACCGAGGAGATGTGATCCGTGGTACCGGAATGACCATCACCGATGCTCATCTCATCCAATGGGCCGGGCTGACCGGTGACATCGTGCCACTGCACCTGGACAAAGAATATGCGTCCACGACAAGGTTCGGTGAGCGTATCGTGCACGGACCGCTCACGCTCGCACTCACTCTCGGCTTGGCTACCCAAAGTGGGTACTTCAACAACGTTGTGGCCTGGCTGGGTCTCGACGAGTTGCGCGCGCAACGCCCTGTGTTGGTCGGCGACACGGTGCACCCCGAGGCCGAACTCATCGAGACCCGGCCAACGAAGAATCCGGACCAAGGCATCTGGACCTTCGCCTACACGATGTTCAATCAGCGCAGCGAATCGGTCATGGCATTCCGGAGCAGCTTGCTGATCCGGCGGCGCCCGGCTGTGGCGGCAGCCTGATTCCGGGCCGAGACGAAGGGAATTTGGCCACATGATTCGCTCGATAACCGACCGGGCATACCTCGCGGGTGTCGGTGAGACCGACTACGTCCGGGGGACAGCGAAGACCGAACGGCAACTGATTCTGGAGGCATCCATCGCTGCCTGCCGGGATGCCGGCGTGGACACATCGGCTGTCGACGGATTGGTCATGGCATGGAAAGACACGCCAACGAACGAGGATTTCATCGCCGCACTCGGAATCAAGGACCTGCGATTCCATTCGCATGTGCACATGGGCGGCGCGTCTCCGGCAGCGGGGATCGTTCAGGCCGCGGGAGCGATATCCGCGGGACTGGCACGCCGGGTGATCGTGGCGACAGGGCACAACTTCTACTCTTCGTCCAACAGGCTGGGCTCTACGGAACAGACGCCTGGGGGAATCGGAAACATCCCCGGACCGGAGATCCGGAACAATCTCGAAAACCCTGTCGGCCTGCTCGCTCCGATGCAGTGGTACAGCCTGCACGCCAATCGATGGTTCTATGAGACCAAGGCCGACCGCCGCGGGATGGAGACCGTGGCGTTGACGGCCCGACAGCACGCGCATCTCAACCCGAAGGCGTACATGCGTGGTCGCGAATTGACCAGCGAGCAGTACTGGGCGTCTCCGATGCTGGTCCAGCCATTCCATCTCTTCGATATCTGCTTGGAGACCGACGGCGCAGCAGCCGTGTTGGTCGTCGGCGCGGAAGAGGCCCGGGACCTGGGTTCCCGGGCGATCGCGATCGCGGGCGGGGCGGAAGGGCACGCCGACTCGCCGGACGACCTGTCGAGCCGTGCGGACATCCTGAACATGGGGATTACCAAGGCGGCCCGACGAGCCTTCGAGATGGCCGGGGTCCGTCACGACGAGATCGACTTCGCCGAGATATACGACTGCTTCACCTTCATCGTCCTGCGGCAAATCGAGGAGATGGGTTTCTGCGGCCGGGGGGAGTCCCCGGATTTCGTCAGCGGCGGACGAATCGCGCTGGGTGGGGATCTGCCGATCAATACACATGGCGGGCTGCATTCGCAGGCGCATGTCTTGGGGATGAACCATGTTGTCGAGGCCGTGCGGCAACTGCGCGGCGAAGCGGGGGAAGCCCAGGTCGACGGCGCGCATATCGGACTCGTCACCGGCTACGGAGATTTCAGCGACGGATCGATTGTGATCCTGCACAACTAGCTCTAAGGTTTGTCTTCAGAAGGTGGGTTATATGCTGGATTCCCTGATCGACGCCGAATCAGCTCGTCCTTTGCTCTCGGAAAGTCCGCTTTATGCAGAGTACTTCCAGGGGCTGCGACAGCGTCGGATCATTGTTCGGATGTGCACCGGTTGCGAAATCGTGCAATGGCCGCCGCGAGAAATCTGCGGCGTGTGCCAAAACTCTCGGTTCGTTCCCGCCGATGTGCCGACCGAAGGTGAGACGTACACCTACTCGGTAATGTATCGAGCGTTTCATCCGGCATTCAAGGATGCTGTTCCGTACGGCGTCGTTGTTGTTGAACCGGCACCAGGGGTCAGGATAATCGGACGATATGTGGGGCCGGATCCCGATAGCCTCGAGTGTGGGCAGCGTATGACGGCCGTCTTCGATGATCTCGGAATCGACAGCGGATCCATTGCCTGGCGACGCATCGATGAGTGAACCCCACAACTGTGCGCACAGCATTCAAATCTTCATCCATTTAGTACCAGGAGAATGATTGTGGTCAGCTCACCACAAGAACGGCGCTCGGCGCTGATGAACAGGTTTCCATCGTGGGAGCCCATGACCTTGCACCGATGGTTCGACCTGCTGAGCCGAGAGTTCGGCAGCCGTCCTGTTGTGATCGACGACGACGTGGTGCTGTCCTACGATCAGGTGAAGGAGCAGTCCGAGGATCTGGCTCGGGGACTACTCGAATTGGGAGTATCGCCCGGCGATCGTGTTGCTCTGTTGCTGGCGAATTATATCGGGTATCTTCCGCTGAAAATCGCCCTCTCGCGTGTGGGTGCGATTGCCGTTCCCCTGAACTTTCTGTACCGCGAAACCGAGCTTGAATATGTTCTCAGGCAATCGGGAACCAGTGTTTTGATCACCATGGACGAGTTCTCCGGACTCGATTACCTGTCGATGCTCGATACCATCGCGCCCGGCTGGGCCGATCATCGGCAGACGGCATTGCCGGACCTGCGTGAGGTTGTGTTCCATGTGACCGGCCGACCGTGTCGTTCCGGGATGAGGACGCTCGAGCAGCTTGCGGCCAGTGGAGAGCGTGCGCGTTCGCTGATGCTGTTTCCCGAGGTGTCGCCGGAAGCCGTAAGTGACATGTTCTATACATCCGGTACCACGGGAAATCCAAAGGGTGTGCTCAATACTCACGACGGGCTGCTGCGTAGCTCATTCGCTTCGGCAATTACCCGCGGCATGGGCGAACAGTGGCGGACCTTGTTCTCCCTTCCGCTCTACCACACGTTCGGTTATACCGAAGGTGTTCTCGCGCCCATATGGGTGGGCGGCTCGGTCCTCCCACGTGCCAAGTTCTCGGCAGAGGACTACTTGTCCGGGATCGAACGGCTGAAAGCCACAGAGATCTTGGCAGTGCCCACAATGATGGTGGCAATTCTGGATGCTGCCCGAAAGCGCGCTTACGATCTGTCTTCGCTGAAATCGGTGATGTCGGCATCAGCAGTGGCGCCGGTCTGGGTGTGGGAGAAAACGAAGGAGCTCCTCGGCGACCCAAATATCGTCACCGCCTGGGGAATGACTGAGACGAGTGCGAGCTGCACCATGACGCTCCCAGAGGACCCCATCCAGGTCCATTCGACTACCGTGGGCAGCCCGAAGATCGCTGGATCGGCGGCGGCCACCGAGGGGCAGCTCTTTCGCATCGCCACAGCGGATCCGGACACTGGTGAGCACCTCCCCGCCGGTGTCACCGGCGAGGTGATCGTCTCGTCGCCATCCGTGATGGTGGGTTATTGGCGGAATCCGGACGAGACGGCAGCGGTTCTGCGAGATGGCTGGTTGCGCACCGGCGATATCGGATATATCGATCCCAATGGGCGAATGGTACTCACCGGGCGCGCGAAGGAACTCTACAAGAGCGGCGGTGAGTTGATCATGCCGAAAGAGATCGAGGAATTTCTCACCAAGATTCCAGGGGTGAGTCAAGCATACGCAATAGGCATACCTGACGAGTACTGGGGTGAGGCCGGTTGTGCGGTAATCGTGACCGAGCCGGGAGCCGAGCTGTCGGAGGATAAAATCTTGGACTTCTGCCGTGTCGGACTCGCAAGATTCAAGGTGCCCAAACGAGTTGTTTTCATGAAGGCAGAGGAACTACCGGCCACTCCGACGGGAAAGATCCAGAAGTTCCGCCTCGTCGAGATGATGAAGAACGGAAACGGCACCAATTGAACGCGCAACCGCGCGTTGTGAAATGTCTTTGGGCTTTCTTCATTCCAAGCTCGCCTCGTCGTCGGGTTCTTGCAAGGAGTCTTCGGCACCCGGGGCGGGGGTTGGTGGCTGCCGGAACCTGATTGGGTTTGCCGTGTAGGCGGTGATCAGTACTCTGCGGCCTTCGGCGCGGATCGCGACGGCGGTGCCATTGCGAACCGTTGCGGGAGTGTGCAATCCGATCCCGGAATGCCGGTGGACGGTGTTGTAATAGGTGAAGAATGCCCGGCAGAACCGATCGGCTTCGCGGACCGAGGCAAACGTTCGGCCCGCATGTGCACGGCGTCGACGAGGCGGTCGTTGTGTACGAACCGTGTGTGCATGGTCTTCACCTTGCCGGACTGGCGGGTGATCGGGGAGGTCTCGGCATAGTTCTTGCGGGACTTGGCGTCGCGTGCGCCTCGGAGCGTCCCCGAACTCGGCGAGCACCCAGGCGCCGGTGATCGGCCCCACGCCAGGCAGGCTGAGGTAGATCTCAACGTCCGGGTGCCGGCCAAAACACGCCTTCACCTCGGTGGGGTCGACGCGAGCGCGGTTCCGGGATTTCACCTGGTCCTTTTTCTTCGTGCCGCCTCCCGAACCGGATGTGCGAGTTGGCCCCGCATCCGGCTCTCCACAAGTCCCACTGGGTATTTCGATTCCTCAGTTGGCCACGGGCCAGGGCGAAGGGATCATCGATCCGCGGGGTCGATAACGAGTTGTCGTCACCGCCCCGGGGTTGAACAGCACGACCTCTTCATCCCTGGGCAACCATGCGCCGTCACAGTAACGGCGGCGCAGTTCATTCCAATCGATGCGGGGGTGTTTGCGCCGCAGCCATCCGAAGACCTGCTGGACGTTGGTGACGGCGTGGCGAGCTGACATGACGAATGCCTCCAGGTGAGATGCGAGCTGTCTAGGAACGCACTCACCTGGAGGTATTCGTGTCCACCGTACCCCGCTGACGGAGTTGGGTCGTTTGCGTCTTGCTCGTTGTGTCGTCGATGACAAGTGGCCGTTGCGACGAGCCGCCGAACGATTCCAGGTCTCGGCCACCACAGCGCTGCGGTGCTGCGGAAACCACCGAACTTACAAACATTCCAGCGGTAGTAGGACCGCAGGTAGCTTTCACCCCGCACTGACGACCACGCGCATTCCACCAGCACCGCTCGAGATACTGATTGCCCTTGCGGCGTTGGCCGTGCGCTCGCTTGCCCGCGGATTCGTGGTTACCCGGACAGCCCGGTCCACGATGCCACAGCCTGAACCAGGCAGTCCAGGGCACGGGGCCGGCGCGGGTACCACGGCGGTGGCGTTCGATCTCCAGCAGCCCGGCCAGGTACTCGGCGGTGATCTCGCTGATGGGCAGCACAGCCTCTTATGTCATGTGCACGATGCGCAGAACCTCGATGAAGTCGATCTTTGGAAGGATCGCCTGCGTACCCGAGGTTCTGCGCTTCCTCGTTGCACCCCAACAACTTCCGACGTGTCACCAGGCTATCGCACCCGCAACGCCGTTACTAGGAAAGTCTCAATGTGCAAGTGTTTCTTTCGTGTTCAGTCCGGCGCCTGTGATAGCTCGGACCTGTAGCTCGTCGAACTTCGCGTCTTCTGACTTCTCACGGCTGATCAGGCTGCCGATGATGCAGCCGAGGAATCCTGCGGGCACCGAAAATAGGATCGGGAATGCCAGAGGGAAGGGTGCGGAGGTTGATAGTGAATCGGACAAGAAGGGAGCGAGGCTCGGCCAGACGAGAGGTCCGGTGACGATGAGCGCCAGGGAGGTGCTCAGTCCTGACAGTGCGCCGACGACCGCACCGAGTGTACGCATGCGCCGCCACAACAGGGTCATGATGAGCACCGGGAAGTTTGCGCTTGCCGCGGTGGTGGTGGCGAGTGTCGCCAAGAAGGTGACGTTCTGGGCGCCACCGATAATGAGTGTGATCGCCACGGTGACGATGACCAGAGACACTGCCGCAATGCGTCCGACTTTCATCTCGTCTTGTTCGGGTCGATGAAAGGTCATCGACCAAAGGTCGTGCGCGACTGCGCTTGACGCGCTGATCACCAATCCGGCGGATACCGCGAGCAGGGTCGCGATGGAGACCGCCACCACTAGGGCAAGGAGCAGATCCGCCATGAAGCCATCACCACCTCCGAGCCACACCGTGAGCGCAGGCAGAGCGAGGTTGCCGCCCTTCCCGGCGACCGCTTCTCCTTCTCGGCCGAGAGCTGCTCTGGCGGCGAGACCGAGGAAGGCGATGAGGACGTTGAATCCGCCGATGAGGCTGATAGCCCAGATCGCCGACTTGCGCGCTTGCACTGCGTCGGGAACGGTGAAAAACCGCATGAGGACGTGCGGCAAGCCGACGGCAGACAGGGTGACAGCTACAGCCATCGACACGATGTTCCAGGCGCCACCGAACGAGTTGCCGCTGGCCAAGTAGCGCTCACCGTATCCGCTCTGTTGCACTGCCTGCTCGACGATCGCGAGCGGGTTGGGGTCGATCCGAATGAGCACGAGGATCACCAGTAGCGCGACGACGGCCATGAGGGACAGAGCCTTGATGACCTGCAACCAGGTGGTTGCAAGCATGCCGCCGAACAAGACGTAGCTGAGCATGAGCACTGCCGCGACCACCACGCCCCAGGAGAAGTCGATTCCAGCGAGCACCTCCATGAGCACCCCCCCGGTCACCAGCTGGGCCAGGAGATAGAAGATGCAGATGAACAGCGTGGAGATCGCGGAGACCACTCGTACCGGACCGGATCTCAATCGGGTGGCGAGCGCGTCAGCGAAGGTGAACCGTCCCAAATTGCGCAACTTCTCCGCAATGAGGAAGAGCACCATCAGGAAGATGCCACAAGCGAAGATGGCGTAGATGATGCCATCCATCCCGAACATGTAGGCGAGGCCGGCGTATCCGAGGAGGGATGAGGAGGAAAGGAAGTCACCGGCGATGGCGACACCGTTCTTGCGGCCGGAGATTCCGCCGCCTGCGGTCCAGAATTCTGCCGAAGTGCGAGTGCGGCGTGAGGCGAAATATGTGGCGACAAGGGTGGTGCCGAGCAGCAGCGCAGTGACTATGACAGCCGTGGTGTTGAAACCATTAGACATGGTGGGTCTCCTCGATCGGATCGTGGCCGCCGGCGAACGTGAGTGCTTCCGCTGCAAGTACGTCCCAGCGCCGGGAACGACGTACGTACCAGGCGCTGAGCGCCATGACGACCACGACGTATGACAATGCAAGGATCAGGCCGACGCTCAGCCCTGGGACCGGTCGCTGCGCGGTGACGCCAGGCGCGAAGGCGGTGACTCCCAACAACGCACAGAAGAACAGAGCGAAGATCGGCCAGGCTAGGAGGAAGAAGTCGCGGCGATCGCGACGGAGACGGAGCATCGCTGGACTACTCCAGAGCCGACTCCAGTCAACGCTGGGCTCGGTGGGAAACATCAGTGGTTTCTCTCTCGTGTGAAGGGAAGGATTTGACGAAGGTGTCGAGGATCGTTGCTTGGTCAGCTCTGCGACCCCAGTCGGACATCAGGTGATCGTGGCGGCGATCTCGTCATCGGTCGCTCGGGCGAACTCTCGTAGCCGCTCACTGGTTACCGGATTCGTGGTGATGTAGTTGCATCAGCTCCTCGATGCTCCTATGCATTCGGCTGCCGCGGCATCGTCTCGGCGCGCTGACCGTTTACATTCGGTCACCGGCGTTCACGTTGGTTGTTCCGAAGTGGAACAACTGGCGGCTTGGGCCATCCGTCACTATGGGTGAAATCCCCGGATGGCTGCGCCTGGCGACCGTGTCGGACTGCTTTCTCGAATAAGGTCAGCGGCTACGCGACGGCTGATCACATGCGCACAGAGCTGGTGGCCGCCAGGCAATGCGTGGGCGGAGTTGTTCAACGGAACCCTGAAGAACGAGCGCATCAACCGCATTTAATATCCTGAACGCGAAAGCGCGAGGAAGGATACCCCGCCTATATCGAGTTGCGGTACACCGGATTCGACTTCATTCCAGAACCGACTACTGGATGTCGAATGAGATAGAGTCAGAGTGATTTGAGTGGAACAAGAAATATCGAGAAAGAAAAATCTCGCTGTCCGAAAATTTTCCAGCACCTCAGAAGGTGCATTGGCAGTGGTTTGTGGTGTCGTGCGACAAGCCAGAATGTGCCGCCGGAAGATCGCCTTGATGCAGGTTTCGAAGACTACCTCAGGGCCCGGCCATCGATGCCGAGTTGCCTCAGTGTCATCGTGATATATATCTCGACTGTATCATCGAGTGACTTCGACCCTTGCGGTTTGTACCACGATGCGACATGTGCGCCTTGCGCAAGAATCGAATAGGCCTGCATTTTGGCGTCCAGAACATCTGCGCCCGTATTCTTTGCCAGGTCGTCGACGAGCTGAATAAGCAATTGCTCGTATTCGACCCTCCTGGCAAGGACCTTTTCGAGATCACCGCCGCTAAGCGAACGTAGTTCAGAATTGCCGATGAATACCTCTCGCGCGTGCTCAGCGTGATACCGGATATGGAAGTCGATGATCGCCTTCAAGCGTTCCGGCGCTCCGCCGACAACCCCGTCGAGCACGGCGTTCGCCGAGTCGAGAAGTTCATCCATGACGGACAACATGATCTCGGCCAGCAATTCGTCTTTGCTGTTGATGTGATTATAGATACTGCTGACCTGGATGCCGACCTCGTTGGCAATGGCGCGAATCGACGTGGCTTTGTACCCGTGGGCATAGAAAAGGCGAACCGCAGCTTCTCGGATGGCGGCATTGGTGCGCACTCCCCCTCTCGTTACCCGAGTCATCGTGTCCTTCCGCTGTTCGGGACGGCACCGAATCGAGTGCCACCCGTGGTCTGAGACCAATGTTACGTCAGTGGTACCCGCTCCTGGAGCGGTGGAGCGTGATGTTCGACGAGAGCCGCTCCGAGATCAGCGGCCCTGCAAAGTGCCCGTCACGCTGGGCCTTTGCCCGCTGGGATGGGACTGCACCTTGTGACCCCGGCAAGCGTTCCAAATCGGAACAACCGTGCGCACGCTCGCAGGCGCAGAGTGAGTGCACTCGAGTACGAATTCCTCGATTCCGGGCCAAGAATACACGGGTAACGAATAGGAGTATCGATATGTCTACCGGTTCCGCCTTCCCGCAGAGCGCGACTTCGCCGGAGTCCGACTTTCTTCGGGACCTCTATGCCGACTGGGATCGGATCCTCAACAGCACTCCCGAATTGACGACGCGGCTCCTTCGGAGCATTTTCGACGAATGGCACCAGCCGACCAGAGAGCCCGAAGAGGTCGCCTACAAAGAAGACGTCGTCGGAGGCGTTCCCGGTATCTGGGCACTACCGATAGGAGCCGATAGGTCCAAAGTCCTGCTGTATACCCACGGTGGCGGGTTCGCTGTGGGTTCAGCCGCGAGCCATCGCAAGCTGGCCGGTCATGTCGCCAAAGCCCTCGGTGCTACCGCATTCGTCCTCGACTACCGGCGCGCACCGGAGCATCCGCACCCGGCTCAACTCGAGGACGGCGTTGCGGTCTTCGAAGCCCTCATCACCGCGGGAATCGCTCCGAGCGATATCACGACGATCGGCGACTCGGCCGGCGGAAACCTCGCCGTTGGTATCCCCCTCGCGCTCCGGCAAAAGGGCCGCCCCATGCCGGGGCAGGTAATCGCCTTGTCGCCATGGCTGGATATGGAAAACAAGGGCGAAACCCTTGTTACCAACAACGATACCGATGCTCTCATCACGGTGCCGTTGCTCGAAGGAATGATCGCCGGTGTTCTCGGCGACGTTGTTCGACCCGATAATCCCCTGGCCAATCCATTGCATGCTGAGTTCACCGGGTTTCCCCGGCTGTACATTGCTGCTGGCTCCGTTGAATCGCTGCTGGACAACGCCACTCGGCTGGCCGACCGAGCCAAAGCAGCAGGTGTCGATGTGACTCTGTCGATCGCCGAGGGGATGCAGCACGTTTATCCATTCTTGGCCGGCCGTGCGCCCGAGGCGGATGAAGAAATCCGGCGCATTGCCCAGTGGTACCACGTCTGATGTTCCGACCAAGCTGATATTCATATTCCGAGCACCACAAGGAGTTACACCCATGACCAGCCCGGACGCCAGGACTGAATACGACGCCATCGTGATCGGTACCGGATTCGGTGGAATCTATATGCTGCACAAGCTCCGCAACGAACTCGGCCTATCGGTCAGGGCGTTCGACCGCGCCGGAGGAGTCGGCGGGACCTGGTATTGGAATCGATACCCAGGGGCGCTGTCCGACACCGAAGGATTCGTGTATCGCTATTCCTTCGACAAGGACCTGTTGCAGGAGTCGCAGTGGAAGACCAGGTACCTGAAGCAACCAGATATCTTGGCATATCTGGAGGGCGTGGTAGACCGGAACAACCTGGCCCAGGACATCCAGCTGAACACAGGTGTCGAATCTGCCCACTTCGACGAGTCATCCGGAAAGTGGCGTATAGGCACCGATACCGGCGAGACCTTCACCGCGAAATATCTCGTCACCGCGCTCGGGCTGCTGTCGGCAACAAACCTGCCGAACATCAAGGGTAGGGAGTTGTTCGAAGGCGACGTGTACCATTCTGGCGCCTGGCCTGATTACCATGATTTCAGCGGAAAGCGCGTCGGTGTGATCGGCACCGGCTCCACAGGAATTCAGATCATCACCGCTATCGCCCCGTATGTCGAGCACCTGACGGTCTTCCAGCGTTCACCGCAGTACAGTGTGCCGGCCGGGAACGGAGCGCTCGGAGGCGAGGTTGTCGAAGCTTTCAAGGCCAACTACGACAAGATCTGGGATAACGTCCGGTCTTCCGCGGTGGCCTTCGGATTCAAAGAAAGCGATATCCCCGCGATGAGCGTGCCCGAGGCGGAAAGGAGGAGAGTCTTCCAGGAAGCGTGGGACATCGGAGGCGGCTTCCGATTCATGTTCGGAACCTTCAGCGATATTGCGACCGATCCCCAAGCGAACGAGGCAGCAGCCTCCTTCATCCGCAGCAAGATCGCAGAGATCGTGGACGATCCGGAGACCGCACGGAAGCTCACACCCACCGACCTGTATGCCAAGCGTCCTATCTGCGACTCCGGGTATTACGCGACATTCAATCGCGACAATGTTTCGCTCGTGTCCATCAAGGAAACGCCGATCGCAGAAATGACTCCACGAGGAGTTCGCACCGAGAACGGCGTCGAACATGAACTCGATGTTCTGGTGTTCGCCACCGGTTTCGACGCCGTCGACGGCAACTACACTCGCATGGACATCCGGGGACGAGCGGGGAAGTCGATCAACGCACACTGGCAGGCCGGACCCACCAGCTATCTCGGAGTTTCCACCACGGGCTTCCCCAACATGTTCATGATTCTGGGGCCCAACGGTCCGTTCACCAACCTGCCGCCGAGCATCGAGGCCCAGGTCGAGTGGATCTCCGATCTGATCGGCAGCGCCGAACGCTCGGCGGTCGCGACGGTCGAGCCTGTCGAGGAAGCAGAAACGTCCTGGACGGGTGCTTGCCAAGAGATCGCCGACATGACGCTGTTCCCCAGGGCGGAGTCCTGGATCTTCGGGGCGAACATTCCCGGCAAGACCAATACCGTGATGTTCTATCTCGCGGGACTCGGCAACTACCGCGCCAAGCTCGCAGAAGTCGCCCGCAACGGCTACGAGGGCTTCGACCTGAGGTCCGCCGAACTTGCGCACCAATCTTGACCCTGCGCACCACCACTCATGCCGCGGCGCCGGTCATCGAGGTGCAACCTCCGATGGCCGGCGCCGTCGGCCCAGTGCCCTGACTTCGTGGCCTGCGTGCCGAGAATCGGCATCAGCGGCCGCGCGCCACAGATGAGCGGTCCCTCGTTCGTCCAGGGGGACACGCTCAGCCCTTGGGGCTGGTGAAAGTCACCGTAGTCTCAGGGAGATCTGTTCTGCTACGCAGACGGGCTTGGGTGCGCCGTCGCCCTCGATGACATATCGCAAGGCAAGCTGTGCCCCGCTGTGGACATCCTTGACATCGAGGATCTCGGCAGTCGCTCGCACGCGGGAATTGCTGGGGCAGTCCGGTGGCGATGCGATGCCCAGTAGCCCGACAGTTGTCCCGCCGCGTGGTCGTCCAACTCGATTCTGACCGTGCCTTCGACGACATGGCCAGAGTTCGCGGACCTCCTAAGCTCGCCCGGACCTGCCTCGGTTGTCGTGCGCTGTTAGGTCGGGCCGCGAAGTCGCCGCGATAGTTCGCCATGCTTGTCGCGAGCGTCGAGCGGGTTGCCGAGTGTGCTGTCCAGGGCAGTGGCTGTGGTGACGAGAACCGTTGTGGCATAGGCGCGGTAGGCCGAGTGGAACTGTCGCACATGCTCCAGCGTGGTGGCCCGGCCTGTCCTGTGCGAGCCGAGTCTCGGTAAGGCCGTCGAGCCGCTCCCCGGCCTTTCGAGGGTCTGTTCGCTCAGCGGCGGCAACGCCTCGGACAGAATCTGCGGGAGTCGGCCCTCATCGATGCGATTGCCGACATCGGGAGCCCGCAGGGTGTGTGCAGCAGCTGCATCAGTCCGGTGAACCGATCCCACCTCGCTGTGCAGGCCGAACACCTTGCCGCGTACGGACTCTCGATGCTGCTCAGCGGTGCTCAGATAGTGCGCGCCGAGAAGCTCGCTCAGGGTGTCTGAATGTCGGCTCCCGATCTTCGTGGTGTGGAGCAAGGTGGACACGGTCATACCCGAATCCACCTCGATGTCGCTGCAGACCGCCCTTGGTGACCCAAGCACCATCACCGTGCCCGGCGGGCATACCTGGCTCATATACGACCCACACGCCTTCGGCGAACTCATCACCAACGTGATCCGCGAACCAGTCATCGGCCCCGACGCCACCGCCGCGCGACCTGCGGCGGCAGAACGATTACCGACAGCAAATAGCCAGCAGCAGGGCCCCGTCCTGCCCTGAGCTCGTCACTGGTCATCCATCGCTCAGGCCGTGCGTTGCCGGGACGGCCGTCGCCGCAGAAAAAGAGCAAATGGGCCACATGATCTCGACACCCATGGTGAATCCGGCATCTCTCGGCGACCACTCGATATTCAGCTCGCGGTCGACTCGGTCGGGTACGGCAATACGGCCTTCGGCCGCGCGGCCGCCATAGCTGAGATCCCGGCCGGATTCCAATTGGTCGGCGAGCCGGCGCAGCTCGATCGCGAGCTGGCCGCGGGTGAGAGTTCGCCGATCCCGATAGATCTTGCGATTTGGCATGCCCCTCAGCGCACCACAACCATCGCCTCGTCAGACAGGGCCGAACTACCCGCGACCCGTGCAGGAAGTCCACAGTCGATCGGAACTTCCATGTACAGAACGAATGCAGGCCCAGGGAGCCGGACCGGCAGCCGTCTTCCCCGTGCTATAGAACCGCGGCCTCGCTTTCGGTCGGCATTACATCCGATGCGCCCAGTCCCGGTGCCTCGAACTGGTGTAATTCTGCCAATCGGCCAAGTACCGAAGTTCCCGCCCGCAGTGCCGGCGTAGCCCGGCCCGACTGCGTCGTCGGTCAGCACCCTGACGGTTGATACGCGCTGAAAAGTGCGGAAGATGAGGGTTCGAAGGTCCCTGAAAGTCCTGGTCGAAAGGCTCTTACCCGCCGTTGAACACGTGTTTAACCATTGACGTGCGTTTAAGGGAGCAGCCGTATGGAAACGACCTCCGAGGATTTGAGTACGCGCGCACGCATCCGCGATGCCGCGATCTTTGTCTTCGGTGTATCTGGGTTGCTCACCGATAATCGTCGTCGTGAACGTGCGATTGGCTGAGCCCGACTACCAGTTGGTGTGGCAACGAACCTTGTTTGTCGCCGAGGCGTCGAAGCTGCTCAACGCACGCCAACATCCAGATTGGGATGATCGTTGTGCACTGTTGCTGACCGGTGCGTTCGTCAGCGATCACATCGGAGGCCCTGTCGCCGATTTCCAGAGATTCCTGCCGAATCAGTTGATCCTCGGGGCGCGCAGAGCACAGGCGCATGGCGCAGCGGTAGAGGTTCCTCGAAGACTTGATGGCGAGCCACACCAACATCGCCGCTGCCCTGAGACATCACGCCTACGACTTCGACCGGCCCGTCACGCTCCTGCTGACCACCGGAAGGGCTCCTTCGACGACCCCTATGACTGTGATCCAAGTCACTATGCACAGATTCCGCTCTCGGTATTGTGCACTTTCGTTGTTGACGGCCCAGCCGATGTCCGAGAAGCTAAGGCCTGCTAAAGCCTCCGAACCGGAACAAATCCACACATCCTCAATCCGTTCACCCGCCCGAAGGTAATGACCTTCGAGGAAGGGGCGGACTCCAGCATCTTTCCAATCTTAGGATTGACCCTTTTCAGAGCGGAGATAGTTATGCAGGCAGACACCCGCCGTGCATCACGAACTGGGAATGAAAACCCTCCCACGCTGAGGTCCCTGCCGAGGAAGACCCGACGAGTCATGAATGCCGCAGCACTCGGATTCTACGTCGACGTCATCGATATCTACCTTCCCACTGTGGTTCTCGCACCCGCCATCATCTTTTTTGCCCCACCCGACAGCAGTTTGGCGACGAGCACCACGATGTTCTACATCATTTTCGCCGCCACCTTGTTGGCACGTCCGTTCGGCGCAGTTGTATTCGGTCACATCGCCGACACGGTGGGTCGTCGACGCTCAGTGTCGATTGCGATTCCCTGCGTGGCTGCACTGACATTAGCGATGGCAGCACTTCCGGGATATTCCAGCATCGGAATAGTCGCTTACGTCCTGATGCTAGCCGTCCGATTCATGGGCGGTTTCTTCATGGGAGGTGCAACGGCTGGTCTCCCGGCACTGGCAATGGAGTCGTCACCCAAAAATTTGCGTGGAGTCGTCGGCGCATACACGAACATCGGATATCCGCTCGGTGCGGCGACGATCTCTGTTGCCGCCGCGATTGTGCTTCATTACCTGCCGGCCAACGGAATTGGCTCTTCCTATGTACAGTGGGGCTGGCGGATGCCCTTTGTACTCGGTGCCGTCGCAACGCTGGGCTTCCTGATCTACTTCCGAAAAGTTGTCACGGAATCACTGCCTGCTGAGTCGCAAGAGAAGGGCACTACTCCCCGGCGCCGACCACTCATGGAACTCACTCGAGGGCAGAACCGCAGATCGCTGATTCATATCTTCATAATGATGTCGGGGGTGTGGCTCGGCTTCCATGCCATCTCGTCTGCTGTCCCCGGCGTTCTGGTCAACTATCTTGGCCAATCGGCCTCGACAGTAAGCCAAGGACTGGTCGCGGCCAACATTATTCTCGCCTTCTGCTACTTCGGTTACGGCGCACTTGGTCAACGCATCGGCCGTAGAAAAGTACTCATGTGGGCCGGAGTATCAGTGACGACGTTAGGGGCATCCCTCTATGCGGTTGCCCTGTTAAATGCCTCGAATGGCGGTTCCGGTGTAGTCACGATGGCCTTGATCGGTATCTGTATCATCTTGGCAGCAGGCATCTTTCCGGTATCGGTGACGTACATCACCGAGCGCTTTCCGACAAGCGTGCGAGCTACCGGATTCGCTGTTGGTTATTCCGTGGCGACCATGCTTCCCGCTCTGTACAGCTTCTACATGCTCGGCCTCGAATTCTTGGTTCCCTATTCGTACACCCCGGTGATTCTCGTCGTTATTGCCGGCTGTTTGACGACCTACGGCGCTTGGATGGGGCCGGAAACACGAGATGTTGACTTGGATTCGGTAGGCACCGATCTCGGTGGAACAGCTTCACTGACAATCAATACGGATGACCTTCAAGCCGGAGAGGTGCTACAGAGGTGAATGCCAACGCTGTATGGACTTTGTCCGCAAACGAAATCGCCAATTCCGTCCGTCGACGGGATCTCAGTGCCAGTGAAGTCTTGGAATCTCACATCGATCGTATCGAGAGCGTAGACAGCGCTGTCAACGCTCTGCCCGTTCTGTTGCTCGACGAGGCTCGCGCTGCAGCAAACGCAATCGATGCAGACGCCGCGAAACGCTCAGGACTTTTGGCCGGGGTGCCGGTAGTGGTCAAAATCAACACTGCGGTAGCCGGACAACCAAATACAAACGGGTGTCCAGGCTTAACCGGGAAGGTTGAGGAAGAAGATTCCTGGGTTGTTGCGTCACTTCGCCGTCAAGGTGCCGTCGTCGTCGGCATGGCGAATGCGCCGGAATTCTCGCTTCGGTGGCATACCTCGAATCCGCTGTACGGTGCCACCGTCAACCCTCATGTACCGGACCGAGTCGCCGGCGGATCAAGTGGTGGTTCTGCCGCCGCAGTCGCAACCGGCATGGTGCCTTTGGCCCACGGCAACGATCAGGGTGGATCATTACGGCATCCAGCTTCTTGCTGCGGAGTTGTCGGACTGCGGCCGACTATCGGGCTCACTCCTACAGATGGGGCTCGAAATAGTTTCGGTGCGAAACTCTTCGGTGCCGAGGGCGTGATCTCGCGCAACGCCAAAGATGCCGAACTCGGCTTACGTTCGATGATCTCCGCGCGCCCCCGTGGGTTTCCGGCGCCGGAACTTCCCGAGGCTACTCCGGATTCGAAGCGGCTACGTATCGGCGTGATCGCGGAGCCGGGCGGCGCAGTGTCATCAGAAGTGACGGCAGCGCTCGAGAAAGCCTGCGCCGTGTTCGAGAGGTCCGGCGCAGAGGTGGAGTATGTCGACCCGGCGTGGATTCGCGACTTGGAACAGACCCGCGGATCCATCGTCTACCACGAGACCAAGACGCAATGGAAAGCGAAGCGTCTCTTGGCCGATCCGGATACGACATTGCGTTCACTGGAATACATGGAGAGCTACTTCTCGACCTCCGGACTCCTCACCGACTATCTGAGCGCACTGAATCGACTGACAGAGCTCACCACGCGCTGGCATGAGTTTGCATCCGAATACGACGCTATCGTCGGGCCGGTCAGCATCGAACCACCGTTCGAGGTCGAGATGGATACAGCCGGTGAATCTCGTGCGCATCAGGTCATAGACTCGATGCGCTTCGTTACGGCTATTTCAGCGACAGGCTCTCCTGTCGTGTCCGCTCCGGTGATGCGAACAGCTGCCGGTCCTCTCGGTATTCAAATTGTGGCTCCACTTTGGCACGATTACCGTTGTCTGAAGATCGCCGGAATCCTTGAGCGGGAAATCGGATCTGTGGCTCCCATCGATCCGTCTCCTGTCTCGATTACACAGACTGTCTGAAGGCTGCGCCCACGCTTCGCTGACCCCTCTTCGACCCGACTCGAGATCCTTTCCCGAGCCGGGTCGAAGAAGCGTCATGCCCGTGCGAAACCCGAAGTGCCTCAAACTTCGTCGGCGCCGGACGTTAAGCGAGACGAGACGAGATGGGATCGTCACCGGCAAACGTTTCGGCAAGTCCTGTCAGATCACCGAGTCGTCAATCCAATTCGCATCACCACTTCAAGATTGACGGCCCCCTGCCCCTACCTCCAGATCGCGTCAGTGGATTCAAGCTGAAAAGCTGCTGGTGCCCCGCGCATGACTTTTGCGGAACGGCGCCACCATCAATCGATCGGCGCCCATCTGTCGCAATGCACCGAGCATGGCTGTCGCGAACGAGATGATCAGGAAGATGTTGAAGGGCTCTCTGGCGGCGATCAGGCTGCCGTTGAAGAGCGCCGCCGGACCCGTGACGAGACTTCCGGAAAATACGAATGCGGTGAAAAAGCGCCGAGCACTGCGGGGACAACGATGTTCTTTCGCATCAGCATTGTGGCGAGAATGATGATGATTCCTGCGAGGTAGACCCAGTGTGCGGCGGTCAGATGTACTTCCACGTTGTGCCCCTCGAGGACTGAGTTCAGAGTGCGTTCACGACCTGGTTCGATGGTGCGCGGGTCGTATCAAGGGGTCAACGGCCAGTCTGCACACGCTCCGATGAGGCCAAGCGTGCAATGTGTCGGATATTTCATTCGGAGCGCTACCGTGGCGAATATGTTGAGGATCTGGATTGGACCATATCGAAGTATTTGATATATGGTTAGCCTCACCTACATAGTTATTCGGTTCCTGTCGGCACGGCATATCGGGGCGATCTCCCAGCGTTATAGAAACGGAAAAGACATAATGCGTTCGAAGCTCGATTCGGCTGATGGGACAACTCATTCGGCGACCGACCGCGGCATCGGGACCAGTCCGGCGCTCGCTGCGCTCCTGATCGGAACGTTTGTCGGCACCGTCAGCAACAACATCGTCAACGTCCCGCTCAATGCGATCCTGGATGAGTACGACGCATCCCTCGGCAGTGGGATCTTCGTAGTAGTCGGTTTCTTGCTGACCTTCGCAGCAGCAATGCCGTTGGCAGGTTGGATCGGAGATCGATTCGGTCGACGGCGTGTGTACTGCGGGGCCCTGCTGGGTTCAGCGGTGTGCTCGCTCGGTGCTGCGTTGGCCCCCACGTTGCCGGTTCTGGTCGCATGGCGTTCGTTGGGCGGTTTGGCTGCGGCTGCCTTCGCGCCCGCCGTGATGGGCCTTATCGCTTGGCTGTTCGGTCCCGCTCGCCGAGCGCGTGCCGTCGGAGCCTGGGCTGCTGTTAACGGTCTCGGTCAAGCGGTGGGCCCGTCGATGGGCGGCGTGATCAGTGACTGGTGGGGATGGCGTTGGACTTTCGTGCCGCTGATACCCATTGCCATCATCGGCTACCTGGCGACGATGAAGTGCGTACCGAAGTACCCGGGTCGAAGGATGACGCTCGACGGTTGGTCTGCTGCGTCACTCACCGGCGGTGCGGCGCTGATGATTCTCAGCATCACGGTAATCTCCGAAGAGGGTTTTCCGGCGTGGCTGAAGTTGATTGCACTCGGACTCGGACTTGCCCTCCTTGTGCTTTTCGTACGTCGCACTCGGCGGAGCGCGAACCCTTTCGTTCCGATCGAATTGGTACTCGAAACTCGTTTTCTCAGAAGTGCTTTCGCTGCATTCGTGCAGATGTTCGCGTTAGGGTCGACGCTGCTGGCGGTACCGCTCTACCTGACCGACGCGGGTAGTTCCACATCGCAGGCAGGATTGTTGCTGTTCGTTCTGCCCGTCACGATGACATTCGCGGCGACTGTTGTCGGACGTATCATCGACCGGGTCGGGCCTCGCATCGTCATGCGTGCCGGACTGATCATGTTGGCCTGCAGTCAAATCGGATTGGCTGCACTACTACGGCCGTCGTTGCAGCTTTCTCCTGCGGTGCTGGTGGCGATTCTGGTGGCGGCAGGGCTCGGCATCGCGATGGTGCAAACGCCGGCCGCCGCCGGGTCGACGCGATCACCGGCGGGAGCGATGGGAACTGGTCTGGGCGTGTTCAATCTGATCCGCTTCGGGGGAACCGCCGTCGGCGCAGCGTGGGTCGGCATCGCTTTGCATGCCGGTGCTGCATCCTATGCATTGCTGTTCGGTGTTGCTGCCGTGATGGTTTCGGCAGGCTTCGGCATCTCGTTCGCAGGTCGAAACCCGGTAGACGGGTAGTTCACCCGCGCGGCGATACCTCGCGGACAACGTTATCTCGAACCGTGGACAGAAGGTCGAGTCGGAGTGCCAACCAGACGATGAACTGATTCTCGGGTCGGCGAATGTCCATGCCGATGACCTTCGATGCGCGGTTGAGTTTGGAGATGACGGTATTGCGATGGATCTGCAATCGTCTGGCTGCTGCGTTCAGATTCCCGCCCACTTCGAGATAGGCGAAGAGGAACTCCTCGACGTCGTTGGCCCCGTTGCCTGCACGAAGTGGTTCGAGCACGTCAGCGATCAATCGGCGGCTTTCCTCGGTACCCGACGCAGCTTCCAGGACGCTGAAGCCGCGGAGGTCTCGATATGCGACCGACCCGGAGAGGTTGAGCCGTGTGGCTATACCGAGCGCGATCCTGGCCTCACGGTAGCTCTCGCTGATGTTCACCGCACCGTGCGCCAAGCGTCCGTGAGCAATGGGAATCGGTTGGCCCAGACGTGCTTCGAGATCACGTGCGATTTCCTCGGCATACTCCGATATCTCCAGGTCACGATCGGACCGAATTGGGCGAATCACCACCAGTACATCGCCGATGACGGTGACGTGCGATCGGACGTCAGGATGGGGGAGCACACCCGCGGCGTATCGCGCCAGACGCATCAGGCTCGGACTCGGACCGTCGTGCGAGCGTGGCGTCAGGCCTGGTGCCACGAACACCATGTAGTCCAGGTCCAGGTCGATCTCGTGCAACGCCGCCCTTGTCCGCAGATCGAGTTGGTTGGCAAAATTGTGGTGCACTAGGGCTTGGACGAAGTCGCCACGTGCGCGTTCCTCTGCTTCGTCGACGCTTCGCTGGCGCAGCATCTCCGTCCCGATAATGGTGCCTGCCTGTTCGGCTACCACCGAATACTGAGCGATATCGTGCCTGCGCGCCTTGCCTTCTCCGACGAGGACGACGATCCACCCTTCGTGACGACCGGCGAGTTGCATTGCTCCAGCAACGGCTAGTGGATAGGGCGATCCGCCCAACTCGAGAACTCTTACATCTTGACCGTGACCAACCGGTCGTTCGCTTCGCGTCGGTAGCGCCTCCGCCAGATGATTCAGTAATACAACAGAACTTTGTGACGTACTGTCTTTCAGGCCGGACGCGGCGATGAGGTCGCCGCGGACATCGAGCGCCACTGCAGGGTTGGACGTGAGCTTCGATACTTCGCGAATGAGCGTCGGCAGACCTGCGCCGCGGTGTAGCAGGGTCACCAAGGCTTGGTGAACCATCACCCCGTACCGCATCACGTGAGCCTCTTGCGTCAACGCTCGTTCGGCAAGAAGTCTGTTCATCGCGGTGAAGCCGACCGGAGAACCGATCTCGAACACCGGTACTTCGTCCGACCACCTGCTGTTCTCCGGCGCGACACCGTCGATGATCAGTACTGCTGCGCCTCGCGCGGCAAGCGAACTCAAGTTCCCACGGTAGTTCGCGAGTGCGTCCGACCGCACATACACCGCTACCTCGACAAGCGAGTCGGGGCGACTCAGCACCTCATCCCAGGGCAGGCACCAGGTTACCGGTCGGTCGAGGTGACCTTCGCCGGAGAGTATCCGCCCGTTCGCAAAGACCGGTTCTTCGAGTAGCCCTCGGATTGACAACCGCTCGGTTTCGGCATCGCCAGAATCGTTCAACGTTCGCTCACTCTCGGCCATGGCTCGAATATGCCAATTCAGAACAGTATGACCGACACAATAGCCATGCAATATGTGCACTATGACCCGAAAAGCTTCAGAAATATAGCTATTTTGCCTAGAGCAATCCGTCGTCGGCGCTGATAGAAATCCGTAATACAACCTCCAGCCGACACGAATCCAAGGACACGCTGATGCATCGAATTCACCGCATCACCCTCGACGACGCACTCCCGATCCTCGCCGCAGGACGAGCCAAAGCCGACGAGATCGGTGTCAAACAGACGTTGTGCGTCGTCGATGACGGTGCCAACGTCATTGCCCTGCATCGATTGCCCGGAGCCCGCATCACCGGGGTGGACATAGCCATCGCGAAGGCTTTCACGGCTGCCGGACACGAGCGGGCAACGCACCTGTTCAACGAGGCGCCCGACGGTCCCGCGCTCCCGGGTAACGAGGCCTTCGGCATCTCACACATGCTGCCGGGCAAGTTCGCGATCTTCGTCGGCGGGTTCCCGCTTTCGTTCGAGGGACAGATCGTCGGAGGAGTGGGAATCAGTGGAGGAAATGGCGAGCAGGACAAAGCTGTTGGTGCAGCAATGCTCGCAAAGTTCGAGGCGCTGACCGCCGCCCACGCCTGAGGCTGAATACAACGCACACGAAACCCGTTGATATCGAGTCACTTTGACCGTGGCTCCAGCCCGGCGGCCTCGATAGCGTTGAAACAAGGCTCGACAACGAAGAGCCATCACCCACACATCGCATCAGAAAATGAGGCATCTCATGACCGAACTTTTGAACCGCGACGACTTCCGTGCCGCACTCGAGAATGCCATCAAGGGCCGCGAGGCATCCAACGCCTCGTTCAGCAAGGCATGGGCCGATGGCAAGCTCGAGAAGAAGCACTTCGCACGCTGGGCCGAGAACCACTACCACTACGTGGGACCATTCGCCGACTACCTCGCGAACATCTACTCGAACACCCCGGACGAGTTCACCGGCGCCAAGGACTTCACGCTGCAGAACATGTACGAGGAAGAGCTGGCCGACATTCGGCACACCGACCTGCTCATCAAGTTTGCCGAGGCGTGCGGCACCACCAAGGAGCGGGTCGAGGACCCGTCCAACATGAGTGCGATCACCCGCGGACTTCAGTCGTGGTGCTACGCAGTGTCTCAGCGCGAGCACTTCGTCGTCGCAACGGCAGCGTTGGTCGTCGGTCTCGAATCGCAGGTACCGAGCATCTACAAGAAGCAGATCATCCCGCTTCGCGAGGTCTACGGCTTCACCGAGGACGAGATCGAGTTCTTCGAGCTCCACATCACTTCCGATGTGGTGCACGGCGAGCGCGGATATCAGATCGTGCTCGATCACGCCGATACACCCGCGCTGCAGCAGCGTTGCCTGCAGCTGGTCCAGTGGGGTGCTGAGATGCGGTTCTCCTACACCAAAGGGCTGTACGACACCTACGTCGCACCGGACCTGGAACTGGCCGACGCCTGATTTTTACAGCATGTCGGGGCAAGCCCGGACATCTTCCGTCCGGGCTGCGCCGCGGCGCAAGTCCTGTAGTTAAATCCGCCGACAACCTAAGGATCGACAGTGGAGACGACCTGGACGCTGGCAACCACGATGGGTGCGCTCGGCAGCCGAAAGAAGCTGCGCGTCGAGATCGGCGACGTCGCTGTCGCGCTCTTCCAAGCGGGTGGCCGCATCTATGCCTTCCAAGACATGTGCGTGCATCAGGATCGCTCGCTGACCAAAGGCACTCTGTTGCACGGTCGAGTGATCTGCCCTGGGCATCAATGGGCATTCGACCTCGAGACCGGTTACGAGGAAGACCAAGACCTTTGCCAGCCGACATACCCGGTGAAGATCGAAAATGACGAGATCTACGTCGATCTGACGCGGCGCCCCACATACACACCGGCCACCTGAAGCATCACCGAAGAGAGCGAGTGAGCGCCATGCCGTCCAACACCATCGTCACTATCGGCGCCGGCCAGACCGCCGCCGTCGCGGCACGCACGCTTCGGCGACGAGGATTCGACGGTCGAATAGTCCTGATCGGCGACGAATGCCATGCGCCGTATCAGCGACCGCCGTTGTCGAAGGAGTTTCTCGCCGGCCAGTGCGATTCGGAATCGCTGATGCTCCTCCCCGAAGCATGGCGCGAAAAGAACGACATCGAACTGCTGTCCGGTTCTTCCGCAGTGAGAATCGATTCCGCAGCAGGCGCTGTCGAACTCGCGGACGGCCGCACACTCACGGCCGACTCGGTACTGATCGCCACGGGTGGCCGCCCTCGCACCATGGCAGTCGAGGGCTCAGAACCCGAACGTGTTCACTACCTCCGAACCATCGACGATGCGCAGCGCCTCGCCGACGTGCTCCGGCCGGGCGCTCGGCTCACTCTTATCGGTGGCGGCTTTATCGGGCTCGAAATTGCTTCTACTGCTGCCCAACTCGGCGTTCAGGTGACGGTTCTCGAAGCCGGCCCACTGCCACTGTCGCGACTTCTCGGCGACCGTATCGCTCGAGCATGCGCTGATCTACAGCGCAGCAACGGAATCGAAGTACGAACATCGGCAACTGTCGAGAATATCTCGAGCGATAGCTCCGGGGTTCGAGTGCGGCTCACCGGAGGCGAACTCATTTCGTCCGACCTGGCGGTCCTCGGCATCGGAATCGAGCCCAACACCGCGGTGGCGGAAGCATCCGGAATCACTGTTCAGCACGGCATCCTCGTCGATGCCCAAGGGCGCACATCGATCCCATCCGTGTACGCCGCGGGCGATGTGGCAGCACGGTTCTCCGACCGAGCAGGACGGCACATACGCGTTGAACATTTCGACAATGCCAGCAAACAGGGCGCCGCCACCGCAAACCTGATGCTGGGCCGTATCGGTGTCGTCGATCCAGCTCATTGGTTCTGGTCCGACCAGTTCGGTGTCAACGTGCAGTTCACCGGATCTGCGCAACACACCGACCTCGTCGTCAGGGGCGACATCAACGCAGGCGTATTCACCGCGTTCTACCTCGACGACGGCATTCTGCGCGGCGCCTGTGCATTCGACCGTGGAGAAGACATCGGTGCCGCCCGCGAACTGGTCGGGCGCGCACTCGACCCGAAAATCCTGGCAGATCCCGATGTCGAGTTGTTCGACCTGCTGGCCGACGACGAAGAGATGGTGACAAGCTGATGATCCACGGACAAAACTACATCGATGGGCACTGGGTCCCGGCGCATTCCGGCGCAACGTTCGAGAGGCGCAACCCTGCCGATCGGTCGGATGTCATCGGCGTCTTTCCCCGATCGGACGCCTCGGACGTCAAGGCAGCCGTGTCCGCACTCGCGAAGGCAGCACAGGGTTGGGCAGCGACCCCACCAGAGCGGCGCGCCGCCATTCTCGAGGGCGCGGCCACGCACCTCGAGCAGCACGCCGAGAGTCTGGTCGAAGAGCTCGTCAGGGAAGAAGGCAAGACGGTTGCCGAGGCCACAATGGAGGTCAGCCGTACTCCGATGAATTTCCGTTACTACGCAGCCGAGGCTCTCCGCACCACCGGGGCCACCTATCCCTCGCCCGGTGACGGGCTGGTGATGACACTACGCGAACCCGTTGGGATCGTCGGAGCAATCACGCCGTGGAACTTCCCTCTCAACATTCCCTCCCGCAAGCTCGGGCCTGCACTCGCCGCCGGCAACGTCGTCGTATTCAAACCATCGGAGCTAACCCCCTTGATGGGACAACGCCTGGTGGAAGCCTTACTGGCAGCAGGGTTGCCCGGCAACGCAATCGCGCTCGTTCAAGGAGACGGCGCCGCAGGAGCAGCCATCACCGCAGACGAACGCGTCGACGCCGTCACGTTCACTGGGTCCACCCAGGTAGGGCGAGTGATTCACGCAGCGGTCGGGCCGGCACGTCGCAGTCAACTCGAGATGGGCGGCAAGAACCCGGTAGTGGTGCTTGAAGACGCCGACCTCGACAAGGCAGCCGCGCTGATCGTCAAGGGCGCATTCGGACTCTCAGGGCAAGCGTGCACCGGCACCAGCCGCGTACTGGCCGTCGACGCGGTGCACGATGCGTTGCTCGACAGAGTTGTCATGTTGGCCGCGGATATCGTCGTCGGACCGGGCATGGAGAAATCAAGTGACATGGGCGCTCTCGCAAGTGGCGACCAATACCGCAAAGTACTCGACTACATCCGAATCGGAATCGACGAAGGCGCGGAACTGGTCACCGGCGGCAAAGCCCTCGACGACGGTGGCACGGGATACTTCGTCGCCCCCACTGTATTCTCCGGCGGCACTGCCCACATGCGCATCGCCGCCGAAGAAATCTTCGGTCCGGTGCTGCTGTTCATGCGTGCTGATGATTTCGAACATGCACTCGAGCTCGCCAACCACACCGAATTCGGGCTCAGCGCAGCCATTGTGACGTCCGACATCGGTCGCGCTCTGGCGTTCGCGCGGCGCTCCCGAACAGGTCTCGTCAAGATCAATCAGCCGACGACCGGCATGAACATGAACGTACCGTTCGGTGGATACAAAGCCTCGAGCACACAGACGAACAAGGAACAGGCTGGCGAATCGATGATGGCCTTCTACCAATCCGAAAAGACCGTGTACCTCGCCGCATCCTGAACAGTCCCTCCCTAATTGAGAAGAGAACACGATGGAGTTCAACCGAGTTGCCCGCTCCGGACAGGTTCCTGAAGGTGTTGTCCGCCGATTCTTCAGCGGTGACCGTGAATTCGCGGTGGCCCGGCTGAACGGCAAGGCATATGCAACCTCGAACTACTGCACGCACTTGGACTGCTTGTTGTCATCCGGCAAACTCGTCGACGACGGAATCGGGTGCTCCTGCCACGGAAGCGTGTTCGACCTCGAAACCGGCGAACCGATCTGCCCACCCGCGACCGAACCGATCAAGACATACCCCGTCGAGGAACGCGACGGCGAGATCTATGTCGGCGTCGACCTCGACGATACCGACTCGATTCCGCGTCGACGAGCCAACAGGGGCGTGTGAGATGAATACGCGCCCTTCGACATTGTCCACAGACGGCATGGTCTCCTCGAGTCACCCGGCAGCCAGCGTTGTCGGGGCACGGGTCCTCGCCGACGGCGGCAACGCAATCGATGCAACCCTCGCGATGGCCGCGATGACCTGGCTGACATTACCTGGCCAGTGCGGTATCGGCGGCGACGCGTTCGCCGTGATACGTGATCCCGACGGGCACGTTCAGACCATCGGTGGCAGCGGATTCGGCCCCGACGGCGCCGACGTCGACTTCTACCGGGATCGAGGGCATACGAGCATTCCTCTGGACGGAGCACTCGGGGTCGCCGTGCCCGGAGCCCCGGCCGCTCTGGCGGCGCTGCACCGAAGCGGAGCGACGCGTTCACTCGTCGAACTGTGGGAACCCGCGGCTCGCGCAGCAGAGAAGGGACTACCCTGTTCTGCCAAAACTCGATCCGACATCGCAGAGGCGGTCGACGCGATCGCCAGGGACCCGGGTCTGAGAGCGGTGTACCTGCCGGGTGGATCCCTTCCGCATGCCGGGCAACAGCTTCCGCAGGCCGACCTTGCGCGCACGATTCGCACGATGGCGACCGACCCGGGCTGGTTCTACACCGGGTCGTTCGCCGAACAGGCCGTCGCGGCCTTGGCGCGCGGCGGCGCCCCCTTCAGTGGTGAAGAGTGGGCTGCGACTGCCGATGCCCTTGTGGCGCCGTCGATCACCATGAACTATGGCGGAGCCGTCGTCCATCAAACGCCGCTGCCGACTCCAGGCTGGATGGTCCTACAACAAGCGGCACTGTGCGATCGTAGTGTCGGGTTCACACCATGGATGTCGACGACAGCGATCGACCGCATGGCCCGTGCCGCACGGATGTCGTTCGAAGATCGATTTGCCCGATGCGGAAGCGATAGCGATGCGTGGCGCAGCCTGCTGACCGAAGAATCCATAGCGTCCGCACGGAAAAAACTGGACTCAGGGATGTTGGCGCCCAGTGCATTCGACGTACATGACGGTGACACCACCTCCACGGTTGTCGTCGACTCCGACGGACGAGCGGTCAGCTTCATCCACTCGCTGGCGTTCACGTTCGGTGCCAAGATCTCGGTTCCCGGCACCGGCGTAGTGCTCAACAACCGATTAGGCCGCGGCGCGTATCTGATTCCAGGACATCCCAATTCCGTGCAGCCTAGACGACGACCTCTGCACACCCTGAACGCGTGGATTGTCACCGACTCGGAGAACAACCTGCTGCACGTCGGGAACACCCCAGGTGGGGACGGGCAGGTGCAATGGAACATGCAATTGTTGTCCCACCTCATCGATCACGGCCTGGACCCGGCGGAAGCCGTTGCAGCGCCTCGTTTCACGGTGTTCCCTGGAAGCGACTCGGATGTCGTCGGACTCGAATCGGAATTGCGATGCGAAGATCGGATCGATCCCCGCACGATAGACGAACTCGAGCGTTTGGGCCACCGAGTCCGAAGGCAAAGTTCATGGGGCGGCGGCGGTAGTGCTCAAGTGATCTCGATGGACAACGATCGCGGCCTGATGATCGGGGCTGCCGACCCTCGCCAGGAAGGGATCGCTCTCAGTGCCTGAGTCGCCGAAATTTCCCACCCCCAAGCCGCAGGGAAGATACGTGGCCGCAACCGTGCACGAGGGTATTGCCTACAGTGCCGGGATGACTCCGCGTATCGACGGCGAGTTGACCATCACCGGCACCGTCGGGCTGGATGTGACAGTTGAGCAAGCGCAATCCGCTGCCGCGCTTGCAGCTCGCAACGCCGTGCTTGCCATCAACGCCAGCCCAGGGGGTCCAATCATCCGGTGCTTGAAGATGACTGTATTCGTCGCCAGTACAACCGATTTCACCCAGCACACCGACGTCGCCGACGGTGCATCGGCAGCTCTGGCCGACCTGTTCGGAGACGAATACCTACCGGCACGTAGCGCCGTCGGTGTGACATCGCTGCCATCCGGTTCTCCCGTCGAGATCGAGCTGACTGCTGCAGTGGCCGGACTGTCCTAGCGAGATGGATTTCTGTGGGTCGGTCTGGCGAACGACGAATCTCTCCAAAGAAAGCAGATCGACATGGTAGGACAGCAGACGCATCAGATGACGCGGTCACTCAGGGCGGCCCGAACCGACTCGGTCGGCCTGTGGTTGATGATGACTCTCACGTTCGTCACGGGTGTCGTCGACGCTGTCGGCTACCTCGGACTCGATCGGGTGTTCACCGGAAACATGACGGGCAACATAGTGATTCTGGGCATGGGGGTCGCCGGGGCCGATGAGTTGCCAGTGCTCGGACCAGGAATTGCGCTCGTAGCCTTCGCCGCCGGAGCATTCGCGTCCGGCCTACTACTCCGAAAATCGCCGCCGGTGTGGCAACCACGCACTACCGCACTGCTCGGCGTCGGCGGAGTAGTTCTGGCGGTGTTGGTCGCTGTGCTCGTTACCGTCGGTGAGCATGTATCAGAGCATGTGCAGGTCATTGTCGCGGCGTGCATAGCTGCCGTGATGGGAGAGCAAGCAGCCGTCGCTCGGCGCCTCGCGATCAGGGACATGACGACGGTCGTCGTGACATCCACCCTTACTTCGCTGGCAGGTGAATCGTTCGTGCAGGGAGGTTGGCAGGCGGTGTGGAATCGGCGAGCCGGAGCGATAGCACTCATATTCCTTGGTGCAGTGGTCGGCTCGTTCCTTCTAAGGCTCGATATCGCGGTGCCCCTGGGGCTGGCGTCCGCGCTGACACTTGTCGTTGCCGTAATCGGACACCGACATCTGGTGCGTGGTGCCTGAAGCAGGCGGCTGGTGCTGGGCACGTCGAGGAGGTCGGAGTCGTGATGCCCATGTGCGTCAGTAGGGTTCGTGCCGCGTCGATCGCCGACGGTCGATCGGAGCCGGTGCGGTAGTCATTGGTCGCGACAAGACACCCAGCCAGTATGAACTCGCGCGAGTAGTCGACGCGGCCACTAACGAAGCCGTCAGCCGTAATCGGCTGCGGCTGAGCGTCTTTCATACCGGCCGCGGTGATAAATGACTTCTGGCTGTTGATCGTCGCCGACGGGCACTGCGTTGCCAGGCACCGTTCTGGTCGCGGGCGAGCTCGTCGAGCCGCCTCGTCCCCGGCGCGGATCTGTCCAGGACCGTCGGCTGGTTCACCATGCAGCTGCCCGGTCCCGGTGTGTGGGGCGATGCGACCGAGGTACAACACACTAGGTCCCCTACTGTCTGATCACTCGCTTTTCCGTTGGGGGGGTTTCGATTTCGCCAAGACGCCCTGGCCGGACGTAGGCGGCGGTCGAGGCTTCGCCCACAGCGCGCTCGATAACGTGTGGTTGGCCGGCGAGTTCTACTTCGAGCAGTGCAGACCTGACCTTGCGAAGGATCTCGGCGTGCTGTGGGTGGCTCGCGGCGGGGGCGAGGCGGCGCTGGCCGAGCATCTCGCCGATGCGCGTGCAATTCTCGCCGGCCGCGACGATGGGATCGCCGATGGGTGCAGCTCTTCTCCAGTGACTTGTTGATCACGCTGCGAGCTGGTGGTCGTCGGGGTGGACGCGTTGGTGTTCGCGGGCGAGGTGAAATGCCCAGTAGCTGGGGAAGTCGCCGTTCTGGATCAGTGCTCTGAGGGTGAGAACGGCCTCGGCTCCGTCCAATCCCCATCTGGCACCGCTGATTTCGAGGCGGTCGCCGATGGTGTGCCGGATTGCTCCTTCGATGACTCCTGTGGCGATCGGCCAGCCGTGCTCGAGGGCGTAGTCGTAGCGCAGGTAGTCGGCGTGACCGCGGAGGTAGCGGACCGCGTCGTCGGCGCCTCGCCGCTGATCGTCGGCGAGTCCTGTTGCGTCGGCTTGGGTTTCGATCACGTCGGCGACGGCATGGACACGGCCGGCGAGCAGCCCGAGCACTTGTGTGGCGACCCAGTCCTCGGCGGCCGAGTCGCCGGCGGTGTAGAAGCACCACGCGGCGCGCCATGTGTATTCGATCGTGTGGATCAGGTCGCACACGATGTGAATGCCGATGTGGCGGCGGGCGGCTTCGGCTTGGATGGTGTCGATCTGGTGCCAGGCGCCGTCGACGAGCACGATCCAGGTCCGTGCGTGGACGGGGTCACGGGCTTCGGCGTGGTCGAACGCAGCGGCGATGACCTGGGCCGGGGTCTGGGTGACCGATCCGGTCAGCCATTTGCCGGTAGCGCGTGGGCCCCGGCGGGGTGGACGGTCACCGCGGCGGGGCCCGCCCGGGACGGCGATCACGTCGTGCGGGCGCCGCGGTGCGGGTTCGGCGTCGTAGACCGCCGCGAGGGTGGCCATCCGCTTGCGGTTGGGTTTCTCACCCGAAGCGAGCCGGGTCCGGAATACCGCGGTGGCGCTCGCGGCCGCGGCGCGGGTGGCCTCGCGCAGCCCCTCGGGGCGCATGACGATGCCCTTGGCGTCCGCCGACAGCACCAGCAACGTGTCCGCGGACGCCGGGACCGGGATCTTCGCGGCGTAGAAGTCGTCGATATCGACCGCCGCGGCAGCCACGAGCCCTTCGAGCTGCCGTTTCCCGGCCACCGGGCCGCAACGGGCCTCGATCGCGGATTTCGTCGTGTCGTAGGAAGACCGCACCGCCTCGAGCGCAGCTCGACGGCGCAGGCCGTGGCTGTGGCGGCCGGTCGGCAGCGAAAGCGCGGCGTCGGCCGGGTAAATGTTCGCCTCGCCCGGTGCGCGTAATGCGCAGCGACGCACGGTCACCGTGCCCACCACTGTCGCCAGGTCTCGGGTATGCCCGCGCTCGAGGCGGTTTCGTCCCGCGGGACGCTGTCCGGCCTGCAACCGGGCGGCCAGGTCGGCTTCCTCGCGGGCGGCCCGCAGATCGAGGTGGTCCTGCAGCAGGCATGCACCGCAACACCTCCCGGCCCGACACCTCGATCAGCTCTTCGAGCCGATCATGCGTGAACCCCATCGCCTGTGGCGATTCCATCTCGGCGACCAGCGCCTCGAACGAATCCCGCGATGCCGCAAAGGGGCCAACATCGCAGTCCGCGTCATACAGTTCCACCGGGCTCTTCCTTCACTTACTTGCTTGTCCAACGGCTTCCCCAACCGTTGAACCCAGAAGGAAGAGCCCGCCGACCCTCCTCTCTCAGTTGTCACCGGCGATGGTGAACAAGCCCGGAGTCGCCTCGTCCAGCCAGCCCCGCGCGGTCAGCCGCTTCAGCTTCGCCCGTAACGCCTCCACCGCCGACCGATCCTGCGAAATCCCCAGCGCGGCAGCGACATGCCCGGCCCGCAACGGACGCCCCGCATCACCGACGATCTCCAGAATGTCGCGATAGGACTGCGGCAACGCCACGCCATCGGTCCCCGACTCACGCGACGGCACCAGCATCACACCGATCCGCGATCCACCACCGTCACCGGGCAGCTCCTGCCCACCACCGGCGTCTCGATCACCGTCTCCCGCGACACCCACCACACCCCGCACATCCCCGGCGAGATCTGGTGCCCCGGACAGGATCTCGAGCATCGTCTCCCGCGTGACCTGCAACCGCGACAGCTGCTGCTCCTCGGCCGCCAGCTCCTCGCTCAACTCGCCGATCCGCCGGCGCAATTCCTCGGCCCGTTCCCGGGCCGACGCCTCCCTGCGTTCGAGCTCCTCGAGCCACGATGCCATCGCCGCCTCCAACCACCGCACCCCCACACTCGACGACAAAAGCCCGCCACCCCCAACAACAGCCCCCACCGTGTTTCACCAGCTCAACGTATGATCAGCTATACGATCGAGCTACACCCCGCTCAGGTCGGCTGCGACAATCGGATGTCCAACTCACCGGCGGCCAGTATCCCCGCAAGTTGTCGCCACCGGCGGTGGCGGTGGCGAAACATCAGCCGCGCGAACACGCGGGTGCCGAGACCGTGCAGGCCGCCGTCGATTTCGATCTCGTCGGTGTAACGACAGCGGGACTCGCCGATCGGCTCGAACGTCAAACTGTGGTTCCACGTGCGCACCGGCCCGCCCCATTCATTGGTGAAGATGTGGCGCGGCTCGAGCTCCACTAGCCGTAGATGATGTCTCCACGCGGGCACAATGCCGAACCACCAGATCCGAGCCGAGCCTTCGACACCGGGCTCCACCCGGTCCGGCATCTCGATGTTCCGCACCGTAAAGATCGGCGCGACAACGTAAGCGAACAACTTCGGAGTGCGCGCCAGAGCGCACGCCACCTCCGCCGCGATCGGAAGCTCGGTAGTTAGGGTAACCTTACTCATCTGGCCATCATCGCCGTCCTCGTGGTCGATCGCAACGCTATTCCCGCATCCACATATCCGAATGAATCGACCGGACTGGTCGACCCGCAACGAACACCGGTAGACCCGAATCACCGATCGGTACAGCAGCCGCGACCGCAGACTCCTTCACCCACAAGACATGATCAACAGTCACTGGAGAGGAGCCACACCCATCGCCGATGGCCTTACCGGTCTGGGCGCCGATTTCGAGGCGCTGCGCTGGTTCCACCTGCCGCCTCGTTGCCTACGGACGGCCTGACGCGGCGAACTCGAACGGCGTATGCACCGGTCGGGACCGATGTCCATCGGTCAGAGGTGGATGCGGGGAATGCCCGCATCCACATGAGGGGCAACGGTGGGCGCAGCGCAGTCAATCGAGGCTGCAGAACCAGCGCCTACGACGGCTGCGCGCGAATTCGGCCTTCTCGGCGGCCAACGCTGTGGTCGGGCCGATCAGTTCGCCGGTCGGTTTCGGTCCACTGAGGAAGTTGGCGTGCACTTTGCCGACTTCGCCGCGACCGAATTCGATGAAGCAGTCGCCGGCCCCGTCGTATGGCGGCGGCGGCGGGGTGCCGCGCAGGTGAGCGGTGATGTCGTCGGCGACCACCCGCGCGGCGCGCTCGGCGAACACCCCGGCCTTCGCGGTGTAGGCCGCAGCGACGTCTCCGATGGCGTACACGCCGTCGAACCGGGTCGCCAGATTGGTCTTCTGCACCGGAATCCAGCCGTCCGGCGCGAGTCCGGACACGGCGACCACCGCCGGTACCCGATGCACCGGGATCCCGATGAACAGGTCGTACGGGATGCTGCCGCCTTCGGCGAACTCGGCGCCTGCCCCCTCGGTGTCCAATCGGCACACTGTCCGCTTCGGGACGAAGGTGATCCCGCGCTCGGTCAAGTGTGCGAGCAGGGGCTCGGACACCTCCTTCGCGACAGGCACCGGGGCACCCATGTAGCCGGTCACGGTGATCGTTACCCGGTCGCGCAGGCCGCGACCCGCAAAGTAGTCCTCGAGCAGGAAGGCGCCTTCGAAGGGCGCCGGTGGACACTTGTACGGTTCGCCGAGCACACTGATGACGATGTTGCCGCCGTCGAGCCTTGGCAGGGCATCGTGGAGCCGTTTGGCGCCGTCGAGGGTGTAGTACTCGTAGCCCTGCTCGGTGAATCCCGGGGTGGCCGCCGGGTCGTACTGCGCGCCGAGCGCGACGACGAGGAAATCGGCCTCATAGTATCCGTTGTCGGTGCGGACTCGGCGATGCTGCGGGTCGATCTCGGTGATCACCTCCTGACGGAACTCGACACCGGGTATCCCCAGCCCGGCATAGGACAGCCGCACATCCTCGACGGTGCGAACTCCCCGCAGCACATCAATTTTGGAGAAGCCGAAGACGAATGCGTCATTGGCGTCGATCAAGGTCGCCTCGACACCACCGGAGAGCAATTCGGACAGCCGGGCGGCAACCTCGAGGCCGCCGAACCCGGCACCCAAGATCAGTATCCGAGTCATCGTCACTCCGATCCGTCGTGCGGATCCGCCGGGCTGGGGGTCGGCGGTGGGCCCGCGACGATACGCAGATACGGGCGCGGCGCTCGCCAGCCGTCGGGGTATATCCGGCGAGCCTCCTCGTCGGTGACCGAACCAGCGATGATCACCTCCTCGCCTGGCTGCCATTGGGCCGCAAGGCGGTGGGCAGCGGTCAGTTGCAGCGAGTCGATCACCCGGAGCAACTCGTCGAAGTTGCGGCCCGTGGTCATCGGGTATACGAGCACCAGTTGGATCTTCTTGTCCGGCCCGATCACGAACACATTGCGCAGCGTGGCGTTGTCGGCCGCGGTGCGTGCACACGGGTCCCCGGCAGTTTCGGCCGGTAACATTCTGTACGCCTTCGACACGGCAAAATCGGTGTCGGCGATCAACGGGTAGTTGGGTGCCGCACCCCGAGTGTCAGCAATGTCGTGTGCCCACCGGGTGTGGTTGTCGAGCGGGTCGACCGACAATCCGATGATCTTGACGTTGCGGCGGTCGAACTCCGGGGCGGTGTCTCCGATGGTCAGCGTCATAACGACCTCCAATGGGACTGCCCTGAGTTTGGTTGACTCGCGGGTGTGGTGTTTCAGGCCGCGAGCGCGGGCTGGTTTATTGTCTCAAACTCGATCGGGGTGAGTCGGCCGAGTCGGCGTTTCCGTCGGGTGCGGTGGTAGGTTTTCTCGATCCAGATCACGATCGCTAATCGGAGTTCGATGCGGGTGTTCCATCGTTGGCGGTCGAGGACGTTGCGTTGTAGTAGCGCGAAGAACGATTCCATTGCAGCGTTGTCACCGCATGCCCCTACCCGGCCTATGGAGCCACGTAAACCGTTGGACGCCGCGTTCACGAACTTTCGGGATCGAAATTGGCTGCCCCTGTCCGAGTGGACGACCGTCGCGGTTGGTGAGCCGACCGCGACCGCGTTGTGCAAGGCTGACACCGCTAGCGACGCTTTCATCCGGGAGTCGATCGAGTATCCGACGATGCGGTTGGAGAACACGTCTTTGATCGCGCACAGATAGAGCTTGCCCTCGCTGGTGTGGTGTTCGGTGATGTCGGTCAGCCATACGGTGTCCGGGGCTTGTGCGGTGAATCTGCGTCCGACGAGGTCGTCGTGGACCGGTGGGCCAGGGTTGCGGTTCAACCCGCGTTTCTTGGCGAACACGCTGAAGATGCGTTGCTGTGAACATAATCTGGCTACCCGGTTCTCGCCCGCGGTGAGCTCGAGATCCACGCCAAACGGTGAACTCTCGAATGCCGCCATAGGCGATCTAGAAGATGCGGCATGGCCGTGTCGTGGATAACCCACCTATCAACTTCGTTGGCTCGCGACTGACCGACGAGTAAGTGAAAATTCCAGTGGTGCAGGAAGTTCCAGAGCGGACGGTCTGCAGTAACATTGCGGAGGTGCTGCAGTCGGCCATCGGCGATGTCGACGCGGCGGCTCCGCCCGCGGCCAGCGCCTCGACATGCCGGTACACCGCCGCAACGGCGACCTAGCGATCAGCTGACGTGGTTCGTCCTCGGCTTCGCCGTAGTAGCAGCCGTCGCACGTCGCGCATGAGCCGCAACCATCGCGAGTGCGGGAGCAGTCGGGTGCCACAGTTCGGGTGCACGTCGTCGTGGTGCGCCGCGCGACGCGCCAGGAACGGGGGTAGGCCCGCAAGGCGTGCAGATCCCTGCGGCCGGGATCGTGCGCACCGCTGCCGACACTTACCGCTTGTTCACACCCCGCCCGGCACCTACAGCTGTCACTGGAATGCAGCTGTCACTGGTCGAGGACTCTGCCGGCCTCGCCGAGCGTTGATATGCCGCACAGGATGTCGTCGTCGGGGATGGACGCCGGTTCCGGCGGGCCCGGCAGCGGACCGCGGATCAGCTGTTCCAGTGGTGCCTGCGGGAGAACGAGCGGGGGAATCATCGGCGGCCCCGATCGTTTCCCGTGTCCGGCCGGGCAGGGTCATCGATGGTCGATCCTGGCGGATCTGTCAGAAGTTGTCGCAGGTGGGTGCGCATTTTTCCCTGGTCACCTCTGTGTGTTCGAGTGCGCTCGAACACACGGCATGCAAATCCGGCAAATCTGCCGGGAATCTGTGCGCGAGAGGGGACTTGAACCCCTACGTCCGTGGACACCAGAACCTAAATCTGGCGCGTCTGCCAATTTCGCCACTCGCGCTTGATGGTACGACCGTCCAAACTCTACCGGGCCTGACCGAGATCGCGAAGCGCACCCCGGGCATGTCGTACTCGCCGGTAACCCCACCTGGGATTATAACAATTATGTAACAGTCAACATGAGGAGTGCTCATGTTTAGTACGCGTTGGTAACCGGATAGACCAGCGGGTTTAAATATGAGGGAGGGTCATGTTTCTGGACATTCTGGTACAGATGTACGGAAATACTCGGCGGTAAGCCGAAGGCGGGGGCGCAAACGTGAGGATTTCCTCATGATTTTCTGGAATCCTTGCGGTCATCAGGGCTCATTGGTGAGGAACACCTGCGCACCGAGGGAGCGGCGTGTCTCGACGGCATGTCGCCAGGAGAAGGAAGTCGAAGCGTCTTGACGATCAATGAGAGCACTGCGGCCGGAACCGGACAGAGCCCGAAAGTGGTTGGGGCGCCACAGCAGGGGGGTTCGAGGGCGCCGCTGCTGGATCGACTGCTGGGCGAAACGCCCTACGCGCTGGCCTTCGGTGGGCAGGGTGCGCGTTGGCTCGGTGAGCTGGAGGAGATCGGGCGCGATGCCGCACTGGAGCCCGAGCTGACCGCATTGGTCAACGAAGCGGCGACACTGCTGGAACCTGTTGCGGCACAACTGCTTGTCGTGCGACCGGTCGGCTTCGACCCGATCGGCTGGATGCTCGAGAACGAGCTCGCCGACGGCGACGAGGCAGAGGTTTCCGCAGCGCCGTCGGAGCAGGTGCTCCGGTCGGCCGTGGTCTCGATGCCCGGCGTATTCCTGACGCAGGTGGCCGCCGTGCGCGCACTGCGGCTACAGGGTCTGGATGCGAACGAGCATGCGCCGGTCGCGGTGGTCGGGCATTCGCAGGGTCGTCTCGCCGCGACCTCGGTGCAGGCCGGTGGACAGCGCGACGCCGAATTGCTCGCCATCGCCCAAATGATCGGCGCCGCAGCCGGTTTGGTCGCCCGCCGACGCGGTCTGATGCCGGTGGGCGAGCATTCGTCGATGGTTGCGGTGTCCAATGTCGACCCCGAGCAGCTGCGCACGGTGGTGGCCGAGGTGTCCGCGGGCGTCGACCCGGCCGCGGCCGCGGTGGTTTCGATTCGCAACGGTCGCCGGCGCGTGGTGCTTTCCGGCACGCCGACCCAGCTGGAGCGGGTGCGTCGGCGTTGCGCCCAGATCCATGACGCGCAGACCCGCGAGCGCGATGCGAAGTCGCGCGGTGGTGCGGTGTTCGCGCCGGTCTTCGAGGATCTGGCCGTCGATGTCGCCTTCCATCACCCCGCGCTCGCCGACACGGTCGACATCGTCAGCGGTTGGGCGTCCCAGTGCGGTCTGGATGCGGAGCTTGCGGGTTCGCTGGCGAAGGAGATCCTCGTCGACCCGATCGACTGGGTGGAGGAGGTCGACGGCGTCGTCGCCGCCGGCGCGCAGTGGATTCTCGATCTGGGCCCGGGCGATCTGCTCAGCCGGCTCACCAGCGGCTCGCTCAAGGGCACCGGCGTCGGCATCGTGGCGGCCGCGACCCGTGCGGGCCAGCGCAGCCTGCTGACCCCAGGTGCCACGCCTGAGGTGGCCAAGCCGTGGTCGGCCTTCGCGCCCCGACCGGTGCGCCTGCCGAGCGGACGCGTCGTGGTCGAGACCGCGTTCACCAAGCTCACGGGGCGCTCGCCGATCCTGCTTGCGGGGATGACCCCGACCACCGTCGATGCGAAGATCGTCGCCGCGGCGGCAAATGCGGGCCACTGGGCGGAGCTGGCCGGTGGTGGTCAGGTTACCGAGCAGATCTTCGCCGACCGGGTGGCCGAGCTGAAGACGCTGCTGCATCCGGGCCGCGCGGTGCAGTTCAACTCGCTGTTCCTCGATCCGTACCTGTGGAAGCTGCAGCTCGGCGGTAAGCGCCTGGTGCAGAAGGCCCGTGCGGCGGGCGCGCCGTTCGACGGTGTCGTCGTCACCGCGGGCATTCCGGAGCTGGAAGAGGCCGTCGCGCTGATCGCGGAGCTGACCGAGGTCGGCATTACACATGTGGCGTTCAAGCCGGGTACCGTCGCCCAGATCCGCGCGGTGCTGCGTATCGCCGACGAGGTGCCGAACTACCCGGTGATCATGCACATCGAGGGCGGCCGGGCCGGTGGACACCACTCCTGGGAGGACCTGGACGACCTGCTGCTGGAGACCTACGCCGAGCTGCGCAACCGCACCAATGTGGTGGTCTGCGTCGGTGGCGGCATCGGCACCCCGGAGCGCGCCACCGAATACCTGACCGGTGAATGGGCTGTCCCGCACGGCTATCCGGTGATGCCGTTGGATGGCGTGCTGGTCGGCACCGCCGCCATGGCGACACTCGAGGCCACCACCGCACCCGAGGTCAAACAGCTGCTCGTCGACACCCCCGGCACCCCGGACTGGGTCGGCGCCGGCACCGCGACCGGCGGAATGGCTTCCGGCCGTAGCCAATTGGGCGCCGATATCCACGAGATCGACAATGCCGCCTCGCGCACCGGCCGCCTGCTCGACGAGGTCGCCGGTGACGCCGGCGCGGTCGCCGAGCGGCGCGATGAGATCATCGCCGCGCTGAATGTCACGGCCAAGCCGTATTTCGGCGATGTCGCCACGATGACCTACCTCGAGTGGCTGGAACGCTATGTCGAGCTGGCCGTCGGCTTGGACCGCCGCAAGGACTTCGACTGTGGCAGCGACCTCGGCGACGCCATCCTGGATGCCACCCGTTCGGTCTGGCTCGATATCACGTGGCGCGACCGGTTCGCGGAGATGATGCGCCGTACCGAATCCCGGCTGCATCCGGCCGACCGCGGCGAGATCCCGACGCTGTTCGAATCCGACGAGGCCTTCGAGAACCCGGTCGACGCGCTGTGCACGCTGAAGCGGCAGTACCCCGCGGCCGAGCAGACCCTGCTGCACCCGGCGGATGTGCCGTTCTTCGTCAGCCTGTGCAAGACCCCGGGCAAGCCGGTGAACTTCGTGCCCGTGGTGGACGGCGATGTGCGCCGCTGGTGGCGTTCGGATTCGCTGTGGCAGGCCCATGATCCGCGCTACTCGGCCGATCAGGTCTGCATCATTCCTGGCACGGTCGCGGTCGCCGGTATCACCCGCGTCGACGAGCCGGTCGGCGAATTGCTCGATCGCTTCGAACAGGACACGGCTCACTCGCTCGTCCGAGCCGGCGTGGCACCGGTCGCGGTCGACGCGCGCCGCGGCGCCGGTGTCACCGAGGGACCGATCGATACGGTGCTGGCCGCGCCGGATGTCGAATGGTCCGGCCGCACCACGGTCAACCCGATCCACCGCCTCGGCGACGTCGCCGAATGGACCGTCGACGACAAGGGCGCCGTACATCCGCCGACCGGTGCGACGATCACCGAAACCGCCGGCCCGGACACCGACCACGCCTACGTCGAGCTCACGGTGCCGCTGTTCGGCGGTGACGCAGTGCGCATCCGCCTGCGCATCACCGTGCCGACCTCTCTGTACAACGGCGGCGCGCCGGTCATCACCGAAACCGATGCCGACACCGCCATGTCCGCACTGCTCGCGGTCGCCGCGGGCCAGGCGCTGCCGGAGGTGAAGGGCAACGTCGCACACCTCAACCTTGCCTGGACCCCGGACCTCATCGCCGACCACGCGGGCGTCACCGGTTCGGGCCTGCCCGGTTCCCTGAGCACGCTCGGGCGCACCGTGCCCGATGTGCTGGTCGGCGCATGCTGGCCCGCCGTCTTTGCGGTGCTCGGCGCCGCGCGCAGCGCCGATGGTGACAGTGTCATCGAGGGCATGCTGGATTTGGTCCATCTCGATCACCAGATCGCGCTCGAGCGCGATCTGCCGCAGGACACCAGCATTCTTGTTGTTCGCGCCGAATCGGGTGAGGTTGTCGACACCGACCTCGGACGCGTGGTCGAGGTGCGGGTGACCGTCGGTGAGATGCGCGATCAGGGTCTCGATGTTGTCCCGTTGGCGACGCTGACCGAACGCTTCGCCATCCGCGGCCGCAACGGCGCGGGTGAGCTGACCGATCCGCCGCGCGCGGCCGGTGTGGTCTCCGATGCGGCCACCGACACCCCGCGTCGGCGCCGCCGTGATGTCACCATCCTGGCGCCGCGCACCATGCGTGCCTTCGCCGCGGTATCCGGTGACTACAACCCCATCCACACCAGCGATCCGGCCGCTAAGTTGGCCGGACTCGGCAGCCCGATCGTGCACGGCATGTGGCTGTCGGCCGCCGCGCAGCACGCGGTGTCCGCGGTGGATCCCGAAAGCTCCGCTCCGGCACGGACTTTGACCGCCTGGACGACTCGCTTCCTGGGCATGGTTCGTCCGGGTGCGCAGATCGACGTGCGCGTCGAGCGGATCGCGGTCGACGCGGGCAGCGAGATCGTGGAGGTCTCCTGCCGCACCGATGGGGATCTGGTGATGACCGCGACCGGTCGTACCGCCGCCCCGAAAACTGTCTACGCGTTCCCGGGCCAGGGCATTCAGCGCAAGGGTATGGGTCTGGACGCCCGCGCCCGCTCCAAGGCGGCCAAGGAGATCTGGGATCGCGCCGATAAGCACACCCGTGCGGCCCTGGGCTTTTCGATCCTGGCCGTGGTCCGGGACAACCCGACCTACCTCAAGGCGCGTGGTGTCGAACACCGGCATCCGGACGGTGTGCTGCACCTGACCCAGTTCACCCAGGTCGCCATGGCGGTGCTCGGTGTAGCCCAGGTCGCCGAGCTGCGTGAGGCCGGTGCCTACGTCGAGGGCGCCATGCTGGCCGGACATTCGGTCGGTGAATACAACGCGCTCGCGGCCGTCGCCGGTGTGCTGCCGCTGGAGGCGGTGCTGGAGGTCGTCTTCCAGCGCGGCTCCGCGATGCACGAGCTGGTCCCCCGGGATGCGCAGGGCCGCAGCGATTATCGGATGGCCGCCATCCGGCCGTCGCAGATCGGGCTGCCCGATGACGAGGTCATCGACTTCGTCTCCGGTGTCGGCGCGAGCGTCGGGGAATTCCTCGAGGTCGTCAACCTGAACCTGCGCGGTTCGCAGTACGCGATCGCGGGCACGGTCAAGGGCCTCGAGGCGCTGGAGATCGAAATCGACCGCCGCCGTGCCGAATTCGGCGGCAAGCGGGCATTCATCCTGGTCCCGGGCATCGATGTGCCGTTCCACTCCACCGTGCTGCGCCAGGGTGTGCCGGAGTTCCGGGAAAAGCTCGAACAGCTGCTGCCAATGGACCTGCACCCGGAAATCCTGCTCGGACGCTACATCCCGAACTTGGTGCCCAAGCCGTTCTCGCTGGAGCGCGCCTTCATTCAGGAGATCGCCGATCTGGTGCCCTCGGAGCCGCTGGCCGCCGTGCTCGCTGACTTCGACGACTGGACCGCACGCCCGGCCGAGCTGTGCCGAGTGGTGCTGATCGAACTGCTGGCCTGGCAATTCGCCAGCCCGGTGCGCTGGATCGAGACCCAGGACCTGCTGTTCACCGCTGCCGCCAACGGCGGACTCGGGGTGGAGCGTTTCGTCGAAATCGGTTTGGGCGTGACGCCGACCGTGGCGAATCTGGCCAGCCAGACGCTGAAGCTGCCCGCTTTCGGCACGGTCACCGTCGAGGTGCTGAATGTCGAGCGCGAGGCCGCCATCGTCTACTCGACCGATACCGATCCCGCGCCGGTCGACGAACCCGCCGACGAGCCGGTCGAAACCGCTTCGGCGGCGACGCCGGTCGCGGCGACGCCGGCAGCGGCCCAGGTCGCGAGCTCGAGTGGTCCGCGTCCGGATGACATCGCGTTCACCGCCGCCGACGCCACCCGGATACTCATCGCGCTGTGGACCAAGCTGCGGCTGGATCAGATCGGCCCGGTCGACACCATCGAGGGCCTCTGCGACGGCGTCTCGTCGCGGCGCAATCAGCTGCTCGTCGACCTCGGTTCCGAGCTGTCGCTCGGCGCGATCGACGGTGCTGCCGACGCCGATATGGGCGCGCTCTCGGCCACGGTCGAGAGACTTGCCCGCACCTACAAGCCTTTTGGTTCGGTGCTCTCCGATGCCATCGGCGATCACCTGCGCAAGGTCTTCGGCCCGTCCGGCAAGCGGCCCGCCGCGATCGCTGAGCGGGTCAAGAAGGTCTGGGAGCTGGGCGACGGCTGGGCCCACCACGTCACCGCCGAGGTTTCGCTCGGCACCCGCGAGGGTGTCAGCGTGCGCGGTGGCGACCTCGGCGGGCTGGTCGCCGGTGTGAGCGACGCCGCGTCGGTCGATGCGGCCATCGACGCAGCCGTGCAGGCCGTCGCGGCCCGTCGCGGTCTCGCAGTATCGCTGCCCAGCGCGGGCGGCGGTGGTGGCGCCACCGTGGACGCTGCGGCGCTGGGTGAGTTCACCGAACAGATCACCGGTCGCGACGGCGTGCTCGCCACGGCCGCCCGTGTGGTGCTCGAACAGCTCGGCCTGACCGAGCAGGCCTCCGCGCCGGAGGCCACCGACGACAGCCTGGTCGATCTGGTCTCGACCGAATTGGGTTCGGACTGGCCGCGTTTGGTCGCGCCCGCCTTCGATGCCCGCAAGGCGGTGCTGATCGACGACCGCTGGGCGACCGCACGCGAGGATCTGGCCAAGCTCTGGCTGGTCGATGACATCGGCTCCGACGAGGAATCGGTGGAGGGCTTCCGCGGTGCCGGTGCGGCCGTTGCGGCACAGGCCAACTGGTGGCGCGAGAAGGCCAAGCACGAGGCCCGCTCGGTGCTCGCCGGACGGTACGAGCGCATCGCCGATGCGGCGCTGGACACCGAAGAGATCGGCCTGTGGTCCTCGGATATCGCCGTGATCACCGGTGCCAGTAAGGGTTCCATCGCGGCGGCGGCCGCCGGTCGTCTGCTCGGCGGCGGTGCCACGGTCGTGGTCACCACGTCGAGCCTCAACGACGAGCGGCTCGGCTTCTACCGCAAGCTCTACCGCGAGAATGCGCGCCACGGCGCCGCGCTCTGGGTCGTGTCCGCGAATATGGCGTCCTACCAGGATGTCGACGCGCTGATCGACTGGGTTGGCAGCGAGCAGGTCGACAATGCGGGCGGTGCGAAGGTCAAGATCAAGGACGCGATGACCCCGACCCTGCTGCTGCCGTTCGCGGCGCCGCGGGTAGCCGGTGATCTCGCCGATGCCGGCGCCCGCGCCGAAATGGAGATGCGGGTGCTGCTCTGGTCGGTCGAGCGGCTCATCGGTGGGCTGTCCCGGGTCGGCGCCGATCACGATGTCGACGCGAAACTGCATGTGGTGCTTCCGGGGTCGCCCAACCGCGGCATGTTCGGCGGCGACGGCGCCTACGGTGAGTCCAAGGCCGCACTCGACGCGGTGGTCGCCAAGTGGCGGGCCGAGAAGTCGTGGTCCAGCCGGGTCACCCTGGTACATGCCATGATCGGCTGGGTGCGCGGCACCGGGCTCATGGGCCACAACGATCCGATGGTGAGTGCGGTCGAGAAGGCCGGTGTGCACACCTGGTCCACCGCCGAGATGGCCGATGAGCTGCTCAAGTGGTGCACCTCGCGGGCTCGTCAGGTGACCGCGACCGGACCACAGCAGATCGACCTGACCGGCGGACTCGCCAGGGTCAAGCTCGATCTGCCCGCACTGGCCAAGCAGGCTCAGGAGGAGGCGACGCCCGAGACCGAGGAAGCCGTTGCGGCGGCGACGATTTCGGCCCTGCCCGCACCGCCGACCATGAGCTCGGTACTGCCGGTGCCCGAATGGGGTTCGGTCACCGCCGATCTCGCCGATATGGTCGTCATCGTCGGTGCCGGCGAGCTCGGCCCGTACGGTTCGGCGCGCACCCGGTTCGAGATGGAGGTCTCCGACGAACTCTCGGCCGCCGGCGTGCTCGAACTCGCCTGGGCCACCGGCATGGTGGCCTGGGAGAACGATCCCAAGCCCGGCTGGTATGACACCGAATCCGGTGACTACGTCCCCGAATACGAACTGGCCGAGAAGTACCATGATGCGGTCGTCGCGCGCTGCGGTGTGCGCCGCTACGAGGACGACGGCGCCATGATCGACAATGCCGCACCGCTGATGACCTCGGTCTTCCTGGACCAGGATCTGACCTTCACGGTCGGCGGCGAGGCCGAGGCGCGCGCCTTCTACGCCTCGGATCCGGGGCATACGGTGATCACGCCGGTCGTCGACTCGGGTGACTGGCAGGTGATCCGCAAGGCGGGCACCGAGATCCGGGTGCCGCGCAAGGCCAAGCTGTCGCGCACTGTCGGCGGTCAGATCCCGACCGGCTGGGATCCCACCATCTGGGGCATCTCCGCCGATATGGTGGCCTCGGTGGACCGGGTCGCGCTGTGGAATATCGTCTGCACCGTCGACGCGTTCATCAGCTCCGGGTTCAGCCCGGCCGAGCTGATGAGCTGGGTGCACCCGAGCCTGGTCGCCAACACCCAGGGCACCGGTATGGGCGGCATGTCCTCGATGCGCTCGCTCTACATCGACAACCTGCTCGGCGAGTCGCGCCCGAACGACATCCTGCAGGAGGCGCTGCCGAACGTCGCGCTCGCGCACGTGGTGCAGTCCTATGTCGGCAGCTACGGCGCGATGGTGCATCCGGTGGCGGCCTGTGCGACGGCCGCGGTGTCGGTCGAGGAGGGTGTCGACAAGATCCGTTTGGGCAAGGCCGAATTGGTGGTCGCCGGTGGCTTCGACGATCTCGGTATCGAGGGCATCGTCGGCTTCGGTGACATGTCGGCCACCGCGGATTCGGCGGCCATGAGCGCCAAGGGCATCAGCGACCGCTACTTCTCCCGCGCCAACGACCGCCGTCGCGGCGGCTTCGTGGAATCGCAGGGTGGCGGCACCGTACTGCTCGCCCGTGGCGACGTGGCGGTGGAGATGGGCCTGCCGGTGCTCGGTGTGGTCGCCTTCGCGCAGTCCTTCGCCGACGGCGTGCACACCTCCATTCCGGCGCCCGGCCTCGGCGCGCTCGGTGCGGGCCGAGGAGGCCGCGAATCCAAGTTCGTCGCCGAACTGAGCAAACTCGGTGTGGCGCCGGACGATATCGCGGTCATCTCCAAGCACGACACCTCGACCGCGGCCAATGACCCGAACGAGTCCGAACTGCACGAACGATTGGCCACGGCCATCGGACGCTCCGAAGGCGCGCCGCTGTTCGTGGTTTCGCAGAAGAGCCTGACCGGACATGCCAAGGGCGGTGCGGCCGCCTTCCAGCTCATCGGTCTGTGCCAGGTGCTGGAAAACGGTGTCGTACCGCCGAATCGGAGTCTGGACTGCGTCGATGACAAGATGCAGGCCTACCCGCATCTGGTCTGGGCGCGCGAACCGCTGCGTTTCGGTGAGCGGTTCCCGCTCAAGGCTGGTCTGCTGACCTCACTGGGCTTCGGCCACGTCTCGGGTCTGCTCGCGGTGGTGCATCCGGAGGCGTTCATCCAGGCGATCGAGCCGGGACGGCGCGCGGAGTACCAGCGCCGGGCGCAGGAGCGTCAGCTCGCCGGACGGCAGCGCTTCACCGAGGCCATGTGCGGCGGTGCCCCGCTGTACGAGCGGCCCGCGGATCGGCGCCTTGGTGCCGATGGCACGCCGTCGGAGCAGAAGCGGCAGCTGGAGGCCGACGTGCTGCTCTCGCCGGAGGCTCGCTTGTCCGGTACCGGCACCTACCGGGCCGACGGCGCGGGTTGCGGCACCGGGGCAGTGATTCTCGGGCGACTCGACGCCGGTGGCTCTATGGCATAGCGGCTTCGGCCATTACCGTGCAGAGTGCGGTCGCTGCGGCGGCCGCACTCTCACTTTTTGTTCGGGAGTTCCATTGGGCTCGAAGGCTGAGGAGCGGCGACGCATTGACCATCCTGGGTATCGGCTTGGACTTGGTGACCATCTCCGAGTTCGCCGAACAGTTGCAACGGTCCGGAACCACCATGCTCCGGGAGAGTTTCACCGCCGGTGAGCGGCGGTACTGCCAGAGCAAGGGCACCGACCCGGCCCGCAGTTACGCGGCGCGCTGGGCGGCCAAAGAGGCGGTGCTGAAGGCCTGGGCGTCTTCGCGTTTCGCGCGCCGCCCGCAGATCGGCGACAACCCGTACCCCCTCATCGAGGTGGTCAACGACGCCTGGGGCCGCCCGAGCATCAAATTGCACGGCCTCGCGGCCGAATTCCTGCCCCGCGTAAGGGTTCACCTATCTCTGACCCATGACGGCGACACCGCCGCCGCCATGGTCGTCCTCGAGGATCCGGGTGAACTCGCCGACCTGATCGAAGGTCGCGAAGCGTAGTAGCCGAACCGGGCATCCTATGTTCGAGGCGGGCACCTCGGACACAGGGTGCCCGGCTCGAATACGGATTGCCGAGGGTTAGCGCTGGCTGGCGGTTCGGGATTCCTTTTCGGCGACCATGAGGTATGCGACCATCAGGCGCTTGAGTTCGGAGACAGCTTCGGTGTTGGACTGGTCGTCTTGGACGGAGAAATTCAGCATCGAGTAGACGACGTGCACCAGGACTTCGGCCATCATGGTGCGGCGCGCGCGAGGGGTGCGGGGAGTTAGCGGGCGCAGCATTTGCGAGACGAGCTCGGCGAATTCCTTTTCATGGATCGCGCCGGTGGCTCGGGTGGATGGGGTCGACTGCATCGCCAGCCATACTTCGCGCCGGGACGGATCGGTCATCCACAGATTCGCCAGGTGGTCGACGAACTGGTTCATATGCCGCAACCAGTCCAATGACGGGATTTCACCGTGGAAATCGGCGAGTTCCTGGGAAACCGCAACCAGGTCTTGGCGATTCAGCTCGCAGACGATGACGTATTTATTGGCGAAGAACTGATACAGCGTGCCGATCGGCACCTCGGCCCGTGTCGCCACCTCTTCACAGGTGAACGATTCGAACCCGACCTCGACGAGCAATTCCCGGGACGCCTGCAAGAGGGCATCGAACTTGCGTTTACTGCGTTCCTGAGTCGGCCTGCGCCGCGGCATGAGCTCCTGCGGGTCGTCCTGCATGTCCAACGCAGGGTCCGGTCGTCGCTTCGACCTGGCCTCCGTGCGTACATCCACGTATCAAGGCTAGCGGTATCGACACAGGTGCGACACGCGCACGGTATATGCGTGTTAAGAACTGTCACATTTCATGACCCATCCAAGGCGGAATCGGCGCCGAACACATAACCGAGCGTGCGTGCATCTCGGCGCACGTTTCGAGCCGGGGAATCCAAGGGGCTCAGGGGTTTCGGCAAGCTCGTGAGCACGGCAATTGCACTGGGAAGGCGTGATCAGTGGGAGCTCGATCTGCGGTAACACTTGGCGTTTCCACCGAACGCGGCGCCGTTCACGCGGTGGCCCTCGCCGACGGCGAGAAGCTACCCGAGCGGGTGCTGCTGCAGCGGGTGGTGAAAGCTCGTGGCGACTCGAAGGCAGACCTGGCGGTCGCGGTCCAGACGGCGATGGACACACTGGCCGCAGAGTTGGAGTCGGAGCGGGAGATCGTGGGCGCGGCGGTTACCTACCGCGATGCCGCCGAGCGGCGCGCCATCGTCACCAAATTGGCATCCGGTCCGTGGCATACCGCCTCGCTGGTGTCGGCCAAGGCGGCACATCTGAGTGTGGCGGGGGGCATGACCTGGCTCGATGAATTCGACGACCTGCTCATCTGCGAGGTCGTCGCGGGGCATCAGGCGTTCACCCTGATCGACGGCAAGCGCAGCCGGGTGCTGGCCGCGACGAGCCAGACCGGCGTCGCGACCGCCGAGGCACTCGACGAGGCGGTGTCGAATGCCTGGGATCAATTCGAGGCGGCCATGGTCCGGCCGGATGCGGTGGTACTGATCGGCTCGGCCGCGGGCGGCCCGGTGGTGGCCACGGCGATGGATGGCTTCGGCGCGCCAGTGCTGCCGTGCAAGATCGCCACCTCCGCCTCGGCGGTCGGTGCCGCGCTGTTCGCCATGAGCGATGTGATGGGTGTACGCGAGCCGGTCGAGCGGGTGCGGAGCACGCGCGGCCACACGGCGCTGTTCGCCGCGGCCAGCGTATTGGCGGGCGGACTGGTCGCTGGTGGCACGTACGTGACGGTGCGAGGTACGGGCGCGGTCGTCGCGGACGCGCGGGTCACCGCGGATGCCCACGTGGTCGGCGGTGGCACCAGATCGGCGAGTGGCTCCACCGCGGGCTCCTCGGTACATCCGGATATCAACCCGTTCGATCGTCCAGAGGCACGGCAGCCCACGTCTGCTGGATCCACCTCCGACTGGATGGTGGCCGACCTCGATCTGGACAACCTTCCCCAGTACAACGAACACTGGGGTGCGCTGCCACCCGTATTGATCGCTCCGGATGCATACGAGCATGGAAACGAGGCGGCCGGATTGCCTCAGCAGTTCCCCGGCACCGGAATCCCGGGGCCGACCACCAAGGTCGGTGCTCCCAACGCCGCCATGCTTTTCCCGGGTGAGGCTCCGCCCCCGCCGGCCTTCAGTCCCGAGTTCTACCACTGGTGGGACAACCACTTCCGCATGCTCATGCAGTGGGTGGCTCAGCAGTTGCAGCCCACTTAGGCGAAGACCTTCGAGAGGTCCGGTGCCCCCGCGGCTCCGGACCTTTCGTTTTATGCGCGTTCGACTTGGACGAAACCCATTGGGCGCAAGCCGATCTGGTTTGGTCTGGATCGGCTGCGAACCGGTCGTGCGCTGGTTCGAGCAGCAGGCCTACACCGACAGGTCGCGACGAAGTTTTGCGACGTGGCCGGTCGCGCGGACGTTGTACTGTGCCACTTCGATTTTGCCTTTTTCGTCGACCAGGAATGTGGAGCGGATAACGCCGGTGACGGTCTTGCCGTACATGGTCTTCTCGCCGAAAGCACCCCATGCGGTGAGGACGGATTTGTCCGGATCCGAGAGCAGCGGGAAGGTGAGCTTTTCGTTATCGCGGAATTTGGCCAATTTGGCGGGTTTATCGGGCGAGATGCCGATGACTTCGATGCCCGCGCCCGCGAGGTCGGCGAGGTTATCGCGGAAATCGCAGGCCTGTTTGGTGCAGCCGGGGGTGCTCGCGGCGGGGTAGAAGTAGACGATCACCTTGCGGTCGCGGTAATCGGACAGCGATACGTTCTCGCCGTCCGCATCGGGCAGGGTGAAATCGGGGGCGGGATCGCCGAGGGAGAGTCGTTGATTGTCGGTCACGTCTTGCACGGTAATCGAGCGCCCCGACAACGCGGCCGCACCGACACAACTCGGCTGGCTAGACTCGTCGGCGAGCGCGCTTCGCGGCACATTGAACTGGTGGTGTGAGCGACGGGCTCGCCAGGCGGCAGCTGCATAACCACGGACAGACCCGCGAGTACCGCAAATTGAACACAGGAGGATATACGTGGCTAGGGATACCGAGCGAATCGAGCGGGAGATCGAGGTCGCGCGGACACGGCTCGCGAGCACGCTCGACGAAATCGCCGTACGGGCCGATCCACAGCGCATTGCCGATGACACCAAACATATGGTGCTGGCGAAGCTGAACCAGCCGAAGGTGAAGTACAGCCTGATCGGCGCGGCAACGGTGGTCGTCGGGTTGGTGCTGGTCAAGATTTTCCGCTGAGCCGAAACGTAGAACACCCGGTGTGGTCGGCCACACCGGGTGTTCTACGTTTCAGGGGTATATCAGACCGTGGGGCAGGCGAAGCCGTCGCCGTCCGGATCCAAATGCGGGCCGTAGCCCGGTTCCCCGCGGAACAGCGGCGCCCGACCGGCCGCGCGGGCCTCATCGCAGTTGGCGAATGCCCCGCCGGCCGAGCCGGTCTGGGACAGGCCCGCCGAACCGGTCGCGGCCGATCCGGTATCGACGGCGGATGAGCCCGTTCCCGAAGAACCGGTGGGCATGGCTAGGGCTGCGGGTGCGGCTAGGAAAGCCAGTCCCGCGGCGGCAATACTGACGGTGAGCCGGCGAACGTTCATATATTCCTCTGTTTGTGTGCTGCGGTGGATAGCGTCCAGGGGAGACGCCGCATCCACTGTTGTGACGGGCCGCGTACTTGTCAACCGCGCAGGAAAACAATTGAGGGCATTAGGCGACAACGCCCCGCCCGCCGTTATTCGCCCAACCGCCTACCCGTCAGATGTTCGGCCGGGATATTGCCCATGCGTCCGGCCTGGTAATCGTCCATCGCCTGGATGATTTCGGCTCGGGTGTTCATGACGAACGGGCCATATTGCACCATAGGCTCTTTGATCGGCAAGCCGCCGAGCAGCAACACCTCCAGATCGCCGGTTCGGTTGTGTTGCAAGGCATCCGCGGCGAGGGTGATCGAGTCGCCGGGGCCGAATACCGCGAGTTGGCCTGCACTGATCGGTCGGCGCTCGGCACCCACGGTTCCGCTGCCGGACAGTACGTACGCCATCGCGGTAAACCGTTGCGGCCATGGGGTTTCCAGTTGACCGCCCGGGGTGATGGAGGCGTGCGCGTAGGCGATCGGGGTGTAGGTCGAACCCGGACCCGCGAAGCCGCCCATCTCGCCCGCGATAATGCGCACCAGTGCGCCACCATCGTGCGAACTGACCAGCGTCAATTCACTGCCGCGCAGATCCTGATAGCGCGGTGCGGCCATCTTCTGCGCGCGCGGCAGATTGACCCATAGCTGGATGCCGTGGAACCAGCCGCCCGCGATGACCAATTCCTCGGCGGGCAGTTCATCGTGCAGGATGCCGGAACCGGCCGTCATCCATTGGGTGTCGCCCTCGCTGATGACGCCACCGCCGCCGTTGGAATCGTGGTGCACCATGGTGCCGTCGATGACGTAGGTGACGGTCTCGAAGCCGCGATGCGGATGCCACGGCGCACCCTTGGCCTCGTACGGCTCGTAGGCGACCGGGCCCATCTGGTCCAGCAGGATGAACGGATCGGCCGAGCGCAGATCCATGCTCGGGAACGGGCGGCTCACCTCGAAGCCCGCGCCTTCGCGCTGCTTATGCGCCGTGGTGATACTGCCGACCTTCCGCTCGCGCGTGGCGTCGGTAGGGCGGGGCAGTCGCGGCAGCACCATGATGTCGGCGACAGTGATGGCTGGCATGGGCGCCTCCTGAATGGTTGGTGTCCATGTCAACCAAACATTGGCTAGGATCATTCCCGTGGTTCGATGGCTGAACGATGACGAGCAGGAGACCTGGCAGGCCTTTATCCGGCTGCGCCAGCGGCTGGACGCGGCGCTCTCGGCGGGGCTGACCCAAGACGGCCTCTCCGTCGCCGACTATGAACTGCTGGTGCCGCTGTCGACGGCCCCCGGTGGCTGCCTGCGCGCCAAGGAATTGGCCGCCGAGGTCTGCTGGGAGAAGAGCAGGCTCTCGAAACACCTGGCGCGCATGGCGTCTCGCGGACTCGTCGATCGTCGCCCGGCCGAGGATGACGCCAGGGGGATTCTGGTCGAACTCACCGCGGAGGGGCGCAAGGTGCTCGAGACGGCGGCCCCGAACCATGTCGAACTGGTGCGCCGGATCTTCGTCGATCCCATGACACCCGCGGAGGCGCGGGCATTGCGGTCGCTGGCCGACAAGGTGGTCGCCGAGGCGGAAAGCGGCACGGAACTCGGCTACTGAATCACCACGGTGTGATCGGCGGCTTCACCCACAGCAGCTTCTCATCGGTGTGATTGCGTTGTGCCGCAGGATGATTCGGATGATTCGCGGCCCAGGTGTCCTTCTCGTCGAGCAGCTGGGCCGCATTCGTCCAGGTTTCGCCGGTGCTCGGCGGATTCGTCGCTGCGGCGCGCGCCAGCTTCCGGAGCGTCGCCGCGGGCATGTCCAGCAGTTCGGCCCCGGTGATGCCGCGATCCCAGATATAGGCCGCGAGGCGGCGTGCTTTCTCGGCGCGACTCTTCGAAGCGTGGTCGGAGTGGGCGTAATCGGTCATGGCGCAGTCCACATCGATGGTGGTTGGTCTGCGATGACCCTACGACAACGCCTCCCCGCGGTTGGGCGGGGAGGCGTTGTCGAGACGTCGCGGATCAGTACGCCGAGCTGACGTTGTCCATCGAGCCGTAGCGGTGCGCCGCGTAGTTGCAGGCGGCGGTGATGTTGGCCACCGGATCCCAGATGTCCCAGGAGGTGCCCTCGACGTGGTAGGCGTTGAAGGTCGGATCGATCACCTGGAGCAGGCCCTTGGACGGGATGCCGGCGGCGGCGTTGGAGTCCCAGAGGTTGATGGCATGGGGGTTGCCGCTGGATTCGCGCATGATGTTGCGGTGGATGCCATTGTAGCTACCGGGGATGCCGTGCGCGGACATGATGTCCAGGGCCTGGCGGATCCAGCCGTCGAGGTTGTCCTCGTAGTAGACCGCGGCCGCGATCGGGGCCGCGACGGGGGCCGGCGGCGGGGTCGGGCCCGGAATCGGCGGCAGTTCCGGCACCGCGGGCAGAGCGGGAATGATCGGGGCATCGACCGGCGCGGCCGCAGCCACGGGTTCGGCCACGAGTTCGGCCGCAGGGGCGGGCTGCTGCTCGGAGACCATGGCAATGCGCGACGGAACGCTGTCGTCGGCCAGCGCGATTATGGAGGAGGTGCCGACGGCGATGACACCGGCCGCGGCCACTGCGAGGGTGACACCGTCACGCAGCGACGGGCGGCGGAAAGAGGAGAGGCGTTTGTCGAGCATTTCGAAATCAGTTCCTTGATCGTGTCCAGAGAGGCGATCCGGCCCGGTTCGAGCAGCGCGGATCTCCGACGGGCACCCGGTGGGAAGCCCGCCTGAATCGGTTCGTATGCTGTTTTCGGTTTTGTTGTGAAGGCCAGGCGAGCCCTGGCGCACGACGCGGTATGAGCCACCCGGGGTCGGTTCCCGGCGGGTGCCGCTGTCGAGCGGGGGAGAATGCGGTCGCGGACTGTGGTGCCGCTGGTATCTCCGGCGACCGCGGCGGGTGAAACCCATCTGCCGTTTGCGGTCGTTTTCCGACTGTGTGTGGATTGCTCCTCGGTGTAACCAAACTGCAGGTCTGTTTGTGACCTGATCTCAGCTTGGTCACGATGGGTTAATGCGGGGTAAACGAATAGTTAATGGGCGGGGTTGCCGATCTTGGAAAGCCCTGGTCGCACTCCCTGAAACGCTGTCTATGCGGGGAGTTTGCCCTCAAACCTCATGTGACGTAGGTCACTTAAATATCTCGGTAATGCAGGTCACTTTGTCTCAATTCGGTCACCATGAGGCGGGACGGACGCGTCCAGGGGGCACTACGCGAGTCAAAGTGTTACGCAATTCGGTCACCGCAGAATCGCCCAAAATGGACGCCCACTGGGCGGCGAAGTTCGCCGCCGCGGCATCCGCCGCGCGCGTGCATGCCCACCCCTTATCGGTGAGGGTGATCAGTCGCGCGCGGGCATCGTCGGGATGCGTGTTGCGTTCGGCGTAGCCCTTGTGCACGATTTCGTCCACCAGTTGACTGGCGGCTTGTTTGGTCACGCCCAGGTGCTCGGCCAATTCGCCGACCGTTGCTCCGTTCGGCGCCAGCCGTACAAATGCGAACCCGTGCGTCGGCCTTACGTCGGTGAACCCGGCGGCGACCACCCCGGCGTGAATGGCATCCGTGGCGGCCGCCCCCGCTGCCAGCAATATCAGCGCGAGATCCTGGCCGGGCCGCACTGGCGAAGCGGGTTTCGAATCCGACATGACTGACATCTTGACACAGATAGGCAAGCTGCTTGACTATGTGGTCAAGCAACTTGACCAAATGAAGGAGTAAGACATGCCGGTAACCCGCGCCGCCGATGCTGAAGTCCACGAAATGCACGGCACCCGATTCACCTCCTACATCCGCCCCGGCACCGGCAGCGCCGAACTGTGCGTCTGGCAGATCCAGGTGGCGGCTGGAACGGAAGGTGTGCCGCACAAGGTGCTACGGGAGGAGGCGTTCATGGTCATCCAAGGGGCAGTGACGATCACGATCGATGGCCAAGCGGAGGCGCTGGTGGCCGGTGACGCCGCGGTGGCGCCCGCGAATTCGATGATCGCCCTGACGAATTCGGCCGCCGAGCCGGCCGTGCTCGTTGTGACGGTCCCGGTCGGATTCCGCGGTGAGCTGTCCGACGGCACCGTCATCAACCCGCCCTGGGTCAACTGAAGCCGCATTACCCCGGGTGAGTCGCTTGGTGTTTACCGCCGGCAACCGACCCGAGACACTTGCCGAATAGCCCTCCTAGCCCGCGTCACCGCCGTCGGCGGCGGTGCGGGCCAGCCGCCGCGACAGCGGCAGCAGAATCAGCAGGCTGACGATGGCCACCACGACCACCATGACTACCACGCTGGGATCGGTGAAGCTTTGGCCGCCGACCACCAGCGCTGCAGCGATGTTGCGCTGGGCGGTGCCTAAACCGAGCACCGGCCGAGTGCCTGCGGCGGGGCCGCCCAGGACCCAGCCCAACCCATAGCCGATCGCGATGAACAGCAGTCCGGCCAAGATGGCGCGGGTTCCGAACACCGACAGCACGTTGTGGAAGTTGACCACCACCAACAGCACGATCACGGCCACCAGACCGAGACTGGACAGCCGGTCCCACCAGGGCTTGACGGCCGCGGCAGCACGGGGCAGTTTGGCATTGACCGCGAGTGCGATGCCCAGCGGGACGAGCATCAGC
>NZ_JBFAXH010000022.1:0-102840 GCF_040680755.1 Nocardia sp. NPDC051990 | reverse complement strand
CAACACACGGGGGTATGAGAGGCCGGAACCAAAAAACATTTGGCACTGACATTCATCGACACACTATTGAGTTCTCAAAGAACACACGCACACACCATCTCGCAGGTTTGACCTGGTCGATCGATGAGGCAACTTATCTAGCTTAGCTCAGCCGTGAGCCCGATTCAAAATCGGGGTCTCGTTCGAACTAGTGTGATCGTCAGGCGCTCAGCGTACTACCTCGTTTCCCTGGCCCTTTACTCAGCCTTTCGGCTCAGCGTGTCGGCTCCGGGTCGGTGTCCGTGTCGCTCTGACTCGAATAAAGTTACGTGTCGGTGTGCACGATGTCAAATCGCCTGGTCAGGAACGGTTTTCGGCGAGAGGAGATCGTCGCCTGCCGTTCACATGATCAATCCGGGGCGCCGACTCGCTCGACCTCACCACCCAATGCCTGCAGCTGCTCGACGAAGTTCGGGTAGCCGCGGTCGATATGGAAGACGTCATGCACCTCGGTGATGCCATCGGCAACCAGACCGGCGAGTACCAATCCGGCGCCGGCCCGAATATCCGACGACCACACCGGTGCACTCGACAGCCGCGGAATTCCGCGTACCACCGCATGATGTCCATCAGTCCGCGCGTCGGCGCCCAGCCGGATCATCTCCTCCACGAAACGGAAGCGCGCCTCGAAGATGTTCTCGGTGATCATCGAGGTGCCGTCCGCAATCGCGGCGAGACCGATGGCCATCGGCTGCAGATCGGTCGGGAATCCCGGGAAGGGCAACGTCGAGAAATTCACCGCGCGCGGCCGATCGGCCTGGATCACCCGGAAACCATCCGGTGCGAACGAAATACGCGCACCGGCCGAGCGCAGCTTGTCTAGTACCAGAGACAGATGCTTGGGGTTGACGCCGGAGACCCGGATATCGCCCATGGTCATCACTGCGGCGATCCCCCAGGTCGCGGCCACGATCCGGTCACCGATCACCCGATGCGTCGTTGGCGAGAGGCGCTCGACCCCCTGAATCGTGAGGACCGACGTGCCCGCGCCACTGATCCGCGCACCCATCCGAACGAGCATGTTGCACAGATCGACGATGTCGGGTTCACGGGCCGCATTATCGATGACCGTCTCCCCCTCGGCCAGCACGGCCGCCATGAGGATGTTCTCGGTCGCGCCCACCGAAGGAAAGTCCAGCCTGATCCGCGCACCCTGCAGTTCGTCCGCGCGCGCGACCACACAACCGTGCTCGATTTCGCTGGTGGCGCCGAGCAGCCGCAGACCCGCCTGATGCATATCCAATGGCCGCGAACCGATCGCGTCGCCGCCCGGCAGTGCGACAACGGCGCGCTTACACCGCGCCATCAGCGGACCGAGCACACAGACCGAAGCGCGGAACTGCGTCACCGCCGGAAAATCCGCGTGATACTTGGGCTCCGCGGGTGTGTTGATGGTGACAACCGCTCCATCGATCGTGACGTCGCAGCCGAGGCCGCGCAGGACATCACCCATCAACGGCACATCGAGAATGTCCGGGCAGTTCGTAATGGTGGTCGTGCCTTCGGCCAGCAATGCAGCCGCCATCAACTTGAGGACGCTGTTCTTCGCACCCCCAACCGCGACCTCACCGACGAGTCGATTCCCGCCAGTAACCAAAAACCGTTCCATGCCGCCTCTCCGCGTATTCGGCGCACTGTTGGTGCAAAGGATAGTTGCGTTGCGGGCCGGTGGTAGCAGTGCCGGGGTTATATCCAGGTAGCTGGGACGCATTCAGCGGTGTCCAGCAACTTTTGTGTGTGTGTCGCGCCGCCCACTTTTACCGACGGGCGGCCGGTCGCAGCCCTCTGACAGGTCTGTCTCGGAAGTCACCCACACCTACACCAGATCAGTCGTGCGGATCGGACAGTTCACGAACCACCTTGTTCGCCACCAGGCTTCCACAACACGTCACCGCCCGGGTTGGCGACACGGCTGAGGATGAACAGCAGGTCGGACAGGCGGTTCAGGTACTTCGCCGGAAGAGCATTCGTATCGTCCGGATGCGCTTGCACCGCGGCCCATGCCGAACGCTCCGCTCGCCGCGCCACCGTACGGGCGGTATGCAGCAGGGCGGCCAGCGGCGTGCCTCCGGGCAGAATGAACGAATTCAGAGCGGGCAGTTCGGCATTGAACTCATCACACCAGGCTTCCAGGCGGTCGATATACGACTGGGTGATACGCAGTGGCGGATACTTCGGCTCCTCGACCACCGGGGTCGAAAGATCCGCACCCGCATCGAAGAGATCGTTCTGCACTTGGCGCAATACCCTCAGCAACTCCGGGGCAGGCGCACCGAGCGCGACGGCCACGCCGATGGCGGCATTCGTTTCGTCACAGTCGGCGTAGGCGACCAGCCGCGGATCAGTTTTAGCCACCCGCGAGAAGTCGCTGAGACCGGTCGTCCCATCGTCGCCGGTCCGCGTATAGATCCGCGTCAGGTGCACATTCACGAGCTCAGCCTAGAGTCCGGGGAGCCGACGGGTGCGATCCGACGGTCGGGATTCGACCCAGGACAGAAAGGCGGCCAGTGAGCCGCGGTCCAGCGCCAATTCGTAATTGCCGTCATTATCGGAGATCGCGGTCACCGCGATGTCGTCGGTCATGATGTCGTATTCGTCGCCACGCGGGCTGCGCCGATCACCGATCTCGATGCCCTGGCGGCGAATAGTGGAATCCGGGCCCAGTTTCAGACTGGAGAGTTTGTAAAAGACGATGCGATCCTCGTCATATCGAATCAGGCCGTGCCGCCACCCCTGGCCGCCACGCGCGGGCAGCACCCGCAGAATCGCGGCGGTGCCGCCGCGGCGCAACATGATCAGTCGGTAGGTGGAGGCCAACGCCAAGAGGACGAGCGTGAGCACCAGAATGATCAGGAGAACCATCCCGGTCTGCAATGCCGTACGTCCCTTCGTTCCGCCGCCGTGTCGACGACGCGGTATTCGATGGCAGTGTGGCAGGCCCTCCGTGGCTACACAGGCGCCTCCCGGCCTGATGCTCACACCGCGTTCGGCAATTCAACCATGGCCCCGAGATGACAAATGGCGGGGCCTTGTCTTTGAACGTTCGAATACGGAAACGGCGCTGTCGGCGGCGAATATTTTCGCCGCCGACAGCGCCGTGCTATCGGGTCGTACCGAATCCTGGTGCGGTACTACGCCTTCGCCTCTTCGACCGCGCGCACCTGGCCCTGGGCCGCGATCTTGGCTTGCTCAGAGGCATCGGCATCGGCCAGCACCCGACGGGCCGCCTCGATGTCGATCTCATCGGCGAACTCCGCGGATTCGGCCAGCACCCGGACCGAGGTCGCGGTCACCGAGAAGAACCCACCGTGTACCGCCGTGGTGATCCGCTCCCCCTCGGTGGGCACGATGCTCACGATGCCGCCCTCGACCAGTTGGCCGAGCAGCGGCTCATGACCCGCCATGATGCCGATCTGCCCCTCGGTGGTCTGCGCGCTGACGAACGTCGCCTGGCCGGACCAGAGCAAACGTTCGACGGCGACCAGGTCAACTGACATCTCCGCCATGGGTGACTACTTTCCGGCGATCTTCTTCGCGGCCGCCTCGACATCGTCGAGACCACCGCAGGAGTTGAACGCCTGCTCCGGGAAGTGGTCGAACTCGCCCTTGCAGACGCGGTCGAACGCCTCGATGGTGTCGGTCAGCGGCACCACGGAACCCGGCTGGCCGGTGAACTTCTCGGCCACAATGAAGTTCTGGCCGAGGAACTTCTCCAGACGACGGGCCCGGCCGACGAGGACCTTGTCCTCTTCAGAGAGCTCGTCCATGCCGAGGATGGCGATGATGTCCTGCAGTTCCTTGTACTTCTGCAGGATCCGCTTCACCTCGTTGGCGACCCGGAAGTGCTCCGCACCGACGATCGAGGCCTCCAGGATGCGGGAGGTCGAGGTCAGCGGGTCGACGGCCGGGTAGATGCCCTTCTGCGAGATCGGGCGAGAGAGCTCGGTCGTCGCATCGAGGTGGGCGAAGGTGGTCGCCGGGGCCGGGTCGGTGTAGTCGTCGGCGGGCACGTAGATGGCCTGCAGCGAGGTAATGGACCGACCACGGGTCGAGGTGATGCGCTCCTGCAGCTCACCCATCTCATCGGCCAGCGTCGGCTGGTAACCGACGGCCGAGGGCATGCGGCCGAGCAGGGTGGACACCTCGGAACCGGCCTGGGTGAACCGGAAGATGTTGTCGATGAACAGCAGCACGTCCTGGTGCTGCACGTCACGGAAGTACTCGGCCATGGTCAGAGCCGAGAGCGCGACGCGCATACGGGTGCCCGGCGGTTCGTCCATCTGGCCGAAGACGAGGGCGGTGTCCTGGAGGACGCCCATCTCTTCCATTTCCAGGTGCAGGTCGGTGCCCTCACGGGTGCGCTCACCGACGCCGGCGAACACCGACGTACCGGAGAACTCACGCGCGATACGGGTGATCATCTCCTGGATCAGCACGGTCTTGCCGACACCGGCACCACCGAACAGACCGATCTTGCCGCCCTTCACGTACGGGGTCAGCAGGTCGATGACCTTGATGCCGGTCTCGAGGATCTCGGTCTTGCCCTCGAGCTGGTCGAAGCTCGGTGGTTTGCGGTGGATGCCCCACTGCTCGCCGTCGCGGCCGGTGCCCGGCGCATCGAGGCAGTCGCCGAGGGCGTTGAAGACGTGACCCTTGACGACGTCACCGACGGGCACCGAAATCGGCTTGCCGGAGTCGGTGACGGTGGCGCCACGGACCAGACCATCGGTGGGCTGCATCGAGATGGTGCGCACGATGTTGTCACCGAGGTGCTGGGCGACCTCGAGGGTCAGGGTCTTGGCCACCGAGGTCAGGGTGATCTCGGCGTGCAGAGCGTTGAACAGCTCAGGGATGGAACCCCGCGGGAACTCGACGTCCACGACGGGGCCGATGACGCGGACGACGCGACCTGTTTTCGCGCCGGTCCGGCTCTCTTGTGTGACTGCTGCGGTCATAATTCTCTTCCGTGTCCTATTCGCGGCCTTCGGGGGCCCTCCGTGGTTACGCTGCGCTTCCGCCTCCGGGCCCTGACCTCAGGCCGCGGGCAGCCTTTAGTCGCGGTCCGAGCTCGAAGCCAGCGCGTTCACGCCGCCGACGATTTCGCTGATTTCCTGCGTGATCTGGGCCTGTCGCACCGAATTCGCCTGCCGCGTAAGCACATTGGCCAGTTCGTTGGCATTGTCGGTGGCTGCCTTCATTGCGGTGCGCCGAGCCGCGGACTCGGATGCCGCTGCCTCGAGCAACGATGAGTAGATGCGCGTGTTGATGTACTTGGGCAACAGTGCCGCCAACAGCACGTCGGCATCGGGCTCGAACTCGTACTGCGCGGTGAGTTCCACGGTCGGCGAGTCGGAGAAGCTGTCCGCACCCATGTCGAAGTCTTCGTCGACATAGCTGACCTGGATCGGCGCCAGGCGACGGACCTCGGGGGTCTGGGTCAGCATCGAGACGAAACGGGTGTACACGATGTGCAACTCGTCAACGCCCTCGATATTGCCCACCCCGTTCGGGGCCGGAACCTCGACCTCGGAGCCCGCCATGAACGCGTCCACCAGGTGGCGGCAGGCGGCCGAGGCGTCGTTGTACTTCGGCTGCTGGGAAAATCCGGTCCACGCGCTGACCACCGGCCGATTGCGGAAGGTGTAGTACGTGAGGCCTTTATTGCCCATCACGTACAGCACCGGCTCCTTGCCCTCGCCACGCAGGGTGACCATGAGCTCCTCGGCGCGCTTGAGCACGTTGGAGTTGTAGCCACCACACATGCCGCTGTCACTGGTGATCACCAGGACTGCGGCACGGCGCGGGTTGGCGCGCTCGGTCAGCAGCGGGTGCGACAGACTCGTCGATGCACTCGCCAGCTCGCCGAGGACCTTGGTGATCTCCTCGGCGAACGGCTTTGCGGCAGCAACCCGGGCCTGGGCCTTGGAGATTCGCGAGGTCGCGATCAGCTCCTGGGCCTTGGTGATCTTCTTGATCGAACTCACACCACGAATGCGGGAGCGCAATTCACGCAAGCTTGCCATCAGCGGTTCACACTCCCTTCATTCGCGGCATCTGATTTGCAGCATTCGCGGGGCACGACGCGGTTACGCGAGCCTCCTCCGTGCCCGTCGCTCATGCTGCGGATCCAATAGCGCATCAGCCAGCTCGATTACTTCTCGACGTGCTTGCGGGTTACCGACAGCGATTCGACCTCTTCGTGATCGAGCTCACCGGCGGCGGCTTCGTTCACGACACGCGAACCGTCGGAAGCGAGGAAGCCCTGCTTGAACTTGTCGGTGGCCGCCTTGATGGCATCGCCGTTCTCGGTGTCGAGAACCTTGCCGCCCGCGATCGACTTGAAGGCGTCGGCCGCGCTGCGGTGCAGATCCTCGAGCAGTTCGGCGTTGAAGCGACGGATGTCAGCAACCGGAACCGAGTCGAAGTAGCCGGCGTCGACCAGGAAGATCGAGACGATCTGGTCCTCGACCGGAACCGGCGAGTACTGGTCCTGCTTGAGCAGCTCGACCCAGCGGGCACCGCGCTCCAGCTGTGCGAGGGAGGCGGCGTCGAGGTCGGAGGCGAAGGCGGAGAACGCCTCCAGCTCGCGGTACTGCGCCATTTCCAGACGCAGCGAACCGGCGACCTTCTTCATGCCCTTGGTCTGGGCGGCGCCACCGACACGGGAGACCGAGGTACCGACGTTGATCGCCGGACGGACACCCTTGTTGAAAAGGTCGGACTCGAGGAAGACCTGGCCGTCGGTGATGGAGATGACGTTGGTCGGGATGAACGCCGAGATGTCGTTGGCCTTGGTCTCGATGATCGGCAGACCCGTCATCGAGCCGGCGCCCATCTCATCGGACAGCTTCGCGCAACGCTCCAGCAGGCGCGAGTGCAGGTAGAAGACGTCACCCGGGTAGGCCTCGCGGCCCGGCGGACGACGCAGCAGCAGTGAGATGGCGCGGTACGCCTCGGCCTGCTTGGTCAGGTCGTCGAACACGATCAGGACGTGCTTGCCCTGGTACATCCAGTGCTGGCCGATCGCCGAACCGGTGTAGGGCGCAAGCCATTTGAAGCCCGCCGAGTCCGAGGCGGGGGCTGCGACGATGGTGGTGTATTCCATCGCACCGTGCGATTCCAGCGCGGTCTTCACGCCCGCGATGGTGGAACCCTTCTGACCGATCGCGACGTAGATGCAGCGGACCTGCTTGGACGGGTCGCCGGTTTCCCAGTTCGCCTTCTGCGCCAGGATCGCGTCGATGCAGACCGCGGTCTTACCGGTCTTGCGGTCACCGATGATCAACTGACGCTGACCACGACCGATGGCGGTCAGGGCGTCGATGGCGGTGATGCCGGTGGCCAGCGGCTCCTCGACCGGCTGCCGCTGCAGCACGGTCGCGGCCTGCAGCTCCAGCACGCGCTGCTCTTCGGCATCGATCTCGCCGAGGCCGTCGATCGGCTGGCCGAGCGGGTTGACCACGCGGCCGAGGAACTTGTCACCGACGGGGACCGACAGCACATCGCCGGTGCGGCGAACCTGCTGGCCCTCTTCGATCTCCGCGAACTCGCCGAGGATGACCGCACCGATCTCACGGTCCTCGAGGTTCAGCGCGACGCCGAGCACACCACCCGGGAACTCGAGCAATTCATTGGCCATCGCCGAGGGCAGGCCGCTGACATGCGCGATGCCGTCGCTGGTGTCGGTGACGACACCGACTTCTTCGATGGAGGTTTCCGGGGTGTAGCTCTGGGTGTAGCTCTCGATCGCGCTACGGATCTCATCGGTGGAGATCGTCAGCTCCGCCATAGTCTTCCTGCTCTCGCTGTCTGGTCAGAATGTCGGGGGAGGTGGGTCGTCAGGCCAGAGCCCGACGCAGCCGTTCCAAGCGGCCGGTGGCGCTACCGTCGATCAGGTCGTCGCCGACCCGCACCACCACGCCGGTCAGCAGACTCGGATCGACCTGCACGTGCACCGTGACGGGCTTGCCGTAGATGCGCTGCAACGACGCCCCGAGATGGTCACGCTGCTGGTCGGTCAGCGCGACCGCGGCACGCACATGCGCGACGATCTGGTCGCGCCGCGCGGCCGCGAGATCGGACAGCTCGCCGAACGCGCCGCCGATATTCGTCGACCGGGTGACCACCTGGTCCGCGAGGGTCCGGGTGATGGTCTCGGTCTTGCCCGCGAGCAGCCGGTCGATCAGTTCGCGCTTGGCCGCCGCGGGCTTCGCACGATCAGAAAGTGCCTGCTCCAGTTCGGGATTGTCGCCGATGATCCGGCCCAGCCGGAACAATTCGTCCTCGACCGCCCCGAGTCGTCCGCTGTCCGCGGCGGACTCCAGCAACGCCTCCTGGCCGAGCAACACCAGGGTGTCGACCAAGTCGGCGGTGCGCGACCAGTTCTGGGCCACCGCGGTGGTCAGCACCGCCAGGGTGGCGGGGCTGACCTTGCCGCTGAAGACCCGCTCGCTGAGTTCGGCGCGCACCGAGCCGGGCACCGACACGTCCGCGAGCGCAACACGCAGCGAACGCTGGTCATCCAGCACGGCGACAACGGCGAACAGTTCCGACCCCGTCGTGGCCGCAACACTGTCGCTTCCGGTCAGAGCGGCCCGAAGCGCCTCCCGTGCCCGGGAGCTTGCCTCGCGGCTCGCTGCGTACATGCTTCTCACTTTCGCGTCGCTACCTTCCGACCCCGATGCCGACATTCGACTGATCGAGTTCGGACAGGAACTGGTCGATCGATGCCGCTTGCTTAGCTTCGTCCGAAACCGACTGTCCGATAATCTTTTCGGCCAAATCGACGGCAGTTCTGCCGACTTCGGCGCGCAGCTCGGTCAGGATCTGCTGGCGCTGAGCTTCCAGCTGGCTCTGACCGGCGGCGACGATACGGTCGCTTTCGGCCTGGGCTTCCGCGCGCATCTGCGCGAGGATCTGTTGGCCCTGGGCCCGTGCGTCCTCACGGATGCGTGCGGCCTCCAGCCGGGCGTCGGCCAACTGCTGCTGGTACTGCTGCAGCGTCAGCTGGGCTTCTTCCTGCGCGGCCTCGGCCCGCTGGAGTCCACCCTCGATCTTGTCCGTACGTTCATCCAACACCTTGATGAGCCGCGGGATGACGTACTTGTAGAAAATGACGCCGATGATTGCAATGCAGACCACCGACCAGACAATGTCGTAGGTCTCGGGGAGGAGAGGATTGATGTCCTCCCCCTCCGCGGCGAGCATAGAAAACGTGCTCATGCCAGTCTCAGAAAATGAAGCCGGCCACGAGGCCGAGCATCGCTAGGGCCTCGGTGAACGCGATACCGAGGAACATGTTGGTACGGATGGTGCCCATCAGTTCGGGCTGACGGGCCATACCCTCGATGGCCTTGCCGACGACGATGCCCACGCCGATGCCCGGGCCGATGGCGGCCAGGCCGTAGCCGATGGCGCCGAAGCCCTTGAACTTCTCCGACGTGGTCGCGGCTTCCTGGGCCAGGTACGCGAGGCTCATGAGTCTTCCATTCCCTTTCTGTTGCTCACCCGCCGGTCGGCGCGGTGTAGCAGGTATCCGGTAGTAGTTCGGTCAGTGCGAGTCAGCGTGTTGCGCGAGTCCGATGTAAACGGCGGTCAGCAGGGCGAAAACGTAGGCCTGCAGGAAGATGACCAGCATTTCGAACAGCGTGAACCCGAGTCCGGCCAGCAGCGAGAACGGTGAGAACACCTTCATCCAGGCCACGGCGTCGAACAGGAAGAACCAGGTGGCGCTGAAGAACAGCACCAGCAGGATGTGGCCGGCCAACATATTCGCCATGAGTCGGACGGTCAGCGTGAACGGACGCAGGATGAACGTCGAAATGAACTCGATCGGAATCAGCAACACGTGCAATGCGGGCGGAACATTCGGAACGACGATGCTGCTGCGCATGTAGGTGACGAACCCGTACTTCTTGATACCCACGAAGTTGAACGCGAGGTACGCGATGAGGGCCAGCACCAGCGGCATGCCGATTCGGGCGTTCGACGAGATGTTCAGCCCCGGAATGATGCCGGAGAAGTTGAGAAAGAGAACCGCGAAGAAGATCGTCGCGATCAACGGGAGGTACTTGCGACCGGATTCTTTGCCGAGCACCTCATCACAGATCTGATCCTTGACGAAGACCAAACCGGTTTCGGCGATGTTCTGTAGACCGCGCGGGACGATGCGCGGATTGCGGAATGCCAGCACCATGACGAGCACCAGCACGGCGGTCATCAACAGCCGGATGAGCATCAAACGGTCGAGTTCGAACGGCGTACCCTCGAACAGCAAGGCTGGAGGGAAGAAGTCGGACAGCGATGGCGCGTGGAACTCGCCCGCCAAAGTGGTGACGCTCAGCGTTCTCTCCCGTGTTCGGGCCGCGGGTACGGTCATTCCCGCGGTTCGATCGGACATTGACGATCAATTGGGTCGACTCAGGTCGGCTCGAAAATTCGTCAGCAGCTGTGCGGTAATCCGCATGGGCGTCTGTACGTAGTGTCGGCGACATTCGTCGACATGCAGAACCGGAACCTCTGGGGGCCCGGTACGGCAGTAAGCATAGCGCCACCTGGCGAGATCTCGGTGATCCCCCCTCGCTTGGTCGCTTGCTTACCAAGACTTTACCAAGTTATCTACGACAACGTGTAGCTGGGGGCGATTATTGCTCCGCAGAAGGCAAATCGGACTCACCGGTCGGTACGTTGACGTACGGAACCTTCTGTCGCAGAACACCATACGTCTCCGCGCCGAGCACGATGAGCAAGGACCCGACGACGGTCAGGAACAGTGCCATCCGGTCGTAGAAGTCGAACCGCTGCAGCACCGCGATCACGATCATCGCGACCAGCAGCTTGCCTACCCAACTTACCAACATGACCAGGCCAGCAGTGCTCGGCGGCAGCTTCGCGCCGAACAGCACCACCGCCGCGGTAGTCAGAATGAAGCCGCCGCCGATGGCCGCGCCGAGCAGTGCTCCCCAGAGTCCGGCCAAGCCCGCGACGGCGGAGGCGATGGCCACCGAGAGCACCACCAACACGGCCAAACCGATCACGCCGTAGCGCAGCGCCGACTTCAGCGGAGCATCGGGACCGGGGACGGGGTTGATGAGACTCACGACTGCGCCTCGCTGGCGCGCAGCTCCGTCGTTCCGGACGCTGTGTTCATGGTTCGCTCGCTTTGCTCGCTCACGACCTGAACTTTACCTGGGCCTTGCTTTACGAATCCGCGGGCTCCTTGCGGCGCAGGCCCGGTATCGCGGTCACCACCAGTGCGAAAACCAGCCCGCCCGCCATCATCAACACCACAATCCGACGATCATGGATCAGCGAAGTCCCGACGGCACCGAAGGCGAGCACGCCGACCCATAAATAGATCACCAGCACAACGCGACGATGCGAATGTCCGATCTGCAACAGCCGATGGTGCAGGTGCATTTTGTCCGGTGTCGAGAAACTCACACCGGCCCGAACCCGGCGCACGATCGCCAACAGCAGATCCAACACCGGAATGAACATCACCGCACCGACCAGCAGCAGCGGCGAAAGCAGACCGACGATGTCGCGAGGTCCGTAGCCCGCCAAATTGATTCGGCCCGAGGCACCCGTCGACACCGCGGCCAGCATGAGCCCGATCAACATCGAACCGGAATCGCCCATGAATATCCGGGCGGGGGAAAAGTTGTGTGGCAGAAATCCCATACAGGCGCCCGCGAGCGCCGCGGCGAGCAAGGCGGGCGGATAGGTGTCGACCGAACCGCCCTGGTTGTAGAGCAGGCCGACGGTGAAGACGAAGACCGCGCCCGCGCAGATCAGGCCCAGCCCAGCCGCGAGACCGTCGAGTCCGTCGACGAAATTCATCGCGTTGACGAGGGTCACCGTGATGCCGACCGTGACCAGACCGCCCTGCAGTGCGTCCAGCACCACAGTCGTGTCGTTGAACGGGTTGTAGATGACGTACCAGCTCAGGCCCATGACCGCCATCACACCGGCGGCGGTGACCTGACCCGCGAATTTGGTCAGCGCATCCAGGCCCCAGCGGTCGTCGACGATACCGACGAGCACGATGAGCGTGGCCGCGACCAGCACGGCCGGAATATCCGGCGCATAGTCGAAACCTCTTCGCAGCGCGGGCAATTGGTGTGCGAACAGTACAGCCGCGACCACTCCGATATACATGCCGACGCCGCCCATGCGCGGAATCGGCTTGACGTGCACATCGCGCTCGCGCGGTACGGCCACCGCGCCGAAGGCGATGGCGAGCACCCGAATTCCGCCGGTGGCCAGGAAGGTCACCGTGCCCGAGATGAGAAGCACGAGCAGCAGCTCGCGCAAAGGAACTACCGCACTCGAACCGATCATCCGATTATCTGATCCACCATACGATCACTGGGTCCCGAGGTCACCGCGTCGCGACGCTGGTCAGCGCCTCCGGGAGCATTCCGAGCACATCGGCGATATCGCCGACCGGTACCGCGCCCGCACGCAGGATCCGGGGCTGATCCGCAGTGAGGTCGACGATGGTGGACGCGACCGCATGTTCGGCCGGACCGCCGTCGAGATAGACGCCGACCAGATCACCGAGCTGATCGCGGGCCTCGGCGGCGGTTTTGGCCGGGGGCTGTCCGGAGACATTGGCACTAGAGACCGCAAGCGGGCCGACCTCGCGTAGCAGTTCCAGCGCGACCGGGTGCAGCGGCATCCGCAGCATGACCGTGCCACGGGTGTCACCGAGGTCCCAAGCGAGCGAAGGCGCCTGCTGCACAACAAGACTCAGCCCACCGGGCCAGAATGCCCGGATCAACTCGCGGGCCTGTGGGCGCACCGAGAACACCAGACCGTCGATGGTGTGCCAGGAGCCGACCAGCACCGGTACCGGCATATCGCGACCACGCCGCTTGGCGGCGAGTAGATCGCTCACCGCGGTGGCATCGAACGCGTCGGCGGCCAGACCGTACAGGGTATCGGTCGGCATTACGACCAGACGTCCGGATTTCAGGGCAGTGGTGGCCGCGGTCAGTCCGGCGGCGCGCGAGTCGGGATCCGCGCAGTCGTAGACGGTACTCACGGCCACCATCCTGTCACGCGTGCCACGCGATTCCACTATCGGCGGGGGTTGGTTCCATCCGGTGACTACCGAGTCGAGTCGGATCGACCGCGGGTTGCGGCGACGAAGCGGGGCTTACCCGCGAGGTCCGGATGCTCGACGACATCGGTGAAGTCACCCTGTTCGGCCAGCAGAGCGGCGAGTTCGGAGCCGTTGGTGTCGTCGTGCTCGATGGCGCAGGAGCCGCCGGGACGCAGCAGCCGGGTGATGGTGGGAATCATCCGACGGATGACATCCAGTCCGTCCGGACCGCCGAAAAGGGCCAGATGCGGATCGTGATCGGCGACCTCGGGATCGAGTTCGGCGCCTTCGGGGATATACGGCGGATTGGCGACGACCAGATCGACTTTGCCGTTCAGTTCGGTGAGCAGATTCGCGTCGGTGACATCGTCGGCGTAGAGGGTGATCGCGGTGTCGCCCTCGGCAATGCGCAGGTCGGCATTGCGGCGCGCCCATTGCAGAGCCGCTGGATCGATGTCGATCGCGTGCACATCGGCATCCGGACGGGCCTGGGCAATGGCAAGTGCGAGCGCGCCGGAACCGGTGCACAGATCAACGACGAGCGGCGGGTGATCGTGCGGCAGTGCTTCCAATTGCGCCAGGGCCCAAGCGAACAGCAGCTCGGTCTCGGGACGCGGGACGAAAACGCCTGGCCCGATCGCGAGTTCGATCTCGCCGATCGCCGCGATACCGGTCAGGTGCTGTAAGGGAATTCGCTGCGCACGCCGGGCCACCAGTGCGCGATAGTCCTCGAGTAGCTCCGGCGCGACCAGCGGGGTCAGCGCCAGCCTGGTCCGCTCGACAGCCAGCAGATGGGCCGCCAACGTTTCGGCGTCGGCCTGCGGACTGTGCACGCCTGCCATCCGCAATGTTTCGACCGCCTGGTTGATGGCAGGTCGCAAGGCCACACGCGTCATTGGCTCGTCCGCCTTTACTCCGCGGCCATTCGGGCTTCGCGATCCGCCTTGCCGAGGGCATCCAGGAGTGCGTCCATATCACCGTCGAGTACAGCGTCGAGGTTGTGCGCCTTGAAGCCGATGCGGTGATCGGTAATGCGGTTCTCCGGGAAGTTGTAGGTACGGATGCGCTCGGAGCGGTCCACGGTGCGGATCTGGGAGGCCCGGCCCGCGGCGGCTTCCTGATCGGCCTGCTCTTCGGCGAGCGCCTGCAGCCGAGCCGCGAGCACCTGCATGGCGCGGGCCTTGTTCTGCAGCTGGGAGCGCTCGTTCTGGCAGGTCACCACGATGCCCGAGGGCAGGTGGGTGATGCGGACCGCGGAGTCGGTGGTGTTGACGCCCTGGCCGCCCTTGCCGGAGGAACGGTAGACGTCGATGCGCAGATCCGATTCGTCGATCTGTACCTCTTCGACCTCGTCGGGCTCCGGGTAGATCAGCACACCGGCCGCCGAGGTATGGATGCGGCCCTGCGATTCGGTCACCGGAACCCGCTGAACGCGGTGCACGCCGCCCTCGAATTTGAAACGGGACCAGACACCGTCGCGCGCGGCGTCGCGGCTCTTGATGGAAATGGTCGCATCCTTGTAGCCGCCCAGGTCGGAGATGTTCACATCGAGAATCTCGACCTTCCAGCCATGCCGCTCGGCGTAGCGGACGTACATGCGGGCCAGATCCGAGGCAAACAGCGCCGATTCCTCGCCGCCCTCACCGGATTTCACTTCGAGCACCACATCGTCACCGTCGTGCGGGTCACGCGGGGCGAGTAGATCCGCGAGGGTCTGCTCCAGCTCGACGACCTGTTGTTCCAGGCCGGGCACTTCGGCGGCGAAGGAGGCGTCGTCGGCCGCGAGTTCCTGTGCGGCGGCGAGATCCTCGCGCGTGGACTTCAGCTTGTTGTAGGTGGCCATGATCGGGGCCAGCTCGGCGAACCGCTTGCCGACCCGGCGCGCGGCACCCGGATCGCTGTGCAGCGCCGGATCGGCGAGCTGCGTCTCCAAGCCCGCGTGCTCGGCCAGAATGTCATCGATCGCGGACGGTTGCGTCACGGTGCTTCCTCTCTTTTTCCGTACTGGCCACACAAAAGCGCCGACGCCCGGCCTGCAGCGCAGGACCGGGCGTCGGCGAGGAAGCTACTTTGCGTCGGCCTTCTTGCCGGCACGCTTGCCGTAGCGAGCCTCGAAGCGGGCCACGCGACCACCGGTGTCGAGAATCTTCTGCTTGCCGGTGTAGAACGGGTGGCACTGCGAGCAGACCTCGACGGTGATGTGTCCCGACTCCTTGGTGCTGCGAGTCTGGAAGGTGTTGCCACAACCACAGACGACCGTGGTCTCGACATACGCCGGGTGAATTCCTGCCTTCATGGATGTCCTCTCGATATTGGCCGCCGGGTCGCCCGCGCATATCGCGAGGACGTGAACCGGAGCCGACTTAGGCGGGAGGCCTGCTCAACTGAGCAGACGCAACGACCGTTCAGTATGCCAGAACGGCGGTTACGCTCCCAAAACGCCCCCGATGGCCGGTTTGTTCCCGCCCCCTGGGTAGTCCCCGAGCCCTATTGCCAATTGAACTACTGGCACGCGTTGATCGTGTTCTTACCGCACCCTCAATTCGGGTAGTGCGCTACTCGTAAATACGAACACCGCTGTTCATAGAGTTTTGGGCCTGAGCACATCGGCATGCCAAGACAGAAAGGAGAACCCTGTGAACAGCCGCGTTGCACTGGCGGTCTTCGTTTCGTTGATTCTCACTGTCGCGGTCGGCTGGTTCACCGTTCCGGATCGCCCGGACACCTACGCGTACGCGAAGCCCACTGCCGCACAGTTCGACCCTGCCACTACCTCCGCGCACACCGGTAGCCCGGCCGCCACGACGGCGATCATCCTGGCCTTCATGATCGCGGGCGCGGCCGGCATCGGTCTCGCGTTCTTCAGCCCGACAACGCCGAAAGGGCGCTCCCGCGCCACCCCTTTGCCGGATGTCGTGCGCGTAGAAACTACCGTTGCGGCCCGGCGGCCGACAGCGGACTTCAGCGCTGGATATCCCGGACGAGTTGCCCATGTGCGCACGAAATCAGTTGTGAAGTATGCGCAAAAAGTACGGGGACCCCGCCTGTGCGGAGTCCCCGTTCACTCATTCGTCGAGCGCGCCCGGCGCGGTCTTGCTGACCTGCATCAGGAACTCGAGGTTGTTCTTGGACTTCTTCAGGCGGTCGATCAGCAGATCGATCGCCTGATGCGAGTCCAGGCCAGACAGTACGCGGCGCAACTTGTGCAGCACCGCCGCCTCATCGGGGCTGAGCAGTAGCTCGTCCTTACGCGTGCCGGACGGGTTGACGTCGACCGCGGGGAACACGCGCCGCTCCGCGATCTTGCGGTCCAGCTTGAGTTCGGCGTTACCGGTGCCCTTGAACTCCTCGAAGATCACCGTGTCACCGGTGGAACCGGTCTCGACCATCGCCGTCGCGATGATGGTGAGCGAGCCACCGTTCTCGATATTGCGCGCCGCGCCGAGGAACCGCTTGGGCGGGTACAGCGCGGTCGAGTCGACACCACCGGAGAGGATGCGGCCCGAGGCGGGCGAGGAGTTGTTGTACGCGCGGCCCAACCGAGTGATCGAGTCGAGCAGCACCACAACGTCTTTGCCCATTTCCACCAAGCGCTTGGCGCGCTCGATGGCCAGTTCGGCGACCGAGGTGTGGTCTGACGGCGGACGATCGAAGGTCGAGGCGATGACCTCGCCCTTCACCGAACGCTGCATATCGGTGACCTCTTCCGGACGCTCGTCGACCAGCACAACCATGAGGTAGACCTCCGGGTTGTTGATGGCGATGGCGTTCGCGATGTCCTGCATGATCGTCGTCTTACCGGCCTTGGGCGGGGAGACGATCAGGGCGCGCTGGCCCTTACCGATCGGCATGATCAGGTCGATGACGCGCGTGGTCAGCTTGTTCGGCTGGGTCTCCAGGCGCAGACGCTGATTCGGGTACAGCGGGGTGAGCTTGGCGAATTCGGGGCGCCGCTTGGCCGCCTCGACCTCACCGCCGTTGACCGTATCCAGGCGCACCAGCGGATCGAACTTCTGGCGCTGGTTGCTCTGCTCACCGTCGCGCGGGGCGCGCACCGCACCGGTGATCGCGTCACCGCGGCGCAGGCCGTTCTTGCGGACCAGGTTCATCGAGACGTAGACGTCGTTCGGACCGGCCAGGTAGCCGGAGGTGCGCACGAAGGCGTAGTTGTCCAGCACATCAAGAATTCCCGCGACCGGCTGCAGGACATCGTCCTCGCGGATCTCGAGCTCGCGGGTCTCGCCGCCACCGGCGCCACCGTCGCGGTCGCGACCACGACGACGTTCCCGGAACCGGCGTCCCCGCCGGCCACGACCGCCCTCGTCCTCGTCACCGCCACGGCCGGCCTCACTGCGGCCGCCGCCCTCGCCACCGCGGCCGCCGTTGGCATTGCCGTTCTGGTTGCGCTCGCGGCGACGTTCGCCCTGCTCCGGCTCCTGCTTGGGCTCGTCACTTCGGGCCTCGCCCTGGGCCGCATCGCCGGCGGCGCGCGCCTGGTCACGACCGCGACGCTGCCTGCCGCGACCGCGCTGACCGCCCTCGCGACCGGAATCCTCGGTGGTCTCCACGGGCGCGGCCGCCTCGGCCTGCGCCTGATCGGACTTCGGCTCGGCCGACTTCTCGGCGGTCTTCGGCGCGGCAGATTCGGCGACGGCCTCCTTCGCGACAGCCTGTTTCGCCGGAGCGTCCTTGGCCTGGGCTTGCTTCGCCGGAGCGGGAGCGGCAGGCGCCACGTCGAGGGTGCCCTGCTCGGCCTTCGCCGGCGCCGCCTTGGCGGCGTCCGCGTCGGACTTCACCTCGCCACGCGCGGGCTTTTCCGCCTTCGCCGATTTTCCGGCCTGATTTTCCTTGATGGCGGCGATCAAATCGCCCTTGCGCATTCCAGAGGTGCCTCGGATACCGAGCTCCCCCGCGAGCGCGCGCAACTGCGGCAACAACATTCCAGTCAGCCCCGATCGTGCGACGTCGGTTTGTTCGCTCATCTTCGAAATCTGTCCGGAGTCACTTTCGCGGTTCCCAGCCGGGTTGGAATCGACCCCGGGTGTCGCGAGCAGGTCCGTATCTGTCACGGAAATCCTTTCCTTCCCTCGACTGCCGTTTGCTGTTTCGAGGGTTTCGTCCCGCAGTCCGGGCGTTGTGCCGGACTCGGATGCGAGGGCCGAACACACAGCTCGGACCGGCGCTTTTGCCGTATCACCTGCCCCGCCGGACCGGCGGCTTCGCCACCAGTTCCCGAAAGGTGGGAGAGATCATTCCAGTTGCGCAGCTACGCAGCACCCCCATGGCCTGGAGGCTCGAGCCTGGAGCCTGCTGGAGCGATTGCCCTGATGAAGCACCGGCGTCTGATGCGCACGATGTACGGACGTGCTCAGGATAGCTGGCAACCTAGAACCTCGGCAAGGCAGGCGCGCCGTCAGTGGACCTGGACGCCTTCCGCGAGTCCCGGTTCGACCACGCGGAGCCCGTCGATGGCCGCGAGTTGCCGGAGTTCGGCGGGGAAATCGCTGGTACCCAAGGCCAGTACGGTCGGTCCGGCGCCGGAGACCGTGGCCGCGATCCCGGCTGCCCGCAGCCGGGCGATCCAGGATGTGGTCAGTGGGAGTGCGGGTGCGCGCTGGATCTGATGCAGACGATCGACCGTCGCGGGCAGCAGCAGGTCAGGGCGTTGTGTCAGGGCGACGACCGCGAGTGCGGCGCGGCTGACATTGAACGCGGCATCACCGTGCGGCACGACCTCGGGCAACAGTCCGCGGGTATGTGCGGTCGATGAGCGCTCCTCGGGGATCAGCACCACCGGACGCAGGGTCGGATGCGGATCCAGGCGCACGGCGCGGTAGACGCGGCCGTGATCGGTCGCCGCGGCGCCGTCGTTGCCGGCGTCCGCAGCGGTTTCGGTCCAGGACACCACGATTCCACCGAGCACGCTGGCCGCGGCATTGTCCGGATGACCTTCGAATTCCGATGCGAGCTGGACCAATTGGTCACTACCGGTGGCCAACGCCGGATCCAGTTTCGTCGCAAGACCACAGCCCGCGGCAAGCCCGCCGACCACCGCCGAAGCCGACGAACCCAGACCACGCGAATGCGGAATCACGTTGCGGCACACCACATCGAGACCATCGGCCCAGACGCCCGCCGCCTCTAGGCCGCGCTCGATCGCCCGCACCACGAGATGTGAAGGGCCCCAAGGCACATCGTCGGCACCCTCACCCTCGACTCGGATGGAAAGGCCGGAATCGGTAGTGCGCACCTCGATCTCGTCGTAGATGCCCAAAGCCATACCGAGCGAATCGAATCCGGGGCCGAGGTTGGCACTGGACGCGGGCACCCGCGCGGTCACGGACAGACCGGCGGGCAGCGTCCTGGTCATCAGCTGGCTTTCGCGCGAATTCAACTCAGGCCAGCTCGAGTTCGTGGGCGACCGCGATCGGGTCGACCGGAATCGCCTGCACCTGAGGCATTCCCGCGAGCGCGTTATCCGGATCCTTGAGGCCGTTACCGGTCACCGTGCACACGACGGTCAGACCGGAATCCAGCCAACCCTCCTTGCGCGCGGCGAGCAGGCCGGCGATGCTGGCCGCCGACGCGGGCTCGACGAAAACCCCCTCGGTCGCGGCGACCAGTCGGTACGCCTCCAGGATCTGCGCGTCGGTGGCGGCGCGGAAGGCGCCACCGGACTGCTCCTTGGCCTCCACCGCGCCGTTCCAGGACGCGGGCGCACCGATCCGGATGGCGGTCGCGATGGTCTCGGGATCCTTGACCGGGGCACCGTTGACCAGCGGCGCGGCACCCGCGGCCTGCACGCCGAGCATGCGCGGCAGCCCGGTGGTGATGCCGTCGGCGTAGTACTCGCGGTAGCCGCGCCAGTAGGCGGTGATATTGCCCGCATTGCCCACCGGAAGGGCGTGCACGTCGGGTGCCTTGCCGAGCACGTCGCAGATCTCGAACGAGGCCGTCTTCTGGCCCTCGATGCGGGCTGGATTCACCGAATTCACCAGCCCGACGGTCGGGAATTCCGCGGTGACCTTGCGCGCCAGTTCGAGACAGTCGTCGAAGTTGCCGTCGACCTGGATGATCTTCGCGCCGAGCATAACGGCCTGGGCCAGCTTGCCCATGGCGATCTTGCCTTGCGGAATCAGCACCGCACAGCTCATTCCGGCCCGGGTCGCATAGGCCGCGGCCGACGCCGAGGTGTTGCCGGTGGACGCGCACAGCACCGCCTGCTGGCCGCGGTACTTCGCGTCGGTGATGGCCATGGTCATCCCGCGGTCCTTGAAGGATCCGGTCGGGTTCAGGCCCTCCACCTTGAGATAGACATCACATCCGGTCAGCTGGGACAGATGCGGTGCGGGCACCAGCGGAGTGCCGCCCTCGTAGAGGGTGACCGGCTCCCAGTCGGCGGCGCCGGCCAGCCGATCGCGGTATGCGGCGATCAGGCCGGGCCACCGGGAGTGCACCCCTGCCTGCGGCGCAATGCCAGTCGTACGCACACCCGTCGCCCGACCTCCACCCCTCATCGAATCGCTGCGCGATGCAGTTGTCATTCGTTGGTGCCTTCCAATCTCAGAACGCTGGTCACGGATGTGACGGATTCCATTTCCGCCAAGGCGGCGACGGTGTCCGCGAGCGCCGACTCCGACGCGTGGTGGGTGACCACGACCAAGCGCGCACCCGCGCCATGTCCTTCCTGACGGACCGTGGAGATGCTCACCTCATGGTTGGCGAACTCGCCCGCCACCTTGGCCAGCACCCCGGGTCGGTCCGCGACCTGCAGGTTCACGTGGTAACGCGTGGGCGTATCGCCGATCGGCGCGATCGGTAGCTCAGCATAAACCGACTCACCCGGAGCACGCCCACCGAAGAACTTGTTGCGCGCTGCCATCACCAGATCGCCGAGTACCGCGGAGGCCGTCGGCGCACCGCCGGCGCCCTGGCCGTAGAACATCAGCCGGCCGGCGTTCTCCGCCTCAACGACCACCGCGTTGAACGCGCCGGTGACCGCGGCCAAAGGGTGCTTGCGCGGTATGAGGGCCGGGTAGACACGCACCGAGACGCGCTCCTTGCCGCCCTCCTCCGGACCCGGTTCGCCCGGACCCGCGGCGACCCGCTCGCAGATGGCGAGCAGTTTGACCGTGCAGTCCAGCGCGGAGGCCGTCTCCAGATCCTCGGCGGTGATCTTGGAAATGCCCTCGCGGTACACATCGGCCGCGGTCACCCGGGTATGGAAGGCCAGCGAGGCCAGGATCGCTGCCTTGGCGGCGGCGTCGTAACCCTCGACGTCGGCGGTCGGATCGGCCTCCGCGTAGCCGAGGCGGGTGGCCTCTTGGAGGGTGTCCCCGTAGTCGGCGCCGGTCTCGTCCATCGCGGAGAGGATGAAGTTGGTGGTGCCGTTGACGATGCCGACGACCTTGTTCACCCGGTCACCGGACAGCGACTGGATCAGCGGGCGCACCACCGGGATCGCGCCCGCGACGGCGGCCTCGAAATACAGGTCGGCGCGATTGCGCTCGGCGGCGGCGGCCAGTTCACCGGTGTAGTCGGCCAGCAGGGCCTTATTGGCGGTCACCACGGATTTGCCCGCGTTGAGCGCGGCCAGGATGAGGCGGCGGGCCGGATCGATGCCGCCGATAACCTCGACCACCAGATCGACATCGTCACGGGCGACCAGCGCGTCGGCATCGGTAGTCAGCAATTCAGCCGGGATGCCACGGTCGGCGTCCGAGTTGCGCACGGCGACACCACGCAGCACAACCGGCGCGCCGACACGCGCACGCAGGTCGTCGGCGTGGTCGCGCAGAATGCGCACCACCTCGGTCCCGACATTGCCCATCCCGAGGACCGCGACTCCGATCGGACGATCGGTTGCCCATACGCCGAACTTCGCAGCGTCGGGCCCATCCGTCGCGCGACCACCGCCCGGGATGGAATCGCTGCGCGATACTGAGTTCATTGCACCTCCAGGCTGAGCAGATCCGCCACCGTTTCCCGGCGCAGAATGAGTCGCGGTACGCCGCCCCGCACCGCGACGACCGCCGGACGAGTCAGCTGGTTGTACCGGCTGGACATCGCGTAGCAGTACGCGCCGGTCGCGGCGACGGCGACCAGATCACCGGGGCCGACATCGGCGGGCATCCACGTATCGCGGATGACGATATCCCCACTTTCGCAATGCTTTCCGACGACCCGGGCGACCACGGGCTCAGCGTCGGAGGAGCGCGAGACCAACCGGCAGTCGTAGTCGGCCTGATACAGCGCGGGGCGGATGTTGTCACTCATGCCGCCGTCGACGCTGATATAGCGCCTACGCAGTCCGCCGTCGAGCGATACGTCCTTGATGGTGCCGACCTCGTAGAGGGTGACGGTGCCCGGTCCCGCAATGGCGCGGCCGGGTTCAACGGCGATCTTCGGCTCGAGCAGTCCGGCGCGGCTCGCCTCGGTGGCGACCAGCTTGCGCAGGCTCGCCGCGAATTCGTCGAGCGGCGGCGGATCGTCCTGGGGCAGATACGAAATACCAAGTCCGCCACCGAGATCCAGCGTGGCGATCTGCGCGGTGCGCTCGATGCCGAACCTATCGATGGCCTCGCGGAGCAGGCCGAGCATGCGACGCGCGGCGATCTCGAAACCATCGATTTCGAAGATCTGCGAACCGATATGACTGTGCAGACCGACGAGTCGGAGATTATCGGCCTCGAAGACTCGGGCGAGCGCCTCCATGGCATCGCCGCCGGCGATCGAGAAACCGAACTTCTGATCCTCGTGCGCGGTCGAAATATATTCGTGGGTATGGGCTTCCACGCCGACGGTGACGCGGACGAGCACATCCTGCACCACCCCGGCACGGCCCGCGATGGCCTCGAGGCGCTCGATCTCGATGAGCGAGTCGACCACTACATGACCGACGCCCGCCTCGACCGCAGCCGCCAGCTCGGCGGTCGATTTATTGTTGCCGTGCAATGCGATTCGGTTCGCCGGGAAGCCCGCATGCAGTGCGACGGCCAGTTCGCCGCCGGAGCAGACATCGAGGGAAAGGCCCTCGTCACGGATCCAGCGGGCGATCTCACTGCACAGGAATGCCTTGGAGGCGTAGTGCACTCGGGCGTCCGGGCCGAAGGCGGCGACCATATCGCGGCAGCGGGAACGGAAGTCGTCTTCGTCGACCACGAACAACGGGGTGCCGAACTGCTCGGCGAGCTCACGCACGGGCACACCGGCTAGGTGCACGACCCCATCGGCATCGCGAGAAGCGTTGCGCGGCCAGACATTCGCGGGCAGATCGATCATCTGCTCGGGATCGCTCGGACGCTCGGCAAGGCTGGGTGCGTGTGGGATTTCGGCGTGCCGAGGACCGGCAGGATGGACGCTCACGACTGCGCCTCGCTGACACCCGGCTCCGTCGTGACCACCCGAGGCACTGTGCCGATGATTCGTTCGCTGCGCTCACTCACTCTACATACGCTCCGGTGCACTCACGCCGAGCAGCCCGAGGCCATTGCTCAGCACCTGACGGGTGGCATTGGCCAGGGCCAGCCTGGCGGCATTGGTCGGCGTAACGGGTTCGTCGCCGAGGGGCAGTACGCGCAGGTTCTTATTGGTCTGGAACCGGTGGTAGGTGCCGGCCAGTTCCTCCAGATACCGTGCGACGCGGTGCGGTTCGCGCAGGCTCGCGGCACTGGCCACGGTGCGTGGGTATTCGCCGATGGTGCGGATGAGCTCGCCCTCTTCATCGGCGGTGAGCAGAGCGAAATCCGGTGTCACCGTGTCATATTCGAATTCGGCCGCGTTGCGGGCGATGGACGCGGTCCTGGCGTGCGCGTATTGCACGTAGTAGACCGGGTTTTCGTTGCTCTGGCTGGTCCACAGGTTCAAATCGATATCGATGCTCGAGTTCACCGAGCTGCGCACCAGCGAGTATCGGGAGGCATCGACACCGATGGCCTCGACCAAGTCGTCGAGGGTCACCACAGTGCCCGCACGCTTGGACATCCGCACGGCCACGCCGTCTTTGACGAGATTCACCATCTGCCCGATAAGTACCTCGACGGTGGCCGGATCGTCGCCGAAGGCGGCAGCGGCGGCCTTCAACCGGCCGATATAGCCGTGATGGTCCGCACCGAGCATGTAGATGCACAGGTCGAAGCCGCGCGAACGCTTGTTCTGGAAATAAGCGATATCACCGGCGATATAGGCGGCATTGCCATCGCTTTTGAGAACGACGCGGTCCTGATCGTCACCGTATTCGGAACTGGCGATCCACCAGGCCCCGTCCTTTTCGTAGAGGTCGCCGGAATCCTTGAGCTGGGCGACGGCCGCTTCGACCGCACCGGATTCGAACAACGAACTCTCGTTGAAGTACACATCGAAGTCGGTGCCGAATTCGTGCAGCGATTCCTTGATATGGGCGAACATCAACTCGACACCCTCGGCACGGAACAGTTCGAGCTGCTGGCTCTCCGACAGGGTCAGCGCCTCCGGATGCGCGGCCACGATCTTGGCGGCGATCTCGCCGATATATTCGCCTGCGTAGCCGTTCTCCGGAGTCGGCGCGCCGGTTGCGGCGGCGACCAGGGATTTGGCGTAGCGGTCGATTTGCGCGCCGTGGTCGTTGAAGTAGTACTCGCGGGTCACGTCGGCACCCTGCGCGGCCAGAATGCGGCCGAGCGCATCACCGACGGAAGCCCAGCGGGTGCCGCCGAGATGCACCGGACCGGTCGGATTGGCCGATACGAATTCCAGATTGATCCGGGTGCCCCGCAGGGTGCCCGAGGTACCGTAGGCCGCGCCCGCGGTCAATACCTGTTGCAGGATCGCGCCCTGCGCGGAGGCGGCGAGTCGGATGTTGAGGAAGCCGGGACCGGCGACCTCGGCGGCAGCGATGCCATCCGTGTCGGCCAGCGCCGCGGCCAGCCAGGTCGCCAACTCGCGCGGATTCGTTCCGGCCTTCTTACCTACCTGCATGGCCAGATTCGTGGCATAGTCGCCATGTTCCGGATTACGAGGGCGCTCCACATTGACCTCGTCGGGCAGGACCGTCGGGTCCAGTCCACGTTCGACAAGCACCTTCGCCGCGGTGGCGCGAAGGAGATCTGCAAGGTCAGCTGGAGTCACGAGTCTCTATCCTATGGTCTGGGCAGGTGTACGCCTCGAGTGGGCACCTCGGCGGAGCCCTCCGCAACGACCCGGCACTGTGGATAAATACGTGGAAAGAGCACAGCAAGCTATGCCGAGCAGCACGAGCGCCAAATCGGCCAAGGCCGTCCGGGCCGCGGGCAAGGTCGCACCGTCGCGGAAAAAAAGCGACGGCAACGTCCCGGTGGGCAAAGGTCCGTTGAAGAAGCGCCAGATCCCCTGGCTGGTCATCGGAGCCGCCGTGGTGATCATCGCATTGATCGGTGCGCTCGCGTTCAGCCTGGTGCCGAAGTATCGAGACAAAGCCGAACTCGAGAAATTCACACCGAGCGCGCAGCAGAAGGATCCGTCGGATCAGATCGCCGGAGTGGTCAAGAAGGACTATCCGGCCGGACTACATGTCTCGGGCACGCAGCGCGTCGCGTATGACCAGACCCCGCCGTTCGGTGGGCCGCACGATCAGGTCTGGGCGAACTGCATGGGTGTGGTCTACAGCAAGCCGATCCGGCTGGAGAACGCGGTGCATTCACTCGAGCACGGTGCGGTGTGGATCGCCTACAACCCCGACAAGGTCGACGCGGCGGGCATCGACACGCTCGCGCAGAAGGTCGAAGGTAAGCCGTTCACGTTGATGTCGCCGTTCCCGGCTCTGACATCGCCGATAACGCTGCAATCCTGGGGGCATCAGCTGAAGCTGGACAGCGCCGACGACAAGCGGATCAACCAGTTCATCACCGCCTTGCGCGAGAACGCGTACGTCTACCCCGAGGTGGGCGCGAGCTGCTCGAATCCGGCGTTCGACGCGAACAACCCGACGCCGTACGACCCGACGCCGCCCGGACCGGATGCGGTGCCGATGGACGGTAAGGGCTTGACCCAGGACACGACCGAACTCGGCGGCGCCGCGGGCGGTCTGCCCGGTATGCCGAATATTCCGGGGATGCCGAACATTCCGGGTGTGCCGAATATCCCCGGTGTGCCCACTGGGATTCCGACCCAGCCGACGGAAGGTCAGTAGATGCCCGTGGATACCGAGATCGAGATCGAGCCGGACGTGGCAGGCGATTCCGCGGGTTTGGGTGCGCAGGCGCGGCGACAGCGCACGCCGCTGCTGGTGCTCGGCGCGATCGGCATCCTGCTGATCGGCTTCGCCGTCGGCGTACTGGCCCGGCTGCCGCTGGACAGCAATGGTGAACCCGATCCCAGCGCGGTCGATATCGGATTCAGCCAGGACATGTCGGCGCACCATGCGCAGGCCGTCGAAATGGCCGGTATCGCGCTCATCGGTTCCGCCGATAACGACGTGCGCAGGCTGGCCTACGACATTCTGACCACCCAGCAGGGGCAGATCGGCCGGCTACAGGGCTGGCTGCAGATGTGGGGTAAGCCGAATCAGAATGTCGACGGCTATATGGGCTGGATGACCGAACAGTCGGGCCATTCGCATTCCGGCGCCGACCACACCATGTCCTCCGGCCCATCGGCTGCCATGCCGGGCATGGCCACCACCGCGGAACTGACCGCGCTGCGTCAGGCCACCGGGTCTGCCCTGGACACGATGTTCCTGCAGCTGATGCTGCGCCACCACCAGGGCGGATTCTCCATGATCGAATACGGCGCCCAGCATGCCGAAACCACTGCGGTACGCACTTTGGCCGCCACCATGGCGACCACCCAGCAGGGCGAAGCCCAACTCATCACCACCATGCTGACCGCCCGCAACGCGACGCCACTGCCGCTGAACTGATCCATCGCGTCGGGCCGGCGGATCGAAACTCCCCGGCCCGACACACTTTTTGGCGGACGCCCCGCAATGCGATACGCTTGGCCCCGCCCGATCGGCCGCCTTCACCGGCGCCGTTCGAGAACTATCCCGCCCTCGTAGCTCAGGGGATAGAGCGTCTGCCTCCGGAGCAGAAGGCCGCAGGTTCGAATCCTGCCGAGGGCACTCCACTCACAACGGCTCATGCTCACAGAGAACATGAGCCGTTGTTCGTTTTGTCGTGTTTTGTGGGGGTGCAACCCCCACAGCCCGCCCGGCGGGCGTTGCCCCAGGACCCCAACCGTGGTGGCTGGGTTGGCCGGGGGGAGCGAGCATGAACCAGTGCTTGCTTCGTCGAACTGCTACCCCACACACCGTTCGGCGCACTTCAAACCGTCCTGGCCAGGTTGGACGCAAAGCGCGCGCCAGTGCTCACGGCGTAGTGCTTCGTCGGAGCGCAGCCCCTCACATGCCGCCAGGCAGGCGTTGCCCTGAACCACCAACCGTGCTGGCCGGGTTGGACGGAGACGCTGCGTCGTGCCTCGTCGGGATGCAACCCGCACGCACCGGCCGGGGGATGTTGCTTCGGGACCCCCAACCGGTGACCGCGCGGCGGCCCGGATCACCGGCAGATTCACGCTGCCCCTCCCGGGTGAGACCCGGATACCGATACGCACACCACCGAAAACCCACGGAAGTAAGACGGGAAATGGAAGGTCTGCTCGGCGGAGTCGGGTAAGGACTGACGTAACCTCGTCGGATGACCTGCTGCGGACCGTCGCGCCGGACCTTCCTCAGCGCCATCGGGCTGGCCACGCTAGCGAGCCTCGCGAAGCCGAGTTCGGTTCGAGCCCAACCGAATCCGCTCTTCGCAACCGATCTGGAGGTCGTCACGGTCACCGACCGATCGGTGATTCTCACCTGGACGACGGTGGCCCCGGATTCGAACGGTCGACTGCTGCCGGTCGACACTGACGCCGAAGTGCGCCTCGGTCCGGCCGATTCCGCGCTGACCACCGTCTATGCCGATGACGAGCACACCCCGTTCCACTATGCGGAGATCGACGGCCTCGAACCGGGTCGCTCCTACCGATTCGAGGCATGGTCGAACGGCGTCCGCGCCATACCCACCCTCTCACTGACCACCAGCACCCCCGGAAGTCCGGAATCCACCGGCGAATTCACCACCCTGGCGCCGCCGCCGGGCCGCCCACTGCGCACCATCGCACTCGCCAATGACGTGCACTACGGCGAGCAGGTCAGCGGCCTGATCGTCGATAACCTGCCGCCGGGTTTCCGGCAGGAGCCCGGTCTGCCGCCCTATCCGGAGGTAATGCTGGCCGCCCTGCTCGATGATCTGCATCGCCCCGACCGCGCCGCCGATATCCTGCTCATCGCGGGCGATCTCACCGCCGAGGCGAAGCCGGAGGAATCGCGCTCGGTTCGTCGGCACCTGGACTCCTGGGGCGCACAGGGCCGCGACTACCTCGCCGTGCGCGGCAATCACGACCGCCCGCACATCGGTTCGGAATATCAGGGCTGCATCCCGGCACCCGCCGATCATCACGATTGCTGGGCCGAGGAATTCCATCCGCGCCAGCAGCTGATCGAGCACGAGTCGGGCGGCCTGCGGCTGCTCGGTCTGGACACCAGCCAACTCGACGGTTCAGGCGGCAGCATCGAACGCCCGCAATTCGACCAGCTCGGCGAACTGCTGCACGCGGATCCCGACCGCCCGACGCTGGTCTTCGGACATCACCCGGTGACCGTCGAATCCGGTCTGACCAATACCGCCGGACCGGGTTTCGTCCTCGATCGCGGTGACAGCATCGAACTCCAGACGCTCTACGAACGCGCCCCCGGCGTATTCCTGCAGCACAGTGGCCACACCCACCGCAACCGTCGCACTCGGCCCGATACCAGCTGTTCGGTGGAATTCTTGGAGGTGGCCGCGGTCAAGGAGTATCCGGGCGGCTACAGCCTGCTGCGCCTGTACGAGGGCGGATACATGATCAACTTCTACAAGACCCGCACCGCCGCCGCCCGCAGCTGGAGCGCGACCACAAGAGGTGAGTACTTCGGCCTGCTGCCGGATTACACGCTCGGTACCTTCACCGACCGCAATCACGTTGTGCTGCGGGACTTCTCGGGCCTGTCCTGATGGGCGAGCACACTCACGTCCGCCGCGGCCGGACCGATACCAACGCCGCACTTCGGACGCGGTATCTTGCTTAGGTAAGCCTCATCATATGAAGTGAACCCTTGCACGTGTCGGAAGGACTCGAACATGTCGATCAGATGGAAAGCGATTTCCGCGGCGCTGGCCGTCGCTGTCGCGGGGCTCGGCGTCACGGCCTGTTCGAATTCCTCGGACGACAAGAACGAGATCACCGTCTACAACGCCCAGCACGAATCCCTGACCAAGGAATGGGTGGACGCGTTCACCAAGGAGACCGGCATCAAGGTCACGTTGCGCCAGGGCGGTGACACCGCACTGGGCAACCAGCTGGTCGCCGAGGGCGCGGCCTCCCCCGCCGATGTCTTCCTCACCGAGAACTCCCCCGCGATGGCGCTGGTGGAAAACGCCGGACTGTTCGCCGACGTCGATAAGAAGACGCTGGACCAGGTGCCAGCGCAGTTCCGCCCGTCCACCGGGAAGTGGACCGGAATCGCCGCCCGCTCAACGGCTTTCGTCTACAACAAAGACAAGATCGCGGCCGGCCAGCTGCCGGCTTCGCTGCTCGATCTGGCGCAGCCGCAGTGGAAGGGCCGCTGGGGCGCCGGTGTTTCCGGCGCCGACTTCCAGGCCATTGTGGCGGCCCTGCTCGCGCTCCAGGGTGAGGACGCGACCAAGGCGTGGCTCAAGGGCATGAAGGACAATGCCACCGCATTCCCGAACAATGTCGCCACCATGAAGGCGGTCGACTCCGGTCAGCCCGACGGCGGCGTGATCTACCACTACTACTGGTACCGCGATCAGGCCAATACCAAGGAGAGCAGCAGCCACACCGCGCTGCACTACTTCAAGAACCAGGATCCGGGCGCCTTCGTTTCGGTTTCCGGTGGCGGCGTGCTGAAGTCGAGCAAGAAGCAGGAGTCGGCGCAGCGGTTCCTGGCCTTCATCACCTCCAAGACCGGACAGGAGATCCTGCGCGACGGCACCTCGCTGGAGTACCCGGTCGCCAGTGATGTCGCGGCCAATCCGGCCCTGCCGCCGCTGGCCTCGCTGCAGGCGCCGGCCGTCGATCCGAGCAAGCTCGATGCCAAGAAGGTGACGGCGCTGATGACCGAGGCGGGTCTGCTCTAGTCATGGCCGTCCGGACCGCTGTCGCCGCATCCAGGGTCGGAAGACCCGGACCACTCGTCACGACCGTCGCGCTGCTATTGGTGGCGGCGACGTTCGTGCCGCTCGGCTACATCGTGTCCACCGTCTTCTCCACCGGCCTGCACGAGGCGGCGGACCTGGTATTCCGCCCGAGAGTCGGTGACCTACTGCGCAATACGGCCGGGCTGGTGGTCATCACCGTCCCGATCTGCGTGGTACTCGGGGTCGGGCTGGCCTGGGTGGTAGAGCGGACGAATGTGCCGGGTGCGATGTGGTGGGGGCCGGTATTCGCGGCACCGCTCGCCGTGCCCGCGTTCGTGAACAGCTACGGCTGGGTGAGTGTCGTCCCGACCATGCACGGACTGTGGGCGGGTGTGGTGATCTCCACCATGTCATATTTCCCGCTGGTGTATCTGCCCGCGGCGGCGACACTGCGCCGGCTCGACCCGGCGGTGGAGGAATCGGCGCGTGCGCTGGGTTCCGGTCCGATCGCGGTCTTCACCCGAATCATCCTGCCGCAGTTGCGATTGGCGATTCTCGGCGGTGGACTGCTCATTTCGCTGCATCTGCTCGCCGAATACGGCGCATTCGTGATGATCCGCTTCGACACCTTCACGACCGCGATCTTCGAGCAGTACCAATCCAGCTTCGCCGGACCGGCGGGCAGCATGTTGGCGGGTGTGCTGGTGCTGTGCTGTCTGGTGCTGCTCGCGACCGAGGCGGGGGTGCGCGGTAAGGCGCGTTACGCCAGGATCGGCAGCGGTGCGCCTCGGGCGGCCACCCGGGTCGCGTTGGGGCCCAGCACGATTCCGGTTCTGCTCGCCTTGGCCGCGGTGGTCGCTGGCGCGATCGGCGTGCCGCTGTGGACCATCGTGCGCTGGCTACGCATCGGCGGTGCGCGGGTCTGGGATTTCACCGAAATCGGCACGGCGCTCGGGCAGACCATCGCGCTCGCGGCGATGGCCGCGCTGCTCACCACGCTGTGCGCGTTCCCGGTGGCCTGGATCGCGGTGCGCTCCACCTCGGCCTTCGCCCGAATTGTGGAGGGCGCCAACTACATTACGAGTTCACTGCCCGGCATCGTGATCGCGCTGGCCATGGTGACGGTCACGATTCGGTGGGCGCCGCCGCTCTATCAGACGGTGACCATGGTCGTGGCGGCCTATGTGTTGATGTTTCTACCGCGGGCGCTGGTCAGCGTGCGGGCCGGATTGGCGCAGGTGCCGGTCGGGCTGGAGGAAGTGTCGCGCTCGCTCGGTCAATCGGGTCCGGTCACCTTCCTGCGCGTCACGTTGCGCTTGACCGCGCCCGCCGCGGCCTCCGCAGCCGCGCTGGTATTCGTCGCGGTCGCGACCGAATTGACCGCAACACTGCTGTTGGCGCCCAGCGGAACGCGCACGCTGGCGATGCGCTTCTGGTCGCTGTCGGGCGAATTGGACTACGCCGCGGCCGCACCCTACGCGCTCATCATGATCGTCGCGGCGGTGCCGGTGACGTATCTGCTGTTCACCCAATCCAGGAAGGCGGCCGGGTTATGAGTCGGCTTGTCGTGGCGGACGTTTCGAAGACATTCGGCCAGCACCAAGTCCTCGGCGGGATCAGTCTCGAAGTGCCGAACGGTAGTTCGACCGCGGTGGTCGGCTCGTCGGGCTGCGGTAAGACCACACTGCTGCGGGTGATCGCCGGATTCGAGACTCCGGACGCGGGTTCGGTCGCCATCGGCACGGAAACCGTGACCCGTGATCGGTTTTCGGTGCCACCGCAGCGACGCAATGTCGGTTACGTCGCGCAAGACGGTGCGCTGTTTCCGCATCTGACCGTCGGCCAGAATATCGCCTACGGCCTGCACAGTGGATTCAGCGGGCTGCGACGCGGCCGGAATCGGGTGAATGAACTGCTGGAGATGGTCTCGCTCGATCCGTCCTATGCCGACCGACGCCCCCATCAACTCTCCGGCGGCCAGCAGCAGCGCGTCGCGCTCGCACGTGCTCTTGCCCGCAAACCGCGGTTGATGCTGCTGGACGAGCCGTTCAGCGCACTCGATGCCGGATTGCGGGCCACGACCAGGCAGGCCGTGGCCGAGACGCTGCGTGCCGCGGGCATGACCAGCATCCTGGTCACCCACGACCAAGAGGAGGCGCTCGGCTTCGCCGAACAGGTCGCGGTCATGCGCGAGGGGGTATTCACCCAGGTCGGCACGCCGGAAGAGGTCTACGCCGCGCCCATAGATCTGTTCACCGCCAAATTCCTCGGTGATTGTGTGCTGCTCGATGCCGTGGTCGAGGGCGATGTGGCCAAATGCGCGCTCGGCCGGGTGCCGGTGCAGATGTCCGCGCTGACCGGACCGTCGACCATCATGATTCGTCCGGAACAGCTTGTTGCGCAGGTAGTTTCGGATAGCGAACCGAATAGTGGAGTCGTGCGCGAGGTGGAGTTCCGCGGGGCCGATGTGATGCTGACGATCGCGTTGGGCGGCGATGTCGATCCGGTGCGAGTGCGCCGGGCCAGCGTCGCGGCGCCGGCCACGGGCGATCGCGTCCAGCTCGAAGTGCTCGGTAAGGCTGTGGCCTTCGAAGCGGCGTGAACCACGGATACCCGGCCCGGCGGTGGCGTATCGCCGGGCCGGGCACCCATGGAGCGCCTCCTTATCGGAGCGAGCGGCGGGAATTGAACCCGCGTAAACGGCTTTGCAGACCGTTGCCTAAACCACTCAGCCACGCCCGCCTCGCGATGAATATTGCTGTCGCCGCATCGAATTGCCCATGGTTGCACTCAATGTGATCCGAACCGATGACGCCGGAACCTCGGCCACCGGTCCAGAATGCGACTTACGGCGCTCACCGATCGGGAGAAGATCCGCAGCGGCGGGTGAACATGGAATGATCGAGGTCATGTCGCGGCCACGTCCACTTCCGCTTGATCCGATCGAGGAAGCCCATCGTCAATGGGTCGGCCACGGCTGGGGCGATGTCGCCGACGGCATGGCGGCGGTGACTTCACTGGTACGGGCCCAGCAAATCGTGATGGCCCGGGTCGACGAGGCTCTCAAACCGACCGGCCTGACATTCTCTCGATATGAACTCCTCAGGCTTCTTGCTTTCAGCAAGACGGGCGGACTCCCGATGGCGAAGGCCAGTGCGCGACTACAGGTGCACCCGACCAGCGTGACGAATACCGTCGATCGACTCGAGGCCGCGAAGCTCGTCGAGCGGGTGCCGCACCCCAGCGATCGGCGTGCCACGCTGATCGAAATCACCTCCGCTGGAAGGGAATTGGTCGCCATGGCGACCGAGGAACTGAACGCGAAGGTCTTCGCGGTTCCCGGTCTTCCGCCGGATCGGCTGCATACCCTGCTACAGCTGCTCGCGGAATTCCGCCATGCCGCAGGTGACTTCGACACCGGCGATGAACCGGCCCGATGGTTGGCGCATGAGCAGTAGCGAAACATCCTAACCGGTCGGTCTTTACGCTAACGCGGACGACTGCCCGATAACGGTCTGGCATCCAACTAGCGAATTCCCCGCCCGGTCGCCTTGGCAGCGGACCCGAAAGGGTCCACCATGGACTTCATGGTGCTGGTCCTGGGTGTATCGGCGGGCGCGGGTGGTGCTCGCGCGATGCTGACGCATTCCGATCAGCCGCATCTCCCGCCGATTGATCGATGCCAGGTGCCGCGTCGGGCAGGTGGTGGGGTCGAGGAACCGGTCTTCGAAGCGATCCGTCAGATGCGCGCGGCTGCCGACCAGCGCGACGAGCTGATCACCAGAACCGCCGTGACCTGTCGCTGCCCTATGCACGCCGACGCCATCCGCACCACCGCGGGCCGCACCCGGCTCACCATCATCGACGAACCGCTGGCCCAGCTGCGCTACCTGCGCTTCACCGGCCGCCTGCCCATCACCGGCTCGGTAATCCTCTACGACCTCGGCAGCTCCGGCCTGACCGTCACCCACGCCGACTGCCGCACCGACACCATCCTGTCCAGTAAACGCAGCACCGTACTCGGCGGTGACGGCTACGACGCACTGCTGCGTTGGCAATTGGCCCGCGGCGGCGTACTCACCGACAAACTGACCAGCCGCAAGCACCGCGAAGAACTCAGCAGCGCACGGGTAATCACCGCCATGGACAGCAGTTCCGACGGGCGTGCCGTGGTCACCCGCAGCGACCTCGCCGAACTGTGCGCCGCGGGCATCCATCACTCCGCATCTTTCGTCCGCCAACTGATCGAGAAAACCGGCGTCCAACCGGAAGCCCTGGTCTTGCTCGGCGGTTGCACCCGCAACCCCGATATCCGCGAAGAACTGTCCAAAATGATCGAACTCCCCGTCGTCTACGACGAGGAGCCCGAATACGTTTCGGCCCGCGGCGCGGTTCTGCTCGCCGCGGAACGCCCCACCGGCCATGTGCGCATGGCACGCCTACGCAGCGGAGCATCGACCGATTCCTTGGTGCCGACCACCACCGGCCGCCGCAAACTCATTGCCGCCGTTGCGGTTACGATCGCCTTGGGCGCAACCATCGCCGGACTGCTCGCCGTGGACCACAGCGCCGCCCAATCACCGGGTGGTGTGCACGCTCCCACTCCCGTCGAAGTCGCGGGCATCCCAGCAACATCGTTCAACTGAACCGCCAACCGTCAGCACTCACGACCGGGCGGCGCCACACTCCCGCATATCCAGTGTGCATTGCGCATAACTGTTGCCGAATTGACGCGATTTCGGCCGTGACGCAAGTCATGGATCTATGTGGACGGCTGCGCAATCATGCTCGCCGCTAGGTGATTTGGTCTGCCGCTGTGACGGCGCTGTTCGCGCTGTCGGGCATTCTGGTGATCGTCGTCGGATTTTTCATGGTCGGCGCGAATGTGGAAGTCGGGCTGGCGCACGCGAATACACCGGTGCCCGGCCGAGATTCACTCGGCCGGGCACCGTGTTTGTTCGAATACCAGCGCTGGGCGCGTCAGTGGTTGGTGAACTTCGCCGGACGCTTCTCGACGAAGGCACTCATACCTTCCTTCTGATCGTCGATTGCGAAGAGCGAGTGGAAGACTCGGCGTTCGAAGCGCAGGCCTTCGGTGAGGGTGGTTTCAAAGGACCGGTTCACGGCTTCCTTGGCGATCATGGTGACCGGCAGCGACATCGAGGCGATCGTTTCGGCCACCTCGAGTGCGGTGTCGAGCAGTTCGGCGGCGGGCACGATGCGGGACACGAGGCCAGCGCGCTCGGCCTCATCGGCACCCATATTGCGGCCGGTGAGCACCAGATCCATGGCCTTGGCCTTGCCGATGGCGCGGGTCAGGCGCTGCGAGCCGCCGATACCCGGAATGACACCGAGCTTGATTTCCGGCTGACCGAATTTCGCGTTATCGGCGGCGAGCAGAATGTCGCAGATCATGGCCAGCTCGCAGCCACCGCCGAGGGCATAACCGGCGACGGCGGCGATGGTCGGCTTGCGGAACTGCGCCAGCCGGTCCCAGCGGGCGAAGTAGTCGTTCATGAACATGTCCATGTACGACTTGGGCTGCATCTCCTTGATATCGGCACCGGCCGCGAAGGCCCGTTCCGAACCGGTGATGACGATCGCTCCGATCGCGTCATCGTGCTCGAGTTCGTCGAGCGCGGCGATGACATCGTCGAGGACCTGCGCATTCAGCGCATTCAGCGCCTTCGGGCGGTTCAGCGTGATCCAGCCGACCCGCCCCTTGCGCTCCAACAGAATCGTCTCGAAGTCGGGCCCTCCCCTCACCCGGCCGCTACCCTGCACGGAATCGCTTTGCGATGCGTCCATCTTCAGGCACCCTCTACGTCAGATCGGCTACGGATATCGGTGACGATAGCGGAGAAGTCCTTACCCGCCTGCGATTGGTTGAACCGGGTGTAGATCTCGGCGGCGAGCAGGCCGAGTTGGCCGTCGACGTCGTTATCGCGCAGGGCGTTCGCGGCCAGGCCCAGGTCCTTGGTCATCAACGCGGTGGCGAAACCGGGCTGGTAGTCGTTGTTGGCCGGGCTGGTCGGCACGGGTCCGGGGACTGGACAGTAGCTGGTCAGCGCCCAGCTCTGGCCGGATGCGGTCGAGACCACATCGAAGAACGACTGGTGGCTCAGGCCCAGTTTCTCGCCGAGCACCAGGGCCTCGGACAGGCCGATCATCGAGATGCCGAGCAGCATGTTGTTGCAGATCTTCGCGGCTTGGCCGACGCCGGTGCCACCGCAGTGCACAACCTTGCCGCCCATCACTTGGAGCACATCGAGCGCGTCGGCGAAGTCGGCCGCATCGCCGCCGACCATGAAGGTCAGCGTGCCCGCGGCAGCGCCCGCGACACCACCGGAGACCGGGGCGTCCACTGCGCGATGACCCGCATCGATGGCGCGGGCCGCGGCCGTCTTGGCGTCGGCGACATCGATGGTGGAGCAGTCGATGAACAGCGTGCCCGGATTCGCGGCGGGGAGCAGTTCGGCGTAGACGTCGAGAACCAGCTTGCCATTGGGCAGCATGGTGATCACGACATCGCGGCCCGCGGCGGCCGCTGCGGCCGAATCCACCACGGTGGCACCGTCTTTGCGGGCCTGCTCCTGTGCGGCGGGGACCGGATCGAAGGCGAGCACGTCATAGCCTGCCTCGACCAAGTTCGCGGCCATCGGCCCGCCCATATGGCCGAGGCCGAGGAAACCGATCTTCTTCGTCACTTGCCTGCCTCCAAACCCAGTTCCTTATCGCCCAATTCGACGAAGTACTCATCGACCTGCGCCGCGGTGACATCGGCGAGCGTCGCCGGCGACCACTGCGGGTTGCGGTCCTTATCGATCACCTGCGCGCGGATGCCTTCGACCAGATCGTGCGAGGCCAACGCTGCGATGGACACGCGATACTCCTCGTTGAGCACCGCCTCGAGACTCTTCGCGGCCCGAGCCGCACGCAGCGAACGCAACGTCACCTTCAGTGCCACCGGCGATTTGCCGAGCAGTTCGGTCGCGGCCTCGGCGGCCTCCGGCGAACCGTGCGTCCGCAGCCGATCGACGATCTCTTCGACGGTATCGGCGCGGTAGCAGGCATCGATCCAGTCCCGCTGGGCGAGGAGTTCGGATTCCGGTGCGTCCGTGGCGAATTTGGCGATGGCGATCTCGGCGGTCTCGGTCCGCAGCGTTTCCAGCAGCGCTGGAATATGCTCCGAGGCCACGTAGTAATCGGCGAAACCCGTGGCAATGGCGTCCCCGGCGCGCATTCGCGCGGTGGTCAGTGCGACGTGGGTACCGATTTCGCCCGGCGTACGAGCGAGCAGGTAGGTGCCGCCGACATCGGGAATGAAGCCGATGCCGACCTCCGGCATGCCGATCTTGGAGCGCTCGGTGACGATCCGATGGCTGCCGTGGCCGGAAAGACCGACTCCGCCGCCCATCACAATGCCGTCCATGACAACGACATACGGCTTCGGATAGCGGCCGATCAGGGCGTTCAGAATGTACTCGTCGCGCCAGAAGACACCGGTGGCCGAATCCGCGTTGGCGGCGCCGGCCGCCGCGGAACGATCGCGCAATGCGACCGCGTCGTTGTGGATGGCGACGATGTCGCCGCCCGCGCAGAGCCCACGCTCCCCCGCGCCGGTGACGACGACGGTGCGCACCTCGTCGTCATCGGCCCACACTTGCAGTGCGGCGGAAATGGCAAGGGCCATAGGATGATTCAGCGCATTGATGGCCTTGGGCCGGTTCAGCGTGATAAGACCGAGTCCGTCCCGCTTATCGATGAGAACTTCGGGTTCGGTCATGCTGCTCCTACCACCGAGCGGGCGACGACCACCCGCATGATTTCGTTGGTGCCCTCCAGAATCTGGTGCACTCGCAGATCGCGGACGATCTTCTCCACGCCGTATTCGGCCAGGTATCCGTAACCGCCGTGCATCTGCAGCGCCTTGTTCGCCACTTCGAATCCGGCGTCGGTCGTGAAGCGCTTTGCCATGGCGCACAACTCGACCTTGTCGTCGGCGTCGGCATCCAATGCGGCCGCGGCCCGCCACAGCAGGGTCCGCGCTGCCTCCAGCGCGGTACGCATATCCGCGAGCTCGAATTGCAATGCCGGGTTGTCCAGCAGCCGGGCATTGAACGCCTTGCGCTGGGCCAGGTACGCCACGGATTTTTCGAGCGCCGCCTGGCCGCCGCCCAGCGAGCAGGCGGCGATATTGAGTCGACCGCCATTGAGCCCGTTCATGGCGATGCGGAAGCCATTGCCCTCGACGCCGAGCATATTGGCGGCAGGCACCCTGACGTTGTCCAGAATCACCTGACGCGTGGGCTGGGCATTCCAACCCATCTTCTTCTCATTGGCGCCGAAGGAAATTCCCGGGGTTTCGGCTGGAACGATGAAAGCCGAAATCCCGCGCGCACCCGCATCGCCGGTGCGCGCCATGATGACGTACACATCCGTGCTACCCGCACCGGAGATGAATTGCTTTACCCCGGTGAGCAAGTAATCGTCACCGTCGCGAACCGCCTTGGTACTCAAGGCCGCCGCATCCGATCCGACACCCGGCTCGGTGAGCGCATAACTGCCGAGCCATTCCATCGAGGCCAGCCGGGGCAGCCAATGGTTGCGCTGCTCGGCATTGCCGTAGTTATCGATCATCCACGAAACCATGTTGTGGATGGAGATATACGCCGCGATGGCGGGGCAGCCGGTGGCCAGTGCTTCGAAGATGCGCACGGCATCGAGCCTGCGCAGTCCGGAACCGCCGACATCCTCGCCGACGTAGATCCCGCCCATGCCGAGCGAACCCGCCTTGCGCAGCACATCCACTGGAAAGTGCTTCTGCTCATCCCATTCCAGGGCGTTCGGGGCTAGGTATTCGTCGGCGAAGTCGCGCGCCATTTCGGCAATGGCGCGCTCGTCGTCATTCAGTGCGAACACGATCGTCGACCTCCCGTCGGTGGGTTCTCAGTCCATCGTCGGAATGACGAAGTGGTTGCTGTCCTTCAGCCCGGATGGCCAGCGCTGGGTAACGGTCTTGGTCTTGGTGTAGAAGCGAATCGAATCCGGACCGTGCTGATTCAGATCGCCGAATCCGGAACGCTTCCAACCGCCGAAGGTGTGGTACGCGATCGGCACCGGAATCGGCACATTGATCCCGACCATGCCGACCTGCACCCGGGCGGCGAAATCCCGTGCGGTATCGCCGTCGCGGGTGAAGATCGCTACGCCGTTGCCGTATTCGTGCTCGTTGGGCAGGGCCAGCGCCTCGTCGTAATCCTTGGCCCGCACGATCGACAGCACCGGGCCGAAGATCTCCTCTTTGTAGATCCGCATTTCCGGGGTGACTTTGTCGAAAAGCGTTGCACCGGTGAAGTACCCGCCCTCGGCGCCGTCGACCGCGAGGCCACGGCCGTCGATCACCAGCTCGGCCCCCTCATCGACACCGATCTGGACGTAGTTCTCGACTCGGCCGAGCGCGTCCTTGGTGACCAGCGGGCCGAAATCGGCACCGGCATCGTCGGAGCGTCCGACATTCAGCTTGTCGATCCGCTCGATCAGCTTCTCGCGCAGGCGATCCGCGGTCTCCGTACCGACCGGGACGGCGACCGAGATGGCCATACAGCGCTCACCCGCCGAGCCGTAGCCCGCGCCGATGAGCTGGTCGGCGACATCGTCGAGGTCGGCGTCCGGCATGACGATCGCATGGTTCTTGGCACCGCCGAAGCATTGCGCACGTTTGCCATTCGCGGTCGCGGTCTCGTAGATGTACTGCGCGATCGGGGTGGAACCGACGAAGCCGACGGCCTTGATGGTCGGCGAATTCAGGATCGCGTCGACCGCTTCCTTATCGCCGTTGACCACGTTGAATACGCCCGCGGGTAGACCTGCTTCGCGGAACAGCTCGGCCAGCCGCAGCGGCACCGAAGGATCGCGCTCGGATGGCTTGAGCACGAAGGCATTTCCGCATGCCAATGCCGGACCGGCCTTCCACAGCGGGATCATGGCCGGGAAGTTGAACGGGGTAATGCCCGCAACCACACCGAGCGGCTGGCGCATGGAGTATACGTCGATGCCGGTGCCCGCGCTCTCGGTGTACTCACCCTTGAGCAGATGCGGAATACCCGCTGCGAATTCGATGACCTCGATACCGCGCTGGATATCCCCCTTGGCGTCGGCAATGGTCTTACCGTGCTCGGCAGACAGCAGGGCCGCAAGGGAATCCATCTCGTCCTGCACCAGGGTCAGGAACTTCATCAGCACGCGGGCCCGCTTCTGCGGATTGAACGCGGCCCACACCCGCTGCGCCTCGGCCGCATTCGCGATGACGGCATCGACCTCGGCTCTACTCGCCAGCGGCACTCGCGCCTGTACCTGGCCGGTATTCGGGTCGAAGACATCGCCGAAGTTGCCCGAGGTCCCGGCGACGTGCTGTCCGCCGATGTAGTGAGTGAGTTCGCGAACCATGCCAGTCCTGTTCTCGTAGTAGACACCGCGCCATATGCGATCTACGGTCATCCTATAGTTGGATGTCCAAGTAAATATAGACGGTGTGACTTATCCCACGGCAACTACCGAGCGAACTACCTTCGCCGGCAGTCTCATCGAGCGGCCGGATCGACAGGTCAGGCGGACGACCTCGACGACCGGTTCCGCCACAGCGCCGGGATGCGCGAGTGTGGCGATCCCTTGGCCCGCTCGATGATTCGGCCCCACCATGCGACAAACTCACGGGTCAGCAGACCCCGACAACCGGCCATCGATGCGGGGCGCATCCATCTGGCGCTGTGACTGCCATCACCGTAAGATTAGTATGACGTCCTAGTATCGGGCGCCAAACAGGATCTCCATCGGAGGACCCCGTGGCCGACAGCACCGCGCTCTACACGCCCACTCATCCCGTCCGATTCGTGACCTCGGCCGCGCTCTTCGACGGGCACGACGCGGCGATCAACATCATGCGGCGGATCCTGCAGGCGCAGGGCGCCGAGGTCATTCACCTCGGGCACAATCGCGCGGTCAGCGAGGTTGTGGATGCGGTGCTCACCGAGGATGCCCAGGGCGTCGCGGTGAGTTCGTATCAGGGCGGACATGTCGAGTACTTCGAATACCTCGCGGACGCACTGAAGAAGGCCGGTGCCGACCATGTCCGGATCTTCGGTGGTGGCGGTGGGGTGATCGTCGCCGAGGAAATCGCGCGCCTCGCCGAATCCGGGGTGACCATCTTCTCCCCCGAGGACGGCCAGCGACTCGGCCTGCCCGGCATGATCAATCAGCTGATCCGCACCTGCGATTTCGATCTCGCCGCCGAGCCGCCGGTGCTGAGCGCGGTACTCGCCGGTGAGCGGGCCGCGCTCGCCCGCGCGATCACCTGTCTGCAGCAGGACACACTGTCGGAGTCCGATCGACAGACCCTGGCGTCGGCCGCTGCCGCGCGCATGGTGCCGGTACTCGGCATCACCGGCACCGGCGGTTCCGGAAAGTCCTCGCTCACCGATGAATTGGTGCGCCGGCTGCGTTCGGATCAGCAGGACAAGTTGCGCGTCGCGATTCTCGCGGTCGATCCGACCCGGCGACGCGGCGGCGGCGCACTACTCGGCGACCGCATCCGGATGAACGCTCTCGACGGCGAGCACATCTTCTTCCGCTCCCTGGCCACTCGCGGCGGACACGAACTGCCGCGGAATATCGACGCCATCGTGACCGCCTGCAAGGCAGCGGGATACGACCTGGTGATTCTGGAAACCCCTGGCATCGGCCAGGGCGATGCCGCCGTCACCGACCACGTCGACGTATCGATGTATGTGATGACACCGGAATTCGGCGCCGCCTCCCAGCTGGAAAAGATCGACATGCTGGATTACGCGGATGTGGTGGCGATCAATAAGTTCGAGCGCCGAGGCGCGGAAGACGCGCTGCGTGATGTCGCACGCCAGCTGATTCGCAATCGCGAGGAGTTCACCAAGGCGCCCGAGGAAATGTCGGTATTCGGAACCAGCGCGGCCACTTTCAACGACGACGGGGTGACGGCGCTCTACCAGCACCTCACCGGATTGCTCGCTGAGCGCGGTCTGCACATGGAGCCCGGCGTACTTCCGAAGGTGGACACCCGCTCCTCCACCAGGTTCGCCCAGATCATCCCACCTGCCCGGGTGCGCTATCTCGCCGAGATCGCCGAAACGGTCCGCGACTACCACGCCGATACCGCCACGCAAATCGTTGCGGCACAACGTTTGCAGCGGCTCGAACAGGTGGCGGCCGAGTTGCCCGATGACACCGCGGTCGCCGATCTCGCCGAAAAAGCCCGCGCCGCATTGCATGCCGACAATGCCGAACTGCTCGCGGGTTGGCCCGCACTGGCCGAATCTTATCGGGGCGAGGAGCAGGTGGTTCGGGTTCGTCATCGCGAGATCCACACCCCGCTGCGCCGGGAGACACCGTCCGGCAATTCGATTCCGCGCGTCGCGCTGCCACGCTGCACCGATCACGGTGAGCTGCTGCGATTCCTGCGCTCGGAGAATCTGCCCGGACGGTTCCCGTTCACCGCGGGCGTCTTTGCGTTCAAGCGCGATAACGAGGATCCGGCGCGAATGTTCGCCGGTGAGGGCGATCCGTTCCGAACCAACCAGCGCTTCAAGGTGCTCAGCGAACATGCCGATGCGACACGACTTTCCACCGCGTTCGATTCGGTGACGCTCTACGGTCACGATCCCGCCGAACGCCCGGATATCTACGGCAAGGTCGGTACCTCCGGCGTCTCGATCGCCTCGCTCGACGATATGAAGGCGCTCTACGACGGCTTCGACTTGACCGCGCCGACCACCTCGGTATCGATGACGATCAACGGCCCAGCCCCCACCATCCTGGCCTATTTCCTCAATACCGCCATCGACCAAGCGCTGGAACGCTTCTCGGCTGCCGAGGGCCGCGAGCCCACCGCCGAGGAGGTCTCGGATATCACGGCGCGCACCCTGGCGACCGTGCGCGGCACCGTTCAGGCCGACATCCTCAAGGAGGATCAGGGCCAGAACACCTGCATCTTCTCTACCGAATTCAGTCTGCGCATGATGGCCGATATCCAGGAATGGTTCGTGCGCAACGACGTTCGCAACTTCTACTCGGTCTCGATTTCCGGCTATCACATCGCCGAGGCGGGCGCGAATCCGATCAGCCAGCTGGCCTTCACCCTCGCCAATGGATTCACCTACGTCGAGGCATATCTCGCCCGGGGCATGCGGATCGACGATTTCGCGCCGAACCTGTCGTTCTTCTTCTCCAACGGCATGGATCCGGAGTATTCGGTGATCGGCCGGGTAGCACGGCGCATCTGGGCCATCACCATGCGAGATCGCTACGGCGCCAATGAGCGTTCGCAGAAGTTGAAGTACCACGTACAGACCTCGGGCCGGTCGCTGCACGCACAGGAGATGAGCTTCAACGACATTCGCACCACCCTGCAGGCGCTCACCGCCATCTATGACAACTGCAACAGCCTGCACACCAATGCCTATGACGAGGCAGTGACCACCCCCACCGAGGAATCGGTGCGCCGGGCGCTGGCCATTCAGCTCATCATCAACCGCGAGTGGGGCGTCGCGATGAACGAGAATCCGCTCCAGGGTAGCTTTCTCATCGATGAGCTCACCGATCTCGTGGAGGAGGCCGTGCTCACCGAATTCGAGCGCATCAGCGAGCGCGGCGGGGTCCTCGGCGCCATGGAGACCGGGTATCAGCGGGGCAAGATCCAAGACGAATCCATGCGTTACGAGCACCGCAAACACGATGGTTCGCTGCCGATCATCGGCGTCAATACCTTCCGCAACCCACACGGCGAACCGCATCGGGTCATCGAACTGGCCCGCGGCACCGAGGCCGAGAAGCAGTCACAGCTGCAGCGCGTGCGCCAATTCCAGAACAACCATCGCGATTCCGCACATGCCGCGCTCGCCCGCTTGGACGCGGTGGCCCGCACCGATGACAACATCTTCGAGGTGCTGATGGACGCCGCCCGGGTCTGCACGCTGCAACAGATCACCGACACCTTCTTCACCGTCGGCGGCCAGTACCGCCGCAACGTGTGAAATAGGTTGGGCCGTCAGAAGATTCGCACCTCCGGAATCGAATCCAGCTGACGTGCCCACCCCGGGTACTTCGCCACCTTGGCCGCATGCAGCGCCATGATCTTGTCGCGCAGTTCGGGATCCGGCTCATCCGATACATCAGGTCCGATGGCGATCTTCTGGAAGTGCGGGATGATCTGCGGGTCACCGGCCAGGTGGACCGGATCGTGCATATAGCGCTCCAGCGCCGCCAGATCCTCGATGCCGACGCAATAGGCGTGAGTCAGCCCTTCGCTCGCGTCGCCGAGGTTGCGGCCGACGGTTGCGAAGGACACCGATTCGACCGATGCGGTGCGCTTCATCAACGCGAGTACCTCGGCCTTCTGCGCCTCGGTCGTCTCTTCGCGGAACCCGAAGCGCAACAGATGAACGATCATGGATACCTCCCTGTTTTGAACCTGCCAGTTCAATCTAGATAACTGACTGGTAGGTGCACAAGAGTGAACCCATCAGTTCATTCAGGCGTTAATATGCAGGGGTGACGGGTACAACGACGGCGCGCGGCCGCATCGATAAGCGGCAGGCGATCCTGGACGTCGCATTCACCGTCTTCGCGCGACGCGGCTACGACAAGGCCTGTGTGCAGGAGATCGCGGACGAGGCGGGCGTCGCCAAACCGACGGTCTACAACCACCTCAATGACAAGCAGACCCTCTTCCGGCACGCCGTTTTGGCCGCCGCCGATGCCGTGGCCGCCGAGACCCTCACGATCGTCGATCGCCTCCGCGAGCCCGGCGACGATCTGTCTGTCGCCCTCACCACGATGGCGCGCGCACTGCTCGCGGAATGCGCCGGCGAGCGCGCCCGTTCGCTACGCGCACTGACCTACGCGCAACTCGCGGCGTTCCCGGACCTGGCCGATACTGTGCTGGAGCGGACCTCGCGGCGAGTAGCCGAGGCGCTGGCCGATCGGCTCGCGCGACTCGCCCTTTCGGGTCGGCTACAGACCGCCGATCCGGCGCAGGCCGCCGAACAACTGCTCGCCCTGCTCACCGCGCCGCTGGAGGCACGGTCCCGGCTCGGCACCCGCGAGGTGAGCGATGCCGAGCAGCGCGATATCGCCGATGCGGCGGTGCGGACGTTCCTGTCCGCATACGGTTCCCACTGATTCCGAACGCACCCGCCCGCGCGCGTGTGACAATCGCGAAGTCAGGGCCTTCGGCGTGGTTGGGATGGCGGTCATGGATCTCTCGGATATCCGGATTATCGACAGCCATATTCATCAATGGGATCCGTTCCGCACACCGCGCGAATTCAGCCGGACCGCGAAGTTGCTCCGGATGCTGCCCATTCCGATCGATCTGGCCAAGCGGGTGGCACCGCGCCGGGACCGGGAATTCGTCGGGGATCCGACCGCGTATGCGAATCCATATCTGCCCGCGAATTACCGCGCGGACGCCGATGGCGTCCCGATCGAGTCGATCGTGCATATCGAGGTCGGCTGGACCGGAAAGGGGACGCTGGCCGCGGCCGATGAAACGAAGTGGGTGGCCGAGCTGCCATTCACCGGCGACCATCCGGCACTCGGCGCAATCATCGGGAGTGCCGATCCGGCGGCACCGGATTTCACGGTGCTGCTCGATGCCCATATGGCCGCATCGCCACTGCTGCGCGGCATTCGCGCGCATGTCGCGCACCATCCGGATCCGTATGTCCGGCCCTATACCGACCGCGAGAGCGCACTCACCACCGAGGAATTCCTGGATGGCTTCGCGGCATTGGCCGAGCGCGGGCTCTCCTTCGAGGCCTGGGCGTATTCACATGCGCTACCCGATGTGACGGCACTGGCCGAGCGCTTTCCGGAAGTCCCGATTGTGCTCGACCATCTCGCCACACCCGCGGGGATTTTCGGCCCGGTCGGCAAACGCACCGGAACGAATCCGAGTCTGCGCCGGGAACTTTTCGTCCGCTGGCGCGACGATCTCACCGCGCTCGCCGAAAACCCCAATGTGGTGGCGAAAGTCAGTGGTTTGATGATGCCGATCCTCGGCCACCCGGTACCGCCACGCGGCACGTCGACACCGATTCCAGTACTGCTGGATCGAATTCGCCCGCTCGTCGAGCACGCCTTCGATGTCTTCGGCGCGGACCGGCTCCTATGGGGCTCCAATTTCCCAGTGGACAAACCGATTACGACCATTGCCGACAGCGCCGAGATCGTCGCCACGGCAATTACCGAGCACGGCGGCGGCCACAAGGAGCTGGAGCAGATCTTCCGAACCAATGCCCAACGAACCTACCGAATCGAATAACACCGGGCTACGCGGCGCGGTAGGCATTTCGATCCGTAGCGATCAGGCTATGAAGGCTTCGGTGATTTGGCGGGTCAGGGTTTCGCGGGCGGTGGCCAGGGATGGGCCGTACCAGGTGAGGCTGCGGCCTTCGATCAAAGCGACCGGCAGGCCCGGGAAGGCATCGGGGCCATCGGATCTGGTGAATTCGTAGGGTTCGTCGGGGAGCAGAACGAGTTCGACATCGCGAGTCAGCTCGTTCTCGGAGACATGCGGATAGCGCTCGGTGCGGTCGGCGTGCACGAGTCGGAGGCCGAGGCGGGCCGCCAGGTCACCGGTGAAGGTGTTGTGGCCGACCACCATCCAGGGGTTGCGCCAGATGGGGATGACGGTATTGCGCGGCGGCTCGGGAGTTGATGCGGCCCAGGATATTTCGGCCTCGACAAGCCAATCCGGCACCGAACCGTTCAGGGCTTCGGTGAAAAGTCGACGCAGCGAAGTGAAGCCTTCGTCCAATGTTTCGATTCTGGTGACCCACACCGGGATTTCCGCATCCCGCAGCCGCTCCACATCGATGCGGCGATTCTCTTCCTGATTGCACAGCACCAGATCCGGTGCGAGCTCGATGATTCGGCGCACATTCGGATTCTTGGTGCCGCGCACCCGCTCGACGTCCAGCTCTGCGGGATGTGTACACCAATCCGTCGCCGCGACAATGACTTCGGGACGACTCACCGCGACGGCCTCGGTCAGCGACGGCACCAGCGACACCACCCGACGCACCGGGCGGTCGAGATACACGGCTGCCCCCAGATCGTCGGTCATCACAGCACCCGACGATCGTGTTTGCCACATTGTGTTTCGCGGCCGTGTTGATAACCGGACAACAACATCAGCGATCCAAGGCTTCGTAGAGTGCGCGGAGATCGCGCAGTCCGGCCGCGGCCATCGGTTCGTCCTCGGCGGTCATGCGCAGTGCGCGGCGTAACAGGGTCGGCTCCAGGTCATCGATGGCGGGGCGGAATTCGACCTTCGGGAGATCGGGCAATGCGGTGCGGTCGCCGTAGGGGTCGTCGGAGACTGTTGGGGCCGCTTCACGTTCGATGCCGATAATGAGGGTGTCCAGGTCGAGGCCGCGCAGGGTGAGGATTTCGCGAGGGCGCTCGTCGAGGCGTTCGGCGAGCAGATAGCAGAGCGCGGCCACATGTTTGCACGGCCAGCCGGAATCCGGGCAGGTGCAGGAGAAGTCGAGATCCGCGGCCGTGGTCGGGAGCAGGTGCTCGCCGAGGCTCGTCGGCAATGCACCAGAGGCGATTTCGGCCAGTACACCCGGCGTGGTCCGGATGGTCTCGATGAGCAGTTCGAGTTCCTCATCGCGCAGTGGCCGAATGGCGAATACCGAGGTGAACGGGCGCGGCTGACTCCCTTGCACTTCCGCGGTGACCGCACCGGGTTCGATCCGATAGCTCACGACCTGTCCGGCCCTGGCATAGGTGCGGCCACGCGCGAGTCGACCAGGTTCGGCCATCTGCTCGACCGCCTCGATCAGGGCCTTACCCCACCAGGTGCGGCCGAATCCGCCACGGCGGCTGCGTGTTTCGACCCCGCCGCGCACCGGGCGACGCTTGCCGTACTTGCTGTAGTCGTCGAAGGGGCTCAATCGCCGACCGCCTCCGCGCCGAGGGCAAAGAGCCGGTGCAATTCGTCCGTGCTCAATTCGGTGATCCAGTTCTCGCCCGCACCGATGGCCAGATCGGCGAGCTGGCGTTTACCGCTGATCATTTCGTCGATCTTCTCCTCGATGGTATCGACGCAGATCAGTTTGCGCACCTGCACATTGCGCTGCTGACCGATCCGGAAGGCGCGGTCGGTGGCCTGGTTCTCGACGGCGGGATTCCACCAACGATCCAGGTGCACAACGTGATTGGCGGCCGTAAGGTTCAAGCCGGTGCCACCGGCCTTGAGCGACAACAACATCAGCGGTGGGCCAACCGGCTCTTGGAAGCGCTCGACCATGGTGTCGCGCCGCTTCTTCGGCACGCCACCGTGCAGGAACGGGATCGCCGTGCCGAAGCGCTCGGTCAGATAGGGTGCGATGAGATCACCGAATTCGCGGAACTGGGTGAACAGCAATGCCTTCTCACCGTCCGCCAGCACCGCATCGAGTACGTCCTCTACCAGGGCGAGCTTGCCGGAGCGGTGACTGCCGCGGTGCAGCACGCCGGAGCCGTCGCCGAGGAAATGCGCGGGATGGTTGCAGACCTGTTTGAGCCGGGTCAGCGCGCCGAGTACGGCGCCCTTGCGTGCCATACCCTTCGCATCCTTCAGTTTGGCCAGCATGTCGTCGACGACCGCCTGATACAGCGCCGCCTGCTCGACGGTCAGGTTGGCGCGCACCGTCATCTCCAGTTTCTCCGGCAGATCACTGATGACGGCGGGATCGGTTTTCACCCGGCGCAGTACGAACGGCTGCGTGACGGTGCGCAAACGGCTGATGGCGTTCTCATCCCGATCGCGTTCGATCGGGACGGCGAACCGGGCACGGAAGGTCTGTGCGCTACCGAGCACTTTCGGCATCGTAAAGTCCAGAATCGAGCGCAACTCTTCGAGACGGTTCTCCACCGGAGTTCCGGTGAGCGCCAACCGATGTCGGGCGGGCAGTGCCCGCGCCGCCTTGGCCTGCCTGGTCGCCGCGTTCTTGATGTGCTGCGCCTCGTCGAGCACCACCCGATCCCACTGCTGCCGCGCCAATTCGGCTGCGTCCCTTGCCAGGAGCGAGTATGTGGTGATCACCAGATCCGCATCCGCAACGGCCTCGCCCAGCTCCGTGCCGGACTTGCGGCCTGCACCGTGGTGCACCAATACCCGCAGATCAGGGGCGAAACGCTCGGCCTCACGCTGCCAGTTGCCGACGACCGACATCGGGGACACCAGCAGCGTGGGTCCGGCGCCGTCGGTCCCCGCGCCCTCGCGCTCGTGCACGAGCAGGGCCAACACCTGCACGGTCTTCCCCAGTCCCATGTCATCGGCCAGGATTCCGCCGACGCCGTAGCGGCTCATGGTGGCGAGCCAGGCCAACCCGCGCTCCTGATACGGCCGCAACTGCGCCTTCAAACCGACCGGCGGAGTCACCGGTACCGGCTCGCGGGTCTGGTCCAACAGGTCTGCGGCCCAGCCGGTTGCGCTGACCTCGGTAATCGGCACCTTCTCGACATGGCCGGTGACGAGTTCGCCGACCAGATCGGCGAAGGTGATTTCGGTGTCGTCGAGATGGGCGGCGACATAGCGGGCGGCGGCGGCCAGCACCTTGTGGTCGGCCTGCACCCACTCCCCGCGCAGCTGCACCAGATCCGATTTCGAACGAATCAGCCGTGCCATTTCGGCCTTGGTCAGCACGGTATCGCCGATGGCGAGTTCCCAACGGTAGGAGACGAGTCCGCGCATACCCACCGTGCTCTCGGCGGCGGGTACGGTGCTCTCCACCCGCAGCCGCATGGTCGGGGCGCTGATATTCCAGGCCCGCGGCAGCAGCAGCCGCACCCCCGCCGCCTGCAGCGCATGCGCGCCGTGTTCGACCAGATCCGCGACCACCTCGGTCGGTAACAGCAGGTCCATCGACTGCGGATCGTTCGGCAGGTCGCGCAGGCGCGGATAGGCCCGCGTGGCCTCGCCCAATTTCTCGATCGCGGTGCGGACCAGCACCGGATCACCCAGTAGCGGAACCGGATTCGGTGCTTCACCATCGGCACGCAGACAAACCTGCAGTCGCCACAGCGCCACATCGGCATCGGCCTCGCCGAGCGCGATATCGCCCTCGGGCTCCAGCAGCCGCAGCACCAACTCCGGCTCGTCTCCGGTCAGACTCGCCCGCCAGCGCTCCAACACCTCGGCCAGCTGATGGCTGCCGTCATCCAAGGCGACGTCATCGATGAGTGCGGCCACCAGCGGATGTGCCGACGGCGGTGGATCCATCAGCTCCCGGACGATCGGATCGGCGAGTTCGGTGACCATATCCTCGAGCAGAGTCCCGGGCTTCCCCGCGACGCGCAGTGCGGGCGGCATCGCCACCGCCAATTCCGCCAGCCAAGCACGCTGCCGCTCGCCACCGACCAACCGCCAGCGCACCCACCACTGCCCGTCGTCCCGGCGCAGCTCCGGCACCACCCGCCCGGCCCGCACCCACCGCTCGACCCCCTGCGCCACATGCGCGAGAAACCGCAGATCCCCCGACACCGCGTCGACCGGCAGCCGCTGGCGCAGCACGACCGCGGCCGCGGCGGGCACAATCGCATGCGCCCTGATCTGCTCGGTCGCCTGCTGCGACCCGCTGACCAGCACCTTCGCCCTGTGCCGGAACTTCGACGCCGCCAGCACCCCACCCAATGGTTCGGGTAGCGCGACGACCGGCGCCTGCTGCCAGAGCAGCAAGCCCGATCCCGGCGACCACAGACCGTGCAGCATCACCCCATCCAATCAGGCGGGTCCGACAGCCGCGATGGCCAGCCGCGTCCCGTCGGGCCTGGAACGCTCAGTCGAGTTCGTAATCGAACCAGATGCGGTGCACACCATCGGCGTCGACGGAGAGACCGCCGGTTCCGGTGATACCGACCAGCGCACCGGTGCCGCTGGTCGGCACGATGGTGAAGAATTCGGCGGTGCGGTCGGTGCCGTTGGTGGTCGCCGAATGGGCGAAGTTGAAGCTACCCGCGCGATCGTGCAGTGCGCCGTCGAAGGACTCCATGGCGACATAGGTCCCCACCCCCGTCGCCTGGTCGAAGGCGGCGGTGAACAGGGTCGCGGACCGCCCGGTGATCTCGCCCGCGAACTCCTTCTCGATCTGCGCGATGCCGACCGGCAGCGCGGTGCTGATGGCCGGATCCGGCACGACATCGGTTGGGGTGAAGGAGGCGACAGAGAACGTGCCGATGGCTTTCATGCGGCGCAGCGTAACGACGGGTACCGACAACTACGGTCGGCGGGCGAGGACCTTGCGCACGACAAGACCCACGACCAGGGCCCAGAAGGCCGCACCGATGCCGAGGAACCCGACACCGGACGCGGCGATCAGGAACGTGACAATGCTCGCCTCGCGGTGCTGTTCGGATTTCAGGGCACCGGCGAGGGCGGCCGCGAGAGTGGCCAGCAGGGCGAGGCCCGCAACGGTTTCCAGCGTGCCCTTGGGCGCGGTGGCGATCAGGGTGACCAGCGCCGCCGAGCCGAGGGCGAGCACCACATAGGAGGCACCGGTGGTGAAGGCCGCGATCCAGCGGCGCTTCGGATCCGGATGCGCGGCCGGGGCGGCCGAGAGCGCGGCACTGATCGCGGCCAGATTGATGGCGTGCCCGCCCGCCGGTGCGCCCAGAACGGTGCCGATTCCGGTGACGGACATCGAAGCGCGCCAAGGAACGCGGTAGTCGAAGGACTTCATCACGGCGGTGCCCGGAATGTTCTGGGAGGCCATCGTGACGATGTAGAGCGGGATGGCGATGCCGATCGCCGCCTGCCAACTCCAGTGCGGCACTGTCAATTCGAGCGATGGCCGCATCGCCGCGAGATCGAGATGCTTGTGCTGCACCGCAATACTGATGCCCGCCCCGATCGCCGCAGCGGTGAAGGCCGCGATCACCGCCCAACGCTTGGCGAACCGTTGCAGCACCAGCCAGACCACGACCACCGGCACCACCACCGCCGGACTGGCGTGCACGGCCTTCACCGGTGCGAGACACAGCGGCAGCAGCACACCGGCGAGCATCGCCTGCGCGATCTCCACCGGAATCGCGGCCACCAGATTGCCGAGCCGCTGCCACAGTCCGGTAATCACGATCAGCACACCGGTGATCGCGAACGCCCCGACCGCCGCGGCCCAGCCACCGACGACCGCACCGGTGCTGGCGAGCAGTGCCGCACCCGGCGTCGACCAGGCCAATGTGATCGGCAATCGATACCGATAACTCAGCAGCATCATCCCGATGGCCTGGGTGAGGCAGAGCGCGAGCAGTCCCGAAGCCGCCTGTGCCGAGGTGGCCCCGACCGCCGTCAACCCGTTCAGTACCACCGCGAACGAGCTGGTGAATCCGACCAGCGCAGTGACCACACCGGCCCCGACCGGCTGCGCGAGCCGCGCGTCACGGTGGGCCGGGGTAGGAGTGTCGGCGAGCGCCGGGGAAAGCCTGGACATTTCTGGAATCCTCCCCGGTCATCAGTCCAGTTGTCACAGCCAGTCGCGGGAAACTGGACTGAATTCCACAACACGCAGCCAGGGTGATGCGGCATCCAGCCAGGGTGCATCGCCTGATCCACATCCAACTCGAACGCGAACATACCGTCTGATCTGGCGAGTACATGGGTAACTCGTCGGGTATGCCCAAAATTGATGTGGCACATGACGCAGGACCTGCACCTGGGCTTAGTGGCCCTAACTAGTATGGCCTGAATATTCGCAGAGGCGGAACAGAGAGGCGGAACGGAGCGTTGTTGAGCGCGGTACTGATCTCGGCGGATGAACTTCGGGAAGTATTGGCGGATAAACGGGTTCGTCTACTCGATGTGCGTTGGGCGCTCGGCGATCCGGACGGCCCGCAGCATTATCTGGATGGCCATATTCCGGGCGCGGTCTTCGTCGATTTGGAGACCGAACTGGCCGCACCGCCATCTCCGGCGCGCGGGCGGCATCCGCTGCCGGATCCCACGCAGCTCGAAAAATGCGCACGCAGCTGGGGCCTGCGGACCGGCGATCCGGTGGTCGTCTATGACGCGACCGGCGGCATGGCGGCGGCGCGAGCCTGGTGGCTGCTGCGCTGGGCCGGAATCGTGGATGTGCGGATTCTCGACGGCGGTCTGCCCGCGTGGACCGGTTCGGGCGGTGCGATCGCCACCGGCGAGGAAGCCGATCCCGAACTCGGTGATATCGAGGTGAAACCGGGTCAGCTGCCGGTCATCGATGCCGATGCGGTCGCCAAATGGTCCGGCATCCTGCTCGACGCGCGAGCGAGCGAGCGCTACCGCGGCGAGGTGGAGCCGGTCGATCCGCAAGCCGGCCACATTCCAGGCGCGATCAGCGCACCGACCACGGAGAACCTCGACCCCGACGGCCGATTCCGCAGCGTGGACGCTTTGCGAGATCGCTTCGCCGCATTCGGGTCCGGGCCGGTCGCGGTCTACTGCGGGTCCGGTGTGACCGCGGCCCATCAGGTCGCCGCACTCGCCGCCGCGGGCATCGAAGCGGCCCTGTATCCGGGCTCGTGGTCGCAATGGTCGAACGATCCGAAACGTCCGGTCGCCACCGGCGTATAGGTCGCTACGGGCACGAGCTGGCAATGCCGCTCAGCACGGCATGGTCGGCGGCGGTCACCGGTAGGTCGTACCGGACCGCCACCCGCAGGTACTTGCCCGCATAGAAACAATGGTTCGTGCGGACGGGCGGCAGCCATTCGGACGCTGTGCTGTCACCCTTGGCCTGGTTGGCATACGCCGCGGTGGCCAGCAGATTCACATCGACATCGTTGGCGAAACGCACCCGCCGCTCGAGCGGCCAGTGCACCGCGCCCAAATCCCAGGCCGCGGCCAGCGGATAGACATGGTCGATCTGGATATCGCGCGCATCGGCCTTGCTGAAGGTGATCCGTTCGCCGGTGTACGGATCGTCGAGCGTGCCCGCGGTGACCACACAGTCGTGAGTACCGGGTCGGAAGCTCACCCCGGTCAGCTGCGCACTCAGCACGTTGTTGCGGGTATCGCAACCGTCATGTCCGCCCGGACCGTCGTAGTCATCGGTCCACGACGGTCCGAATACGCACCGCTGCCCTTCCCGACAACCGCGCTCATAACCGCCGGGATGTGCCCGCGCCGCTGCGACCCGCACCGAAGCGAGCAATTTTTCGAGCTGAACCCGGGTGGGAATGCTGAGTTCACCCATCCCGCCGGCTCCGCCAGCTGCCATCCCCGAGGGTGCGGGCGCGACCGGCTCGGTGCATCCGGGCAGCGCGAAACACACCGCCGCGAGCAGGGCAGGCAACCATCGTCGGGTCTCGGCAAGCACGGTGCCAGATGTACCCGCACGGACCGACATTCATCAGAACCCAGCTGGCGCCGAATCGGAGCCGGTCAAGACTCACAGCCAGGCGCGAGCCAGCAGTTCGTCATCGGCGACTTCACTCGTCCGCGGCGGGAATCTGGTGGCCGAGATGGACTCCGGATGCGCGCCATCGTGCCCGATCAGCCACGACCCACCGCGCTCCTCGCACTCGGCGATCTTCGCGAAGGTGTTGATCAGGAACGTGACTGCTTCACGTGGGTCCAGGGTGCGGGCCAGACGCTGTGATTCACCGGGGCGGGACAGGTCCAGCCAGACGCCGGACTGTCCGTCCAGTCGCATGCCGACGACCTTGTCGGCATTGACAAAGGTGAATTTGCGCCGTTCCCATGGCGTGGTCGGCGTGAAGCTCTGCTCGAGTACCTGGAGCAGAATCGTCATGCTTTTGCCCTCCGCTTTCCGTTGACGCCCAACTACGGTTCTCATGCGATGACCAGCGGATATACCAGTATGTTCCGAAAGTGGTGCCAAGGGGTAGTAACGAGCCCATCTCGGCGAGTTCCGGGACTTTTTCCGGCGACCGATCAGTTTGTCGACCGGGCGGAGTCTCTATCTGCAAACGCAACATGATCAGGGAGGAACACAATGAATACCCTGCCGCCCATCGTCGATGCCGACACCTGGCAGCACCAACTCGACGCGCTGCGTATCCGGGAAAAGGCAGCGACTCGAGAACTTGATGCGATCGCCGCCCAGCGGCGCCGCCTGCCGATGGTCGAAATGCCCGAGTACACCCTCGAGGGCGCGGACGGGCCGGTCCTGCTGGCGGAGATCTTCGACGGTAAGTCACAGCTCATCGTCTACAACCACATGTGGTTCCCGGGCGAGAAGTGGCAGTGCGGTGGTTGTACCTGGTTCACCTCACAGTTCACCCGGTTGGGATTCCTGGACAACTACGATGCCCGGTTCGTCATCGTCACCCAGGGACCGATCGACGAGGCGATCGCCTACCAGCGGCGGGTCGGAAACACAATGGCCTGGTATTCCACGGCGAACAGTACATTCGGCACCGACGTCGGCGCGCCGCCCGGCGGGGAATTCGCGGTCAACGTATTCCTGCGCGACGGCGACAAGGTCTATCGCACCTGGCACACCAACGGCCGCGGCGTCGAGCAACTCAGTTACAGCTTCGCGCTGATCGACTTGTTGCCGTACGGGCGGCAGGAGCAATGGCAGGACTCGCCGGAGGGTTGGCCACAGTCGCCCACCTACAGCCGCTGGAGCGGCTCCCAGGACATCGCCGCACACTACGGCGACCCGGAGGCGTGACTACATCCGGCTCGAGAGCGTGAGCGGATCCTCGATCTCGGTGGACGCAGCCGTGCGGCTTCGACCAGCTGATCTGGCTAGGACGTCAAGCTCGGGCCAGGATGGCCGAGAGCGCACGTCGCAAGGCGGAGGCGGGGTCTGCGGGCATCTCATCTGCTCGCCATCCGACGAAATCGTCCGGCCGGATCAACAGGGCCCCGGACGAGGCCAGCCCGGTGGCTGCCGCCCACGCGCCGGCGGTGTCGACGACATCGCCGGCGGAGCCGATGCAATGCACAGCGATGGGGACCCCCAGGTCGGACGACGTCGAAGCTGCGGCGACGGACCACCTCGCCCCGTCGTCCGCGGCGAACAAGGTGAACCCGGGACCCAGCAGGTCGAGCGTCGAGGCGCGCTCCCCGTTTCGCCGCAACCAGACATGCGGCACCCGGGTGCCGGGTTGTGCTCGCAACTCCTCCACCAATGACACCGCGTCGGGGTCGTCCGGCGCGGGCTCGCCGGTCACCACCGCTGCCGACCAGTATCGGTAACCCGCGAGCATGGAGAACAGGGGTCGCTCCTCGCCTGCTGGGAGCTGCGGTCTGTCATCGTCCAACCGTAGGAACGCCAGAGCCGGCCCGGTCAGCGACTGGCGTGCGCAAAAACGCCCCACCGGGTACCGCTCGGCGTGGTAGGTGGTCAGCAAGCCCGGTCCGGCCGTGCCGTCGAGGACTGCGGCCAGTTTCCAGGCCAGATTGTGTGCACTCTGGATGGCAACGTTGGCGCCCCCGGCCTTGAACGGTGGCATGGTGTGCGCCGTGTCGCCGACCAGCAGGACCCGGCCGCGCTGGAACTGCGCGGCCACCTGCTCGTAGGGCTGCCACGGCACGATATCGACGATCCGCACCTCCATCGGCTCACCGATGGCCGCAAGGAGTATGTCGTGACAACGCTGCGGGGTGAACTGCTCGGCGGTCTCTCCCTTGCGGGGGAGGTACGTGATGATGAACACGCCGAGATCCCCCTGGGCCACCAAGAATATGCCTTCCACCTCGGCGTTCTTGACCTGAACGCCGTCTCCATCCCCCAGCTCGGGAAGCAATTGCCGCCAGGGCGCGCGGAAGTAGACGGAGACGACGAAGATCGGTATCGGACCGTACCCGGAGGTGGGTACCCCCAGCGTGTCGCGAGTATGGCTGTGCACACCTTCGGCGGCGACCAGATAGTCGGCCCGCACGGTATGCGACTTGCCCGAATCCAGTTCGCGCAGTACCGCTGTGACACCGCTGGCGTCCTGCTCGAACGACGACAGCGCCGTCCCGTAGCGCACCTCGCCCGCATGCCCCCGGGTGTAGGCGAGCAGGAGCGGCTCGAGTTTGCTCTGTGGGAAGTACTGCGCGGACGGCTCGGGGCTGAGTTCGTCGAACGGAGCGAAGATGGCGTCGACGTCGAAAGCTAGTTCTTGTTCGGGGCTGTTCAGAGTCGGCTTGACGACCATATTGGAAGCGCCTTCAGCGAGGGCGTGCACCTCGTCAGCCAGCCCGAGGCCACGAAGGATCTCCAGGCTCCGGAAGCTCAAATTGCGGGCCTTGGGGTAGATGAATATCTCGCGTCGCTTTTCGACCAGCAGCGACCGAACCCCGTGCTTGACGAGCAACGCCGACGTTGCCAGTCCGCCTGCCCCGGCGCCGACGATCAATACAGAGACATGCTCGGCATCCATCACCACAACTCCTCGGCCAGCCGACACCAACTCTACTGGCGTGACCCCCGGTCTGGTGGACGCACATCAGGGGCATTCACAGTGCATTGATCCCACCGACTACATACGGCTCAGCAAGGTCAATGGATCCTCGAGCAATCCGGCGACGGTCGCGAGGAAGCGCGACGCCAGTTCACCATCGATCATCCGATGGTCGAAACTGATACCGATGGTGGTGACCCACCGGATGGCTAGTTCGTCACGGAATACCCACGGACGCTTGCGAATCGAGCCGAGGCACAGGATCGCGGCCTGACCCGGATCGACCAGCGGAACACCGGCATCGACACCGAAGACGCCGATATTGGTGATGGTGAAGGTGCCGCCACGCAGGTCGGTCGGGGTGGCGCCGCCCGACCGCGCCGTCTCGGCGAGCCAGCCGATTTCCCGGCATAGGTCGCGCAGGCTCAATGCCTGGGCTTCCTTGAGATTGGGCACCAGCAGACCGCGTTCGGTGGCGACGGCGACACCGAGATTCACATAGTGCTTGGTGACGATCTCCTGATTCGCCTCGTCCCAGCAGGCGTTGATGCCCGGATATTCCGCGAGTGCGGCGAGTACGGATTTGGCGACCAGGGCCAGCGGTGTCAGCGCCAGACCCTCGAAGGACTTGGTGCAACGCAGGTGGTCGAGCAGTTCCATCGATGCGGTGAAGTCGATGGTGACAAAGGTGCTGGCCTGTGGGATGGTGCGCGCGCTCGCCACCATGGCGGCCGCGGTGCGTTTGCGGATACCGCTGATCGGCGTGCGTTCCTCGCGGGATGCGGGGCGCACGATGCCCGCATTCGGATCGGTGACCGAGGGCGTCGGTGGCGTGACCGGGCCGTCGGTGTCGGCCACCGTGGCGCGCGGCTGCGATACCGGAACCGCACCGCGCACATCCTCGACCGTCACCGCACCGTCGGGGCCCGAACCGGCGACGTACCAGAGGTCGATACCGAGTTCTTTGGCGAGTTTGCGCGCCCCCGGGGTCGCCGCCGCCCGGCCCATTCCCGACTCGACCGGCTCGACACCCGAATTCGCCTGCGGCGCAGGCGATTCCCCAGCGGGTCGACGCCGCCGAGACACCGTCTCCCCTTCGGGCCCGTATCCGACCAGCACCGAAGTCCGCCCGTTCGCGGCTTCCTGCTCAGACGCGACCGCCAGATCATTCCGCACCCGGATCAGCGGCGCTCCCACCGCAACCGTCTCGCCGGGCTGAGCGAGCAATTCGACCACCGTGCCCGAAAACGGCGACGGCAGCGACACCACTGCCTTGGCCGTCTCCACGTCGGCGATCGTCTGATTCAACTGCACCGTGTCACCGACACCCACCGACCACGCCACCAACTCCGCATCGGCCAGTCCCTCGCCGAGATCAGGTAGCCGGAATTCCAGGATATTGCTCTGATCTTCCTCGAGGGCACGATCTTCCACTGGGGCACCTCCGGAGTGAGCGATGGTCAGGCGGCAAGTGCGCGATCAACCGCGGCGAGGATGCGGTCCGGATCGGGCAGGTGGTGCTTTTCGAGCTTAGCCGGGGGGTAGGGGATGTCGAAGCCACCGACGCGCAGTACCGGCGCCTCCAGGTAGTAGAAGCAGCGCTCGGTGATCCGCGCGGCGATCTCGGCGCCGAGCCCGCCGAAGACCGGCGCTTCGTGCGTCACGATCAACCTGCCGGTTTTTGCCACCGAAGCCGCGATCGTGTCGAAATCGATCGGCGATAAACTGCGCAGATCGACCACCTCGAGCGAATGCCCTTCCTCGGCGGCGATTTTCGCGGCGGTAATGGCCGGGGCCACGGTGCCGCCGTAAGCGACGAGAGTGGCGTCGGTACCGCTGACGCAAACGCGGGCCCGGTCCAGCGGCATGGCCTCGGCATCGAAATCGACCTCGGCCTTATCCCAGTAGCGCCGCTTGGGTTCGAAGAAGATCACCGGATCATCGAGCGCGATCGCCTGGCGGATCATGAAATACGCGTCGGCGGGATTGCTCGGCGTCACGACGCGCAGTCCGGCGGTATGGGCGAAATACGCCTCCGGCGACTCCGAGTGATGCTCCACCGAACCGATTCCGCCGCCGAACGGAACGCGAATCGTCATGGGCGCGACCACTTTTCCCCGCGTCCGGTAGTGGATCTTGGCGACATGCGAAACTATCTGGTCGAAGGCTGGATAGACGAAGCCGTCGAATTGAATCTCACAAACCGGCCGGTAGCCGCGCAGCGCCATGCCGAAAGCCGTTCCGACAATGCCGGATTCGGCCAGCGGCGTATCGATGACGCGGTGGTTCCCGAAATCCTTTTGTAGCGTATCGGTCACCCGGAAGACCCCGCCGAGACGACCGATATCCTCGCCCATCAATACGACTTTCGGATCGTCGTCCATGGCCCGTCGCAGCCCGGCATTGAGCGCCGTGGCGAAGGTCGTGATCATGTGCGGACTCCTTCCGGTGGCGCGGTCGTCTCACCGGGATCGCCGGCCAGATACGCCGCGTACTCGCTCCGCTCCTGGGTGATCAGCGGATGCGGGGTGGCATAGACGTGATCGAACAGCTGCGATGGTGCCGGATCCGGCATATCGATGGTCGCGGTGCGCAGCTGGTGCGCGACTTCATCGGCGCTCGCATCGACGTGACGTTCGAATGCCGTATCCCACAGCTCCTCTCGTTCCAGCAGTTTGCGCAGCCGCGCGATCGGATCGCGGCGCGCCCACTCCTCGGTCTCGGCCGCGGAGCGGTAGCGGGTCGGGTCGTCGGCGGTGGTGTGCGGACCCATCCGATAGGTGAGCGCCTCGATGAACGACGGTCCGCCACCGGTGCGGGCGCGAGCCGCGGCCTGTCTGGTGACCGCGAGAACGGCGAGCACATCGTTGCCGTCGACCTGGAGGCCGGGAATTCCATAACCGTAGGCGCGCCGCGCGATCGGGGTCGCACTCTGGATCCGGACCGGAGAACTGATCGCCCAATGGTTGTTCTGGCAGAAGAATACGACCGGCGCACCCCAGCTGGCGGCGAAGCCCAATGCCTCGGCGAGATCGCCCTGACTCGAGGCGCCGTCACCGAAGTAGGCGATGGTCGCGATCTCCGCGCCGTCGAGGTGGGCGGCGTAGGCGTAACCGGTCGCGTGCAGGCCCTGCGAGCCGACGATGATATTCGGGTTGGTCATATTGACCGCGTCGGGATCCCAGCAGGAGTGGGCGACCCCGCGCCACATCCGGGTGAGTTCGGTGGGATGGACGCCGCGACAGTAGGCGACCGCGTGTTCACGGTAGCTGCAGAAGACATAATCGTCGGGGCGCAGTGCGTATACCGAGCCGACCTGGGCGGCCTCCTGCCCGAGCATCGGCGCCCACAGTCCGAGCTGGCCCTGGCGTTGCAGCGCGGTTGCCTCGGTGTCGATCCGGCGGGTGACGACCAGGTCTGTGTACATCGCGCGCAGCTGTGCGGGCCCGATATCGATGATCAGGGCGGCGTGTTCTCGGTCGAATACGCGGCGGCCGTCGGGTTGGACCAGCTGAACCGGATAGTCGGTTTTGTTCGTCATTCAGGATCGCCTCCTGACTACAAACGCAGGGCTGATGTGCCCCACATCACATAGCATCCACCAGGAGGCGAAGTGCGCAAGTGATCGATACACGAGTAAGCAGAATGCCCAAATCCGATCGGCCTTCTGCTGTCATACTGCGTTGTATGACCAGTAGAGAACCCGCCGACGTCGCCCTGGACGCCACCGACGCGCGGCTGCTGCTCGAGCTGGTCGCCAACCCACGCGCGACCGGTGTCGAGCTGGCCACCCGGCTCGGGTTGTCCCGCAATACCGTGCAGGCGCGGCTGTCGCGCTGGGAGGCGAGCGGTGTGCTCGCCAGCTTCGAACGCCGAGTGCAACCGCAGGCGCTCGGCTACCCGCTGGCGGCTTTCGTTGCCGTCGTCGTCGATCAACATCGCTTGGATTCGGTAGTCGGCGAACTCGCCCGAGTGCCGGAGGTGACCGAGGTGTGCGGCATGACCGGACTGACCGATCTCACCGTACGAGTCGTGGCGCAGGATGCGGACGACCTGTACCGAATCGCCGGGCAGATATTGAAGATCCCCGGAGTGGAACGCACCAATATGGCGTTGGTAATGCAGCAATTCGTCGGACCGCGCACCGCACCGCTGCTGGACCGGCTCGCCGGATCCAGCGACCGCTCGCTACGAGCCTGATCCGACGAACTCCCTTGATCCCGAGCGCAATCGGAGTCCGCATCGCCGAAGGCAGTGGACTTACCGCAGGTTGAGGAATTCGGTCGCCGGCATTCCGGCGACTGACTCCAAGACCGCAAGGCCGTCCGCACCGGAAGGTCCGACAGCGCCGGGCTCACGCCGCCGTACCGGGAATCTGGAACGAAGTCACCAATGGAGTGGCGGTGAGCTGAGGCTCGAGTGCCTGGTGCACCGCAGCCGTCAATACTCGCTGATCAGCCACGGAAACAGTGTCGCACAACGTCTTCTGCGCCGACATCGCCCAGCACGGGTCAGTCGGTGACGAGACTGGTTGCGGCGGTGCGGATTATTTCGGGGATTTCTACTGATTTGCGGGTTTCGTTGTCTACGTAGACGTGGACGAAGGTGCCGGTGGCGGCGAGCTCCAGGGTGTCGTCGGCTTCGCGGAAGATGGCCAGGTCGTAGGTGATGCTGGAGCGGCCGAGGCGGGAGATGCGCAGGCCGACCTGAAGTTGGTCCGGAAAGCTCAGGGAGCCGTGGTACTGGCAGGAGGTCTGGGCGACCACGCCGAGGGCGGGCAGCTCGCGGATATCCGTGCCGGTGGCGTGCATGAGCCAGGCATTGACCGCGGTGTCGAAGTACGAGTAGTACGTCACGTTGTTCACGTGGCCGTAGTGGTCGTTATCGGCCCAGCGGGTCGGCATCGGCCAGAGGACTGGATACTGCTGCGTCACCCGGCCGACGATAGCTCAGCCGGGGTGCTGCCCTGCCGGTGGTCGCGCGGACTCACGCCGAAATGCCGTTTGAATGCCGTGCTCAATGCGAACGCGCTGCCGTAGCCGACCTGGCGGGCAATGGATTCGATGGTGGCATCGGATTCCTGTAGCAGATCGGCGGCCAGGGCCAGGCGCCATTCGGTGAGGAACGCCATCGGCGGTTCACCGACCAGATCGGTGAACCGGCGGGCCAGCGCCGCCCGCGACACCCCGACCGCCTCTGCCAGGCTGGCGACCGTCCAGCCGTGCGCCGGATTGTGCTGCAGCAGCCGCAGCGCCTTGCCGACCAGCGGATCACTGTAGGCGTGGTACCAGGCGGGCGCGTCATTGCGCGTGAACCAGGCGCGCAGGGCCGCGATCAGCACCATATCGAGCAGCCGGTCCAGCACGACGCCCTGTGCCGGCTCGTCCTTGGTGGCCTCGTCGACCAGGATGTCGAGCAGCCGGGTGTCGAAATCGCCGCGCTGCAAGATGATCACGGGTGGCAGGGCGCGCAGCAGCCGCTGGCTGGCCGCACCCGCAGACTCATAGGTGCCGGTCACCATCAGGGTGGCGCCGTTCGTATCGGTCCCCCACTGACGAACACCGAGACTCAATGTCTCGCAGAGGATTTCACCGTCGCTCGTCTTGGTGATATTGCCTGGATCGATGAAGATCTGCGGTGCGGTGGCCGGATCGTCCGCGACCGTATACGGATCGGGTCCGCGGAAGATCGCGATATCGCCCGCGCTGATCTGCCGCGGCTTACTGCCCGCTGCCTCGGACATGATCCAGGCCGTGCCGCGGATCATCGATACCACCGCCAGCGGCGCCCGGTCCTGGATGCGCAGCGACCACGGCGGATCGAGCAGCGAGCACATGATGAACGCACCTCGGGCGCGTGGACCTTCGAGCAGACTGGCGAGCGCATCCACACCACAGACAGTAGACGCTGACGCATGAGCACGAGTCGCTGAGCTATGTTTCGTCGCGGGCCGCGTCGATGTAATGGAAACATGACAAACAGCAGCTCCCACCAACGTCTTATCCTCGTCACCGGCGGTACCGGCAAGACCGGCAGCCGGGTCGCGACCCGGCTCCGGCAGGCCGGTCATCCGGTCCGGATCGGTTCCCGCGCAGCCGAGATCCCCTTCGACTGGGCCGACCGCACTACCTGGGCTCCGGCGCTGTTCGAAGTGGACGCTGTGTACATCGCCTTCCAGCCGGATCTGGCGGTGCCGGGTGCGCCCGAGACCATCCGGGCGTTCACCAATGCGGCCAAGGCCAATGGTGTGCGCAAGCTCGTACTGCTGTCCGGTCGCGGCGAACCGGAGGCGGTGGAGTGTGAGCAGATCGTGCAGGGCTCGGGTCTCGACTGGACCATCGTGCGCTGCAGCTTCTTCGCACAGAACTTCAGCGAAGGCGCATTCCTCGACTATGTGCTCGCGGGTGCGGTGGCGCTGCCCAATGGCGATGTGCCGGAACCGTTCGTGCACGTCGACGATATCGCCGATGTCGCGGTCGCCGCGTTGACCGCGGACGGGCACAGCGGCGAGCTGTACGAACTGACCGGCCCCAGGTCGTTGACGTTCGCCGAGGCCGTCACCGAGATCGCCGCCGCGACCGGGCGCGAGATCGCCTTCATCCCGATCTCCCGCACGGATTTCGTTGCGGCACTGACCGAGTATCAGGTGCCCTCCGACGTCATCAGCCTGCTCGACTACCTGTTCGGCACGGTACTGGACGGCCGAAACGCCAAGACCGCGGACGGCGTCCAGCGCGCTCTGGGCCGGGAACCGAAAGATTTCCGCGATTACGCCGTCGAGACGGCAGCTGCCGGTGTGTGGAACATCTCGAGCGAGTAGGCGGTTGTAAGAATAAGACCGCCGCGCGGACGCCGATCTCAATGGCGAGATCCGTGGAGCCGGGTTTTCGGACAATGGTGTCCCGGACCGGCTCCCCGTGCGGCCACGAGATCGGCCGCGAGGCGGTACCGTCGAATCGGTGGCGACCACGACGATCGATCCGCAGACCCGGGTAGCGCGCGGCGCGGTATTCGTGGTGTTCGCATTGAACGGCTTCCTGGTGGCCATGTGGGTGGTGCACATCCCGGCCATTACCGACCGGACCGGGATCGCGCATTCCACGCTCGGCATGTTCATTCTCATGCTCGCTGGTGCGGGCGTTGTCGGCATGCGCATCGCGGGCCCGCTCGCCGACCGATTCGGCAGCCGGACCGTGGTCGCGGCCGCCGCGGCGATCACCTCGATATCCGTGCTCGGCCCCGGACTCGCGACCGGGCCGGTAAGTCTGGCGATCGCACTCGCCTGCTTCGGTTTCGGCAATGGCGCGCTCGACGTTTCGATGAATACCCAAGCGGTACATGTCGAGCGGACTTATGACCGACCGATCATGTCGGCGTTCCACGCATTGTTCTCCGGTGGCGGATTCGTCGGCTCACTGCTGGGTGCGGCCGCACAGCGCGCGGGCTGGGATGTGCGTCTGAGCTTGTCGGTCGCGGCGGTGGCCGGGTTGGCGATTACCGTCGCACTCGTACCACGTCTGCTGCCGGACACCGAATCGTCTGCGCGAGAATCGAATTCGGACATATCACCGGAAAGTGGCCGGTACGCCCACATTCCGGACGGCACAAGCCAGGCGCAGAACCAGGGTCGCGAGTCCGAAACGACATCGCATGAGGCCGGAACAACCCGGTCGACGACCACACCGAACCGCTCTCGAAAAGTCCTGGCGCTGGCGGCAATCGCCTTCGCCCTACTTCTCACCGAGGGCGTCGCCGCCGACTGGAGCGCCCTGCAGATCCGCGACAACCTCGATGTCGACGATGCCACCGCCGCACTGGCATTCGGCGCATTCTCCTGCACCATGACCGCGGGCCGATTCATCGCCGACCGTGTCGCAGGCGCCGTCGGCCGTGTCGCCATTGTCCGCTACGGCACCTTGCTCGCCGCATTCGGATTGGTCCTGATCATGGCTTCGGGTTGGGTGCCGTTGACGCTGCTCGGCTGGGCGATATGCGGCCTCGGCCTCTCCGGCGGCATCCCGCAAATCTTCACCGCCGCAGGCAATCTCGGTTCGTCAACGGCGGCTACCGACATGTCGCGGGTATTCAGCCTCGGCTACCTCGGCCTACTCGCCGGACCCTCCATCATCGGCTGGCTGACGGCCCTGGTCCCACTCACCACCGCAATGGTCGTCCCCCTGATCGCCGTCCTGTTCTGCTGTCGCTACGCGGGTGCGGTCGCACCACAACAGAAGTAGCGCGATCAGACGCTTACGCGAATGACGAATCCCGGGCAAGCGCGCCGAGCTCACGCCATTGCGACAGCGGCAGCGCCGCCGGATCCGCGGTCAGCACCTGCAGACAAACATGATCGGCCCCGGCATCCAAATGCTGCCGGACGCGCTCGCCGATCACATCGGTATCCCCGTACGCCACAACCGAATCCACCAGTCGCGAACTCGGGCCACCCGTGATGTCCTCATCTCCGAAACCGAGGCGGCGCACATTGGCCACCTGATGCGGCGCGGATTCGAGATAGCCCCCGATGTGCGCCCTGGCCACCTCCCGGGCGCGCGCTCTATCGGCATCGAGGACGACGGCCTGCTCGACACCCAGAAATGCCTCCGGTCCGATGATCCGCCGCGCCTCGGCGGTGTGCTCGACGGGCGCGTGATAGGGATGCGCACCCCAGGTCCGCTCGCCGGCCAATGCCAACATCTTGGGGCCCAGGGCAGCAAGTACCCGCCGTGGCGCCGGGTCCGGTCGCAGCCCGTGCTGCGGAACGGCATCCATCGCATCCAGATAGCCACGCATCAGCGCCAGCGGCTTACCGCCGGACGGAATCGTGTAACCACCGAACTCTATGGATCGACCGCCGACCCGCTGGCCGCCGAGTCCGAGCAGATATCGCCCTGGGAACGCCTCACCCAGCGCGCGCTCGGCGGTGGCCATGGCCATCGGATCACGCAGTGCCACATTGGCAATGCCCGCGGCGACCACCATCCGTTCGGTCGCCCCGAGCAATAGCCACGCCTGCCCGACCGTATCGCGTCCGAACCCTTCGCCGAACCACAGTGCGCCGTAACCCAATTCCTCGATCTCGGCGGCGGCCTCGCGCACCCACCCAATCGGTTGTCCGTCGAATGCGAAGGTCCAGATGCCGACGCCGCCGAGTTCGTGCTCCACCATCATCGCGCTCCCAACACTAAATCGGAGAAGTTCTCCGCTTCCCTTTCGGTACGATATCGGAGAACTTCTCCGGTTAACAAGGGGTACGCATGCGGGTCGACGCTCAGCGGAACTACGAACGTGTACTCGAAGCCGCGACAGCGGCATTCGCGCAGGAGGGTCCGGGTGCCTCGCTCAACGAGATCGCCCGCTGCGCGGGTGTCGGCCCAGGCACCCTCTACCGGCACTTCCCCAACCGACAAGCACTGCAGGCGGCGGTGCTGAGCGAGCGGATCGAAAAGCTCTGTGGCCAAGCCGAAGAACTGGCGTCGCACGAGCCGACAGCGGCACTCACCGCGTGGCTGCGCGCCCTACTCGTGCACGCCCGGACCGACCACGGTCTGGGCGGCGCAGTCCTGGCCGGACCGGTCGACCTGGGTTTCGACTGCCAGCAGGCCATCCACCGATCGGGTACCGCCCTGCTCACCAGGGCACAGCGCGATGGCGGCATCCGCGCGGATGTCGCCATCGACGATGTGATCCAACTGGTCGCGGGGATTGCCCTGGCAGCACAACACGGCACCGATCCGGAACAACCGGATCGTCTGCTCCGCCTCGTCACGGACGCCCTGCGCAGTCCGCGCGAATAGCATCGGTATCAGTATGTTCGAGAGATGTTCGACAACAACAGACTCGAGGCCCGGATCGATCGCCTCGAACGCAAGCTCGACTTGATCATCAAACATCTCGGTCTCCCGAGCCAAGACCCGACACCCAATGAGGAAATCGACGAACTCATTCGGCAGGGCAAAAAGATCCACGCGATCAAGGTCTATCGCAATCTCACGGGCTGCGGACTGCGGGAGGCCAAGGACGCGGTCGAAGCGCGCGAACGGCACCTGCGATGACGAAAGCCCGCTTCCGCGAACGGAAGCGGGCTTTCGCGCACAGGTACTTACAATGCCTTGAGTTCTTCGGTGACGGCTCCGACGGATTTCTTGGCGTCGCCGAAGAGCATGGAGGTGTGGTCGGCGTAGAAGAGGGGGTTGTCGATGCCGGCGAAACCACTGTTCATGGAACGCTTGAGCACGATCACGCTCTTGGCCTGGTCGACATTGAGGACGGGCATTCCGTAGATCGGGGAGGAGGAGTCCTCGCGGGCGGCGGGGTTGGTGACGTCGTTGGCGCCGATCACCAAAGCCACATCGGTGCGGCCGAATTCGCCGTTGATGTCGTCCATCTCCTTGAGCGCGTCGTAGGAGACCTCGGCCTCGGCGAGCAGGACGTTCATGTGGCCGGGCATACGACCGGCGACGGGATGGATGGCGTATTTGACCTCCACCCCCTTGGCTTCCAGGAGGGCGGCCATTTCCTTGACCGCGTGCTGGGCCTGCGCGACGGCCATACCGTAGCCGGGGACCACGATGACCTGATTGGCATACGCCATCTGGATCGCGGCATCTGCGGCGGAGGTGGCCTTGGCCTGCTTCTGCTCACCACCACCGGCGCCGGGAGCGGTGCCACCACCACCGAAGCCACCCGCGACGATGGCGGGGATGGAACGGTTCATGGCCTTGGCCATCAAATTGGTGAGGATGGTGCCGGACGCGCCGACGATCATGCCCGCCACGATCATGGCGGTGTTGCCCAGCGCCAAACCCGCGGCGGCCGCGGACAAACCGGTCAACGCATTCAGCAGCGAGATGACCACCGGCATATCCGCGCCGCCGATGGGTAGCACGACCATCAAACCGAGCACACCGGCGAGCACGAGTACCGCGATCATCCAGTACTGGGGCACACCATCACCGGTGGCGCCGATACCGATCACCACCGCGGCCGCGATCGCGCCAACCAGCAAAAGTAGGTTCAAGGGTTGCTGGAGTTTGCCGATCCCGATCGGACGTCCGGGCAGGATCTCCTGCAGTTTGCCGAATGCGATCAGCGAACCCCAGAACGACACCGACCCGATGATCGCCGCGAACAGCGAACCGATCACGATGTGCACGGTGGGTTCTTCATCGAAATGCGAAAAACCCTGGGAGTTGATGAATTCCGACCACGCGATCAACGCGACCGTGCCACCACCGACACCGTTGAATGCGGCCACCAGCTGCGGCATCGCGGTCATCTTGGTGTAGCGCGCGGGCGGCACACCAAGCACCACGCCGACCACGAGCCCGGCGACGATCAGAATCCAGTTCGAGGTGTGGCGGATCGAAATCAGGGTCGCCACGACGGCGATCACCATGCCGACCGCGGCGATCAGATTGCCGCGCACCGCGGTCTTCGGGCCGGTCAAGCCCATCAGACCGTAGATGAACAACGCGAACGCGATGATGTAGAGCCCGTTGACCAGATAGGTCACATTGTCGAAGGTATGCATCACGCTGCTCCCTCTGACCGCTCGGCTGTAGCGGCCTGCACTGGTGCGGCCTTCTTGCCCTTGAACATTCCCAGCATCCGGTCGGTCACCACGAAACCGCCGATGACGTTCAGCGTTCCGAACACAACCGCGACGAACAGAATGATCTGGGTCAGGATCGAGGGATCCTGCACATTGCCAAGGGTTACCAACGCACCGAGCACGACGATGCCGTGAATGGCGTTGGTACCCGACATGAGTGGGGTGTGCAGGGTATTGGGGACCTTGGAGATGACGGCGAACCCGACGAACCCGGATAACACCAGGATCGCGATATTGGCTAGCAGTTCGGTGTACATCAGGCATCCACGCTTTCGCTGGTCGGTTCGCTCGGCAAGCCTCGCTCACGAGTGACGCAGGAGTCCGCGAGCACCTGATCGGAGAAGTCGGGCGCGAGTTTCCCGTCGACCAACATCAACTCCAGCAGTGCCGCAATATTCTTCGAGTACAACTCCGAGGCATGCTCGGGCATGGTCGCGGGCAGATTCAACGGCGAGGCGATCGTCACCTGGTGCTTGACCACGGTCTGCCCGGGTTCGGTCAGCTCGCAATTGCCGCCGGTCTCACCGGCCAGGTCCACGATCACACTGCCGGGCTTCATCCCCTCCACCGCCGCGGCGGTCACCAGGCGCGGTGCGGGACGACCCGGCACCAACGCGGTGGTGATCACCACGTCGAAACCCTTGATCGCATCCTCCAATGCCTGCTGTTGCTCGGCCTTCTCGTCATCGGTCAGCTCGCGGGCATAACCACCCTCACCGGCGGCGTCGATACCGAGATCGAGCCACTGCGCACCCACCGAACGCACCTGATCGGCCACCTCGGGGCGCACGTCGTAGCCGGTGGTCCGGCCACCGAGACGTTTCGCCGTCGCCAACGCCTGCAGACCCGCAACACCCACGCCGAGCACCAGCACGGTCGCGGGCTTCACCGTGCCGGCCGCGGTGGTCAGCATCGGGAAGAAACGCGTCGACTCCGATGCCGCCAGCAGCACCGCCTTATAACCGGCGACGTTGGCCTGTGAGGACAGTGCGTCCATCACCTGGGCGCGCGAAATACGCGGAATCGCCTCCACGGCGAAGGCTTGCACTCCGTCCGTTCTCAGCGCGCGAATCTGGTTCTCGGCATTGCGCGGGGCGAGGAAGCCGATCAGGGTCTGTCCGCTGCTCAGCTTCGCCACCTCGGCGTCACTGGGCGGAGCGACCTTCACGACCACATCGGCCGACCACGGATCGCCGATGGTCGCGCCCGCATCTTCGTAGGCTGTGTCCGGAATGAGCGCGCCGATCCCGGCGCCCGCTTCGACCACCACCTCCACACCCTGCTTCAGCAAGCTCGGAATGATTTTGGGCACCAAAGCGACACGCCGCTCGCCCGCGTTTGACTCGCGAACGACTCCGACACGCGCTCCGCGCGGCGACTCGTCGCCTACGCTCTGCGTTGTCTCCACTTGTCAGACTTCCTTCTCTGGCTGAGCTTCAAGCAACCGGTCGACGGCCGAACGATGCTACTTTGGAGTAAGTTCGTCCAAATTCTCGCAACTGTACTCGGCTCGCCGTGAGCCTAGCTGAGATGGCGGTCACACGTTGCGGCCGGATTCCGCCGATATGTCCGATTCGCGACCAACTCCGAGGTTCGAATCCTGGTCGGTGCGGCGCAATACCTGCGCATAGTGACGGGCACCATGCCCGAGTCTGTCGCCCATAAGTCGTACGCCGTATGGTCGGCGGTGTGAACGACTGCGTCTTCTGCCGCATCGCGGCGGGACAGGCCCCGGCGACCAAGGTCTACGAGGACGACACGCTGTGCGCGTTCCTGGACATTCGCCCGATCGCTCGCGGCCACACCCTGGTCATCCCGAAACGGCACGCATCCGAATTGGCGGATCTGGACGCCGACTCAGGTGCGGACATCTTCCGCGCCGGACACCGACTCGCGCTGGCGATCCGGCGCAGCGAGCTGGCCGCGGACGGCGCGAATCTCGTCCTCAATGACGGCACCGCAGCCTTTCAGACGGTCCCCCACGTCCATCTGCACGTGATACCGCGCCGGCACCGCGACAAACTGAGCTTCGCCGCCGGACTGCTGCTGCGGCGCCCGCACGACCCGCAGACCACCGCGGCCGCCATCCGCGCCGGAATATCGGCATTGGCACACGCAGACGAGACCAGTGCCGAGGAAGGATCGCAAGGATGACCGACCTGTCCCAGGAGCGGATCGAGCTGACCGCCCTGCTGTCCGAGCAATGGGAGGCGATCGCGACCCTGGTCGCCGATCTCGACGAAGAGCGTTGGCGCACACCGTCTCCGCTGCCGGGCTGGTCGCTGTTCGATGTGGTCGCACACATCGTCGGCACGGAATCCTGGCTGCTCGGTGAGCGCCCGCCCGCACACGATCCGATCCGGCCCAAAACCGACGTGACCACGCTGTCGCATGTGCGCAACGAGTCCGGCGTACTCAACGAGATCTGGGTCGACCGGCTGCGGCCGCTCTTGGGTAAACGACTACTCGAGCTGTACCGCGAGGTCACCGAGCGCAGGCGCACGGCGCTCGCATCCTTCGATGATGCGCAGTGGCAGGCCGAGACCGTATCCCCGATCGGCAAGGTCAGCTATGGCCGATTCATGCGGGTGCGGCTGTTCGACTGCTGGATGCACGAACTGGATATCGCCGACGGGCTCCGCGTTTCCGTCGACGAGGGCGGCCCGCGCGCCGCGCGGGCCTTCGGCGAACTCACCGCCACCATCGGGCGGGCGGTGGTGAAGGGTGCACGCGCGCCGGAGGGATCGCGCCTCACATTCGAGCTGACCGGCCCGTTACCGCAGACGCTGCACGTCGCGGTGGAGGGCCGTGCCAATATCGTCGAGGAATTGGACGCGCCCGCCACCGTGGTGGTTCGGATGGGCTCCGGCCTCTTCGCTCGGCTGCGCGGCGGACGCACCACCGCCGATGCGCACCAAGGTGAATTCACCATCTCCGGCGACGCGGAACTGGGCAACCGACTGGTGCGCAGCCTGGCCTTCACCATCTGAGCCGCAGTGCGACTTTTCCTGTCCAGCTACCGATTCGGCGCACACTACGACCGGCTCGCGGCGCTCGTCGGCGAACCGGGCCGAGTCGCGGTGATTCCCAACGCATGTGACGCCTGGCCCGCGGCCTGGGCGGGTGCGGTCACCAGTGACGTGACCCCGCTGCGCAAACTCGGCTACGCCCCCGACGTATTGGACTTGCGCGAATTCATCGGGCGCGCAACCGAACTGGAAGCTACCCTCAGCGAATACCCACTGGTGTGGGTGCGCGGCGGCAACACGTTCGTCTTGCGCGCCCAATTCGCCCGCAGCGGAGCCGATTTCGTACTGCCGAAGCTGCTCGCCGCCGACGCGCTGGTGTATGCCGGGTACAGTGCGGGCGCCTGTCTACTGACCCCGGATCTGCGCGGTCTGGAATCCACCGATGACCCAGCCGAGGTCGAACCAGCGTGCGGTATCGAACCGCGGTGGGACGGACTGGGGCTGGTCGACCATCGCATCGTGGCGCATCTGGACTCCGCGACCGACCCGGACGGTGCGTCCGCGTTGCTCGCCGCCCGCTATCGGGCCGAGGGCATTGCGCACTGGGCGCTCACCGACGACGATGTCGTCGTGGTCGACGGCGACGATATCGAGATCCTGCGGTAGGCGAAACGAAAAGTAGGCGGTGTGCGTGGGGGTTCCGCCGGTTGCGCGGATCGAGGACGCTGGCTGCGAACGCCTCGAAGGCAGACCCGACCTTGTGCAGCCACATTTTCGCCACTTGGTACAGCGCCGCGATGAACCGCACCGAACCGGTCCGGATGCCGACCACTGCGGACGATGTTGCTCGCCTCCGCGCGCGGCTGACCTACTCATCGTCGGCCGCCACCGACGCCAGTCGCGCGGACGGGTAGTCGCGATCGACTGCGAGTGATCAGACCGACTGGGACATGACGGCGGTGTCGGGGCCGCGGAAGACCACCCAGCGCATCGCGCTGTATATGTAGACCGCCTCGCACGCCCCCGCCAGCAACCGCGACAGGTGGTATTCCAAACCGAGCGCGGCCAATCCGCTGCCGACGCCGAGGATGAAGGCGAGGTAGTTGATCACGACAACCACCATGTACACCACTGCCTGCCTGCCGACCGGTGCATGCGAGTGGAAGTTGAATGTGCGATTGAGCACGAAGCTGAGTCCGAACGCGCAGATATAGGCCATGGTGACCGACAGCCATACCGGCAGGTGCAACCAGCCGTGCAGCGCGGTGAGCAGCGCCAGATCGATCCCGAAGGTAAAGCTGTTGATCAGCGCGAAGCCGAGAAACGTCGGGGCGACAAGGCGATTCAGCCCCAAAGGCAGCCGCGCGACGATGGCCTCGCACCAGCGGGACAAGCCCGCCACCAGGGATTCGGTGGTCGTCACGCCGCCAGCATGCCAGCGGCAGGTGTCCACCAGGTGATCGTCCAGGAAACAAGATCAGGTGGAACCCGATCTCGATCAGCCGATCTGTGTGAGCGGTGAACGGTCGTCCAGCGCGGACCAGGCGAGGAGGCAGCGGCGGCCGGTAACGTCGTCGACACCGTCGAGGAGAGTGTCGAGCAGCAGGCGAGGGTCGCGCTGCCACTGTTCGGACAGGGTGGCGAGGGCGGTTTTGCCGAACATGCCGCAGCGATCCAGTGCGGTGATCCACTCGGTGACATCACCCGCATGGATACGGCGCAGTGCTTCTGGATCGATGCCCCCGTCGGCGAATTCGTAGGCGAATACGGCGGCGACCAGATCGCGGTAATCCGGCGACTCGACCTGCATGAGACCTCCTTGGTACGCCTGCGCACCTAACGGAATCGGGTAACGCCCGAAACGGGCGCCTTGCCCGGAATTCTTATCGGCTGACGGACCCGGCACCACTGGACCGACCAACATCGCATCGGCCTCGGCGTTGTAGCAAACCTCCAGGGAGAACCGGACGCGCAGCTGTTACAGTCGGGCGCTCACATGCCGTATAGCGTGAGCTGTGTGGACCTGCATGACCTGATCTCCCGTCTGCCCGAGGGTGCCGTGCGCACCGATCCCGATCTGCTGGAGGGCTATCGGCAGGACTGGGCGCGCGATCCGAGCGCGGGCACACCACTGGCCGTGGTGCGTGCGACCGGCACCGATGATGTCGCGGCGACATTGCGCTGGGCGCACGAACACAAGGTCGCGGTGGTGCCGCGCGGGGCCGGATCCGGACTGTCCGGCGGTGCGACGGCCGTCGACGGCGGCATCGTGCTCAGCACCGAACGCATGCGCGCGATCACCGTCGACCCGGTCACCCGCACCGCGGTGGTCCAACCCGGCCTGCTCAATGCCGAGGTCAAACGTGCGGTCGCCGAGCACGGCCTGTGGTACCCACCGGACCCGTCCTCCTTCGAAATCTGTTCGATCGGCGGCAATGCGGCCACCAACGCGGGCGGCCTGTGCTGTGTGAAATACGGCGTAACCACCGATTACGTGCTCGGCATGGAGGTGGTGCTCGCCGACGGTACGGTGCTGCGGCTCGGCGGGCCGCGGCTGAAGGATTCGGCGGGCCTGTCACTGACCAAGATGTTCGTCGGCAGCGAGGGCACGCTCGGAGTCATCACCGAACTCACCCTGCGGCTGCTGCCCGCACAACCGCCGCAGTCCACCGTGGTCGCGACCTTCGCCACGCTGACCGCCGCCACCGGGGCCATCCTCGGCATCACCGGCGCCCTGCGGCCCGCCATGCTCGAGTTCATGGATGCGGTCGCGATCAATGCGGTCGAGGACGAGCTACGAATGGGACTGGATCGCGAGGCCGCCGCGCTGCTGGTCGCCCGCTCCGACGCACCGGGCGAATTCGCCAGGCACGAAGCCGAAATCATGGCCGGCATCTGCGAAAAGGCCGGTGCCACCGAGGTTTTCCACACCGAGGATCCAGAGGAGGGCGAAGCCTTCACCGCCGCACGGCGTTTCGCCATTCCGGCGGTGGAGCGGATCGGAACACTACTGCTCGAGGATGTCGGAGTTCCGCTGCCGCGGCTTGCCGATCTGGTCAACGGTATCGTCGCCATCGGGGCACGCAATGACGTGGTGGTATCGGTGATCGCGCATGCCGGGGACGGCAATGCCCATCCGCTCATCGTGCACGATCCGACCGACGCCGATATGACCGAACGCGCGCACCGCGCCTTCGGCGAGATCATGGATCTGGCCATCGAACTCGGCGGCACCATTACCGGTGAACACGGGGTGGGCCGGTTGAAGAAAGCGTGGCTGCCCGATCAACTCGGGCCCGATGTGATGGCACTTACCCGCCGGATCAAGGATGCGCTCGACCCGCATGGCATCCTCAATCCAGGCGCGATTCTGTAAACGGAACATTTCCGCCCGCTGAGGAGTTCACCCGAACATGACGACCAGGCTCGAGCACAATGTCGCCGATACCCGATTCGAGATCTATATCGACGACACCCTCGCCGGGTACGCCGACTACGCCGAACGCGAAGACGCTGATCTTACCCGCCCCATCGGCTCCGCCGACAACCATCCCCCCAGGGTCCGGGACTTCCACCACACCATGACGTTCCCGGAGTTCCGCGGCCGCGGTGTGGCCGCCCAGGTGGTCGAATACGCGCTGCGGGATTCACGCGCCGCGGGCATCGCGATCATTCCGACCTGCTGGTACGTCGAGAAGTACATCGCCGAGCACCGCGAATACGCCGATCTGGTCGCCTGACAGGCGCACGTCACGCGCCTCGACATCCGTACACAGCCGGGTGTTCACACCGCTTGCGCAGCGGCGTGAACACCCGGTCGGTTTGCGTTATCAGCCCCGCAGCAGCGCGCGTGACATGACGACGCGCTGAATCTGGTTGGTGCCCTCGTAGATCTGGGTGATCTTGGCGTCACGCATCATCCGCTCCACCGGGAAGTCGGTGGTGTAGCCCGCACCGCCGAAGAGTTGCACGGCGTTGGTGGTGACCTCCATGGCCACATCGGAGGCGAAGCACTTGGCGGCGGCGGAGATGAAGCCGAGGTTCTTCTCGCCGCGCTCGGCGCGGGCCGCGGAGGTGTAAACCATGAGGCGGGCGGCCTCGATCTTCATCGCCATATCGGCCAGCATGAACTGGGTGTTCTGGAAGTCGGCGATCGCGGTGCCGAACTGCTTGCGGTCCTTGGTGTATGCGATCGCGGCGTCCAGCGCACCCTGCGCGATGCCGACAGCCTGCGCGCCGATAGTCGGGCGGGTGTGGTCGAGGGTCTGCAACGCGGTCTTGAAGCCGGTGCCCGGCGCGCCGATGATGCGATCACCCGGCACCCGGCAGTTCTCGAAATACAGTTCGGCGGTGGGCGATCCCTTGATGCCGAGCTTGTGCTCGAGCGGGCCGACCACGAAGCCCTCGTCATCGGCGTGCACCAGGAATGCGGAAATGCCATTGGCACCCTTGTCCGCATCGGTCACCGCCATGACGGTGTACCAGGAAGACTTGCCGCCATTGGTGATCCAGCACTTGGAGCCGTTGATGATCCAGTCGTCGCCGTCTTGTTTGGCGCGGGTGCGCATGCTGGCGGCATCGGAGCCAGCCTCCCGCTCGGATAATGCGTAGGACGCCATTTCGCCGTTGACGATATCCGGAAGCACCTTCTGCTTGAGCTCCTCGGAACCGTTGAGAATCAGGCCCATGGTGCCGAGCTTGTTGACCGCCGGAATCAGCGAGGACGAACCGCAGATGCGGGCGACCTCTTCGATCACGATGCAGGTGGCGACCGAGTCCGCGCCCTGGCCGCCGTAGGCCTCGGGTACGTGTACCGCGTTGAAGCCGGCGGCGTTCAGCGCTTTGAGCGCCTCCTCCGGGAAGCGGGCGTCGCCGTCGACGTCCTTGGCGTACGGAGCGATCTCCTTCTCCGCCAGTCCGCGGATGGCCGCACGCAGCTCGTCGTGGAAGTCCTCCAACTGGAAGAGAGTGAAATGCGGATTTCCCGCCATGGGACACGCTCCTGGTTTGTCGGTCGTGATTTTGCTCGATCAGATTCCAGCGATCGGCACTCAGTGCCACACTTTGATCGAGCATACGCCCAAAACTCATGTCAAGTGCGGTTACATAGTGGCACCGAGTGTCAGATACTGCATACTATGACTCCCATCACAGATTATCGAGCTGGCGCGTGACCAGATCGGCGACCTGCCGCGGCGACATATCCCTCGGGAACACCGCGACCACCATCTCCGCGGCCCCCGAACCGCGCCCACGCGGAATCGCCGCCAACTCCTCGCGCAGATCCGCCGCGCCCGCATCCGATTCACCGCGGACCATCCGGCGCAGCAGGTAATTGTGGGTGGCCGTCACCGCCGCCGTGAACTGCACCCGCGCTAGATCAGGCACCTCCGGCAGTCGCTCGCGCAGATAGTCGGTGAACAACCGCTCGTATCGGAACACGGTCACGATCTCGCGCTCGCGCAGTGCGGGCACCTTCCGCACCACCCGATACCGCCGCTCGGCGATCTCGCGCCACTGAGTGAACCGCTCGAATACCTGCACCACCGCGGCACATACCGCATCCCACGGATCCCCCTGCGCCGCGGCCAAGAACTCCGCGGCCCGCGCCAACTGCCACTCGTGATCGGCGAAGATCACGTCCTCCTTCGACCGGAACTGCCGAAAGAACGTCCGCCGCGAAATCCCCGCCGCCTCCGCGATCTCATCCACGGTCGTCGCCTCATACCCCTGCTCGGCGAACAACCGCAGCGCTTGATCCACGACGGTCAGCCGAAACCTGGCCGCATCATCCCCACTACGCCCCCGAAAGAGTTCCTCAGTCGCCACCGCATCACCGTACTGAGCCCCGCCGATGCGGGATCCGCATGGCTGAGACCGGCAAGTCGCCGATTCACATCGGAACCGGCCCGAGACTACCGATGACGTGCTGAATAGCCTCGAGAGCGCGGGTCTGTTCGAATCCGTCGCCGCGCTCCGGACCCAGGACTCAGCTGCGGCCGACCTGCTCTTCCCCGAGCAGATCCTCGAATTCCTCGACGAGCTGGCTGATTTCGTCCGGGAACACCCACCGGCGCATCGCCCAGAAGCGGAACGCCATCTGCAGCAGATTGCCGATGATGAAGGCGCTGATGAAGTCCGCGATGTTCTCGACAGTGAAGCTCACATCGGGCTGGCGTAGGTCGAAGATGTAGCTGGAGATCCACAGCGGGATGAAGCTCAGCACGACGCCGACGCCGCTGACGACGAAGAACAGCAGCGCCTCGTGGTGCTTCTCGCGACCGCCGCGGTTCTTGAACGACCATTCGCGGTTGAGGATGTAGGAGCAGATGACCGCGATCACGCCGGAGATGATCTTCGCGGTGACCGGCTTGGTCTCCAACACGGTCCACTTGAGCACGTAGAAGATGCCCGAGTCGATGATGAAGGTGGTCGCGCCGACGATGGCGAATTTGATCAGTTCGCGGTGGCGATAAGCGATCTCCCGCAGGGGCTTGGGGAGGACGTTGACCACATCGTCGACGAAAGACACAAGGCCACAGTGTACCGGTAGGGATCCCGACGCTCGGACATGACAAGATTGCACGACGTGAGGGAGCGAAGCGAGCGAACCATCAACACAGCCCCTGTGGGGGGTACGCCGGAGCCGAGCGTCAGCGAGGTGCAGGCGTGACCTCCCGCCGTTCCTTCGATCCCGCCGCCATGCCGACCGTCACCATGATCGGTGGTGGCCAGCTCGCGCGGATGACACACCAGGCCGCCATCGCGCTGGGGCAGCGGCTGCGGGTGCTGGCCGAGAATCCGGATGACCCGGCCGCACAGGTGAGCCCCGAGGTCGTACTCGGCAGCCACACCGATCTGACCGCACTGCGCAAGGCCGCCGTCGGCTCGCACGCGCTCACCTTCGATCACGAACATGTGCCGACCGAACATCTGGAGGTGCTGGTCGCCGAGGGCGTAAACGTGCAGCCGCCGCCGCATGCGTTGGTCTTCGCGCAGAACAAGCTGGCCATGCGGACCAAGCTGTCCGAGCTCGGGTTGCCGGTGCCCGCCTTCGTGCCGGTGACCTCGGTGGCCGATGCGGTGCGATTCGGTGACGAGCATGACTGGCCGATCGTGCTGAAGGCGGTGCGCGGCGGTTACGACGGGCGCGGAGTTTGGATGCCGGAGTCGGCGGCCGAAGCCGAGACGATCGTGTCCGATCAGTTGGCGCACGGCGTGCGGTTGCTCGCCGAGGCCAAGGTGGACCTGAAGCGCGAACTGTCGGCGATGGTGGCGCGTTCACCGTTCGGTCAGGCCGCTACCTGGCCGGTGGTGGAGACGGTGCAGCGCAACGGCCAGTGCGCCGTGGTGATCGCGCCCGCGCCGGACTTGAGCGACGAATTGGCCGCACAGGCCGAGACACTCGCGCTGAATCTGGCCGGGGAGCTCGGCGTGGTGGGTGCGATGGCGGTCGAACTCTTCGAAACCAATGACGGCGCCATCCTGATCAACGAATTGGCCATGCGCCCGCACAACTCGGGTCACTGGGGCATGGACGGCGCGTGCACCGGCCAGTTCGAACAGCATCTGCGTGCGGTGCTCGACTATCCGCTCGGCGATACCAGTCCGCTGGCGCCGGTCACGGTGATGGCGAATATTCTCGGCGCGGCCGAGTCGCCGACCATGTCGATGGACGAGCGGCTACACCATCTCTTCGCCAGATTGCCGCAGGCCAAGGTGCACCTGTATGGCAAGGGCGAACGCCCAGATCGCAAGATCGGGCATATCAACGTGCTCGGCGACGATGTCGCCGTAGTGCGCGAGCAGGCCGAGCGCGCGGCGCATTGGATGTCGCACGCGGTGTGGACCGACGGATGGGATCCCCATGGTGAGTAATGCGCAAGTTGGCCTGATCATGGGCAGCGACTCCGACTGGCCGACCATGGAGGCCGCCGCGATCGCCTTGGCGGAGTTCGATATTCGCTTCGAGGTCGGCGTTGTCTCGGCGCACCGCACGCCTCAGCGCATGCTCGATTATGCCCGCGAGGCGGCGGGCCGCGGTCTGAAGGTCATCATCGCGGGCGCGGGTGGCGCCGCCCACCTGCCCGGCATGGTCGCCTCCGCCACCCCGCTCCCGGTCATCGGCGTCCCCGTCCCGCTCAAATATCTCGACGGCATGGACTCCCTGCTGTCCATCGTCCAGATGCCGGCGGGTGTCCCGGTCGCCACCGTCTCCATCGGCGGCGCCCGCAATGCGGGTCTGCTCGCCGCCCGCATTCTCGCCGCCCACGATCCCGCGCTGCGCACCCGCATGGAACAGTTCCAGGCCGGTCTCGAAGCAATGGTCTTGGAGAAGGACGAAGCCCTCCGCAGCAAACTCCTCGGCTGATCAGCGCGGCTCGGGCACCTGAGCACCGTTGGTCGTCCGCTGCGACGCGCTGGATCCGAGGAACATCGCGAACAGCGCGGGGCGGCGGCGCTGCAATTCCAAACGTCCACCATCGGCCTCGATGAGCGCCCTGGCGAGCGCGAGTCCGACACCGGTCGAGCCGCCGGCGGAGAAGCCGCGGTCGAAGATGTGCGGCGCGAGTTCGTCACGGATGCCATCGCCCTCGTCGGCGACCTCGACCACCACCAAGGGCTCCCGATCGCTGACCGTACGCACTGTGCGCACCGAAACCGTGCAGGTGCCGCCTCCGTGCATCAGCGCGTTGTCGACCAGTACGGCGAGCGCTTCGCGCACCCGGGAACCGGTGATCGGCGCGCGCAGCGATTCGTCGCCGATCAGCCGCAAGATCCGGCCGGCCTCGGTGAACGGATGCGACCATTCCTCGACGACGCCGCGCAGTTCATCCATGACCGGCACCGGGTCGCGATCGGCGGCATCCTCGTCGCGGGAGGCCCGCACGAGATCGTCGATCGCGTCGGTCAGCCGGTCGACCTGCGCCATCGCCTCCTCGGCCTCGTGCACCACGGCCGGATCGGCGTGCTCGGACAACTCGTCCAGCCGCAATCGCACCGCGGTCAGGCGGCTGCGCAGCTGATGGGAGACATCCGCGACCAGGGCGTGCTCGCGCTGCAGCCGCCCGGCGATCTCGACGGTCGCCGAATCGAGCACGTCGGAAACCCGGTCCAGTTCGGAAATCCCATGCCGCCGCGGATCCGGCCGGAAATCACCCATGGCCAGTCGGGCAGCGCGGGCCGCCACATCACGCAGCGGATCGGCGACCCGGCGCGCGGTGATCATCGCCACCGAGACCGCCGCGCCCAGTGAGGCGAGCACCGCGAAGGCCACCACCGCCACGGCTTGGATCTGCTGCGTATGCATCGGCCCCGACGGCACCTCGAGGCGCAGCGACCCCTCGGTGCCCATCGCCAGCGATTCCACCACGGGATCGTGGACCTGCTCCGCGCCGATATCGAGCCGGGAGGCATTGTCCTGCGGCGCCGGATAGATGATGGTCAGCTTGCCGTCCTTGGGGATCAGCGGCCGCACCAGGCGGGTGTCGAGTTCGCCGAGCACCATGCCGTCGCCGTGTTCCTGGGCGATGATCTCCGCGGCGATCCGCTCGAGCCGGTTCTCCAGATCGTTGCGGGTGATGTCCTCGACCCAGAGCCACGCGGTGTAGATCAGCGGAACGCCGAGTACCACCGTGGTGATGGTCAGCACGGTAAGCATCGATCGCAGAATTCTGCGTCTCATATCAGTTGTGCCGCACCATCAGTCGATATTCAGCCGGAAGCCGACACCGCGCACGGTGACGATGCGTCGCTCGGCCATCGGGCCCTCGTCGCCGATCTTGCGGCGCAGCCAGGACATGTGCATATCCAAGGTCTTCGAACCGCGCAGCTCGGCGTCGCCCCACACCTCGCGCAGAATCGTCTCACGCGGCACCACCTGACCCGCCCGATCGATCAAAACCTTGAGTAGCTCGTATTCCTTATTGGCCAACCCGACTTCAACGCCGTTCACCAGCACCCGGCGCGCCGCGGGCTCCAGCCGGATACCGCCGACCTCGACCGCCTCGTCACCGATTCCGCTGCGCCGCAACAGCGCTCGCACCCGGGCGAGCAACTCGGCCAACCGGAACGGTTTGCCGACGTAGTCATCGGCCCCCGCGTCCAACCCGACCACGAAGTCCACCTCATCGGTGCGCGCGGTGAGCATCAGCACGGCCAGATCGGCACCGCGGGCGCGCACCTGGCGGCACACCTCGAGCCCGTCCATACCGGGCAGGCCGAGATCGAGAATGAGCAGATCATGATCGCCCTGCAGCGCGCGTTCGAGCACCGCGGGCCCGAAGCGTTCCACGGTGACCGAATAGCCCTCGCGCCCAAGCGCACGCGACAGCGGTGCGGCGATGGCCTCATCGTCCTCGGCCAGCAGTACGGCGGTCATATGCTCAGATTACGGACCTGCGCCGACAGATCATCGGTAACCGCCCCCAGGTGTGCCGCTGCGGCCGCGGTCGTCCCGGCGCCGATCGTCGTCCCTCGACTCCTCGAACACCTGGCGGTACAGCATTGCGTGCACCTGCTGCACCTGCGGGATGTCATCGTATTCGAGCGGTTCCTCCGAGGACGAGCCGATGATCAGGGTGCCGGTGCCGAGCATCCGGTCGAACAGCCCGTGCCGGAACTGCACACTGGAAATCCGGCTCATCGGGATGTCGATGCCGGTGTGGGTGATCACGCCCTGCCGAATGAGCACCCGACGGTCGGTCACGATGAAATGCGTCGATTTCCAGCTGATAATCCTTGCGACACAACGCCATCCGATAACGCCGAGCCAGACGACCAGCACCGTGATCAGCAATACCGAACGGGTCGTGCCCTCGGCTCTGCGCCAGATCAGCCCCCCAGCGAATCCGGCCAGTGCGGTCGCGACAATGAGTGTCACAATCGGCCAGAACAGCATCTTCCAATGCGGATGACGATGGAGTATCAACTGCTCGTCCGGGGCGAGCACTTCCTCCGGATAACCCATGACGAAACCCTACCGCGAGAACATGCCGGTTAGCGTGGACAACGACGCGTGCCGTACTGCGCAATCGTCACCTTGTGCCTTCGCCATCTCGAGTGCCTCTCGACTATCCTCGAGATTGCGCACATGATCGCTTCATAGCCTCGGGGCCGACGGCAACCGCTCGCCCCGGCTCTGTTGTTCGATTGGCTTCGTTCTGTTCTGCTCAACGCTCTGCCTGTGAAAAGACAAGTCCGGCTTGACAAGACGTCGAAACCGAACCGCGGAGGCGTGTGTGAAGAAGGATCTGACCCAGCTGCAAATCCTGACCGAACTCGAACCGGTGGCCGAAGAGAATCTCAACCGCCACCTATCACTGGCCAAGGACTGGCACCCGCACGACTACGTCCCGTGGGACGAGGGTCGCAACTTTGCCGCGATGGGCGGTACGGAATGGGCGCAGGAACAGTCCAAGCTGAACGAGGTCGCCAAGGCCGCCATGATCACCAACCTGCTCACCGAGGACAATCTGCCCTCTTACCATCGGCTGATCGCCGAGAACTTTTCCCAGCACGGCGCATGGGGCACCTGGGTCGGGCGCTGGACGGCCGAGGAGAACCGCCACGGCATCGTCATACGCGACTACCTCGTGGTCACCCGTGGCGTCGATCCGGTCGCGCTCGAACAGGCCCGCATGATCCATATGACCCGCGGCGTCCCCTCGCCCGAGGACTGGGGCGGATTCCTGGTCAATGTCGCGTACGTGACCTTCCAGGAGCTGGCAACCCGGGTCAGCCACCGCAATACCGGCAAGGTCTGCAACGACCCCATCGCCGATCGCATGCTGCAACGCGTCGCCACCGACGAGAACCTGCACATGATCTTCTACCGCAATATGTGCGGCGCGGGCCTGGATCTGGTGCCCGACCAGGCCATGGTGGCGATCACCCAGATCCTCACCAACTTCATCATGCCCGGCTTCGGCATGCCCAACTTCCGCCGCAACGGCGCGCTGATGGCCAAGCACGGCGTCTACGATCTGCGCCAGCACCTCGAAGAGGTGGTGCAGCCGGTGCTGAAGAAGTGGAATGTCTTCGAGCGCACCGACTTCGGGCCGCGCGGTGAACGGGCGCGGCAGGAACTCGGCGAGTTCCTGGAGAAGCTGGAAAAAGACGTCCTCAAGTTCGAGGAACAGCGCGATCGCCTGCTCGCCCGCGAGGCGGCGCGCGGCATTGTGCAACCGGTCTGATCCGCCGATGCCGTTGCCGCACAACAGCACCCCTTGCCGGGATTCGTGGGTCCGCGCAGGGGGTGCGGACTTCGGCCGAGGTCAGTAGCCGGCGCGCAGGTGGGTTACGTCGGCGGCGGAGACGACATGTTCGCCGATGCGCAGACGGCCCGCGGTATCGACATCGTCGGCAATGCCCTCGAGGGTCTGGCCGCCGGGCAGTTCGGCGCGCACGGGTGCGCCCAGGGTGGCGCAGCGATCGCGGTAGACGCCGATCAGGTCGGTGGTGTCCCAACCGGCGTCACGCCACGCGGTGAAGCGGCGGGCGAATTCGGCCAGCAGCGACCGCACGAGCTCGGTGCGGTCGGTCACCTTCGCCCCCGCCAGCGTGAGCGAAGTGGCATGCGGCACCGGCAGTTCCGCCTCGGTGAGACTGACGTTCAGGCCGACCCCGACGACAACGGCGGGTGTCCCACCGCCGGAGGCGACTTCGGCCAGGATGCCCGCGACTTTACGACCATCGATCAGCACATCGTTGGGCCACTTCAGATTCGCGTCCACACCGGCGGTCGCGCGCAGTGCGTCCACAACGGCGACACCGGTGAGCAGCGGCAGCCAGCCGAGCGCGGCCGGCTCGATGCCACGCAGCCGCACCAATAGCGACATCGCTATCTGCGCGCGCGGCGGGCTGATCCAGGTCCGAGCATGCCGGCCCCGGCCCTGCTCTTGAGTTTCGGCGAGCAGTACCGCCTGATCAGCATCGGCCTCCCCGGCCCGAGCGATCAGATCCGCATTGGTGGACCCGGTCGACTCCACCACATCGATGTGCGAGAAGAACGACAGCTCGGGCGACTCGATGAGACTGCGCCGCAGCTGCTCTGCATCCAACGGTGGCCTGTACACCCCGGCAGGTTATCCGACGAGGTCGTACTCGCGATTCGGTACCGCGACGAGCATGCCGTCCGCGGATTCCGCTTCGTCCTCGGCCCACTCCTGCGGATCCACCACGGTCGGCTCGGTTTCCCCGGTCTGCCAACTGGTCCACGAGGTCACCGCGGCGTGCTCGGCGACTCTACTGCTCCATCCCCACATGATCAGCTCCTCAGCCAGGTGTGCGTTGTCCTCCCATGCGCCGCACTGCCCCCTTATCTCGAGCTGAAATGCGTACGTCCTCAGGCTATCCGGGCGCCGCCGCGCCACTCCACTGATTTTCCGGCCGCGAGTGCCGCGTTCGGTTCGATAATCGACCAGGAAGTTTGCGGCCATTCGCTGGTTGGAACATGATCTAGCTGCGGTTTTTTACTGACCGGTAAGCGGCACTCGGTTACCGAGAAGCACTGGCACTGGTTACACTCCGGAGCCATGACGAGTGTCCAGCACCAGCCCGCATCGGAATCGGCGGGCGCCCCCGATATCCACACCACCGCTGGGAAGCTGGCTGATCTGCGGAATCGGCTGGAAGAGGCCAAGCACCCGATGGGTGAGGCCGCGGTCGACAAGGTGCACGCCAAGGGCAAGATGACCGCCCGCGAGCGCATTCTCGCACTGCTGGACGAGGGCTCCTTCGTAGAGCTGGACGCATTGGCCCGCCACCGCAGCGTGAACTTCGGCCTGGAGAACAACCGGCCGCTCGGCGACGGTGTGGTGACCGGCTACGGCACCATCGATGGTCGCGACGTCTGCATCTTCAGCCAGGACGTCACCGTCTTCGGCGGCAGCCTCGGCGAGGTCTACGGCGAGAAGATCGTCAAGGTGATGGATCTGGCGCTCAAGACCGGCCGCCCGCTGATCGGCATCAACGAGGGCGCGGGCGCACGCATCCAGGAGGGTGTCGTCTCGCTGGGCCTCTACGGCGAGATCTTCCACCGCAATATCCAGGCCTCCGGCGTGATCCCGCAGATCTCGCTGATCATGGGCCCGGCCGCCGGTGGGCATGTCTACTCGCCCGCACTGACCGACTTCGTCGTCATGGTCGACGGCACCAGCCAGATGTTCGTCACCGGACCGGATGTCATCAAGACGGTCACCGGTGAGGACGTCACGATGGAGGACCTCGGCGGCGCGCACACACACATGACGAAATCCGGTGTCGCGCACTACGTCGCCTCCGGCGAGCAGGATGCGCTGGACTACGTCAAGGACCTGCTGAGCTACCTGCCGAGCAACAACCGCGCCGAAGCCCCGCGCTTCCCGGCCAGCGACCCGATCACCGGCGCCATCGAGGATTCGCTCACCGACGAGGACCTCGAGCTGGACACGATCATCCCGGATTCGCCGAACCAGCCCTATGACATGCATGAGGTCATCCGTCGCCTGCTCGACGACGACGAATTCCTCGAGGTGCAGGCCGAGCGCGCGATGAACATCATCGTCGGCTTCGGTCGGATCGACGGCCGCAGCGTCGGCATCGTCGCCAACCAGCCGACCCAGTTCGCGGGCTGCCTCGATATCGACGCTTCGGAGAAGGCCGCACGCTTCGTGCGCACCTGTGACGCCTTCAATATCCCGATCATCACTCTGGTCGACGTTCCCGGCTTCCTGCCCGGCACCGACCAGGAATACAACGGCATCATCCGGCGCGGCGCGAAGCTGCTCTACGCCTACGGTGAGGCCACTGTGGGCAAAATCACCATCATCACTCGCAAGGCCTACGGCGGCGCCTACGACGTCATGGGTTCCAAGCACATGGGCGCCGATGTGAACCTCGCCTGGCCGAGCGCGCAGATCGCGGTGATGGGCGCGTCGGGAGCCGTCGGTTTTGTCTACCGCAAACAGCTGCAAGAGGCCGCGAAGAGCGGAAACGATGTCGACGCACTGCGCCTCGAGCTGCAGAACGAGTACGAGGACACCCTCGTGAACCCCTACGTGGCCGCCGAGCGCGGATACGTCGACGCGGTCATCCCGCCCTCGCATACCCGCGGCCAGATCGTCTCGGCTCTGCGTCTGCTCGAGCGCAAGATGGTCACCCTGCCGCCGAAGAAGCACGGCAACATTCCGCTGTGATCAAGCGATAATCTCGATGGGCCGCGCACACTGGGTTACAGAGACGCAATGAGTCGATTCGAGGATGATGATCGCTTGATCCATATGTCTTCGAGTTGGGCATGGGCTCGATCGGAATAGAGAGAGGATCTGGCACTGTGACGACCGTGGCAGATGATGATGTGTTGACCGCCGTCGAACTGGATCTAGCAGTCGACCCGATCGCGGATGCGGTCGAGGTGGCCGCACCGACGGCAGTCCCGGCATCCGCGGTGGCGGAGCAGCCGTTCATCCGAGTCATCAAGGGTGCGCCGTCCGATGAGGAAATCGCGGCGCTGGTATGTGTACTGTCGGCGGCCGCGAACAGCGCAGTTAGTAGCGGACCGGTCGGTCCGGCCGACTCCTGGGGTCGTCCGACCCTGATGCACCGCGGCACCTCGCCGTGCTCTCCGTACGCTTTCCCGCAACTGTCACACCTGCGCGACTGATCGGATGACGAGACTCGTTCTCGCCTCCGCGTCGCCCGCCCGCCGCGCGGTGTTGCGCTCGGCGGGCATCGAACCCGTCGTCCGGATCTCCGATATCGACGAGGACGCCGTTGCCGCGGCACTGCCGCCCGGCACGGCGCCCGAGGTCGTCGTGGTAGAACTCGCGCGGGCCAAGGCACGGTCGGTGGCCGCCACGATTCCGGATTTCGCTACGGATTGCGTTGTGGTCGGCTGTGATTCGATGCTGCTCGTCGACGGCGAGCTACAGGGCAAGCCGCATACGCCCGAGGTGACGCGGGCCCGCTGGTCCGAAATGGCCGGGCGCAGTGCCGATCTCATTACCGGCCATTGCGTCTTGCGCATGCGAGACGGCGAGATTGTCGGCGAATCCGTCGACTGCAGTTCCACCACCGTGCATTTCGCCAAGCCCGAACCCGAAGAACTGGACGCCTATATCGCGACCGGCGAGCCCTTGCAGGTCGCGGGCGCATTCACCCTCGATGGCATGGGCGGTTGGTTCGTCGATCGCATCGATGGCGATCCGTCGAGCGTTATCGGGATCGGACTACCACTGCTGCGCCGACTGCTTGGCGACATTGGGGTCGGCATTGCGCAACTGTGGCGCCACTCGCCCAGCTGACGGCGGCGCGATCCGCGGCTCCGTCGCGGCCTCCGCGCCGATCGGCAGCGGTGTCGCATTGCGCTCCGGCTCCCGCCGCGCCATGAGCTCCAAGCGGATCACGCAGAGCTCCGGCTCGACGAAAGGTTGCAGCCGGACGTTCACCTCGCCACGCACGCCGTTGCGGTCGAGAACCTCTTTGATCAGGCCCAGGTGCACGCCGCACACGACCTCGGAATGGGTGCGTGCGAGTTCACGCAGCGGGCAGGCGGTCAGCCGGATCAGGACCTGCCCATCGGTCTCGGCGGCCGCATCGCGCTCGGGTGCGAAACCGAGTTCGGACATCAGCGTCATGGTGACGTCCTTGGCGTCCTCCAATGACTCGACCGCATGGTCACCCGCGTCGAGTTTGGCACCCCAGGCACGTCCGGCGGCTATGGCCGCCTCGGAGCGACGCCGCGGATCAGGGCCGAGCTGGTCGGCGAGAACCTCGGCCAGTTCCTGATAGCCAATCGATCGCTGGATCGCCCGGTATCCGATGCGCGGGCGCCCACGGCCGCGCGGTGGCTGTTGGAACTGCCGCACCAGCGATTCCCTGGTGAGCACATCCAAATGGAACCGAACAGTAGTGACGTGCTGTCCGGTGATTCTGGCCAGTTCTTGGGCGTCGAGAGGTTCGCTGGCGCCACGTAGGATCGCGAGCAGTCGACGCCTCGGCCAAGAATCGGACATAGCTCACCCCTCCTCCCGGGAGACTTTATCGGATGAGAGTGCGATTTATTCGCCCATTCAGCCGATTTGTGATCTGAAACGAGTTTCACTATCACCTCACACCTAACATCGGCGTGAGACCCAAACCGCTATAACCACCGTCTACCTCGTGTGAAGGACCCATATCGTGCCCGTTGCCCCGAACCCTCATCCTGCTTTCGGTGCGTACGCACATCCTCACCGACTAGTAACCACAGAGTGGCTATCGGCAAACATCGGCACGCCGGGACTCAAGATCATCGAGTCCAACGAGGACATCCTGCTCTATGGCATCGGTCACGTTCCCGGCGCCACCAAGATCGATTGGCGGGGCGACCTCAACGATCCGGTTACGCGTGACTATATCGATGGCGCCCGGTTCACCGAGCTGATGCGCGCCAAGGGAATCGAGCGCGACGATACCGTGGTGATCTACGGTGATCGCGGCAACGCGCAGGCCGCGCACACGTTCTGGGTTTTCACCCTGTTCGGACATCCGGATGTGCGACTACTCGACGGCGGACGGGACGCGTGGATCTCCGAGGTGCGCGATACCACCTTCGACCTCCCGTACCCGCTGCGCAGCGAGTATCCAACGGTCGGACGCGACGACATTTCGGTGCGGGCGTTCCGCGAGGATGTGCTCGCCCATCTCGGCAGGCCACTGATCGACGTGCGCTCCCCCGAGGAGTATTCGGGCGAGCTGATCCAACCGACGGTCAATCCCGAGGACACGGCGCTGCGCGGCGGACATATTCCGACCGCGGTGAACATTCCGTGGACCCAGGCCTGCCACAGCGACGGCCGCTTCCGTTCCCGCGCCGAATTGGACGAAATCTATGGTGCGCTCGAGACCACGGACGATCTGGTCGTCTACAGCCGGATCGGCGAGCGTTCCAGCCACACCTGGTTCGTACTCACCTATCTGCTCGGCTTCGAATCCGTGCGCAATTACGACGGGTCCTGGACCGAATGGGGCAATTCGGTTCGCATGCCGATTGCCAAGGGATATGAACCGGGTGACGTACCGACGGCAGGTACCCGCAAGGAGCAAGCCCAATAGGCCGATCCGGGCACATCACAGCCGACCGCGATATCCGAACTGCGGCGTTCCGGGCGCGACATGGTCACGCAGGCTGCCGCGCCCGGGCCCGATGTAACGCCGCGGGTGTGATCCGTGACCTACTGTGGAGTAGGCCTATCCGAGTGCGGCGGTTGTTGACAGACTGCCTACACTCCCCCGAGACGGAAGTATGTCGACCACGGGGCGACCAAGAAGATTGCTAACAGGAGGCTCAGTGCCCAGCCATGCCAGCGCGCGGATATCGAAGGTACTCGTAGCTAACCGAGGCGAAATCGCAGTTCGCGTGATCCGGGCGGCCAAGGATGCCGGTATCGGCAGTGTCGCGGTATACGCGGAGCCCGATGCGGATGCCCCCTTCGTGAAGCTCGCCGACGAGGCGTTCGCCCTTGGCGGGCAGACCTCGGCCGAGTCGTACCTCGTCTTCGACAAGATTCTCGACGCCGCGGCCAAGTCCGGTGCCGACGCCATCCATCCAGGCTACGGATTCCTCTCGGAGAACGCCGACTTCGCCCAGGCCGTCATCGACGCCGGGCTGATCTGGATCGGCCCCTCCCCGCAGTCGATCCGCGATCTCGGTGACAAGGTCACCGCGCGCCACATCGCCGAGCGCGCGAAGGCGCCGATGGCGGCGGGCACCAAGGATCCGGTCAAGAACGCGGCCGAAGTGGTCGAGTTCGCCAAGCAGTACGGCGTGCCCGTCGCGATCAAGGCCGCCTTCGGTGGTGGCGGTCGCGGCATGAAGGTCGCGCACTCCATCGAGGAGATTCCGGAGCTGTTCGACTCCGCCGTTCGCGAGGCCACCGCGGCCTTCGGTCGCGGTGAATGCTTCGTCGAGCAGTACCTGGACAAGGCCCGCCACGTCGAGGCGCAGGTCATCGCGGACAAGCACGGCAACGTCGTGGTGGCGGGTACCCGTGACTGCTCGCTGCAGCGCCGGTTCCAGAAGCTGGTAGAGGAGGCGCCCGCGCCGTTCCTGACCGATGATCAGCGCGCGCGAATCCATGCTTCGGCCAAGGCGATCTGCCGGGAGGCCGGTTACTACGGCGCGGGCACCGTGGAATACCTGGTGCAGGGCGACACCGTTTCGTTCCTCGAGGTGAACACTCGCCTGCAGGTCGAGCACCCGGTCACCGAGGAGACCGCCGGTATCGACCTGGTGCGTCAGCAGTTCCGCATCGCCGAGGGCCACGCGCTGGCGATCACCGAGGATCCGACGCCGCGCGGGCACGCATTCGAGTTCCGGATCAACGGTGAGGACGCCGGGCGCGGCTTCCTGCCCGCGCCGGGTCCGGTTTCGGTATACCAGGAGCCCAGCGGCCCCGGTGTGCGTGTCGATTCCGGTGTGGTGCAGGGCAGTGTGATCGGCGGTCAGTTCGACTCGATGCTGGCCAAGCTGATCGTCACGGGCGAGAACCGTGAGCAGGCGCTGCAGCGGGCCCGGCGCGCGCTGGCCGAATTCCACGTCGAGGGGCTGGCGACGGTCATCCCGTTCCACCGCGCGATCGTCGACGATCCGGCATTCATCGGTGACGGCGAGAAGTTCGACGTCTACACCAAGTGGATCGAGACCGAGTGGGCCAACAACATCGAGCCCTACACCCCGGCCGATGCCGCCGCTGACGAGGACGCGGAACTGCCGCGACAGAAGGTCGTCGTCGAGGTCGGTGGGCGTCGGGTCGAGGTATCGCTGCCGGGCAACTTCACCGTCGGCGCCGGTGCCGCGGGTGCGGGCAGCAATGGCGCCGGGGTGATCCGCAAGAAGCCCAAGGCACGCAAGCGTGGCGGCGCCGGTGGCGGCGCCGCCTCCGGTGACTCGGTCACCGCGCCGATGCAGGGCACCGTGGTGAAGGTCGCGGTGGAAGAGGGCCAGTCGGTCGAGGCGGGCGATCTGATCGTGGTGCTCGAGGCCATGAAGATGGAGAACCCGGTCAACGCGCACAAGGCCGGTGTGGTCACCGGACTGTCCGTTGAGGCGGGCGCGGCGATCACCCAGGGCACCGTGCTGGCAGAGATCAAGTAAGTAAACAGCTGGCGAAGACCGTCTCGGAGCGGGCGCTGGGCACCGACGTCCGCGCCCGCTCTGTCGTACCGTGGTTTCGGTGAACAGCTCTGCCGTTGTGCCCGCCGTCGCGGAAGTGATCCGCGGCCGACGTGCATCAGCCAGCCGTGCCGACGATTATCGCCTCGCCCTGGTCATCGAGGGTGGTGGCAGCCGTGGCGTCTACTCCAGTGGGATGGTGCAGGCGCTGGAGGAACTCGGGCTCGCCTCGATCTTCGATGCCGTGTACGGCACTTCGGCGGGTGCGATCAACGGCGCGTGGTTCCTGTGTGGGCGGGCGCTGGCGGGCATGCGGTCCTGGACCGATCCGGTGATCATGCGACGTGCGGTCGATCCGGCCCGACTGCTGCGTGGTCGGCCAGCCTTCGATCTGGACTACCTGGTGCACCAGGTCTACGACGGCATCGAACCGATGGATTTTCCGGCAATTCTGGCCAATGCCACCACCTTTCATCCGATCGGCACCGATACCCGCACCGGGCGCGCGGTCGATCTGCGCCGCCACATCGTCGATAAGCCCACCCTGATGACCGCACTGCGGGCTTCGGCGGGACTGCCGATTCTCGCGGGTCCGCCGGTGCCGCTGGGTGATGCCGAATATCTCGACGGTGGGCTGTCGGAAACGGTGCCGATCCGCACTGCGGTACGTGACGGTGCGACGCACGCCGTGGTGCTGCGCACCCGACGCACCGATGAACGACGCCCGCCCGCGCGGCGACTACATCAGATCATCGGCGGTAGCTATTTGCGCGTCCGGGCACCGGGGGCATACCGTTCCTGGCTGCAGCGGCCGTATCAGCAGGACGTCGAGGACCGCTTCCTGGCGGGACTCGGCGATGCGGCGCTGCAGATCCACCCGCCCCTAGGCTCCCCGGATGTGGACAGCGCCGCGCGCGACACCGCGTTGCTCGCCGAGGCATTGACGATCGGGCGGGATGCCGTGCATACGTCCCTGGCCGCGCTAGTTCAACTCGACGGTGGCGCCGTTGGAGAGCAGGAAGTCGTGTAGTTCGAGTCGGCTCGGTGCGGCGTCCTGCGGGACGTCGAAGACCAGTTGGGTGGTGGCCGATTGCCCGGCCTGGAGTTCGAACGAGTAGCCGTAGCGGCGCAGGGTGGTCTGCCACATGGTCGCGATCGCATGGTGGTCGACTTGGCGGCCCTGGGTGTCCACCAGACGTTGACCGACGGGCAAGAACCATTTCGGCTCGTCCGAGATATTGCGAACGGCGACGGTGACGATGGAATAGGAGCCGCTCGCATTCTGCAATCCGATCCGCGGGACACCGGAATCCACCGAGGTGACCACGAATTCGAACTTGCCATCGCGCACTGGAATGTTCAGACCGGCAGATACCGGCGCGGGCGGCTCGGCCGATTGCGCGGTATCGCCGTCGCGCACCGCGACCGACGGATCGGCCGTGCGCGAACCGCCGCCACTGCCGGTATTGCCGAAGGCGATCAGCGCGGCACAGCCGGCCGCCAGCATGAACGGCGTCAGGACCATGACGACGAGTGCGCCGATCAGCTTGGACAGGAAGGGCTTGCGGCGCCGATGCCGCACCTTGCGTAGTGGTGCGATCCATGGGCGACGCTGCGAGACTGTCCAGCGGGGCGCGACAGGTGCGCGCCATGGCACCCGGTTCGGTTGTGCTGCCGCTCGTTTGGCTGGCGAGAGCGGACCGACGACGGGTGTCGGTTGGACCGCAACATGATTCGGTGACCATGGTGAATACGGTCGCGGTGCCGCATGTGCTGCTGGCGGCGGTGCCAGTCGGGTTGCCACGAGTGTCGGCGTTGGGCCGGGCTCGGAGAGGATTTTGGTCGAATCGAGTGGATTCGACGACTTGACCAGTGGCGCTGGCGATTCCGCTGATGGTGTCGGTGCGGATGTTTCCCCCCGCGTCGGCGAGTGCGTCTCCACTCGCGTCGGTGTCGGCTGCTCATCCGCTGGCAACCGGTGCGGGCGCGACGCCTGCGTTCGCGGTGTATGCGGCTGCGGTACATCGGGGCGCTGAGGCTGCGCGGACGGCTCAGCCGGTGGCCGGGCCGGCGCAGGCGGCGGACCAGCTGTCGAACGCTGGGCCAACGGTGTGGCCGGGCCGGGCGGCGATGGTTGCGGTGCGGCGAGTGGGAGACGTGAGAATGCGGCTGCCGCGTATGCGGCGGCGGCGAATTCGCGGGCGGTGGGATAACGCTGGGTCTGGTCCTTGGCCATGCCGCGAGCGATTACCGCGTCCAATTCCGATGGGACCGCGGGGTTTACGGTGGAAACGCGTGGAGGGTCGGTCATCAGGTGGCCGTGCATCTGGCGGGCCGGGTCGATGTCGCCGTAGGGACGGCGGCCGGTCAGGCATTCATAGAGAACGCACGCCAGGGAATAGACGTCGGAGCGGGCGTCGACGGTGCCGTTGAAACGTTCCGGTGCCATATAGGCCCAACTGCCGATGGCCATGCCGGTGGCGGTGACGGCCGTCTGGCCCAGGCTCTGCGCGATGCCGAAATCGATGAGATACGCGTGCCCACCGGTGCCGACCAGGATGTTCGGCGGTTTGACGTCGCGGTGGATCAGCCCGGCCCGATGCGCCGCATCCAAACCCGAGGCCGCCTGCGTCACGAAGTCGATGGCCGCGGTGGGTGTCAAAGTGCCGACCCTGGTCAGCATTTCGGCCAGGTCGATGCCATCGACGTACTCCATATCGATGTACAACCGACCGTCGAGTTCCCCGAACCCGTGAATCGGCACGATATGCGGATGTCGCAGACTCGACCCGAGCCGCGCCTCCCGCTGGAATCGCTTTCGATAGTCCGCATCGGCGGCCACATGTTCCGCCAGCACCTTCAGTGCGACCGTGCGCCCGGTTTCGCTGTCATGCGCCAGCCATACCGCCCCCATACCGCCCCGCCCGAGTAAACGGTCGAGCCGGTACTTCCCGAACTGTTCCCCCATCACTGACCTCCATCGCTGGGACGAGGCCGGTGGCCGCGCCATTGCGGAGTGGGCGGCCACCCGATCGAAACCGCATCGCCCGAAGCTATCCCGACCCTAACGCCGCCACCCACCGACGCACAGTGTGAGCTCCCCTACGTACAGCGTGTCACCCATCCCGGTGCGGGCTGGTGGACACTGTCCTTCTCGTACCCGAAATCCACACCGCCATGACAGAATCCGCGAATCGGATCCGGCGGCAGCGGCGATCATTACGCACCCTGGCCACTCAGCGTCGCGAAACCCGGCGAGCCCGGCGTCGATGCCACAGCACCGGAACGTTCGATGAAAGCGGTTAGCCTTGCTGTTATGAGTGACCTGCCCGAGATTCGCATCGGCACCGCGGAGCGTGAGCAAGCGATGCAACGCCTGTCCGATCATTTCGCCGCCGGGCGGCTCAGCGTGACGGAGTTCGACGACCGCAGTGCCGTGGTTGCAGCCGCACTGACCCGCGGCGACCTGGAAAGAGTCTTCGTCGACCTGCCCGAACCCGCACCCGTCGCCGCGGCACCCGCCAAACGCGACTCCGGTTTCCTCGACGAGTGGCCGGATCGGGTGATGGCGGTGATCCCGATCCTGGCCGTCATCCTGTTCTTCGTCACCGGCAGCTGGCTCTGGTTCCTCGCCATCCCGCTCGCGGGTGCCCTGCTGTTCGGCAATCAGCGCGAGCACCACCGCCGTCGCCCGCGCGACCGTCGCCGCCGCCGGGAACTGGAGGACTGATGGAACCCGTCGAAATCAATGCGGGCACCTGGTACCTGCGTGCCCTGCGCGCCGACGACCGCATCGATGACCGCCCCGCCCTCGCCGACGGCGGCATCACCGATCCGAACTACGTCACCCTCCGCGCCGCGCAGTGGGATGACGAATCCCACTTCTCCTGGGCCGTTTGCGAACCCACCACCGCCGAACTGGTCGCCGAAATCGTCGTGACGCCCGGCGCCGACAACACCGCCGAACTCACCGGCTGGGCCCGCCCCGGTTATGAACTCGCCCTCGAAACCGGCACCACCGCGGTCCACCGCTTCGTAGCGGGCGGCCTCGGTCTCCGGCTCTCCTGAGCCAGGGCCGACTCAGCGCATCACACCGGTATGTCCGGTGGAGTAACGTCCGGGCTGCGGCCAGATGGTGAGTCCATGCGGCCCACGCCCAACGGGTATGCGCGCCAACAGGTTCCAGTTTTCGATATCGATCGCGTACACCTCACCGTGGTATCGACCGGAGACCCAGAAAACGCGTCCGTCCGCGGAGATGTTGCCCATATCCGGGCTGCCGCCGCCCGGGATGAACCACTTGCGCACCAAGGCATTCGCGGCGAAATCCCAGACGGAGATGCTGCCCTCGTGCCGGTTGGTGATGAGCATCTGTTGGGAGTCGCGGGTGACATACAGACCGTGCGCACCTTTGCCAGTCGGCACGAAGCCGGTGTTCTCCCAAGACAATGCGTCGATAGTGTAGACGCCATCCGCGACCATATCGGCGATGAAGAAGGTACGCCCGTCCGGGGACAGCTTGACGTCCTGCGGCATGCCGTCGCGACCGCCCGGCAGGTCGATCATCTTGACCACCTTGCGCTCGGCTACATCGAAAACCAGCATGCGGCCGATGAATTCACAACTGGCCAGGGCGAATCGACCGTCGGCAGTGAAGTCCATATGGTCCACGCCCGCGCAGCCGGGCACCGCGAGGGCGTAGACCTTCTGCCAGGTGTGTGGATCGTAGAAGTCCAGCGACATATCAGCCTCCGCGACAACCAGCGCGTATTGGCCATCCGGCGTGTAGTACATGTTGTAGGGGTCGCGCACCGGGAAGGGCTCGCCGGGTTCGCCGGTGCGCGGATCGATCGGCCGTAGGGTGCCCCCGCCGATCGGCAGATCATTGGTGACATACAGCGTCTGCATGTCATAGGACGGCACCACGTGCTGAGGCTCCGGACCACCGGCCCGGAAGCTGTCGATCACCTGGAAGGTTGCCGGGTCGATCACCGAAACCGAATGCGATTCGCTGTTCGGCACGTAGACCAGGGGCCGATGATCGGCCACCGCCGGACTCAACTCCCGGTTCGCGGCATAGACGTCGGTCGGTGATAACGGCGGCGGCATGCCGGGTAACAGATTGTCCAGATGCGGCGGCGCCGGGCTGGTCGCGGCGGGCGGCGCGATGACCACCCCCGCCGTTCCGGCCTCGCTCGAGGCGCACCCCGCGACCGTCACCAGGACCGTCAGCGAGGCGAGCAGTGGTTGGACGGCGGAGGTTCGGGTTCCGCCGTTCGGTGCGCAGCTTCGGTGAATGCGCTGTCGGTTCACGCGCTGCACCGTGCCAGGAGGTGAAGACGAGATGACATGGGTGCGTAGCCTAGGCGGTCTCGCCCAGATTCCACAGCAATCCCCGACAGGGCGCGGTGGATTGCCCGAATCATCCGGAAATACGTCTTCGGACAGTCAACTTTCGGTTGCTGTCGGATAACTAGTCGACGTCGCCGAGTACCCGATCGAGCGCGTCGACCGCGGCATCCAACTCCGCCTCGGTAACGGTGAGCGCTGGCCGGAACCGGATGCCGCGTTCGCCGGTGCCGAGAATCAGCACGTGCTCGCGTTCCAGCAGCGCGGTCAGTACTTCGTCCCGCAGCTCGGCCGAGGCCAAGGTGATGGCGCACATCAACCCGCGTCCGCGCGGTTCGGTGACCCGCGGATGGTCCACAGCAAGCTGTTCCAGCCGCCGCAGCAGATGCGCGCCGAGCGGCCGGGATCGCTCGATCAGCTCATCGCGCTCGAGCACCTCGAGAATGCGCCGGGTCCGCACCATATCGGTGAGATTGCCGCCCCAGGTGGAATTGAGCCGGGAGCTGACCATGAAGACATTGTCAGGCACCTCGTCCACGCGCCCGCCCGCCATGATGCCGCAGACCTGGGTCTTCTTGCCGAACGCGACGATGTCGGGCTCGAGCGCGAGTTGCTGGTAGGCCCAAGTGGTTCCGGTCATGCCGACACCGGTTTGCACCTCGTCGAGGATGAACAGCGCGTCGTTTTCGTGACAGAGCTGCCGCACGGCGTGCAGGAATTCCGGACGCAGATGCCGGTCGCCGCCCTCGCCCTGGATCGGTTCGGCGATAAAACACGCTATGTCGTGCGGGTTTTCGGCGAAGGCGCGGCGCGCTTGGTCGAGTGCGTGCGCTTCGGCAGCGGCGATGTCGACACCATTGGCCAGGAACGGCGCATCGATGCGCGGCCAATCGAATTGGGGGAAGCGGACGGTCTTCACCGGATCGGTGTTGGTCAGCGACATGGTGTAGCCGGTGCGGCCGTGGAACGCTCCGGTCAGGTGCAGCACCCTGGTGCCGAGTTCCGGTGCGCGCCCGTGGGATTCGTTATGCCTGCTCTTCCAGTCGAACGCGACCTTGAGCGCGTTCTCCACCGCGAGTGCGCCGCCGTCGATGAAGAACAGATGCGGTAGTCGGGGATCGCCGAGTACCCGCACGAAAGTATCGACGAAGCGGGCCATCTCGACGGTGTAGATATCGGAGTTGCTCGGCTTGTTGATTGCCGCGGCGGCCAGTTCGGCGCGGAACTCCTCGTCCTCGGCCAGGGCGGGGTGGTTCATGCCGAGGGCATTCGAGGCGAAGAAGCCGAACATATCGAGGTAGGAGCTGCCGTCTCGTTCATCGACGATCCGGCAGCCACGGGATTTCCGTAGATCCAGCACCAGGTCGAATCCGTCGGCGAGGATGTGCGCCGACAGGATCTCGTGTACCCGGGAGGCGGGGGTGACCGGTGCAGTGCCACTCCCCGCGCGGGTGCGCTCCAGTTCGATGGTCACACCCGTAGGGTACGTAAATCTTTACGAAAATTCTACGGAATAACGAAGTAATTACGGCCAGACGGCTACCTGTCGTAGAATGTCTGCAAGATGATGGTGCTGCGAGTTCTCACGTTGGCGGTCGCCCTGATCTCCTGGAGCAGCTGCTCGAGGTGCCGAGGAGAGGACACCCGCACCAGCAACACGTAACTCTCGTCACCCGCCACCGAGTGGCATGCCTCGATTTCCGGGATATGTTGCAAGACGGCAGGCGCGTCATCGGGTTGTGAGGGGTCGAGAGGAGTGATGGCGACGAATGCCGACAACAGCTGGCCGAGCGCCTCGGGATCGACATGTGCGGTGTAGCCACGAATCACCCCGCGCGCTTCGAGTCTGCGGACCCGCGATTGCACAGCCGAGACCGATAAGCTCGCCTTTTCGGCCAGATTCGACAGGGTGGCGCGACCATCGGCCACCAGTTCACGAATCAGCAGGCGATCGATGTCGTCGAGTACGGGTCTTGCCGGTGTATCCGCCATCAGCGAAGGCTAACCCAGCGGCGGCTACTCGTGCCGAAATCTATTCCTCGTCAGCCCACCGTACCCATCCGATATGTTCGCCGACCCAAAGCTGAAGCGGAGCAACCGATGACAGATACGCTCGCCGACCACCGGACCAAGGACCTGGCCGTCCGCGCCACCGAACTGCTGCGCACACTCGGCGCACAGACACCGGTCTCGGGTGAATTGCGCGCCCGGACGCCGATTACCGGAGGCACGCTCATGACCCTGCCTGCCGATTCCCTCGACGATACGGATGCGGCGATCGGCGCAGCGGCGTCGGCGTTCCGCGGGTGGCGCACCGTGCCTGCGCCGGTGCGGGCCGGGGTGGTGCGGCGCCTGGCCGAACTGCTCAGCGCGCACAAAGCCGAACTCGCCGAACTGGTCACGCTGGAGGCCGGGAAGATCGGCGCCGAGGCCGTCGGCGAGGTGCAGGAGATGATCGACATCTGCGAGTTCGCCATCGGATTGTCGCGCCAGCTCTACGGCAAGACCATGCCCTCGGAGCGGCCCGGACATCGGCTGATGGAGACCTGGCATCCGCTCGGCGTGGTCGGGGTGATCTCGGCATTCAACTTCCCGGTCGCGGTGTGGGCCTGGAATACCGCCGTCGCGCTGGTGTGCGGTGACACGGTGGTGTGGAAACCGTCGGAGACGACACCGCTGACCGCGCTGGCCTGCCATACGCTGTTGCGCCGCGCGGCGGCCGATGTCGGCGCGGATCCCGAAGTGCACCAATTGATTCAAGGTGGTGCCGAGATCGGATCCCGACTGGTCGACGACGAGCGGGTGGCGTTGGTGAGCGCGACCGGTTCGGTGCGGATGGGCCGCACGGTGGCGCCGCGGGTGGCCGCTCGGTTCGGGCGGTGTCTGCTGGAGCTGGGCGGCAATAACGGCGCGATCGTCACGCCCACAGCCGATCTGGAGCTGGCCGCGCGCGGCATCGTCTTCGCGGCGGCGGGTACGGCCGGGCAGCGCTGCACGACCTTGCGTCGGCTGATCGTGCACACCGATGTGGTCGCGCCGCTGCTGGATCGCATGGCGGGGGCGTATCGGCAACTGCGCGTTGGCAATCCGCTCGACGACGGCGTGCTCGTCGGCCCATTGATCAATGGCCGCGCCTATGAAGGGATGCGTGCGGCGATCGATCGGGCGATCGCCGATGGTGGCGAATTGGTCTGCGGCGGTGAGCGAGTCGACGGCTTCGGCAACGACGCCTACTACGTGCGTCCCGCGATCGTGCGCATGCCCAGCCAGACCGCCGTGGTCCGCGAGGAAACCTTCGCACCGATTCTGTACGTACTGACCTACCGCGACTTCGACACCGCCATCGAGCTGCACAACGGTGTGCCGCAGGGCCTTTCCTCCGCCATCTTCACCGCCGACCAGCGCGAGGCCGAACGCTTCCTCGCCGCCGACGGCTCCGACTGCGGAATCGCCAACGTCAATATCGGCACCTCCGGCGCGGAGATCGGTGGCGCGTTCGGCGGCGAGAAGCAGACCGGCGGCGGCCGGGAATCCGGGTCGGACTCGTGGAAGGCATACATGCGCCGGGCAACCAACACCGTCAACTACTCCGATCAGCTGCCACTGGCGCAGGGCATCCAATTCGGTTGAGCCTGTTCGGGTAGCTGGTTTCGGGGAGTACGGCCCGAATAATCGCTCGCGCGGACCTCCTGCGTCGTACGACGCAGGAGGCAGCAGCTAGGCAGCTCGCTGGGCTCATAACCGTCCGATCCGCAACACCGAGCCGTGTCGAATTCCGCCGCTCGCGCTGCCCGAACCGGTAACCTGTTCGGCCGGAACGCAACTCGGCAGGCTTGCGCGGCGCGGACACTTTCGTCGGTGCCGTCCTGCTACTGCTGAAGGCGATCCAACTGGGCCGCGGCTGACCGCGACATCCCTGTAGCGCCGACGACCACCAACGTCACCGTCCACCGCGACCGCCCCGCGCCACGGACAAACGGCGACTGCTGAGACCAACCAGGTCGTGTCCCGCATCGTTCGCCTACCGGTTCGGCCTGGCGCTCATGCTCGGACCGTGCTCGCGAGGAACTCGCGGGCCAGTGCCGTGAACTCGTCCGGACGGTCGTAGGTGACGATATGCCCGGCATTCGCTACGGTTTCGAGGCGGGAGCCCGGTGTCGCACGCTGGGCCGCAGCCAAAGCGTCGCGACCGACGAGTGGATCCTTCTCGCCCCTGACCCAGAGCGTCGGCACTGTGAGTCGATGCAGTTCGGATATGAGATTGTGCCGCATCGAGAAGGGACCGTAGGCGTAGATCATCCAGTCGTCCAGTGCGCGTTCTCGATATTTGTTCTTCGCTCGAGCCTCCTCGGTCACATCACGGATGATTGCTTCGAAGTCGCGGGTGTGTTCGCCATCGGTGAGATTGTCGATCATCGACCGTCGAATAGCGTTGGGGAAGCGGGAGAGGTACCACGATGTCGCACGCATCATGCCCGGTGTCCGCAGCGTGAGCCATGTCGAGAACTGCGCTCGGCGTTTGGCGTCCAGCCCGCCCGGGCCGATGGCGATCAGGGAGCTCACCCGCTCGGGGTGTTCCAGGGCGAAGCCTGTGGAGATCCCGCCGCCGAGCGAGAGCCCGATGAGCGCCACTCGAGGCAGCTCGATGGTGTCGAGGAGCTCGGCGAGGAAACGACGGTAGAACGTGTCGTCGAGCCGCCCGCGCCACGGCCTACTGCCACCGTGCCGCGGCAGATCTACGAGATGCACGCGGTAATCGCGCGCGAGAGCCGGGGCGACTCGCCGCCAAACCCCGCGGGCAGTGTCGAGTATTCCGCCGTGTAGCAACAGAATCGGCGGACCGGCGGTACCCGCGCGATAGAGGCGGACGGGGCCGCCGTGCACGGCAAGATCGGTGTACGTGTCGAACAGGCTGCTCACGACGGTTCCCTAAGTTTGTAGTGTCTGGGGTTGATGCCCTGGATGCCCAGGGCGGTGGGGTGTAGCTGATGACTGTTTGCCTCTGTTGTGGCTCG
>NZ_JBFAXH010000021.1:0-104921 GCF_040680755.1 Nocardia sp. NPDC051990 | reverse complement strand
TGTGGGCACTGCTGCGCGACAACCGGCCCTTCGACACCAAGCCCCCGAGCGTCACCGGAGCCCCGGTCGCAGCTTGACATCGTCATTGAGATTCCTGTTCATCGGGGCGTGCGGCCAGCACTGTTGGCTCGAACGCTATTGGTCGGCGCATTCAGGCGGGTCGACGTGGTGGGACAGCGGGCTGCCGACCGGGTTCAGGTACAGCACGAACAGCGTCACCGGTTTTGTTCCGAGATTGCGTGCCACATGTGGGTAGGACGGGCCGCTGGGTTCGCGGAAGATGCGGCCGTGGCGGTAGGTGACCGGGACACAGTCGGCACCGGGGTGGTCGAGGATGCCACGGGCGACCAGAACCAGCAGCGTGCCGTCGTGGTAGTGCCAGCCGCTGGTCCCACCCGGTTCGATAACCGTCTGGCGGCCAATGACCTCGCGCCGCCCTAGCGTCAACCGGAACAGCACCCGACTCGCCGTCCCCCGCGCCGGCGCCCCATTCACCTCGAACCTCCGCCACCGCACCACCTCCCCATCGAACCACCGCGCGATCAAGATCAGGTGGAACATACGGCGGCATCGCCTGAATCCAGCCGAGAAGCTCCCGCCATAGGCTCCACTTGATCTTGATTCATCAGGAAATTCTTGTGTGCCGTCACCTCTTGCGTGTACGTATACATCTACGTATAGTGAGTTCATGCCCAACAAGACGATCTATGTTGCCGATGACGATCTGCCGCTATTCCAGCGCGCGCAGGAATTGGTCGGCGGCAACCTTTCGGGGGCGGTGACCACCGCGCTGCGGCGGTTCATCGAGCTGGAAGAGGGCAGGCTGGAGGGCTACGACGAGGTAGTACTCCGGGTCGGTCACAACGGCGCGCGTCAGGTCCGCTTCTCCGGCGCTCTGCTCGGCGAGCATCGCGATGTGAACGAAGAGCGCATCGAACACGTCCGGGTGTATCGCAGCCGGAAGGGCAAGTTCGTCCTCCACGCCCAGTACTCGAACTGGGCCGAATATCCACAGAACACCAATTGGGTCAAGGATCTGACGAACTGGCGTCGCCTGCTCGGCGTCGGCGATCAGGACTGGGGCGACTTCATTTTCGAGGTCGTCGATTCGCTGGGCGAATTGAAGGGGAAGATTCCGGACAAGCTCTATGAGCGGATAGCCGATATCGCCGACCGCCCGCCGGTCGAGGAACTCGATATCTAGCCGAACTCGACAACCCGTCGAATCAACCGAATACAACACACTCGACGCCGCACCGGACTCCGGTCGCGGTGCAGGTAACTCATGCTGTCATTCGAATTAATTTATGAAACTTTCGGGAAGGAAGACCATGACCAACGGTCATCGCGCCCCCGCCATCGCGGCGCAGGGCGTCTGTAAATCGTTCGGTGAACACGTGGTGCTCGACGGCATCGACATCACGGTTCCGGAGGGCACGATCTACTCCCTGCTCGGCCCGAACGGCGCAGGCAAGACCACCACAGTGCAGATCCTCACCACGCTGCTGCGCCCCGACGCGGGCGATATCCGCATCGACGGCCATGATCTGGTCACCGAACCCGATGCCGTGCGCACCGCGATCGGTGTCACCGGCCAGTTCTCCGCGGTCGACGAATTGCTGACCGGACGGGAAAACCTGATCCTGATGGGCGATCTGCATCATCTGCCGCGGCGCGACAGTAAGCGGCTGGCCGCGGAGCTGCTGGAGCGCTTCGATCTGGTTGAGGCCGGTGACAAGACCGCGGCCACCTATTCCGGCGGTATGGTGCGGCGGCTGGATCTGGCCATGACGCTGGTCGGCGATCCGCGCATCATCTTCCTGGACGAGCCGACCACCGGCCTGGATCCGCGCAGCAGGCGGGCGATTTGGGACATGATCCGCACGCTGGTCGACGAATACAGCGTGACGGTCTTCCTCACTACCCAGTATCTCGAGGAGGCCGATCAACTGGCCGACCGGATCGCGGTGCTCGACCACGGCCGGATCGTCGCCGAGGGCACCGCCGCCGAATTGAAGCGGCGGATACCCGGCGGACATATTCGACTGGAATTCGCCGATCAGCTCGGACTCGCCGCCGCGGCAACGGCATTGGGACCGGACGCGCGCGTCGTCGATGACGCGGCCGAAGAGGAGTTCACCCTCGCCGTCCCGAGCGATGGCGGTGTCAAATCGCTGCGCGCGGTGCTCGACCGGCTCGACTACGAACAGATCGAGGTCGCCGGACTTTCCGTGCACACCCCCACCCTCGACGACGTATTCCTCACCCTCACCGGACATCCCACCGCCGAAAAGGAGTTTGCGCGATGAGTACTATGGCTTACGCGCTCGCCGACTCGAAAACGATGTTGCGGCGCAACCTGCTTCATGCGAAGCGGTACCCGAGCATGACCTTCAGCATCATCCTCATGCCGATCATCCTGCTGCTCGTCTTCAACTACGTTTTCGGCGGCGCACTGGAGAAGTCGTCCGGCGGTCACTACATCGACTACTTGACCCCGGGCATGCTGTTGATGATCCCAGCGTATCTGACCGCGGGTGTGGCGGTCTCGGTCTGCACCGACACCACCAAGGGCATTGTGAATCGTTTTCGCACGATGGCGATTTCGCAGTCCTCGGTACTCGTCGGACATGTGATCGGGGCATTGATCCAGGCCCTGCTCGGCATCGCGGCTATGGTCGGTGTCGCGCTGCTCGTCGGTTTCCGGCCGTCGGCGAGTGTCGTCGAGTGGATCGCCGCATTCGGACTGCTCGCCATGCTCGTGTTCGCGCTCACCTGGCTCGCGGTCGGCATGGGACTGGTCGCGTCGAGTCCGGAGAGCGCGAGCAATATGCCCTTCCCGCTGATCATGCTGCCATTCCTCGGCAGCGGGCTGGTCAGCACCGACACCATGCCGGTGGTGATGCGGCAGTTCGCCGAGTACCAGCCGTTCACCCCGCTCACCGAAACCATCCGCGGCCTGCTCATGGGCACGGAGATCGGCAATAACGGCATCATCTCGATCGCCTGGTGCGTCGGCCTCGCGCTGGTCGGATACTTCTGGTCGATCTCGGTCTTCCGCAAGCAGGCCAAGCGCTGAATCACCGAAAGCGTCTATCCCCCCGCCGAATTCGGCGGGGGGATAGACTGTCGCGCCAGCGCGTCAGACCGTTCCGCGGAGGATGATGTTGCCAGTCTTGATACAGAACCCGCATGAGCTCGGCCAGTTCTTCGGGCATCCGTCACCTGCTCCCCGCCTCTCCGCGCCTTTTGTCGGTCGTTGGGTGGTCCGTGGGCATCGTCGCGGGCCGGCGGTTGCGGGGGTGGTCGACTTCTGGATCTACCCGGCGAGGTGCCGATGTTCTCACCAGATCAGTTGTCTCGTCGCATGTCGGTATTTCCTCCTTCATGCAGACCACGTCCCTAGTTGCGTTCCAGTTCAATCGGATGTGTGGCGAGTAGCGACAGGGGGAGCGGCTGGCGGCGGAGCACCTGGGCCCACAGGTCCCGGCGGCCGGTGCTGATCGGATCCGACGGCAGCGCCGACAGGACGATCCAGTCGTTGTTCTGCAGTTCGCCCTCGAGTTGGCCGAAGGTCCAGCCCGCATAGCCAGCGAAGATCCGCAGGCCCTCGATCAGCGGACCGATCTGGTCCGGGTCCGCGTCGAGGTCGACGAGCACGACGCGACCATCGATGCGGCGGAGTCCGCGCACGCCCGCGATCGACGCGCCGACCCGCACGGTGCCGAGGCACAGCGCCGCGTCCCGCTTGACCGGGCCGCCGATGAACAGCGTGCGCGGTGCGGCGGCCGCCTCGGTCCAGCGCGGAAGCACGTCGTGCACCGCGGTATCGCTCGGGCGGTTGAGCACCACACCGAGGCTGCCCGCCTCGTTGTGCTCGATGATGTACACGACGGTGCGCCGGAAGGTCGGCTCGACCAGTTCGGTCGCCGACACCAGCAGGGTGCCTGCGCGCACCACCTGCTCGCCCTGCCGGAAATCGCGTCGCCTGCGGTCACCGTGTCCGCCGCGAATTTTCCGATCGTCCGGGTCATCTGCGCGTGCCACCTCGACATCATCGCACTGGCACGGGCGGTTCGTCGGTCAAGCGGCGTGGCGGATTCTCGGACATAGGGCGCCCTGGAGCGCAAACACCCCGAAACAGACCGGTTAGGGTGTGGCCATGGAACGGCCCGAGGTCCTGCTCGACAACGCTGACACTGTGTACGACTTCTATCGCGACCACCGGCAGAACCGGTTCCAGGCGTGGAGCGCATACGCCTTTCTGGGGCGTCGATACCATCCGCGCGTCACCTATGCCGAGGGTGCGCAAAAGTTACTGCACCAGGTGATTCGCCAGCGCAGGCCGTTGCTCGTCGCGCTCAACCACCTCTCCGAATCCGACCCGTACACCGTCGCCGCCACGGCCTGGCGCAGCGAATTGCGGCGCGTGATCGGGCGGGTCCGCGTGCTGGCCAAGGATGAACTGTTCCTCGACTCCGGCCAGCGCCGCAAGATCGACATGATGGGCGGCATCCCGGTATTCCGCGGTAAGGACCACGGCCTGCGGGCGGTGAATGCGGCCGGGCAGCGGATGATGGATATCTGCGCGGAGCGGATGGCCGACGGCGACGGCATCGCGGTCTTCCCGGAGGGCACCTGCAACGAGGTCGACCACACCGAGGTGCAGACGGTGGGCAGCGGGATCGGGCATATCGCGTTCCGCGCCATGAAGCTGGGTGCGCAGCCAGTCCTGGTCAGCCTGGGGTTGAGCTATGGGCCGCGACCCGATCCCAGCCTGCCGGTCACCAAGGAGGAGGCCAAGGCGGCCAGCTTCTATTTCGGGGTGCCGATCACCGAGCTGCCGAGCAAGCCCGCGGAGATCGCCCGGCTGGTGCGCACAGATCTGCAGCAGGCACTCGACGGAGCCGTCGCCGCGTACTGACCTACAGCGGCAGGCCGAGCTTCTGGCGCGCCCACTGCGGAACCGTCGCGATGTACTCCTGTTGCGACTGGACGAAGTGCCGCACCAGGGGGCACATCGGCAGAATGCCGAAACCCTCCTGACGTGAGGCGTTCAAAGCCGCCTGTACCAGCACCCGGCCGTATCCGCGGCCTTCGTACCCGGAATCGAGCTCGGTGTGTATGAAGGCTCGCTCGGCGCCGGTGTCCTGGTATTCGGCGTAGCCGGCGATGGCACCGTCGACGTAGATCTCGAAGCGTTCCAGCGCGAAGTTGTTACGGACCTCAGTCGACATGGCTCGACGCTACTCCGGTGGGTGCGAAGGGGTTTGCACCGCAATGCCAATCGCAGTCGATCGGCCGCTCGACTTGTCTACCGGCGCGCGGCTGACCAGAATGCTGATGGTCGTGCCGAACGCTTTCGACCCACGGACGGATCCGCGAACGCCGCCAATCGAATACAGCAGAGCCCGGCGGAGGTACGAAACATGATGAGGACGCCAGGTTTTGCGCGAGCGCTGGTCACGGTCGCCGCCGCGAGCCTGATCAGCGGATCGATCGTGACGGGTTGGGCTGCGGCCGCACCCGCCGCATCCTTCGGCGCCTGCCCGGACTCGTCGGTGACCGAGGGCCGCGGTGTGCAGTGCGCGGTGGTCTCCGTCCCGATGAATTACGCCGACCCCGGCGGCGCGCGCATCGAACTCACCGTCAGCCGCATCGGCGCGACCGGGGAGCGTCGGGGCGTCATCGTCGCGAATCCGGGCGGGCCCGGTGCGGATGCCCTCGACTACTGGGCCCGCCGGATCGACTCGATGCCTGCCGAGCTCAATACGCATTACGATCGGGTCGCGGTGCAGCCGCGCGGACTGCGCTGGGCCACGCCGCTGCGCTGCGATTCGCAAACCACCAGCGCGGCCTCGAAATCGGCTGAGGGCGACCAAGTTTCGCTCGGCGGTGGGAACCGCGACGATATCAAGAAGGCCTGTGACGCCGCGCTGCCCGGCTACCTCGACACCATCACCACCGAGAGCACCGCCCGCGATCTGGACGAGGTGCGTGCCGCGCTCGGCGTGGATCGGATCAGTTACCTCGGCACGTCATACGGCACCTATCTCGGCGCGGTGTACGCGTCGTTGTTCCCGAGCCGGGTGGATCGAATGGTGTTGGACTCCAACGTCAATCCTGATTGGGTATGGACCGAGGAGTTCGCTCAGCAGCAGGTAGCGGGCAAGCAGCGGCTCGACGATCTGTTCGCCTGGATCGCCGAACACGGCGGCGAATACGGGCTCGGTGATACCGCACTGCAGGTCTACCAGAACTGGGTGCGCCTGGTCGCCGACCAGGGCGGCGGCTGGTACGCCAACCTGACCCCGCCACCCGCGAGCGTCGCCGACCTGCCCGGCGCGCTACCCGAACCGCTCGCCGAAATCGCCCGCGACGGCTTCAACGACAGTATGGAACAGGCGGGCAAGGTACAGAATCTGGTGCGCCTGCTGGTCACCGGCGGTGCGTCCGCACAGGTGCCGCTGGTCGGTGCGACCGCGGTCGCCACCTACACCCGCACTTTCTGGCCGACTTTCGCCAAGGCGATGGCGGCGGCGAATATCGATCCGAAGAATGTCCGCCAGCTACTCGCCATCGAGGGTGCGACCAGCACCGATCCCACCGGCCGCTTCGTCTTCTCGGCCATCACCTGCAATGAGAACAATGTGCCCGGCCGCTACGAGCTGATCGGCTCGGCCTTCGCCACCATCGCCTCCGGCGGCAACGCCATGGACGCCCGCGCCGACCTGGTCCGCTCCGGAACCGCCTGCGGCAGTTGGAAACCGGTGACCAAGCCGGTACCGATCACCGGCAAGGATCTGCGCACCCGCCCACTGCTACTACAGAGCCGTTGGGATGCGCTGACGACGTACGCGGGCGGCCCGGCCATGGCCCAGGCCATCGGCGGGTCACTGATCACGGTCGAGGGCGGCGACCACGGCGCATTCGGCCGCGGCAACGCCGCCGTCGACGACGCCGTGATGACGTATCTGTGCACCGGTCAGGTCACCATCGACCACGCCGACCAGGCGCCATTGCAGTAGGGGAGCCCGCGCGGCACGGCCGACACCCCGCGTACGGCCGACATCGCCGCCTCTCGTGCGTCTACCGAAGGTTGCGACGATGTGCCGCAACCGGTCTCGCGGGCGGGCTCGGAACTGGCACATACGGTAGCCAATTGCGCGCCTATCCCTGCTCGGCTGTAGTGCGCTCGATCCAGCTCGGCATAGCTGTCGAGACACCATTCGAGCGGTGACGCGGACACCTCCGGGCTATCCCACGGATGCAGTTCTGCGACACGGGAAGCCAGCCGATCCCGTGCGGTCGCGGCCGTGCGCAGAGTTACTCGCCACCCGTCTACGATGAGATCGCTGGCCCGCCGAGCGGGCCTCGGGGGTGAGCCACGTCACTGGTTGATGCTGTCAGGAATTCGGGGGCTGTCTCGTTCAAGGAGCACGCGAACCAGACAGGAGCGAACCATGAAGCACCGCATTGTCGTTCTCGGGGCCGGATACGCCGGAGCCTTCTCCGCCGGATATCTGGCCCGCCAACTCCACTCCGACGACTTCGAGATCACCGTCGTCAACGCCGAACCCGATTTCGTCGAGCGGCTGCGCCTGCATCAGCTCGCCGCCGGGCGGGATCTCCGCCACCGGCCGCTGGCGGAGGTGTTCGCCGGCACCGGCATCCGGCTACGACTGGCGCGGGTAACCAGCGTCGACGCCGAGCACCGGACTGTCACACTCGCCGACGGCGAGGGCATCGACCGGCTCGAATACGACACCCTCCTCTACGCGCTCGGCAGCACCGCCGACCACGACGTTCGGGGCGTCGACGAGCACGCCTTCCACGTGGCCGCGCGGCCGTCCGCGCTGCGCCTGCGCGCACGCCTGGATGCGCTGGGCGAGGACGCGAAGGTGCTGGTAGTCGGCGGCAACCTGACCGCGATCGAGGCCGCCACCGAGATCGCCGAATCCCGTCCAGGACTTCGGGTCAGCCTCGCCACCAGCGGCGAACTGGGCGGCTGGCTGGGCCCGAAGGCCCGCCGTCACCTGCTGCGTGCCTTCGACCGGTTCGGCATCACGGTCCACGAGCACACCACCATCGAACGCGTCGAGCAGGCGGCGGCGGTCGCCGCCGACGGCACCGCTTTCGCTTCCGACGCGACCGTGTGGGCCGCTGGCTTCGCTGTCCACCCGATCGCCGCCGCCAGCGGCCTCGAGGTGGTACCCAACGGCCAGATCGCGGTCGACCGTCAGATGCGGTCGGTCTCGCACCCGGACGTCTACGTTGCCGGTGACAGCGCCTTCGTCATCGGCGACAACGGTCGGCCGTTGCCGATGTCCTGTGCTTCCGCGGGATTCACCAGCATGCAGGCGACGGCCGCGATCATCGGGGACCGGACCGGGCGCAAGATCTCGACGACCTCGCTGTTGTATGTCGGCAACCACATCAGCCTCGGCCGGAAGGACGGGCTGTTCCAGTTGGTCGACGGTGACGCGCAATCGAAGTCGTGGGCCCTACGTGGCCGGGCGGCCGCGCGCGTCAAGTCGGCGATCCTCGATACTTCCGCCTGGAGCCTGAGCCACCCGACCTTCGGAATGCCGAGTCACAAGTACCGCCTGGCCACCACCCGAGAGCACTCGCCCGACGTGGTCGCCGCATAGAGTCGTGCTCATGGACACTGCCACCGTGGCGCGTTTCGAGGCCAGCCGCAATCGGCTGGCCTCGCTCGCCTACCGTCTGCTCGGCTCGGCCGCCGACGCCGAGGACACGGTGCAGGACGCGTTCCTGCGATGGCAGGCCGCCGACCGGGAGTACGTCGAGGTGCCCGAGGCATGGCTGACCAAGATCGTCACCAACCTGGCGCTCGACCGGCTCCGTTCGGCGAAGGTGCGGCGCGAACGCGCGGTCGGCACCTGGATGCCCGAACCGCTCCTCGACGGCGACCCGATGCTGGGCCCGGCCGAGACCGTCGAGCAGCGCGAATCGGTGACCCTGGCGGTATTGACCCTCATGGAGCGTCTGTCGCCGGTCGAACGGGCCGCGTACGTGCTGCACGAGGCCTTTGCGTACAGCCACGCCGAGATAGCCGAGATTCTCGGCATCACCGAGTCCGGGAGTCAGCAACACATTCACCGAGCCCGGCGTCGAATCGCCGTCGCCGGCAACGGCACTGATATCGACCATGCCTCCGCGCGTCGAATCGTCGAGGCGTTCGTCGATGCCGCCTCCTCGGGCCGGACCGAACGGCTGGTGGCGCTGCTGACCGACGACGCGACCGGCGTCTCCGACGGCGCCGGGCTGGGGCTGGCCGAGAAGCTGATCCGGTACTCGACTCCGGAGCGGATCGCCAGCGCGATGCGGGCCGGCTTCAAACCGTCTCCGGCCAAGCGGAGACTCGCCGGTGGCTCGCCCTCGATCCATGCCGTCGTGGTCAACGGCTGCCCGGCCATGCTCGCCACGATCGACAATCGGGTGCTCGGCGTCCTGATCCTGGAGATCCGTGACGACAAGATCGCAGGCGTGCGCGGCCTCGCCGCTCAGGACCGACTCGGTCGGCTCAACGAGGAATGGCAGCGGCAGGAGCATGATGTCCCGCTGATCGAATCGTGGTAGCCGGCCGTCCGACAGTCGATCTCACGTTCGTCCGTCGATTCCCGTCGAACCGTTCGGCGAGCACCGCGACTTGGCCGTGGTCGACGTCGTGGGCGGCGGTGGCTGGGGCCTGGCCTGCGTTGCACCGGCGTCCGATTACGATGGTTCACGAGACACATTGCGCCGCTGACGATTCCCGCAGATCATAGCCGCTTCAGCTCGCCGTCGGGCGGCACACCGATGCTGACCAGGCTCTACGGAACCTCGTCGGTAAGCGCGACCGCCGTTGTCGCGCCGACGGTTTGGGCCGTATCGATCATCACGTCGGCCGTCTCGCGCACGCCACCATCAGGGTCACCCGACGGCAGTCATACGTCCGGTTCCGGCAGGGTCTCGCCCGTCCCCAGCAAGGTCTCGAGATTCGACAAGATGCTCGGCCAGCCGCCGCTGATTCCCGCCAGTACAGCGCTTCCGGGCTCGAAACCATCATGGATGACAGTCAATTTCACGGTTTCGCCCTTGGGCTCGATTTCGAAGGTCGAGCGGGGCTCGCGGGCCCAGGCCGCCACGTCATCCGGGTTCATTTCGAAGGTAGTGGCGAAGGTGGCGTCGAAGGTGTGCCAGGTGTAGGAGAGCCGGGTGTACGGATCCGCCTCCAAGACAACCTGTTTCGCGTCCTTACTGGTCCAATCCTTTTGGTGCCATACCATTTCCGAGACAATAGGCAGCCATTTGGCTGCATGTCAATCAGTGTTGGCAAGAAACAGCATTGTCGCGGCGCAATGTAGTAGATATACTACGAATAGTCCCGATCTCACAACGGGAGGATGAGATGACCATGGGTGACGGCGTCGCGCTCGACGTCGAAAGATTGCGGATGCGGTACGGCACGACCGATGTCCTGCACGATGTGACGTTCCAAGCCCGGCCGGGCGAGGTGCTGGTGCTCCTCGGTCCGAACGGCGCGGGTAAGACCACGACCATTGAAATTCTGGAAGGTTTCCGCATGCGCTCCGCGGGCCGCGTCGAGGTGCTCGGCATGGATCCGGCGCATGCCGACGAAGCTTGGCGGGCGCGCTTGGGTGTAGTCCTGCAGTCCTGGCGCGACCATGCCAAATGGCGTGTGCGCGAACTGCTTTCACACCTCGGCTCGTATTACGCACCATATGGCACGGATACGATCCACCGGCCTTGGGACACTGACGAACTCATTGCCGCCGTCGGTCTCACCGAGCAGGCGAACAGCAAGATCGGATCGCTGTCCGGCGGGCAGCGCCGTCGTATGGATGTCGCCATCGGCATCGTTGGCCGCCCGGAACTGCTGTTCCTCGATGAACCGACCGCGGGCTTCGACCCGCAGGCCCGCCGCGAATTCCACGATCTGGTACATCAGCTCGCCGACGACCGGACCACCATCCTGCTCACCACGCACGATCTCGACGAGGCCGAGAAGCTCGCCGACCGCATCATGATCCTGGCCGGTGGCCGCATCATCGCCGACGGCTCGGCCGACGAACTGTCGCGCCGCATCGCGGGCGAGGCCGAAATCCGTTGGACCCACGATGGACAACGGTTTGTGCACACCAGCACCGAGTCGACCGAGTTCGTCTACGAGCTGTTCAAGCAGCACGGCGACCAGATCGGCGAACTAGAGGTGCGCCGTGCCTCGTTGGAGGACACGTATATGGCGCTGGTGCGGCAATACGAGTCCGGGCGGCTCGAAACCGAGGTCCATTCGCTGGAGGAGGTTACGCGATGAATCCGATCGACGCCACGGTCCGGGCCGGTATCCGGCGTGGACTGATCGAAATGCGGCAAATGCTCACCAATGTGCAGGATCTGTGGGGCATGCTGTTCGCGCCGGTCGCTATGGTCATCGTGCTGTTCTTCATGCGCAAGGCGACCTTCGAGGCGAGCGGCTTCGCACTCGGGTCGCTGGCCCTGCCGAGCATCCTCGGCCTGCTCGTCGCCTTCAACGGTATGTTCGGCATTGCCCAGATGCTGACCATGGAACGCGAAGACGGAACACTGTTGCGCGCCAAGGCAACTCCGAACGGCATGGTCGGCTACCTGATCGGCAAGATCGTAACGACCACCGGCTGGGTAGTCATACCGTTCCTGATCGTGCTGATTTCGGGGCTCTTCCTGGTCGACGGCACCGTAATGGACAGCGTCGGTTCCTGGCTCGGCCTGATCGGCGTCGTCGCGCTCGGCATGCTCGCGACCATGCCGGTCGGCGCGGTGCTCGGATCGCTGTTCAGCAGCCCGCGCAACGTCGGTTTCGTCGCGCTGCCGATCATGGGCATAGTGGGGTTCTCCGGCATCTTCTATCCGATCACCTCCATGCCGGGCTGGCTGCAGGGCGTGGCGCAGGTGTTCCCCGTCTACTGGGTCGGGCTCGGCATGCGTTCGGCGATGCTGCCGGGTGATGCGGTGGCCATCGAACTCGGTCATTCCTGGCGACATCTGGAAACCATTGCCGTGCTAGGTGTCTGGGCGGTGGCCGGGCTGCTGCTCGCGCCGATCGTGCTGCGTAGGATGGCACGTCGCGAGTCCGGGTCGAACGTGGCGGCGCGCCGCGAGAAGGCGATTCAGGGTGCCTACTGAGGTCATCTACAACCGCATTGCCATGTTGCGGGCCGAGCGCGGCATCTCCCGGCGGGAGCTTGCCGAAGCGCTCGGCGTGCACTATCAGACGATCGGTTACCTCGAGCGCGGTGAGTACAGTCCGAGCCTGCATCTGGCATTGCGGATCGCGGCGTATTTCGAGGTCGCGGTGGAGGTCATCTTCTCCGCCACCCCGTTCCCGCGATTGGGTTCCGGCGTCGAATCCGCCCGAGCCGCAGGAGATGCCTGATCGTCACACCGCCTTGCCACGCATGAGAGCGTAGGTGGAAACGGCCCGGCCGTGCTGCTCGCTGGCGGCAACGGCCTTGCGCCAGAATGCCTGTGCGGTGTGGGAGAACGTCGCATCGACACCGACCTCTTCACTGGCGTCGATAATGTGCTGCGCACCCGCGTCCATCATTTTCAGGCTGGCCAGGGTTGCCCAGCCGCCGTTCTGGTTGGCGACCGAGTGCGTCTCCATGAAGTAGGGAAATGCGGCATTCGAGCGGACGGCGAACGGGATGAACTGGGCGATGCTGTGGCCGGAACGCTCGATGACCGCGGTCGCCTGGTCGAAAGCCAGCAGCCAGGGATGGAAGATCGTCAAAAGCGCCTGGTAGAAGACTTGCGCGAGACCGTCGTCCGCGCCGAGGTACTCCTGCGGACTCAGCGGTCGCAGCAGTTCGGCATGCGCGTCGAAGACCGCTTTCGGGCCGCTGTAGAAGATGTACGACGCCGGATGGACGATATTGTCGCCCGCCGACATGACGCCGCCGGAAATGAATTCCGCACCGTGCGAACGCACCCACTCGGCACCCTTGCGCGCTTTCTCCGGCGAGTCCGAGGACAGGTTGGCGATCACCTTGCCCTGGAGGTGGTCGGTGGCCTGCCCCAATACGTCGTACATGGCGGCGTAGTGGGTGAGGCTGAGCACGGTGACCGCATTGGCGTCCAGCGCTTCGGCGACCGTGGCGGCCCGCCGCGCGCCGAGTTCGACCATGGCGTCGACCTTCTCGGTGCTGCGATTCCACACCGTCACCTCGATACCGGCATCCAGGAAGGCTCGGACCATGGCCTGACCCATCGGCCCGAGGCCGACGACGGAGACGGAGGTCTGTTCGGACATGTTGTGCCCCTTCGGTTCTTGTTCGATATGTTGTCGTGCGCGAGATCCATGGTCGTTGTCGCAGGTAGGGTCGGGAAGACCGCACGTTCAGGTGGGGTTGCTTACCTCGAGGTTCGAATTCAGGTCAGAAGGAGCGCGGTGGGCGTGAGCAGTGACATGGATCACAATGTGTGCGGCATGTCGGTGGCGATCGACGTCGTCGGCGGCAAGTGGAAGCTGCATCTGATGTGGGTGCTCGCCGTTGGTCCGCAGCGCTTCGGTCAGATCCGCAGGCTGCTCACCGGAGTCAGCGAAAAGGTGCTCGCGGAGAATCTGCGTCACCTGGAAGCCAGCGGTGTAGTCCACCGCGAGGTCTTCCCCGAGGTTCCCCCGCGCGTCGAATACTCGCTCACGCCACTCGGCGAAGAACTCGAAGTGGCGCTACGCCCGCTCGAGGCCTGGGGCGATAAGCACCGCGACGAATTGCTCGGCAATCTGCTGGCCGCGGCAGGCTAGCCAGGGCGCGACCCGAACCCCGACAAGTCCCCGAGCGCACCGGCGCGGCCGGTATTGTGCACACTGTTCAACGAAGCTTTTGGAGTTAATTTCCTTCTGTCGCAAGAGGAATCATCGCCCAAGAGAACTTCATTCAAGATCATCCAGGGTCCACGGTCCGACCCGTCGACGTTGAACTCGAGCCAAACGCATTTCACAGGTTGTCCAGACCTATTTGCTCGCCGACGTGAGCAAGCAACCGCGCCGCATCGGCGATGGAGCGGGCGGGGTCCGGTTCCAGATCGGCGAGAGCGTAGCAGGCGGTGAAGCCCGCCGCTCGAATCTCATGGGGCGTCAATTGTGTTCGGCCAGCTGCGGCTACCACCGGGACGCCTGCTCTGCGCGCGGCCTCGCAGACACCGATCGGGGCCTTACCGTGCAGGCTTTGGGTATCGAGGGCACCCTCGCCGGTGACTACCAGAGTGGCTCCGTCGAGAAGTGTTGGGAAATCCAGGAGTTCGAGCACGACCTCGATCCCGCTGCGAACCCGTGCGCCGAGCACCGCGAGTGCGCCGAACCCGGTGCCGCCCGCCGCGCCCGCACCGGGTACCTCCGCGAATTCCGGTGCGACGACAGTCGCCCAATTCGTCAGTGCTGCTTCGAGAATGGGCAGATCCGATGGCGTCGCCCCCTTCTGTGGCGCATATACCGCGACCGCGCCGGTCGGGCCGAGTAGTGGATTGTCCACATCGCAGGCCAAGGTGAAGGTCGCCGTCGCGATCCCTGGATGCAATCCGGTGCGGTCCAATCGCGTGGCACGCGCCAAAGTCGCCCCGCCGGTGGATAATTCAGTGCCGTCTGCGTCGAGGATCCGAGCGCCGAGTGCTTGCAGCATGCCCGCCCCACCGTCGGTGGAGGCGCTGCCGCCCAAGCCGAGGACGATATCGGTTACCCCTCGATCCAGCGCATGTGCGATGACGACACCGAGTCCATAGGTGTGCGCCCCTAGCGGATCAAGTTGTCCCCCTGGCAGTTTCGTCAGCCCGACCGCTGCGGCCAATTCGATCACCGCCGTGGTTCCCTGCACCGCGTAGGCGGCCGTGTCGGCCACTCCCGTCGGCCCCGGCGCATCGACCTCGATCCGCTCCCAACCGGCGGAAACGAATGCGTCGACGGTTCCTTCGCCACCATCGGCAACCGGCACCTGCCGGATCTTCGCTTCCGGACAAGCGCGCGTCATGCCTGCGGCCAGGGCAGCCGCCACCTCGGCGGCGGTCAGCGAGCCCTTGAACTTGTCCGGGGCGATCACCACCCGGGGCGCGGATATCATCCCCACATTGTCGGGTGTAATACCGGCGGGTGCACGTCGGACCCAGGCCCTAGCCGCTTGAACTCCTACCCGGCCATTCAACTCCAGGAGACTGGTTCAGCAACACCGAAAGTTCGTCTACTCGATCAGATAGGCCGCGGTCGGATGGGTGGCGCTCCCGAATTCCGGCCGTCGTCCAGCACTTGGGACGCACAGTCATTTGGCTTGTTAGGGTGTCGGGGTGAGTTCTCCGGAGGCGTCCAGAAGGTAGCCGCCTGGCCTGTGTGCTGGGCGGCGTTGTGAGTGTGGTTCTCGCCAGTCGCTCAGCGGCTGGCGCGGTTTGGTATCTCGCAGCGCCGGACGATGTTGGTTTCTTGCTGTCGGGTGATGGTTCGCCCGATTCTGCAATCCATCTCGGGTGCCGTGATTCTTACTGTGGCGCCCTGTATCCGGGGAGTTCTCTCTTATGCCCATTGTGGTGTTCGCGCTTGCTGTTGCGGTTTTCGCGCAGGGCACATCCGAGTTCATGGTGTCGGGATTGCTGGAGCAGATCGCGGACGATATCGGGGTCTCGCTCGGTGCCGCTGGTTTGCTGACCTCGCTGTTCGCGGCTGGCATGGTGTTGGGGGCACCGGTGCTGGCGCTGGCGGCGGGCCGGTTGCCTGTCAGATATTCGGTCACGGCGTTCTTGGGGTTGTTCTGTGCCGCTCATATTGTCGGTGCTGTCACAACCGGATTCGCGGTTCTGCTGGTGACTCGCGTTGTCGCGGCGGTCGCCAATGCCGGATTCTTGGCGATCGTGCTGGCCGCGTTGCCGAGGTTGGTCGGTCCGGCGGTGATCGGGCGCGCGACCTCGGTTGTGGTGTCCGGTGTGACGGTGGCCTGCATTGCCGGTGTTCCCGCGGGCACGCTGCTCGGTCAGGTCTGGGGTTGGCGTTCGGCGTTCTGGGCGGTTGCCGTCACCAGCGCGGCCGTGCTCGTGCCGGTATGGATGATGCTCGGTGGTGACGTGCGCGACCGTGCTCTGCCGGATGGGCAAGCACCGTCGATGCGGAGCGAATGGCCGGTGCTGCGGCAGCGGCCGGTCCAGGTCGCCGTCCTGGCCGGAGTCCTGGTCAACGCCGCAACCTTCGCCGGGTTCACCTATCTCGGCACCATCACGACCGGCATTGGGGGTAACCGGTGGGTTCCCTTGGTGCTGGCCTTGTTCGGCGTCGGCTCGTTTCTCGGCGTGACGGTCACCGGTCGCTACAGCGACCGCCACCGGCGGCGGATCGTCGTCGTCGGAACGGTCGTACTCGCCGGAGTCTGGCTGCTGGCCGCTGTGACCGCGGACGCGCTGATCGCGGTGCTGGTCATGTCGGTGGTGGCGGGTGCGGTCGCGTTCGGTGTCGGTTCGACGCTGATCGCGACAATCGTGCAGACCGCTACATCGGTTGCTCCGTGTACCGCTGGCGCCTTGGCAACCACTGCCTTCAACATCGGCGCTGTTCTCGGCCCTGTCACTGCAGGTCTGGTTGTCGATCGCGCTGATCGACCAACCGCGGCATTGTGGTGCAGCGCCGCCTTTACCGCTGTCGCGGTGGGTGTCGCTGTGATGGGGCAGCGTCGGCGTTTCGCGAGCGAGGTCGGGCAGGCACGTGCCGGCGCACGTTGACGCTCTATTGGCGGTCGCGGGTCGGCGACAACGCTTCGACACCACCATCCCGGCCAACCGGGCCGAAATGGCTGCGGTCGAGCAACTGGCCGACGTCGCCGACGCGGCCGGTTTGACGATGATCCAGCTCGCGCTCGGTTTCGTAACCGCACATCCCGGCGTGACCAGCGCCATCATCGGTCCGCGCACGATCGACCATTTGCACTCGCAGCTCGCCGCCGCGGAATACCCGGACAATCCGCGCGGTATATCCCAGCGCCGCGCCGCGGGACGACCACCCGCTGGCAACACCATCGCCAGGAAAAGAGAGCAGTGCTCTTGACATGGCGCGAACCGGCATGGAACACTGGTCTCAACAGAGAGCAGTGCTCACGAGGAGTAGGAAATGAACGCCAGCACCCGCTACATCAGTCCCACCGGCATGGACCCGATTGTGAACAAGATCGCCAACTGGCTGCCGCGCCTCGGCATCAGCATCATGGGGTCGCGGCTATTGGCCGTGCGCGGCCGCAAGAGTGGGGAATGGCGCACCACCATGGTCAATCTGCTGACCGATACCGACGGCGCGCGCTACCTGGTCGCGCCGCGCGGCCACACCCAGTGGGTGCGGAACCTGCGCGTCGCGGGCGATGGTGAACTGCGGCTGGGTCGCAAGGTCGAGGCGTTCACGGCAACCGAAGTGGCCGATGCGGACAAGGTGCCGCTGCTGCGCCTCTACCTGCAGAAGTGGGGCTGGGAGGTCGGCAAGTTCTTCGATGGCGTCACCTCGGACGCCACGGATGCGGAGTTGGCCGAGATCGCACCGGGCTTCCCGGTCTTCCGCCTCGCCTAGTGTGACAAGGCAATTCGGTCAGCGTTTGATCAGGAATTCGATCGCGGCGGCGTAGCCCTGGATCCCCATTCCGGCCACCACCGCGGTGGCGATGGGAGAGATGTAGGAGTGATGCCGGAACTCCTCGCGCGCGTGCACATTGCTGATGTGCACCTCGACGATCGGAAGTTCCGGAATCACCAGCGCATCACGCAGCGCGACCGAAGTATGCGTGAGCCCACCGGGATTGATGACAATGCCCGACTCGACGCCGCGCGCCCGGTGGATCCGATCGATCAGCGCTCCTTCGGAATTCGACTGGAACGCATCGATCTCGCGGCCGTACCGGGCGGCGGTCTTTCGGCACAATTCGACGACATCATCGAGTGTGGCCGACCCGTAGACCTCCGGCTGGCGGGTGCCGAGCATATTGAGGTTCGGGCCGTTGAGAACCAGGATCGGACCAGGTGTCGACATGGCTAAGACACTAGTCCGCCGTGTTCAGAGTCCTTGCGGACCTTCCGACCGCAGGTCGTCGACCTTCCGCATGGCGGTGCGCAACTCCTCGAGCCAGGCTTCGGCATGCTTTCCCGCCAACTTCACCGTCCACGCCAGCGCATCCGCGCGCGAGCGCGCCACGCCGGAATCGACGAGCGTGTCGAGCACCTTGCGCTCCGGCTGCCGCAGTCGAGTCATCACCGGGACCGCCAAGTGCGTGAACATGATTCGTTCGCCGTCCACGGCGACGCCCCAGGCGACGCTGCGACCGTAGCGGCGTTGGGCCTCATTCGCGATCTGCATGCGGGCCGGGCGGGTGGTCTCGCGGAAGCGGGCGACGGCGCCCTCTTTCGTCGCCGCCGGGACCTCGTCGCCGGGAGTGTCTTCCTTTTCCGATACCGGCGGAAGCGTACCGATCACCACGATCTCGTCCCGGTCGATTTCGATGACGGGCGGCCCGGCGAACCAGTCGCTTGGCAATCGTCCAGCGAACCAATCGGGGGCATCCGCGGGATCCGGTAGATCGGCCTGCTGCCAGCCGCCCGGTCGTCCGAAGCCCCGTCCCCGATGCTCATGCCTCATTGGGATTCACCTACTTACTGTGGTGCCTGTATTTCACTGATTACAAGATTACGCCCGCAAGGCGTGCGAGTGGTTCCGCTCTGTGCGAACGGTTTCGGTCACGGGCCGTGCGGATACGCCGAAGAAAGGTGTGTGCTGGTCAATGAGGCCTGCACGATCGAAACGCGGGCGAGGGGCAGCCGAAACGCCGACGCGGGCCGTTTTCTGGCAAGTTCGTGTTCCGGCCGGTACGGTTGCGGCGCCGGTTGCCGCAATGGGGCGGGGAACGTCCATGGTCGAGCAACCGAAGCACGGGCTTCGGGCACAATTGGAGATGCTGAGCATGGGTAACATCCGGCCGGCGCGGCACGGCGGGCAGCTAATTTCAGGTACGGTGGTCTTGTTACTGGAGTGACAAGAGTAAAGAGTGGGCGACATGGATGTGTGGGGATCCCGCCGCTATCGCGTCCGGGGCGCAATCGCACTCTCGGGGGTGGTGGCGCTGGCTATCGCAATCGGGGCTTGTGGTTCGGATGTGAAGCGTGATGAGGCCGAGTATGTTGTCGATCGCTTCACCGCACTGCTCGACGAGCAGGACTACACCAAGGCCGCGGAGCTCACATCTTATCCCACGGCCGCATCCGCAACGCTGAAACAAATGTTCGCCGGATTGCAGCCGGGTAAGGTCGATTACCAGAAAACCCAATTCATCGGCCTGGACCGCGAGGCAGGCCTGTTCAGCATGGATGTCGCCTGGAACTTCGGCGAGAACAAGACCTGGCGATACAGCCTGCAGGGCAATGTGCGGAAGTTGGCGATCGGCTGGCGCATCTCATGGGATCCCGCCGTCGTCATGCCGCAGCTGGACCACAACCGCACGGTCCGGCTGGTGCGCACCACACCGACCCCACCGCCGCGGGTCAAGGACATCGCCGGCGAAGCGCTGATGACCGAGCAGATCATCAATGTGATAACACTCGACCCCACCAAGACGACCGATCAGGTGGCCTCGGCCAACGCGCTGGCCAAGGCCATCGAACCGGTCGCGCCGCTGATCACCGGACCGGCGCTGCTGCAGCAGCTGTCGGCCGCACAGGGCAAGCCGATCGTCGCGGTGAATCTGCGCGAACCCGATTTCGCGATCCTGGAATCCGCGCTGGCCCGGGTGCCCGGCGTGGTCATGGAGAAGCAGCCGCGGCTGATCTCCGCCGACCGTCGGACCTGGTCGCCGATGCTGGACGCGCTGCGCAAGGTATGGCAGGACGACCAGGATCAGCACGCCGGTTGGGGTGTGCAGATTTATGAACAGGACGGACGTTTCGTCGGCCAGATCGCCGGTTACCAGGGCCCGCCCGGTCCGGATATCGCGGCCACCATGGATCAGCGCCTGCAGCGCGCCGCCGAGGATGCGGTGGTGAGCGTCGGCACGCCCGCCTCGATCGTGGCGATCCAACCGTCCAGCGGCGCGGTCGTCGCCGTCGCGCAGAATTCGCAGGCCACTGAGCACGGCTCGGTCGCGTTTACCGGGCTTTACCCGGTCGGCACCAATATCGATCTGTTCCGCAATGTGGCCTCGGTGCTGAAGAACAAGGCACCGCAGGACGTTTCGGTGCAGGATGCGGCCGAATCCGCGCCGAATCTCGGCGTCGGTGTCGATTACAAGGTGCCGGGATTGGACGAGGTGACCGGTCGGGTCGCGGTGGCGGGTCGCAGTGCCGAGCAGGTGCGCCAGGGCGGTGGTACGGATGCGGTGCTGGCCAGCCCATTCGGCATGGCGATCGCCGCGGCCGCCATCGCGCGCGGACAGGTGCCGCCACCGATGATCGAGGCCGGACGCCCGGCCACGACGGACGCGCAGGTCGCGGAGATGTCACCGGAGCTCACCGAGCGACTGCGCGCGATGTTGCGCGACGGCGCCGGCCGACCGGAATTCGCGCCGCTGCGGCCCTACCGCGACGTCATCGGTTTTATGGCCACCGCGGGCAATGACGGTTGGCTCATCGCGAATGCGGGGGATCTGGCTCTTGCGATCCACATCAACGACGCCGACAGCGGCGACGCGACCGCGCGGATGGCGGCCAGGTTGTTCCAAGCTCTGGCCAAACCGGAGCTGTAATCAGTTGATGACCTTGACGGCCGCGCGCCAGCCGAGCAGGAACAGCGCGAGCACAGATGCCGCGACAATCATGAAACTCAACGCCGTGCCCTGACCACTGATCACGCGCAACAGCATGCCGCCGCAGAGTGTGCCGAGCCAGATGAGAACTCCGGTGGGCCACAGCGCGGTTCCGTCGAATCGTGCCTTCTGTTCACCGGATCCTCGGCTGGCCACCGCGACCGCGACCACCCAGCCGATCGCGAGCCCGACCGCGAACGGCCATACCGTCTTCAGCAGTCCGGTGAATATCGCCTCGTCATGACTGCGCCGCCCGATCGCGCAGAACAAGACCACCAGCAGTGCGTCCACCACCAAAGGCACCAGTTTCCTCACGCTGGCCAGCGTAGTAGTGCCCGCATCAGTCGCTGAGATCCGACACCTGCTGCACCCTCGCTGGCCGACCTCTTGTCCCGCGCGCCTCGGGTTCGGAGCCATGCCCACAGCCCCACAGTGTCGACCCAACGGATCGAGTCTTACGAGCGCGGAGTTCGCGGCCTGTCTCGCGTTCGTACGGAGGCGCGGTCATCGACTCAGCCGAGTCGTCGAAGCGCGGGCGCGAGTCTCGATAGCGCGCACCAGGTGCCGAACGATCCGCCATCACCGACCACCACGGAGCGAGTATTACGAGCGAACACGCAGCGCCGCAGGCGCTGCGAAATGTCACAGCGCGCGGCGCTGTTCGAATTCCTTCTCGAATTCCGCGTCGTCGGCCTGGGGTGTGCGGAAGAGGAAGGCGAAGACGATCCAGCCGATGATCGCGACAAGGACAAAGCTCACCAGGCGGTAGACGAAGGCGGCGGCGACGGCCTGGGAGGCGGGCAGGGCCGCGCCCGCGGTGAGGCCGTAGATGAGCGTCGCATCGACGTAGACGATGCCGCCCGGTGCGAACGGGATCGAGCCGACGGCCTTACCCGCGGTGAACGCGATCAGCAGCCCGGCCCACTTCGGATCGGCGCCCACCGCGTAGCAGGCCGCGCCGAGACAGGCCACATCGGCGAGGCGGTGCACCAGCGCCCAAGCCGCGACCGATACGCCGTCGCGCTTGCCGAGATCCACCGATTCCAGCTGCCCGAGCATATCGGCGATCTTGTTCATGCCCTGCTCGGCGCGGCGTTTGCGGATCCGGTTGAGCAGTGCGAGTGCGCGGCGCAGCACGGCCTCCAGCGCGCCCGGATTCTTCGACAGATAGTTGCCCACCCACACCAGCGCGATCACACCGACCAGCGACACGATGAGCTTGAACGGCCCGACCCGGTTGCCCACCAGCAGCGCGCCGCCGACGCCGAGCAGTGCGAGCCCGGCGGTCGCGATCACGCCCGACATCACCAACTGCCAGGAGGCGACGATCGAATTCGCACCCCAACGGCGGGTCTGGCGATAGGTGAAGGCGGTGGAGAACACCTGCCCGGCAGGCAGCGTCACCGACATCGCGGTGGCGCCGTAGACGACGGCGACGGACTTGCGCTGGCGGACCTCGACACCGCCCGCATGCAGCAGTTGTTTCTGCACTCGGCTGAATCCGCTCATCGACACCGCCTGCATCCAGACGCAGGCGGTGACCCAGCCCCAATGAATTTCGGTGAGCTTGTTCCAGGAATCGTGTAGTCGCGGCCAGAGGTAGTAACCCTCGCCGATCAGCAGTGCGAGCAAGGCGATGCCCGCCACCCATTTGACCCACCGGAATCTGCGCCGACGGCCACGTTTCGCCGGTCCGTCGGTGGGGTCGTCGGACGGCTGCGGCGCAGGATCGCCGGCTAGTTCCCCATTGGCCGTCACGCGGTCAGCCTAACCAACCGACTGTTTCGTTGTCTGCATCGACGTGCGGGCCAGTAGCTATCCGGGACTCTCCGTGGTTACTTCGGCTGCCTCCGCCGGGTCCGTTGGTACCGCGGACCCGTCCTTCGGCCAGGCCAACCCGGTCTTGCGGCGCCGCCCGCGCAGCTGGACTTCCTCGCCGGTCAGCCAGAAGTCCTGCTCACTTTCATCGGCGAAATACAGCGCGCTGCCCGAGGCGAGTACACGGCCGGGTTGATCCTTGGCCAGTTCGGTCAGGCGCGATGCCTCGTTCACCGGATCGCCGATCACGGTGTATTCGAAGCGGTTTGCGGCGCCGATGTTTCCGGCGACGGCCAGGCCCGCCGAAACGCCGATACCGATATCGAGTCCGGGCACCTCGCGCAGGACTTCGCGCAGTTCACGGGCGGCGGCCAGGGCGGCGGTCGGCGCATCCGGGCGGTCCAGCGGCGCACCGAAGATCGCCAATGCCGCGTCGCCGACGAATTTATTGACAAAGCCGTGGTGCCGATCGATGACGTCGACCACGATGCGGAAGAACTCGTTGAGCAGGCTGACCACCTCGGTCGGTGGTCGCTCCGCGGCGGTCGCGGTGGACCCGACCATATCGACGAACAGCACCGCCACGAATCGGGTCTCGCCGCCGAGTTCGGTGCCGTAGTCGAGTGCGCGCTGGGCCACCTCCTCGCCGACATGCTGGCCGAAGAGTTCCTGCAGCTGGCGACGCTTGGCGGCCTCTTCCATCATGCGGTTGAAGCCGACCTGCAGCAGTCCGATCTCACTGCCGTCGAACACCTCGACCTGCACGTCGCGGGCACCCTGCTGCACCCGGTCGATGGCATGACTGAGCTGGCGCACCGGGTCGGAGATGCTGGAACCGGTCAGCATCGACAGCGCCAGCGCCTGCATGATCACCACACCGCACAGCAGCAGAATCGAAATCGCCAGCGATTGCGCGGAGAACTTCACGTCCGACGAGATTTGGGTGACGCACAGCAGCACGATGGCGATGGTGGGGGCGAAGGTGCCCATACCCCAGGTCATCGCCATTCTGGTGCCGACGCCCGGCGTCAGCGTGTGGTCGAATGAGCCCTCGGTGAGGGCCTGCGCGGCGACCGGGCGCAGAATCCGTTCGCCGAGCATGTAGGTGAAACCGAAGACGATCGTCGCGGCCATACATTCGGTGACGATGACCGCGCCCGCCAACTCCGGCGCGTCCACGATAATGGTGGCCGCCAGGATGGCGCCGCCGATCAACCACAGCACCAGATGCAGGAACGCCTGGCGCAGCGGCGCGTGCAGTGCGGCCATCTGTTCTTGATGGCTCGGCGGCCCACCGCGCATCTGCCAGCGCATGACCGGACGCAGCATGAGTGCCGAAGCGGCCAGGCTCAGCAAACCACCTGTGGTGAAAACCACACCGGGAATGACCAGGCCGGCGCGGCGCGCACCGGCCGCCTCACCTTCGGGAACCGGGAGTCCATATTGGATGAACGCCCACACCAGGACCGCACCAAAGGCATTGGCCAACAGCATCGATGTCAGGTACAGCGGCCAGCGGGTTCGCATGGTCTGTTTGACCGCTTCCAGGGGCGCTGACACGATGACCAATCTAGCGTCCAGGTCATCCGAGCATGTCCGCGGCGCTCTGCGGCTATTAGGCTCGCTGAAGTGACCGACCAGAAGGTAAGTGCTCTCGAAGAAGCCACTGCTGCGCGGTCGGCTGCTGATTCTGTGCACCCGTTTGTCCGTGTCAGTGCCGAATGGGCGTGGCGGCTGCTGGTGATGTTCGCCGCACTGATTGCGCTCGCGATGGTGGTGCAGAAGTTGGCGACGGTGGTGATACCGCTCGCCATCGGCCTGCTTGCCGCCGCATTGTTGGCACCGTTGGTGGATTGGATGCAGCGGCTCGGGGTGCCGAGGTCGGTGGGGGTTTTCGTCGCGCTGGTCGGATCACTCGGGGTGGTCGCGGGGATCATGACCTTCGTCGTCGAGCAGTTCATCGAGGGCGTACCGCAGCTGTCCGACGAAATCACCCACAGCGTGCACGAGGTTCAGGACTGGCTGATCAATGGTCCGCTGCATCTGAGCAATGAGCAGATTCGGAATGCGGGCGACACGATCGTCAAAGCGATCCAGTCCAACAAGGAGGGTCTCACCAGCGGGGCATTGACCACCGCGACGGTGATCGGGCATGTCCTCACCGGCGCGTTCTTGACGCTTTTCATTCTCATTTTCTTCCTTTACAGCGGCAATCAGATCTGGCACTTCGTGACCCGGATCGTGCCGACCCCGCACCGGGAAAAGGTGCGCACCGCAGGACAACTCGGCTTCGGCACGCTGGTCGGATTCGTCCGCGCGACCGTGGTGGTGGCGCTCGTCGATGCCATCGGCATCGGTGCGGGCCTGGCGATTCTCGGGGTGCCGTTGGCATTGCCATTGGCCTCGCTGGTGTTCATCAGCGCGTTCATTCCGATCGTCGGTGCGTTCCTGGCCGGGACCATTGCCGTATTCATCGCGTTGGTGACCAAGGGCTGGGTGACCGCGGTGATCGTGCTCGGCATCATCATCGCGGTGATGCAGCTGGAAAGCCATGTGCTGCAACCCTTGCTGCTCGGGCGTGCGGTGAGCATCCATCCGCTCGCAGTGGTGCTGGCCATTGCCGCGGGCATTGTGATCGGCGGGATCGCGGGCGGTCTGTTGGCGGTGCCGTTCGTCGCGGTGATGAATACCGCGATTCGGTCCCTGCTGTCGGAGAGTCCGGAGGAGGCGTTCGAGGAACTGCACACCGGCGAAGGGGGGCGAATGTATGCGGCTGAGCCGGATAAACCGGAGCCCGGCCGGTTCGATGTCGACGCGACATTGACCCGGGAGCTGCACCGGGAGGATCAGTCGGATGACTCGGCCGGGTCCGACTGAGATCGGTGCGGCCGAGCTGGGCGCGGCCGAGGTGGCGACCGCGCCGCTGTGGCGTGCGCTGCAGGCGTTGCGGCTGGTCACGCTGCTCTATGCGGTCGGGCAGCAGATCGCCTCGGTGCGGTACTACCAGAACCAGCAGCTGAGCTGGGTGCTGATCGCCGTGATGGCGGTGTGGTCCGGTGCGTCGGCCTTCATGTTGTCGCAGTGGCACTTTCCCGATGTGGCGCGGCTGCGGGCGTGGGTGGTGATCGGGGATCATGTGGTGGTGATCGCGCTGATCGCCTCGACCAGGTTGGTCGCCGATTACGGCTGGTATCACGGGCATCAGACGCTGCCGACCACGTTGTGGGCCGCCAATGCCGTTGTCTCCGCGGCGATTCTGCGCGGACCGCTCGCCGGTGTGCTGTCCGGGCTCTTGATCGCGGCGGTGATCGTGACGGTGCGCGAGCAGTGGGGTCAGGATGTGTGGGCCGACGCGACCGCGCCGGTGCTCGTCTCCATCGGGCTGGCGCTCGGACTCGCCGCCGATACCGCGCGTCGCGCGCAGGGACAGCTGGAACGGGCCGTTCGCTTGACCGCGGCGGCCGAGGAACGAGAGCGGCTGGCTCGTGAGGTGCACGATGGCGTGCTGCAGGTGCTCAGCTACATCAAGCGACGCGGCAACGAGATCGGCGGTCCTACGGAGGAATTGGCGCAGCGCGCGGCGGAACAGGAAGTGGCACTGCGGGTTCTGATCTCCGAACAGGGCAAACACGGCGATATCGGTGGTGCGGATGTCGACCTGCGGCCGCTGCTGACCGTGCATGCGACGCCATCGGTCTTCGTTTCGACGCCGGGTGAGCCGGTGTGGGTCGGGCGCTGGTCGGCGGGTGAGATCGCGGCGGCGGTGGCGAACGCATTGTCCAACGTCGCACTGCATGCCGGATCGGATGCGAAAGCGTATGTGCTACTGGAGGACACCGGCGACGAGCTGATCATCAGTGTGCGCGATGACGGCATCGGGATCGCACCGGGCCGCCTGGCGGAGGCGGAAGCCGAGGGACGCATGGGTGTTTCGCGCTCCATTATCGGCCGTATGGAGAGGTTGGGTGGAACGGCGGTATTGCTGACCGAAGAGGTTGGTGGCGTCGGCTTCGGCACCGAATGGGAGTTGCGAGTGCCGCGTTCGGGAGGTGCGAGATGAGGGCTTGCGGCACGACGACACGAACGCGCAGCGGAGGACAGTGTGACCAGTAATGATGCGGCCGAGGTGATTTCGGTGATGGTGGTGGATGACCATCCCATGTGGCGCGATGGGGTTTCGCGCGATCTGACCGAGGCGGGATTCGTGGTTGCCGCGACGGCCGATGGGGTGGGCTCGGCTATCCGGCGGGCGGCGGCGGCACGGCCTGTGGTGGTGTTGATGGATATGCAATTGCCGGATGGGAATGGGGCGCAGGCCACCGCGGAGGTGTTGCGGGTGTCACCGGAGAGCCGGGTGCTGGTGTTGTCGGCGTCGGCCGAGCGCGATGATGTGCTGGATGCGATCAAGGCGGGGGCCTCGGGTTATCTGGTGAAGAGTGCGTCGGCCGGTGAGTTGATCGAGGCGGTGCGGGCCACCGCGGCTGGACAACCGGTATTTACGCCGGGGCTGGCCGGGCTGGTGCTCGGTGAATATCGGCGAATGGCGACCGCGTCTGCCGAGCCGAATGAACCGCATCGCCCCGCGCTCACCGAGCGGGAGACCGAAGTGCTGCGGATGGTGGCGAAAGGCTTGTCCGCCAAGCAGATTGCATCGCGGCTCGGGCTCAGCCATCGAACCGTGGAGAACCATGTGCAGGCGACCTTGCGAAAGTTGCAGCTGGCCAACCGCGTCGAGCTGACCCGCTACGCCATCGAGCAGGGCCTCGAGTAGCGGTTTCGGCGAGCAGACCTGCCGGGCACCCCGTCTCGCTAACGGGAACCCCTTGACCTCGCGCCCCGGTCGGCAGATCCGCTGATGGATGGGTCGCCGACACCCGGACCCTCGCGGCTGCGCTCAATCACGCGGACGGCCCTCGATATCGCCGATGCGCCGGCGTGTGCCCGGTGGCGAGACGGGATGCCCGATGGTTGTGGGCTTGTTCGGTGGATTCGGAACAAGGACGGCGGAGTCGGGGTATGCCCTGATGCGTCGGAGGTGCTCGGCTCGGTAATCTCGGATTCATGGGTGGACCCGAATCGGTATCCAACGGCGTCGGCTCCGGTAACGTGGTCGGCGATCGTGAGTTGCGCGTTTCCGATGCCGAACGCGAACATGTCGGTCAATTGCTGCAGCGGGCCGTCGGGCTCGGCATGCTCTCGCTCGGGGAGTTCACCGAGCGGATGGATACCGCGCTGGCCGCCAAGACCCGCGGCGAACTCAATGCCGTGCTGGTCGACCTGCCCGGTGTACGACTAGTCGGGCAGCCGGCCGCGCCGCCCTCGACCTTCGTGAACGCCTCGCCCGCGTTCACCAAGCGGGTCGCACCGCCGCCCTCGGTCCCATCGCAGGTCACGCCCGGGAATGTGATCCGCAGCCGCTTGTCCAACCTCAATCGCCGCGGTCCATGGCAGGTGGCGCCCACACTGCATCTGAACAACTGGCTCTCCGGCGTCACCCTCGATTTCACCGAGGCGATCATGTCCACCCAGGTCGTCGAGGTGCATGTCGACGACTACCTCAGCTCGCTGACCCTGATCGTCCCCGCCGAGGCTACCGTCGATCTCAATGCCGTCGACCTGATCGGGTCCACCGTCAACAACAAGGTCCGCACCGGTCCACCCCTCGGCCCGCTGCACGTCGTCGTGCACGGCCGAATCCGCTTCGGCGCGATCACCGCCAAACACTCGCTGCGCGCCCAGTGGCGCAGGTTGATGGGAAGCTAGCCAGGAGAGCAAGAGCCTGGCTGCGCCCACACCCCGGAAGGCAGCCTCCTGATATGACTGCCGCACAGCCCATCGAAGAGCCCAATCAGGGCCATCTGCTGCTAGTGCCATTGTCGTCTATACCTTCGAGCTGCTGCCCGAAGGTGGATATGCGCCGACCGGGGTGCACCGGACCCGCGTGCAGGTCGACCGTCCTTTCCCGATCGATATCGAACTTCCTGAAGTCACCTGGTAGCCAGCGGATCTCGGCTCGCCCCGCGAAATCGCGCATTCGAGTAGATCTCGGATGAGTACCAGTGGTTTCTACTCATGTCCCGGTGCGTTGCGGAAATCAGCATTGAGGGCATGACTACCTCTATCGATCCGGCGCTGCTTTCGCGGCTGTCCGGGGAGTTCGCTGTGTTGGGCACGCAGATGGGCGCCCTCGGCCGAGACCTGGATTTGTTACAAGCGCAGATCGCTGCGGATTCGGTTGCGGCATCTGCGGTTTCGAAGGAGCGGACTGGCTTCTCGGCGGGCGCTGCTGTTGTGCCTGCGGCGGGTGCGGTGCCGTCGATACCAGTTCCTGCGGGGCGTATTCCGGCGCCGCCGGTCGGGCCTTCGGGTTGGGCGCCGCCGGTTCCCGGGTATGGGGCGGCGGGCAGGTCCGCGTGGGCCGCAATGCCAGGGACCCCGGGGTTTGGCCCGCGGTCGCCGAGGGGTGGGACGGCTGCGCCGGGGGTGCCGCCGCGTCCGCCGGTGCGGGGTGGCGCGGCTGCGCCGAAGACGCCGTGGTGGCAGCAGGAGGGGATGATCAGTCGGGTGCTGGCGGTGGCCGGGGTGGGGGTGACACTGATCGGGGTGGTGATGCTGCTGGTACTTGCCGCGCAGGCCGGGTTCTTCGGACCGGTGCCGAGAGTTGTTGCCGGGGCGGTGTTCTCGGCGGCGCTGGTGGGGGCGGGGGTTCGGGTGTTCGGTCGAGCCGGTGGTCGGGTCGGTGGAATTTCGCTGGCTGCCACGGGTATTGCCGGGGCTTATCTGGATGTGGTTGCGGTGACGGCGATCTACGGGTGGCTGCATCCAGTGGTCGGGCTCGCGGTGGCATTGGGTGTTGCGGCGGGCGGGGTCGGGCTGGCTATGCGGTGGCAGTCACAGCCGCTCGCCGTGCTGGTGGTCGCTGGTGCGGCGTTGTTGTCGCCATTCGTCACAACGGAGCTGGTGCTGCTCGCATTCTTGATCCTGTTGCAGTTGACCTGTGTGCCGGTGCAATTGGTCCGTGATTGGCCGTTCCTGCATATGGTGCGCACAGTGCCCGCGACATTGGCGACCTTGTTCGCGATTGTCGTTGCCGTAGTGGACGATCCGGCGCAGGGCCAGGTGTACTCGCTGCTTACCGCCGCCGCGGCGATCGCGGCGATCGGGTTGATCGGTGGTGTCCTGGTGGTGCGTAGGCGATCCGGCGATATCGTTGCCGCGCTGGCCTTCGCGGCGTCCACGGTTCCGCTCTTGGCCGCGCCTGTGATGTTCGAGCGGCATCCGGCCACCTCGGTCGCGGCCGTCTACGCGGCGGTGCTGTTGGCCGTGGCGGCTCTGCGAATAGTGCCGAAATCGCCTGAGTTGGTACGGATTCCGGGTTCGATCGTTTTTACCGCGGCGATCGCCGGTTCGTTCGCACTGCTCGAAGCATGCGTCGGCGTGACGCGCGTACAAACCCTGCCGATCGCACTGCTCCTGGTTGCGCTCTGCTACCTCGGGTTGGCCGGACAGCAGCGCTCCCGTAGCACCGCCGCCATCGGCGCGGCGTTCACCATGATCGGCTCGATCGTGTGCTTCACCACCGTGACTCCGGAAGCGCTTGCGACACAACGGCTTGCGCAGGAGCGCCTGGGTATCGCGACGACACTGGGCGCGGTCCTCGCATGCGCGGTCATCGCCGTGGCCGTCTGGTGCGCCCGGAGATTGCCCGGCATGACCAGGGGCGGAACCGACGAATCGACGCTGTTCGTCGTCGCGAGCATCGCGGGCCTGTATGCCGTAACGGCCGGGGCCGTCTCGATCGGCATCGCGACCGGCAGCGCCGACGGTTTCATCATCGGCCACTGCGCCGCCACCATCCTGTGGATGGTCGCCGCCACCGCAGCGCTGTTCTTCGGTCTGCGCAACCTGTCCCGCTCGGCGGCCGTCGCCAAACTGGCCCTCGGCTCCGGACTCCTCGTCACCGCAGCCGCACTGACCAAACTGTTCCTCTTCGACCTCGCCACGCTCGACGGCCTGATTCGAGTAGCGGCCTTCCTGGTAGTCGGCGTGCTGCTGCTCCTTGCCGGCACCCGCTACGCCCGTGCCTTCGCCGAAGCCGGTGCCACAAACCCGAATTCAGGAGAGGGAGGCCGCTGACGCGGCGCAATACGAGAGCTGCCGCCGCACAACGTGTTACTCGCGATCCCGACGCCGCAGCAGCTCATTCACGCTGACGGTCCGCCCGTCCGTGCTGTGGTGCCGACCTTCGTCGGGCTTGCCCATGCGGCGACGGCTGGACCTCAGCTCGGCCATCCAGTTCTCGATGCTGCTTCGGTTCTCGTCCGGCGCATCGTCATTCGAATCGGCGGGCCGTTCCCGTGCCGCGTGGTGGGGTGGATGGTCCGAAGCCGGGATCGGCATCGGCTGAACCGGCGGCGGGGGCGGCGTCGGGGTGGGCGCGGGTGCGGGCGGAATCGGCCGAGTCGGCTCGGCCGATTCCGAAATCGTCGGAACCGGTCGCGGCCGAATGGGTTCGGGTGCGGGCGGCGCCGATTGTCCGTGAGCTGCGGTCTGCTCGGATGGCAACCTGGGCGCAGGCGGTGCGGCTTGCCCGGACGGCAATCCCGGTGCGGGCGGCCCGGGTTGCGGTGTGTGCAACGCCGAATTCGCCCGCGGCCGAGTCGGATCAAGCGGCGTGACCGGCCGCGGTGGTACCGGCGGTTCGGCCGGGATCTTCGTCATATGTTGGGTCGGCGCCTCCGCCTCGATCTCCGCGACCGTGCGCGGCCGGCGCGGCGATCGCGCCCGAGTCGTGGCGTTATCGGTGAGCGCGGGCATCTGCATCGTCACCGGATCGGTAATCGGTGTGGCCTTCACCAGGTCGAGGAGCTCGCCCCCGCCGGGGCGCTCATCATCCAGAATCGGCTCGCCGAGTCCGACCTTCTGCTGGATCTTCTTCATCCACGCCGGTGCCCACCAGCAGTCGTCGCCGAGCAGTTTCATGGTGGCCGGGACGAGCAGCATGCGCAGGATCGTGGCGTCGATGAACAACGCCGCGATCATGCCGTAGGCCAGATACTGCATCATGACCAGATCGGAGAACGCGAATGCGCCGGTCACCACGAGCAGGATGAGCGCGGCGGCGGTGATGATGCGCCCGGTCTGCGCGGTACCGATGCGAACCGCCTCGGTCGTCGAAGCCCCCATCGTGCGCGCTTCGACCATGCGCGACAACAGGAATACCTCGTAGTCGGTCGAAAGACCGTAGATGATCGCGATGATCAGCACCAACACCGGCGACATGATCGGCTGCGGCGTGAAGTTCAACAGGCTCGCACCATGTCCGTCGATGAAGATCCAGGTCAAAATGCCGAGCGTGGAACCCAATCCGAGCGCGCTCATCAACGCGGCCTTGAGCGGCAGTACCAATGAGCCGAAGGTGAGGAACATCAGCAGCGTGGTGACGAACAGCACCAGCGCGATCATCAATGGCATCCGGTGCAGCAGCGCGTCGATGCTGTCCTTCTGGATTGCCGGCTGTCCGCCAACATACATCTGCACATCGTCCGGAATTTCGAGGGAGCGCAGATATTCGATGGTCGGATCCGGGTTCTCCGAATCCGCGAGCGTCGCATCGGTGCGATAGACGTTGGGGTCGGAAGTCGAACGCGACGGCACATCGAAGGTGCCGTTCAAGCCGGGCGCCTGCTTGGCCGCGGCCCACACCTTGCCGACGTCATTGCTGTTTTCGGAGACGAAAACCAGCTGGATCGGATCGGACTTGCGTAGCGGGAAGATCGAATCGAACTTCGCCTGCGCGAGCCGGGTCGTGTTATCCGGCGGCAGATACCGCTCGTTGATACCGCCGAACGCCAGATTCTTGACCGGAATGATCAGCAGCAGCAACAGGACGCAGATCGGGATCGCGATCTTGAGCGGATGCTGCATCACCCAGCGGGTCGACTTGCCCCAGAAGCCGTTCTCGACTTCCTCGGCGGTCTTGGTCTTGCGGAAGCGCTTGAGCCCGAGCATATCCACCCGCGACCCGAGAATGCCGAGCATCGCGGGCAGGATGGTGATGGCGGTGAGCGCGGCCAGCGAGACGGTCGCGATGGAGCCGTAGGCAACCGATTTCAGGAAGCCCTGCGGAAACAGCAGGATGCCGCCGAGGCTGGCGATGATCATGGTCGCCGAGAAGACGACGGTGCGTCCCGCGGTCATCACCGACCGGCGCACGGCCGCGCGGGTGTCATAGCCCTCGGCGAGTTCCTCACGGAACCGACTCACGATGAACAGGCCGTAGTCGATGGCCAAGCCGAGGCCGATCATCGAGACAACGCCCGAGACAAAGGAATTGACCTCGGTGAAATTTGTCAACACCATGATGATGCCGTTCGCGCCGATCACGGTGAGACCACCGACGATCAGCGGCAGCGCCGCCGCGACCACACCACCGAAGATGAAGAACAGCAGCACCGCGACCGCGGGGATGGCCAGGATCTCCATCCGCTTCTGGTCGGCGGCCATGGTGTCATTGAGCGTGCCCCCCACCGCCTGCAGACCCGCTACCTGCACATCGACGCCCGGAATGGCGAAGACATCCTTCACTTTCCGGAAGTTGCGCACCATATCGGTGTCGTTATCGCCATTGATGGCGATCGAGGCGAAGGTGTACTTCTTGTCCTTCGAACCGAAGACCAACGGTGACGCCTGACCGGTTTCGGTCTGCCAGTACGCGCCGTTGACCTTGGAGATCTCATCCGGATGTTCGCGCGGCAGCTTGTTGAGGCTGTCGACGATCGTCTGCCGGAATTCGGGATCGTCGATCGTTTTACCGTTCGGTGCGGTGTAGAGCACGATCACATCACTGTTGTGATCACGTCCGAACGCCTGGTCGGACACCTTGGCCGCCATGGCCGATTGCGACGTGGGGTCATCCCACCCGCTGGAGCTGAGATGGTCTTCCAAGCCGAGGCCGTAACCGCCAAGTGCCAACAGTGCGGCCGCGACAATGCCGATGACGGCGAAGCGCAGCCGATAGACCAGATCGCCCCAGCGTGTGAACACTAAGCGACTCCTTGAGCAGGGCGAGAGGTGAGCAGCGCCGAGAGCGGCCGGAACGGCTGCAGCCAGGCACCCTCGTCGGGCAGTGAGTCGAGGCTGACCCTGGGCAGCGGTTCACGGAACACGCCCGGGATGTCCTCGAGATCTATGAACTCGAGAGTATCGGATGTTACCGCCCAACTCGCATGTTCACGGAAGCCGAGTATCTGAACGGGGATTCCGTTCGCGGCCAATCGTTCGAGCGGTTCGCGGAATGCCTGGCCATCGGCGGAGGCGACCATGATGCCCGCCAGGCCGGCACCGCGGCTGCGTAGCTCGATGTGCGCGAGCATATCCGCGTCGACATCGGAGTCCTCATCGATCTTGGGCTTGGCGAAGACCGCATATCCGACATTGCGCAGCGCCTCCACCCACGGCCGCACCACATCGGCGGTGCCCGGCGCGATATTGGTGAAGACGGTCGCCTCCGGTTCGACCCGGGTCACACTGCCCACCGAAAGTTCGGCGGTGCGCGCGAGCAGCCAGCGGCCGAGCGCGTCGAAGCGCGGTCGATAGGCGGCGGTCGGGCGACCGCCGAGGATCGCGCCAAGGCCCATATCGAGATTCGGGGCGTCCCAGACCAATAGCACCCGACGCACATCGGGCGCCACCGCGCCGATCACCTCGGATCCGGTTCCGTGCACCTCCCCGGCAACATCGGAGAACTGATGGGCCATCTCGCCGACACTCATCATTCGATCTTCCCCCATATGAACTCGTTGATGACGCTTCCCGCGCGATGCGCCTTGCCTTCGAATTTGGTGACGGGCCTTTCGAAGCCGATCGGCGCGCTGTCGCGATGCTCGGCGCTGACCCCGCCCGTGGTCTCGTTCAGGCCGACGAGCTGCGGTTCCGCGGCGCCGACCTCGGCAATGAACTCGGCGTAGTCGGCGTGGTCGGTCGCGACGTGCAAAACGCCGCCGGGCCGTAGGCGATGCGCGATCAATGCGAATGTCGCGGGCTGCAACAGTCGCCGCTTGTGGTGCCGCGCCTTCGGCCACGGGTCGGGGAAGAAGACCCGGACGCCGGTGAGCGACTGCTCAGCAATCATGTTTTCCAACACATCGACAGCGTCGCCGCGCAGCAGGCGAATGTTGTCGATGTGCTCGCGCTCGATGCGCTGCACCAGTTGTGCGAGACCGGGCTGATAGACCTCGATCCCGAGGAGATTCAGGTGCGGCTCCGCCTGTGCCATCGCGGCGGTGGCGGTGCCCGTCCCGCAACCGATCTCGATGACGAGCGGGGCGTCCCGGCCGAACCAGGCGGCGGCGTCGAGCGGTTCGTCGGCCACATCGCGGCCGATGTGCGGCCAGGTGCGATCCCAGGATTGCTGCTGGGTCGCGGTAAGTGCGCCCCGGCGCGAGCGGAAGCTCGTCACTCGGGGGTACAGGCGAGAGCCCGAGCCCTTTCGGGATCCACCGTCCGCCGGAGCCGGCGTTGTGGACGGCGGTCCGGGAACTGACTCGGCAGTGTGGTTCGCGGCGTCGTTCACGCGGTCCATTGTCCAGCATCGCAGGATGTGGCCGGCATGCGGTCATAGCGGATCGCTTGCGGGTCACCCAAGGCGAAGGCGCGCGCCCCGGTTATGCGGCGCGTATGCGGGAGATTCGAGTCGCGGGCGCGGTCTCCTGACGCAGCGGCTTGCCCAGCGCCACCTTGACCGCGGTGCCGAGCATTTCCCACAGTCCGCGCACGCCGGTTGGCGAGGCGGCGACCGACCACACCGTGCTGTCGCCGACATCGCGCACCGGTCGTCCGGCGAGTCGATCGCCGAGCCAGTCCAGGCTGATCGGGGTGGCCAGCGGGTGCAGCGAGAAATGCTCGCTGAGCCGGTCGCGCACATAGGTCACCTGTGCGCCGCCGCGGCGATACCGCTCGACCTGGTCGTCGACGCCGTCCATATGGATGATCTGGTCGTGCACCGGCTGCACCACCAGCAGCGGGCAGGTCGGTGTGGAGTGACCGAGGCGCAGGTCGTCGAGCATGGCCCGCATTTCGGGTGTGGCGAGCACCTCATCGAGCGGACGGCTCAGATGGTGACCGACATCTCTATTGACGAGACCGAGAACGGCCGAGAGCGGTGTCGACCGTTCGGCGCGTTCGATGAGCCGGAGGCCCTCGGGATCGCAATCGCTGTCGAAGACCGCGGCCAGCGCCGGATAGAGCCTGCGCAGCGCCGCGACCACGATCGCGGGCAGTCCGGCATAGTGTCCGCCATTGAGTCGGGTGAAGACCTGGCCCGGATCACCGACCGGCGCGCCGAGCACCGCGCCGACGATATCGAGCTCCGGTGCGTAGGTCGGTGCCATCTCGACCAACCACGAACTGGCCATGCCGCCACCGGAATAACCCCAGACCGCGATCCGGGTATCGGGCCGCAGCCCCAGCGGTGCGAAGTGCAGCGCCGCGCGGATCCCGTCGAGTCCGCGGTAGCCGGGCTCACGTGGCGCGCCGAAATTCCCGTGCGGGCCTTCGTGATCGGCGATGCTCACCGCCCAACCCCGGCGCAGTGCGTTGGCCACCAGCATCCATTCGAATTGGGTGATCGAGCCGAGTGCGTGGGAACCGCGACGCAAGGCGTAAGAGGGGGAACAGCGCTCGGCGACCGCGTCCATGGCGGTCTGGAAGGCCAGCAGTGGGCGATCCTCGTTCGGGTCGGCGTCCAGCGGCAGCAGCACGGTGGTGACCGCCGTCTCCGGTGTGCCGTGCATATCGCAGCTGCGGTAGAGCAGCTGCCAGGCCGAGACCTGTTGCGGTACAAGACCGAACAGTGCGAGTTCGACGCGACGGCTGCGCAGGATGGTCCCCGCCGGACGAGTCGTGAAGCCTTTCGGCGGCCGGAGGAATGGATCGCTACTGGGTAGCAGTGGCTTCCGCGCGCCGGACGCGTCCGGCTCAGCAGCGCCGATGACATCAACGGTCACGGCAACCTCCTCATCGAGACCCGGCACGGGCGGAACGATTCCGCCTGGTCGGCCACCGGTATTCGATTGCGGCGTTCCCGGGGACCTGCGTGGTTACGTAAGCTACCTCCTTCGGTCCCGTCGCTCGCGCCGCGTGTTCGAAAAGCGAAGCTGCGCACCGACCATGGTGCCGACCATCAGGTCAGCTCAGGTGGCCGAGGCATCCGTGCAAACCCCGAGGTAGGGGGCTTGCCCCCGCACTAGACTGCGCGCATGGGTAGACCGACTGTGTTCATCACCGGTGCGGCGGCGGGGATCGGCCGAGCCACGGCCCTACTTTTCGCTGCACAGGGGTATCACGTCGGTGCATACGATATCGATGAGGTGGGGCTGACCAGGCTCGCGGCCGAAATCCACGCCGCCGACGGCAGTGTGCGCACCGGGGTGCTGGATGTGACGAACGAGACGCATTGGGTCGAGCGTCTCGCGGAGTTCAACGGTGACGAGAACCGGCTCGACATCCTCGTCAACAACGCGGGCATCCTGCGCGCCGGCCCGTTCGAAGCTCTCGATCTGGCCACCCATCAGGCGATCATCGATGTGAATCTGGGTGGGGTGATAGCGGGCATGCATGCCGCGTTCGGTTATCTGCGCGATACGCCGGGAGCGCAGGTGGTGAATCTGTGCTCGGCATCGGCGATTTACGGTCAGCCCGAACTCGCCAGCTACGGCGCGACGAAATCAGCGGTCAAAAGCCTCACGGAGGCACTGGATCTCGAATGGGAGCGGCACGATATCCGGGTGATCGCGGTGTGGCCGCTGTTCGTGGCCACCGGCATGGTGGACGGGGTGCAAACCGCCTCGACCAAATCGCTCGGCGTGCGCCTGAGCGCCGAGGACGTCGCGCAGGGGATCTGGGATGCGACCCGCAAACGCGGACGGCTGCCACGCGTGCACTACGAAATCGGCGCGCAGGCAAAGGTACTGGCGGCCGCCGCGAAATACGCGCCGAACTGGGCGGTGCGCGGCGTGAACAAATACTTGAGCGGCAGCTGATCCGCTCCGGCGACCGGCGAGGGAGTCGCTAGCGGCCCGTTGGCGTGGTATGTCTGCAAGAATGGCGCACCGAAAAGGGGGTGTGCAGCATTGTCGACAGCCACCGAATCCGATGGGCCCCGGATCCGACCGGTTCGATCCGCACAGGAGCTCGACCAACTCGACCACCTGCTCGCGATGCTGCGCTCGGGTGCCGATCCGCGGATCGTGGGCCAGGTGGGGACCGCCATCGCACGGTGGCGGCGGCCGCCACGCATTCAGGTGACCGGACGGGCGCATACCGGGCGGACCACGGTGCTGCATGCACTGGCATTGATGTCGGCGGTGGAGACGGCGCCGATCGATGAACCGGGTGCGGCCGACCCCGAACTCGACGCCGACATCATCGTCTACGTCCTCTCCGGTGCGCCGCAGCCCGCGGATCGGCGGATTCTGTCGGAATTGCCGCCCGAGCGCACGGTCGCGGTGCTGAACAAGGCCGATGCCATCGGGTCCAGGTGGGGCGATGCGGTCGCCGCCGCTGAGCAGTACAGCGGCGGCCTCGGCACTGTCACACTGCCGGTGGTCGCCTCGCTGGCGGTGCGCACCAGGTCCGGCGCGGTGAGCGAGGCCGATCTGGGCACATTGCGCCGCCTGGCGGAGACCGCGGATCCGGCGCTGACGCTCTCGCCCGACCTGTTCGTCGCGGCATCGGCCGGACCGGATGTCGCCGAGCGCGAAGAACTGCTGCGGCGTTGGGATCTGTACGGCGTGATCTGCGCGCTCTCCGCACTGCGCCAAGACCCCGAACTCGGTCCGCACGCACTGCTACAGATCATGCACGCGGCCAGCGGTATCGATCCGCTGCACCGCTTACTGCACCGCCGCTACGAACAAGTCAGCGCACTGCGCGGCGGCGAACTCCTCGACGAACTGGCTCGCCTCGCGGCCCGCGCCGTGCCCGTCGACGGCGCGAACGCCCGAGACATGTTGGAGGACTACCTCTTCGGCGACGACGCGCTCTGGCTCGGCCTCTGCGCGGGCCTTGCCTATCCGCAGGTCGCCCACCTGGCCGCCGGATATCGCGCACCCGCACCATCCGATGCCGACGACGCCCTCGCCCGCGCCGCCCGCTGGCGCGCGGTCGTCTCCAGCGATATGTCGCCCGCCGCCCGCCGCGCCGCCCTCCGCGTCCATAACGGCTACATCCGGCTATGGGAACGGATGAGCAGTGCCGGACTCTGAACAACCGGATTCCGCCCCAACGGACCCGTCGATCTCTGGCACCGCCGAACACCGTGAATCCGCCACTGCTCCCCGCGCAGCCACGAGTGATCCGAGACCTGACGCGCAGCCGTCACCGCCGAACGGATCGCATCCGAGCGAGTCGCCGGACATATCGGGTCGGCCGGTGCCTCGCGCATCGTGCGCTGCTCCGGATGGCCTAGGGGCGTCGCCGGCCGGCGGCGGTGCTGGCGGGCCGGGTTCGACTGTGCGCGGATCGGCTGCCGCAGCGGGTCGGGCTGCGGTTGCATCGCGCGGATCGAGCACCGCCCCGAGTGGCACGGGATCGTCGGACAGTGTCGTCGGTGGTGTGCCGAGTTCGTCTGCGAGCGGATCGGCTGCCGCGCCGGGGTCGCCCGCGGCCTCGGCGGGATCGGGGATCAATCCGAATGAACGCGCCACTGGGTCGACCGAATCCCCGCCGGGGTCGCCGGACATGTCGGGTTCGGGTGGGCCCGCCGTGGGGTCGGCAAGAACTTCGGGGGATCGTCCGCAGGCTCCGGAGAAGCTTTTGCTGACTCCGGAGGTCGAGGCGGTTATCTCGCGGTGGAATCCGCAGGGCATGGCACTGTTGCGGGCGGTGCGGGGGACGGGGGTGGCGTCGGCGGTCACGTTGATCGGGCCCGATGATGCCAATACGAGCTTGTTGCGCACCGAGTTGGCGCGGTTCGAGCCGCGGATCGTGCTGTCGGATCCGGTGCCCGATGCGAGTGCTGTGGTGGAGACCACGTCGCCGTCGGATATTGCCCCGTCGGCGGTCGCGCTGATGCTGTTGGACGCGGGTAGTGCCCTCGGCTCGGACACACTGCATGTGGTGCAACGCCTGCGCGCCGACGGGACCCGGATCCTGCTCGCCATGAACGGCATTCACGCCTATCAGGACTGGCGCGCCGTACAGCAGCACAACCTCGAACTGCTCGCCGCTCATGGCATCGACGATCTGGAGATCGTGCCGGTTTCGACGCGACTCGCGGTGGCGGGGCGGGCGGGCGGAGACGCGGGCCTTATCGATCGCTCCGGACTCGGCGCGCTGCATGTGGAACTCGCGGCGGCCACGGCCGGCACCGGATCCGACGACCGGGTCGCCGCCGTCACCACACGCGTGCTGACCGATACCCGCCGACGGGTCGGCGAACAGGTCGCGGTGCTGCGCTCCGGCGCGGAACCGATCCAGTGGCGCGAGGAACGCGCCATACTGCTCGCCGGACGCGACGGCGGGCGGGCCACCGCCATGTCCACCCTGCGCAGCCAATTGCAGCTGGCCCGGGTCGATCTGATGACCGATGTCGGGGCCAGGGTCCGCGCGCTGCACGCCGCGGCCCGTGGCGAACTCGATCGGCTGCGCCGCTCCGAATTCGGCGCCTATCCCGAACGCCTACAGCAGGCTGTGCAAGAGCTGACCGATGCCGCGGACGGAACCATCGACCAGCGGCTGTCCGAACTCACCGATCGCCTCGACGCAGCGCCGGAAAACGACCGCGGTATGCCGCCGCGTTGGCGCGATCCAGTCCCGCGCGTCGGCCCGGATCCGGAGCCGAGGCACCGGGGTGTCGAAGATCACCTCATGATCGCGCTCGGCGCCTCAGCGGGGGTCGGCATCGGCCGGCTACTGGTCGCCCCGTTCTCGCTCGTGCCGGCCCTCGATTTCGCGACCGTTCCGGTGACGTTGCTGCTCGGAGCGGGTGCGGCGGCCTGGGTGGTGCGGGCCCGTGGTCAGGTCGCCGACCGTGCGCACCTGCGTCAATGGGTCTCCGACGCGCTGGTGAATGTGAAAGCCCAGTTGGAGCAGCGCGTCGCCACCGCTCTGGTGGAATCGGAGACCACGCTATCGGAGCGCGTCATGCGCGCGAGCACCGAGCGAATCGTCGAAATCGACCGTCAAGTGGCCGAATTGGAGGCCAGACTGCGCCGCGCCGCGGCCGAGCAACCGGGTCAGCTGGCCGCCTGCGAACGCGATATCGTCATCCTCGATCGGTTTCGGACTTCTTTTGATTAGGTACCGTAGTGGGTACTCCTCGGCGAACCCGATTCCGTACTGGTCGTCACATCGCGTTAACCTCTAAAGCAGGAACCTGGGCGTCCGCTTCGTCCTTGTCCGCGGTCCAGACATGACGCGCTTTCGACTGGTCGTAGCGGGTGCCTTCCCGCCAACGGTGGCGCTCGGTGTGTTCGCGCTGGTCACGGGCCTAACCGCAGCGACTGCTCGCAGGTCGCTCGCAAGGGTCAGCCTAGGCGGAAACACCGCGAGCCGCCCATCTCAGGAGAGTTTTCATGACCTCAGCGACCATTCCTGGTCTTCGCGATTCCGACGGCAAGCAGCCGACCGCGCACAGCGAACTACTCGCCTGGGTACAGGACGTCGCAGAACTCACTCAGCCGGAGCGAGTGGTCTGGGCGGACGGTTCCGATGAAGAGTGGGATCGGCTGACCGCCCAGCTCGTCGCGGCGGGCACCTTCACCAAGCTCAACGAGGACAAGAAGCCGAACTCCTTCCTCGCCCTCTCCGATCCCTCCGATGTGGCGCGTGTCGAATCCCGCACCTACATCTGTTCGAAGACCGAGGCCGACGCAGGCCCGACCAACAACTGGGTCGACCCAACCGAGATGCGCGCCACCATGACCGAGCTGTACCGCGGCTCGATGAAGGGCCGCACCATGTACGTGGTGCCGTTCTGCATGGGCCCGCTCGGTGCCGAGGACCCCAAGCTGGGTGTGGAGATCACCGACTCCGAATACGTCGTGGTCTCGATGCGCGTGATGACCCGGATGGGCGCGGCCGCGCTGGACAAGCTCGGCACCGACAAGCCGTTCGTGAAGGCGCTGCACTCGGTCGGCGCGCCGCTGGCCGAGGGCCAGGCCGATGTGCCGTGGCCGTGCAACGACACCAAGTACATCACCCACTTCCCGGAGGACCGGGAGATCTGGAGCTACGGCTCCGGCTATGGCGGCAACGCGCTGCTCGGCAAGAAGTGCTACTCGCTACGCATCGCCTCGGCCATGGCCCACGATGAGGGCTGGCTGGCCGAGCACATGCTGATCCTCAAGCTGATCTCCCCCGAGAACAAGGCGTACTACATCGCCGCGGCCTTCCCGAGCGCCTGCGGTAAGACCAACCTCGCGATGATCCAGCCGACAGTTCCCGGCTGGCGCGCGGAGACCCTGGGCGATGACATCGCCTGGATGCGTTTCGGTAAGGACGGCCGCCTGTACGCGGTGAATCCGGAGTACGGATTCTTCGGTGTCGCGCCGGGTACCAACCGCAGCTCGAACCCGAACGCCATGGCAACCGTCGAGGCGGGTAACACGGTCTACACCAATGTGGCGCTCACCGATAACGGTGACGTCTGGTGGGAGGGCCTGGAGGGCGAGCCCGATCACCTGATCGACTGGAAGGGTAACGACTGGTACCTGCGGGAGACCGAAACCCTTGCCGCCCACCCGAACTCGCGGTACTGCACGCCGATGTCGCAGTGCCCGATCCTGGCTCCCGAATGGGACGATCCGCAGGGTGTCCCGATCTCGGCCATTCTGTTCGGCGGCCGCCGCAAGACCACGGTCCCGCTGGTGACCGAATCCTTCGATTGGCAGCACGGCGTCTTCATGGGCGCGACCCTGTCGTCCGAGCAGACCGCCGCCGCCGAGGGCAAGGTCGGTACCGTGCGCCGCGACCCGATGGCGATGCTGCCGTTCATGGGCTACCACGTCGGTGACTACCTGAACCATTGGATCAACGTCGGCAAGAACGCCGATGCGAACAAGCTGCCGAAGATCTTCTACGTCAACTGGTTCCGTCGCGGTGGCGACGGCCGCTTCCTGTGGCCCGGATTCGGCGAGAACTCCCGCGTGCTGGAGTGGGTCGTCGGCCGCATCGAGGGGTCGGCGCAGGCCGAGGCGACCGCGATCGGCAATGTGCCCACCGCTGCCCAGCTCGACCTCGAGGGTCTGAAGGTCGACCCCGCCGATGTCGACGAGGCGCTTGCCGTCGACGCCGACGAATGGCGCAAGGAGATCCCGCTCATCGAGGAGTGGTTCGAGTTCGTCGGCGACAAGTTGCCGTCCGGTGTGCGCGACGAGTTCGAGGCTCTGAAGGAGCGCTTGGGCTGAGCCTGATTTGCCGCGCCTTCGGCGCGGCGTGCTCTGTTGTTGGCCGCGCGGCCGCGAACGGGTCGCTGGTAAGACTCGCTCCGTGGTGGTCGGTGATGGCGGGTTGTTCGGCACCTGAGGTACGCGTGTCGAGACGCGCGCCTGGGCGTGCGCTTCGACGGCTCGGCTAGTCGATGGCCGCGCCTCCGCGCGGACGCGAGACGGGCCGCGAACTCCTCGCTCGTTAGGCTCTCGCTCCGTGGCTGAGCAATCGCCGAAACTCACGGCGCCGCCCGCACCATCTTTCGGATGGTGCGGGCGGTTTCGGTTGTGGCGGAGTTTTATTCGGCGAACGGTGCGCGGCTGATCAGCTGACGGAAGCCCGCGGTTCGCAGGAGCCATTGGGCGCGTCCGTTCGGCACCGCGGCCGCCTCGTTCGTGAACGCTTCCGTCATATGCTGTTTGAAGTTGTGCCGCGGATGACGGCGCAGTAGTTCCTCGACCCAGCTCGGGTCGAGATCCGACATCCGCGCCCCGAACACGTCAACGGCCGCACCGGCGGAAACGAAGCCGAGATCGTCGACCGTATCGGCCACCCCGACGGTGAGATGCGCGGCGATCGCGGCACCGACCGTCTCGGCCTGCTCCGGTGTCGCACCCGCGCCGATGACGAATTCGACGGCGCGCTCCGCCCCGGTCACCGCGAAACACCTTCCTGGTGTCGGGTGTTCGAGCTGCAAATCGTGCAGTAGACAGGAGACGTAGGCCAACTCGTCGTCGTATCGCGTGCCATCGAATTCAGCGAGCGCCCGTCCGAAGAAGTAACTCCGATACGAATGCGCCAACACGTGCACCGAAAGGCATTCCCGCGCTTGCTCTTCCGCGGCCTTGGCCAGCGTCGAATCGGGCAGTTGCAGCGCCGCGAAATCCACCCGTCCGCTGCCCCGCCTACCGACCGCCAACGCGACCTGCCCAGCAACCAGCCGGGGCACTCCCGCAACCAGCTTGGCGGTCAGCTGCCTGCGCTGACCACCGGAAAGCACCCCACCGGTACGCCTCGCCCATTCCCAATCCAACCCAACAGGCGCACCCACGTCGCTCTCCTTCTCCTTGAACCACATCTCGCTGTCCAGTGAATCCCCCCAACCGCCCCCCGACGAGTGGCACAAATGCCAGTAACCCTCGGATTCCCGCCAATCCACCACAGAAACCCGCTGGACGGGTGATCACGTGGAAACTGTGGCGGCAAACGCCCGAGAAGCCCCCGCCACCAGCGCCACCTGATCTTTGATCCGATGCGACGATCGTCGATACCTGGGGTGGTTCGGTGAGTCTGGGCTTCCAATCGGCCGGGACGGACTCGACGCTGATCTTCGGCGTGGTCTTGCTCAGTGCCACGCGGGCCTGTTCCTCGGAAACACCTCGAGGGTCAGCTCGATTAACCTCTCAGCGCTGTCTTGACGGCTTGCCTGGCAAAGCAATCGACTGGTCCGCACAAGGTGTGATGGCCAGAGCCGGTGCGTCGGCGCACGAGTGCTGTTTGGCGGGAATTACGGTAGTGCTCGGATTGGTGCCAAGCTGATGGGGTGAAGCGGGTAGTCGCGTTGGCATTGGATGGCGTGATGGCGTACGATCTGGCGTGTGCGGTCCAGGTGTTCCGCCACGGGCCGGGCAAGACGGGGGAGCCGGTGGGATTCGAGATGCGGACCTGTGGCGTGCGGCCCGGCCCGGTGTGGACTCCGAACGGGTTCGAACTCGCGGTCGACGCGGGGCTCGAGGCGCTGAACAGCGCCGACATTGTGGTGGTTCCGGGAATCGGGTTGCCGACGCTGCCGCCGGCCGATGCGGTGCTCGATGCGCTCCGGGCCGCGTCGGCACGAGGCGCGACCATGGTGAGCATTTGCGTCGGCGCATTCATCCTGGCGCGGGCCGGACTCCTGGACGGGCGGCCGGCCACCACCCACTGGGCATATTGCGATGAATTCGCGGAACTGTTCCCGGCGGTCAAGCTCGACCCCGCCGCACTGTATGTGGACGATGGCGATGTGCTCACCTCGGCGGGATTGTCCGCGGGAATGGACCTGTGCCTGCACATCGCGCGTCGAGAGCTGGGCGCGGGGGCGGCGGCCGATCTGGCCCGCTGGAATGTGACACCACCGCACCGAGAGGGCGGTCAGGCACAATACATTCCGGATGCTTTGGGCGGCAATGACTTTCCCGGCGCCCTGGCCGCGACCATGGCTTGGGCGGTGGCGAATCCGGCGGCGGCGCCGGATGTTTCGGCGCTTGCTGGACATGCGCTGATGAGTGAGCGCACGTTCATCCGCCGGTTCAGGGCGGAGGTGGGCACCACGCCGCGGCGTTGGTTGGAGGCGCAGCGCACGGTGCGTGCCAGAGAGTTGCTGGAGACTACCGAGCTGCCCGTCGAAGTTGTTGCGGCGCAGTCCGGATTCGGTAGCGTCACCGCATTGCGGGTGCATCTGCGCGCGGCTACCGGGACGACGCCCGCTGGTTATCGCCGGTCGCTGCGCCGCTAGCGGATCTCGTCGGCGACTGGTGCATGCCCTACGGTATCGATCGGCTGATGTTCTCGGATTGGCGGATTTGGAGCCGCCGGTACGCTACGGTTGATTTGCCCGGCCGCGCTTTGTATCAAAAGGAAGCATGCTCGGGAGGGGCCTAATGCTTCACATGTTTTCCGTCACGTGACCGCCCAGTTCGATTGCCAACTATTAACCTATTAATTGAATCGACTGAACTACTTCCCTTTCGATTCGTGAATCCGCATACTCGCGGCCAGCGATGAGATCGACGCGTGAGAGGTGGTTGGACCATGAACGATCTGGACATCGGCCCGCAAGTCGCCGGTATCGAGTCGGCGCCCGCGAGCACCCCGCTGCAGCGCGCTGTCGGACGTTTGCAGGATGCGCTGCCGTCGGGTTGGCAGGTCGAAATCGTCGACCCACCCGATGCGCCGAGCATCGTCGACGCACCGGGTCGTCAGCCGGTAGTCCGGGTGGTTGATGCCGGGGCTTGACTGCCGTTCCCAGTACCACCGCCTGGCCTCAGCCTGGTGTTACCCGGTTTCCAGCGGTGGACTGCTCCTATCCCGTCCATCCCAACGGCATCAGCAGGGACTTCTGCTCGCAGAATGCGTCCAGACCCTCCGGTCCGTTCTCGCGGCCGAGGCCGGAGTTCTTGTACCCGCCGAACGGCGAGCTCGGGTCGAACGCATACCAATTGATCGCATAGGTTCCGGTACGCACCCGTGCCGCGATTTCCGCACCGTGCTCGATATCGGCGGTCCAGACCGAGCCGGCCAGGCCGTATACGGAATCGTTCGCGATGGCCACCGCCTCGTCCTCGGTCTCGTACGGGATGACCGACAGGACCGGGCCGAAAATCTCCTCCTGTGCGATCGTCGACTTGTTGTCGACATCGGCGAAGATGGTCGGCTCGACGAACCACCCGCGGTCCACACCAGCCGGGCGACCGCCGCCGAGCACCAGTCGCGCGCCCTCTTCCTTGCCCTTGGCGATGTAGCCCTCGACGCGGTCGCGCTGGCGTTCGGAGATCAGGGGGCCGAAGGTGGTCGCCGGATCGGTGGGATCGCCGGTCTTCAGCGTCCGCACATGCTCGACCAGGGCGTCCAGGATCTCGTCGTAGCGGCTGCGCGGCGCGAGAATGCGGGTCTGCGCGACGCAGCCCTGGCCGCTGTTCATCAGACCGGAGAAGGCCAGCACCGGAATATTGGCGATATCCATATCCGGCAACAGAATTGCCGCCGATTTGCCGCCGAGCTCGAGCGAGACGCTCTTGAGCTGTCCGGTCGCAATGGCGCCGATTTTGCGGCCGACCGCGGTGCTGCCGGTGAAGGTGACCTTGTCGACGCCCGGATGCGAGACCAGATACTCCGCGGCATCAGCCTCGGCGGGCAGGATCGACAGTACGCCCTCGGGCAGGCCCGCCTCGGTGAAGATTTCCCCGATCTTATTGGCGGTCAACGGAGTCAGCGGCGCGGGCTTGAGCACCACGGTGCATCCGGCGAGCAATGCGGGCGCGAGCTTATTGGCTGCGAGGAACAGCGGGACATTCCATGCCGTGATGGCCGCGACCACCCCGCGCGGCTCGCGCGAGACCCGCGTGGTGCCGAACAAGCCGGTGCGGGTTTCGTGCCAGGGGAAGGACTCGGCCAATCCGGCGTACGCGTCGAGCGCGGCCACCGCCGGAATCTGGTTGAGCGTCATGGCGATCATCTGCGGTGCGCCCATTTCCGCGGTGAGCGTGGCGAGCAGATCGGCCGAACGCTCCTCGATCAGGCGGGCGGCGCGCGTCAATACCTGGGCGCGCTCCGCGGGCGGCGTGGACGGCCACGGACCGTTGTCGAAGGCGTGCCGGGCGGCGGCGACGGCGGCGTCGACATCGGCGCGACCGACCACCGGGACGCTGCCCACCGGCTCGACCGTCGCGGGCGAGATGACCTGGAGGCGCTCGGTGGCGGCGGGCGCGGTCCAGCGGCCGCCGATGAACAGGCTGTCGTAATGCATGAGAACACGTTACAGTTTTGCGGCTCGATTGTCTGTAACGCGTTTCAGTTTTCCCAGCCGGCCGGCATGCTGAACAGCGCGAATTCCGACCTCCCGGTTCGCTTTTCAGAGAACGCACTATTGCGTTCTGTTGCCGCACCGGTCATGCTGTAGTACTGATCAGCTCGCTCGATTCATGAACCGATTACGCAATTGGGGAGTCAGAGCCATGGCGGTGCAAGTGATCGGTCGGTCGCTGATGACAAGCGATCAGACCGAGCATCAAGCTAAGAGTGTCGGCGCGGGTGGGTGGGTGGTTTCCTTCCTACCGGGCCGGACGCTGACCATTGAGCAGGCTACGGCCGCGATGCAGGCCGCCGAGGCGGTCGCCGTGGTCGGGATGCTGGCCTATCAGGTCGGCCTGACCACCCTGGAGACGGTTGGTCTGGCCATTCAGGAATCACCCTGGGTGGCGGCGGTCGACGCATGCGGGCGCAGGAACTGGCGCCGGGGTTGGCTGGAGAAGTAGCGCTACGGCTTGGTCGCCACTACCACCAGATTGCTCACCAGTAACTCTCGCAGTATCGGTACATGAACCACCCACCAGGCCCAACGTGGGTGGTAGCGGGGGAATACGATGCGCGCATCCGCGGAAGTGCCTGCGGCCCAACGTAACCCGTCGGCGGCACCGACCGCGAACAGTGATGTGCCGAAGCGGTTCTTCGGTTCCCGGCCGGTCTTGCGACGGTAGCGGCGTGCGGCGTACTCGCCACCGAGGTAGTGCCACGGTCCCGTTTCGTGCCCGCCGAACGGGCCGTGCCACACCGTGTACGACAGCACGATCAAGCCGCCTGGACGGGTCACCCGCACCATTTCGTCGGCCATGACCCACGGGTGCGGCACATGTTCGGCGACGTTCGAGGAGAAGCAGATGTCGACCGCGTTATCGCGGAACGGTAGTGCCATACCGGACCCGCGGACCGCACCGGCTACCGAAAGTCCGGCGGCGTGCATCTCCGATGGGTCGGGCTCGACGGGGATGTAGCGTGCACCGGTCTTGACGAATTCGTCGGCGAAGTAGCCGGGGCCGCCGCCGACATCCAGGATGGTCGCGCCATCGAGGCCGCGTCCGGTGATGTCGGTGTAGAAATCGCCGATCATCGCCGCGCTGTCGACGGCCAGACCGCCGTAGAACAGTGCGGGATCGGTCTGCTCGAACCGGAAGCTGCCGAGCAGCCGCAGCGATCGGCGCAATGTCGCCCGCCGCGCGAACCGGGAGAAGGCTCGTCCACGCCGTGGGGCATACGCCGCCACGGCCTCGGCTGGCTCGATTTCAGCTGTCGGCACGGCGCAGAGTCTCGCACAGTGCGGGCGACGCACCGCAGTCCCGCCTGCCTGGAATGGGAATTCACGCGAGCGTCGGTTGCGGTTCATTCGGTGTCCGGTTGCCGGGATGGGGCGCGGTGCGGGCTGGTCGGCCGGGGTCGCGGGTTAGGGTGTACGGCGATATCCTTGACCTGCCGACGAGAGAAGCTTCACTGTGCGCGAAGTCCTCCTGCTGTGCTGGCGTGACACCGGGCACCCGCAGGGCGGCGGCAGCGAACGGTACCTGGAACAGGTCGGCGCTGAGCTCGCCGCCCGCGGGGTCAAGGTCACGCTGCGCACCGCGCGCTATCCGGGCGCACCGAAGCGGGAGCGCATCGACGGCATCGACATCAGCCGGGCGGGCGGGCGGTTTTCCGTCTATCCGCGGGCACTGGCCGCGATCGCATTCGGACGGCTCGGTATCGGGCCGCTGCGGAGTCTGCGGCCCGATGCGGTGATCGATACGCAGAACGGGATCCCGTTTTTCGCGGGTGCGGTGACCAAGGCGCCGTCGGTGGTGCTGGTGCATCACGGGCATCGGGAGCAGTGGCCGGTCGCCGGACGGTTCGTCGGGCGGATCGGCTGGTGGATCGAGTCGCGGCTCTCGCCGCAGGTGCATCGGCACAACCAGTACCTGACCGTTTCGCTGCCCTCGGCCGAGGAACTGGCCTCGCTGGGGGTGGACGGTTCCCGGATCGCGGTGGTCCGCAATGGCGCCGAACCCGTTCCCGCGGACGCACCGACCGGTTGCGCGCAGACGCGCGCCGAAGAGCCGCGCATCGTGGTGCTCTCGCGATTGGTGCCGCACAAGCAGATCGAAGACGCGTTGGCGGTTGTCGCCCGACTACGGAGTCGGATTCCCGGCCTGCGGCTCGATGTGATCGGTGACGGTTGGTGGGCGGACAACCTGCAGGCCGACGCCCGCGACCTCGGCATCGCCGATGCGGTCACCTTCCACGGCCACGTCGATGAGCGGCGCAAACACGAACTGCTCGCGCGCGCTTGGGTCCATGTGCTGCCATCGCGCAAGGAGGGCTGGGGCCTCGCGGTCATCGAGGCGGCACAACACGGGATACCGACGATCGGTTACCGCAGTTCGCGCGGACTCACCGATTCCATTGTGGACGGGGTGACCGGGGTGCTCGTCGACGATGTGAGCCAGCTCTGCGAGTCCGTCGGTGAGCTCATCGATGACACCGAAGCGCGCGTGGTCATGGGGGACAAGGCCCGTGCCCGTGCGCGTGAATTCTCTTGGGAGCAAACCGGGAAGGGTGTGTACGAGGTGCTGGCGGCTGCGGCTCGTGGGGAGCACACCTCGGGGCTCATCCCGCCCGGTCCCTGATTGCGGTCGTGCGGCGAAATCGACGCTGACTCGCCACATGCGTGCGGCCGTTGTCGTGGTCCTTGCATCGACCTCGGAAATGTCGTAGGCGTAGTAGGCCTACCGATCGGCACCCTGCCGCGAGCGGGCCGCCCCCGGTCGTGGCCCTACTTGTGTGCGTGCGCTGCCGCTCGGTCAACGGTTCGGGCGTGGACGCACTATGGCCGCCAGCAGCAGACCGCCGACCAGCAGGCCGGCCCAGAGGATGTGGGCGGCGTAAGCGACTACCCGGTGTGTGGATTGCGATTGTTTGAAGTGGTCTGTGGCGTCGGGAACTCGGTACAGCGCCAGCTGGGTGTCGGCGTAGACCGAATCCAGCTGGGCGAGCGTTGTTTTCGACTCGCCGAGCGGTCCGGGTGTGGTGCGTTCGACGAGAACCCAGCCGACCCCGAGCTCACCCAACCGCTGCGCCGAATCGCCGTGCAGCAGTGCGTTTTCCACCTTCCGCGCCCGAGCGCCCTCACCGGCCACGGTCCGCCCGTGCACCGGAAGCTCACCGGTCTGCAGCACATCGCGGGGTAGCATCCGCGGTGCCGGATCCAATACCGCCACCTTGCCGCTGTACGGAAACTGCCGGAACATCCCGCCGGGCAATACCGCAACATCCCCGGGCCCATCGATCCGCTCCGCGACCCGCTGCCAGCCGACCGGATAATGCACCGGCCGCAGCGCGCCACCGACGCCCCAGGCCACATCGAACAGCGGCAGCATAAGCAGTGCGATGAGTCCCGTTGCGGTCAACGTCATCGCAGGTGTCCGCGAGCTCGTTGCGGCGGCGTTCGCCGTGCAGCGCACTGCGATGGCGCGACACCCAGCGGCGGCGCACAGCACATAGGCAGGCATGGCAAGCGCCACGTATTTCTGCGTATCCCGCAACAACCCCGCCCCGGGCATCCGCGCAACGAGCCACTCCATGCCGCTCATACCCCACGACGTCGCCCCCACTGCGGGCAGCACGACCGCGAACGCCGCCAGTACCAGCAGCCCGCGACGAACTTGCAGGGCCGCGCGGTCGATGCCGCCAGCGCAAGCGGCATCGTCTCTGCTGGTCGCGACATCGGGCTGCGCCGAATGGGTTGTGGCGATATCGGATTCGACGTCATCGGCTCGGCGACGGGTAACGCCCGTCTTGATCCCGGCGGTGGTGCGGATGCCAATGGCCACGAGGGCGAGGAGCAGGACGGTGGCGATCAGGGCGAGAGGGGTGGTGCGGGAGTCGGGGACCGAGTCGGCGTTCCAGATTCCGCCGAGCCCGGCCAGGGCCCCGAGGGTGCCGAGGGCGGGTTCGGCGCGGGCGGCGAAGGCGGCGATTCCGGCCGGGTCGGAGGGGTCGGAGCCCGCGCCGGACAGTGCCGTCGCGGTCAACCATGGCGCGGACGTGGCCAGCAGCAACGCAAGCGTTCCGAGTAGGTTGCGGCGTCCGACCAGAACCACGGCGGTGCAGCCCGCCAGCAGTGCACCCGTCGGCGTCAGTCCCGCGACCGCGAAGCATCCAGTCAGAGCCGCCCACGAACCCACCGCACTGCTTCGGAAAGCGGACTTCTTTCCGCAGTCCGTGCCGATGATCGTGCCCTGGTCCGCCGCGGCCCCACTGGGCGCGCGCATCTTCGGGTGCTCCGCGGTAACCGTGGCGCTGCCCTCGGTCGCTTCAGCGGTCGGCGGCTTCCTTCGGGAAGTGGCGCCGGAGGTGATCGAGCGACGGGTACGGATTCGGTAGGCGGCCAATGCGGTCCAGGGCAGGGCCGCATATCCGGTCAGGAGGCTCCAGTGGCCTTGTAGCAGGCGTTCGGCGACGTATGGGTTCCACATGGCTACGGTGACGGCGACCAGTTGCGGACCGGTCGACACCCGAAGCAGTTCCATGGCCAGCACCGCCGCCCCATACCCGGCCGCCCACAGCGCGACGAGCAGGATCGTCTTGACGATCAAACCGCCGTCGACGAATGGTGAAAGGGCGGCGAGCAGCGCGTCCTGCGGGACTGCGCGTGCGGCCGCATCGCCGAGACCCAGTGCCGAGTCCGTCATATATGAGCGCGGTGTGCTGACCGCATCGCGCAGCAGGAGATAGCCCGGCCCCAACAGCGGCCCGGCGATGACCGCCGCCAGCAATCCGCTGTAACCGGCGGGGACGAACCTCGCCCACCGGTCGCGTCGAGCCGGTCCGCTGCCACTCACGCCTGTGCACCTTACGTACCGACGAGCAAACCGCCACCCCCCGGTGCCAAGCGCATGTTGGGACGGCGACCGGCAGCGCCTACCGGCGAGTCGGTGCCGCGCTTGCCGCGCAATGTCCGATCGCCCGCACTGCGGGGAAGTCGGCGGCGAAGCCGCGCAACAGTTGTAGCGTCCTGCGGACCGGTTGACCCGTGGTCGCCCTGTCGATCACGCCAGACAAACGCTCTGCCACCCGCGCACCTCCGTGGCGAGGTGGCGCCCGGCGGGTGGGCGACCGAGCGCGATCTGGCGTCGATCGGTGGCGTCGGTCTGCTTATCGATCAGGTCCGCGGCGGTTCAGACGGCGGGGCTTGCGGGACGCGGGGTGGCGGGGTGGGACGATTGCCGCGTGCCTGCTGTCCGTCGTCTCCCCGTCGTGGCGGATCTGACGTTGGTCACGGCCGGGGCGATGACGGCCAATGTGGCGGGATATCTGCTGCAGATGCTGGCCAGTCGGTGGTTGGGCGTCACCGGATACAGCGAATTCGCCAGTCTGCTCGCGGTGCAGCTGTTGTGTGCGGTGCCCGCGCTGGCTTTGCAAAACGTGGTGGCCAGGGAACTGGTGCGCGGTGCGAGGGTCGCGGTGCTGCGTGGGTTGCAGTGGCGGTGTGCGGTGATCGTCGCGGTAGTCGCGGCAGTACTTGTACCGGTTGTGACCGCGGTGCTGAACGTCGACGTACTCGCCTGTGCGGGCGCCCTTGGCGCGGCCCCCGCTCTGGTCCTGCTGTCCGGGGAACAGGGAATCCTGCAGGGCAGCAGACGTTTCCGAGCCCTGGCCGTAGTCCTGGGCGCGGCCGGAGTGGCGCGCGTAGCCCCGGCATTGGTGGTTCTCGCCGCGGGGGGCGGCACGGCTCCCGCACTGTGGGCCGCCGCTGTGGGCATCGTCGTCGCCGCCGCGTTCGCCCGCTCGACCGCGGGCTCGCCCTCAGCACGCATTCGCCCCCCGGCGAAAGAGCGGTCGCCGGACGCAGGGCTGTCCGGTGACGCTGCGGGCGACGCCGCGGATCAGGAAGTGCGTTCCGTCGGTGTGTTGCCGGTTTTGCGCGCGGCGCAGGTGCAGGCGGCGTTGATGGCATTGTCGTCGGCGGATCTGATCATCGCGCGAATAGTTTTGAACGAGGCGGATGCGAGCCGGTACGCGCTAGGGGCGATCGCGGCGAAGATCGCGTTCTGGCTGCCGCAGGCCGTGGGAGTGGTGCTGTATCCACGGATGGCGCAGCCGACGCATTCGGCGCGGGCGATCCGGGATGCACTGGCAGTGCTGTCCGGCATCGGAATCGTGGCGGTATCGGGCGCGGCCCTGGCGGCGCCGATCGCGCCATTGTTCGCCGGACAGGATTACGCGCCGATCCAAGGCTTGCTGTGGTTGTTCGCCCTGCAGGGAGCCATCCTCGCGGTGCTGCAAGGTGCGCTGCTTTCGGCGATCGCCGTGGATCGCACCGCCCTCGCCGCGGCGACCTGGCTCGGCCTGGCGGTCGAGGTGATCCTCATGACCTGCTTCGCCCGCTCGGTACCGACGCTGATCACCACCGCGGTCTCGGTCGCCGCCGCTACCACCACGCTCGTGGTGGTGATCGTATTGCGTACCGCCGACCGCTCCAGGACTGCCGAATCGTCGAGCGCAGCTGGCTGAGCACGTGCTATCCGAGGTGCAACCGACCCGCCGGGCCGACAGGACACCCGTTGTAGCGCCGTCGGCTCACCTAGCATCACCAGCGTGATCACCGGTGTGCACACGCTGGTCTATGCGGAGGATCCGGACGCGGCCCGCGCCTTCTTCCGTGACGTTCTCGGCTGGCCGAATGTCGACGCCCATGGCGGCTGGCTCATTTTCGGGACGGGGCCGAGTGAGCTCGGCGTGCATCCCGCGGATGGGCCATCGCGCCACGAGATCTCGTTGATGTGTGATGACATCGAGCAGACGATGACGGAATTGGGCGGGCGTGGGGCGCAATTCGTGGGTGAGATCGCCGAGCGGAGTTTCGGGCGCTGCATCGATATGAGGATTCCGGGGGCGGGGGTGATGCTGCTGTATCAGCCGTCGCATCCCGTCGCCTACCCGCTGGGTTCGTCCGCGCCCTGAGCACCGCAGGTGATCCGAGCCAACCTGCGCTGAAAACGAACTCGGCTCCCCAGCGCAATGCCGGGGAGCCGAGTATCGGACCAACAACCGTCAGAGATTCTTCTGGATCCTGATCTGCTCGGTCGGAGCGTCATCCCCACCACGATCCGGCCCACCCGGCCCACGCCGACCCGCACCGGCCGGAGCGGCCGGAGCAGCTCCGCCGCGGATCCCGAGGAACACACCGCCGACCACCGCGATGACACCGAGCACACCGAGCACGATCGGCATGATCCGGCCGTACAGCGACAGCTTGTCGATGTTCTCCTTGGCCACCGCGATCTGCGATTCGATGGTGTTCTCGTCGAAGACGAGGTGCGACTTCAGCGCGGTGACATCCGGGTGGTCGCCGCTGCGCGCGTAGAACAGGTTGAGCTGCTCGCCGCCCTTGATCACGGTGCCGGTCTGCGGCTCGACCCACAGATCCCGGATGTTGGTGTAGAAGCGGCTCATGGTGACCGGCTCGTCGCCCTCCAGGCCCCACTTGGCGGCGGGCAGGCTCAGCTGGTTGGTCGGCGCCTTGACCACGTCCCACAAGTTGGTCGCCGGGATGCTCATCTGGAAGTGGTAGACCTTCATGTTGTTGATCTCGGTCTCTTCCATGAAGTTGGCATCGTAGGACTTACGCGTATTGGTATCGAAGTACGGGTAGGTCTTCTTCTCGGTGCCGATCGGGAAGCGGTACTGCAGACCGGTGTGCTGGACCGGGTCGGCAATGCTCTGCAGGTCCTTGGTCACCGTGACGGCGATGGAGCCGTTGGGGTCCTTGGCCACCGGATCGCCGGACTTGCGGTCGATGGTGACTCGGTCCACCATCGCGGTGAGCAGGCCGGTGTCGCCCTGCTTATCGATGCGACGCAGCGTCTGACCGGCCTGCACGGTCATTTGAGTGGCGTCGGAGGGCTCCTCGACGGTGAGGAACCGCTGCGAGATCATGGGCACATTGGTATCGACCTTGGCCGCGCCTTCCGGTGCGGTGAGCGACTTGGCGTCCAGGACCAGGCTGTCCTCGCCCGGCTGGTTCGTCGCGATGGTGGTGATCTCGAGGTCGAGTGGAGTTTTCGCCAGTTTGCTGACGGTGTAGGTCGGGATCATCACCGTGGCGACGAGCAGTAGCGCGCCCAGACCCACGAGCAGGCAGGCCACCGTCCTTCTGGTTCCGGCACTCAGTGCCATGCAACTCTCCTCGTCGTAGAACATGGGCCTGTACGGCGAGTACTGCGGGCGCGCCGCGGCACTCGTGAGCCCCGACACTAACAGCCTTATGTCGTACCATGCGGTGCCGAGGCCGGATTCGACCGAGAAATCGCCCGAGTCCAGCGCGAAATCTGAAACGTCGGGTTACCGGCTGGTAGGCGATATTCGTAGCGATTGCTTGCAGGTCGCTCGAAAAGGCTTGCAGACTGGAACTCGATGACCGCCACCCTGCCCGCGCCGACCACCGGCACACCCCCGCGCACACGTGGTTTCGTGCCCGCTTTGGAAGGTATGCGTGGCATGGCCGCACTCGGTGTGCTGCTGACCCACGTCGCATTCCAGACCGGCGCCGCGAATACGCCGGTGCTTGGTCGGATTTGGGAACGGTTCGATATGGCGGTCGCGGTGTTCTTCGCGCTGTCCGGATTCCTGCTGTGGCGTCCGCATGCGGCGGTGGCGCGCGGACTGGGGACCGCACCGTCGGTCGGCTATTACTTCCGGCATCGGGCGGCGCGCATTCTGCCCGCGTATTGGGTGGTGGTCGCCGCGGTGCTGATCCTGGTGCCGAGCGCGGCCGATACCGCGGGCCTGCGGGTATGGGTGTCGAATCTGGCGTTGACGCAGGTATTCGTGCCGCTCACGCTGACCGACGGGCTCACCCAGATGTGGAGTCTGTCCGTCGAGGTGGCCTTCTATATCGCGCTGCCGCTGCTGGCATTCGCCGCGGTGCGGCTGCGTGGCGCTGCCGCACGCTGGCGTATCCCCGCAGTCCTCGCGCTCGCGGTGGTGAGCCTCGGCTGGAGCTTCATTCCGGTGCCGACGCCCGACGCCATTCACGCCGACAATTGGTTGCCCGGATATCTGCCGTGGTTCGTGGGCGGCATGTTGCTCGCCGAACTAGTCGTCGATAGAGATCGGCTATCGCCCCGCCTTCGGGTGCTCGCCAATCAGCCGGTGATGTGGAGCATCGCGCTGCTCGCCTTCCTGTTCTCCGCGACCGATCTGGCCGGCCCGGCCGGGCTGACCCGGGCCGAGCCATGGCAGTACGCGGCGAAGATGGGTTTCGGCGCGATCATCGGTTTCGCGCTGCTCGCCCCGCTGGTGCTGCGCCCGCCCGGTGCCCGTCCGCATCGCTGGTTGGAATCCGGGGTCGCCGCGATGATCGGCCGCTGGTCCTACGGCATCTTCCTCTGGCATCTCGCGGTGCTTTCGGTGGTGTTCCCGATTTTCGGAATCCTGCCGTTCGGTGGCAGTTTCGGCAAGGTACTCATCCTGACCATCGCGATCACTCTTCCGATCGCCGCGGCCAGCTATGCCCTCATCGAGGAACCAGCGCGCCGGTTCGCGCGTGATTGGGATCGCGCCAAGGCCGCGCGCTCGGCTGCGATCGTGATGGAAGCGCGCGACGAGACGGTTGGCTGAGGCGGATTCGGACCTGCGGCAAGTGAATTGCTCACGCCCGGTGACTGTGCGCGGGTGGCCGCAGGACTTGGCGTTGGTCGAGCGTTCCGAACAGCGGGGCGAGATCGAGGGGGTAGGTGCTGGTCACAGTGGCGATCAAGCCCGATGTGCGAGGTCGCCGCGCCCTCGATGCGGACAGCAAGATCAGCGGCTCCCGCGCGATTGCAGTAGTCAGCTGTCGAGCTGGCGGCGGATGTCGAGCAGATGGTGCCGGAGCTCATGCAGTGTGTGCAAGGCAAGCCAACGCAGGGGACGTTCCTGGTGCTGCGGGTAGTTATAGCTGACGGTGCGGTCCCAGTCCGCGCGTGCCAACCGATCGAGGACGTTGGCGAAGAGCAGGGCCGCATCGTCGAGTTGTCGGGCGACATCCGCGGGCTGCTGCTCGTTGTACCCGTCGTGCTCGACGCGTTCGTCGCGACCCATCGGCTCCAGCGCCGGTGTATCGACCCGGCGCGCGAGCAACACCCGTTCCCGCTGTGCGAGCAGGACATCCCGCACATGGCAGGCATACTCCAATGGCGACCACACCTCCGGCGCGGTGCGCTGCCGAAGTACTCGGCTGCCGGCACCGCCGGTGAGCAGTGTCGCGTACTCCGCCGCGTGCACTCTGGTCAGCGCCGACACCTCGGGAACCAGCGCCGGGTCGTACTCGAATCCGCACTCCGCGCAGTCCGTCACCTGTTCGAGGCTAGCAATCGGCTGAATGACTCAACGATGTTCGCGTCGGGCAGGTAGCGCCGCGATGCCGACGGCAATCACGGCGAGTAGTGCGGGCAGTTGGACCCAGAGCGAGCCGCCCATATATCCGCTCGCCGCGCGCCAAGGTCCGGTGGAGAGGGCAGCGGCGGCGATGGCGGTACCGAGACCTGCAACGGCCGCAAGGACTTTCGAGGTCACGGGTGCGGCGAATCGGCTCGCGGCGAGAGCCGCCACCGTAAGGGCCGTGCCGACCGGCCCGGCGATGACCGTTGCGACAGCGGCGATGCCGAGCGCGCCGAGCATGCGATTTTCCCAAGTGGTCGGCGGCGACCCGGTTGTCGGGATCCGGCGGCGGGGGATGGCGAGCAGGACCAGCGGGATGAGCAGTAGCAGACCACCGAAGATGCTGAGGCGATACCAGCGGTCGATAGGGAAGGAGACGGTGATGGGATTCGATCCGGCGGCGTAGTTGTCCGGGAGCAGCCAGCCTTGCTGCCAGCCGTTGACCACGACCGGCTGGAGTTCTTTGCCGTCGGCGGTGCGCGCCCGCCAACCGGCATTGGTACTGAGCGGCAGGACGAGGAGCTGCCCCGATCTCGTCGTTGCTTGCGGCGCAGCGGCGGAATCGAAATCGGTACGGTTCAGGCGAAGTCGGTCGACGAAGAACAGATCCGTCGGTGCGACCGTCACATCCGCTCGCCCTGCGGCCACCGCGATCGCGTCAGTGGATTCGAGGCCGGTATCGGCCGGGGTGCGAGCTGCGCCCGGGCCATTACCGAGGGCTGGGCCTATGCCGTCGGCCGAACCGGTGCGGCCCGCATGCCCGGTGTCGGTCAACTCCGGCGGAAGTTCCGAATCCGCACACATGCGAGCGGGAACCGGTGCACCAGTACGCAATTCATCGGCGGTCGCGGTGACAGACGTATGCACGAAACGTCCACCGAGCGCAATCTTCGGCCCCTGCGCGCACGGGACGGTGATCAGCCGGTCCGGTGCTGCGGGCGCGGGGTAATCGGGGCCGAGCACCGACACTTCGGCGAGACCGGGCGGTTGCGTCTGGGCGAAGCCGAGGGCGGTGCGGTCGAGTACCGGCTTCCAGGTGTGGATGCTCAGTTCGATGCGATCGGTCACGCTGGGCTGCAAGGAGATTCGGGTCGATTCGCCCAATTCGAGCTCGCGGACCTGTGGGCCGTTGCCGAGATTCACCGCCAGCGACAGGGGCGCGGCGGGCAGCTCGCCGAGCGACGGTGTCACGTCCAGACCCGTCACCAGTGCCGGTTCGGGCAATTCCAGGGTAAGTGTCGGTTTGCCGCCCGCCAGATTTCGTACCGAATCCTCCGGCGCGGTCCAACTCGTCCGCGGATCCCCGTCGGTGGCCGCGAAGGCAGAGCCGCGCAGGTCACCGACGTCTGCCTTACCTCGGGCGACGGGACGCGTATGGTCGGTGAGCAGCGCCTCGAGCGCTGGACCCTGCCGCGTCCGCACGGTCAACTGCGGTGTCACACTTACTGGCTCCGGCACCGACAGTGTGCGTTCGAATGTGCCGGGTTCCTCCGGTGCCAGGGCGAGTCCCTTACTACACCGGACTCGGTCCGGCGCATCGAAACACGCACTACGCCCGGGGAATTCCTGACCGAGATCCCAGGCCCGCACCTGCGCGCCCGCCGGCGTGGGCGGCAGTACGGCCCGATGCCGGATATCGACCCGCACCGGCGCGCTGCGGTCGGTGTAGTCGTCCAGGATCAGCTCGCTGATGCCGAACTGTCCACCGCGCGTTCCGTCCTCGGTGCGGATGGCGGTAATGGTCAGCCAGTCCGTTTTGCCCAGCGGCAACGAAATCGATACCGGCATACCAGGTTCGGGAATCCGTGCGGACACACTTCCGTTCGCGGTCCGCACCTCGACCCATTTCACCGGATCGCCGATCGCGGCCGCACTGGTGGTCAACTGCAGCAGCCCGGAGCTGATCGGATGGTCGAGATCGAGCCGAAGCCATTGTCCCAGTGCGTGTTCGGCGCCATTGCTGATCCACGCGGTCGACCGATCGCCGTCCACGACCGCGGCGGTCGAACTGCCGGGCGCGGATCCGCCCAACTGCGTGGCATCGGCGGCCGAACTCGATGCGGTGACCGTCGCCCCCGACCATTCCCCGCGCACCAGTTCCGCGCCGGGCACCGGATAGTCGGGCACCAGATTGTGCGTGCGGCGCGCATCGTCGGGCGCGCGCAGCGCCGAATTGTGATTGTCCACCCGACCGAAGTCGGCCTCCCGGTCCATCGGTGTATCCGTCACGGTCAACGGCCCGATCGGCAGTCCGGCCGCCGCCGCATCGGAGGCGAGCAATATCGGCGTGGTCGTGGCATCGCGGCGCAGCCGTTCGAGCACCTCGGGCCCGCCCTGAACTGTCCCGATCGAGGCCATGGGCACTGTATAGGCACCGGGGAATGATGTCGGCGCACCGGTGCCGCTGTGAATTTCGATAGGGGTCCCGGCGGAGCTCGCCTCGACCCGGTAGATCTCGACCGCCGGATACGCGGGCCGCAGATCACCATCGACGACCAGATCATCTGATCTGACGGCCGTCCCGATCGGGTTGCCGAATTCGGCCACCTTGTGCAATCCCGGCGACCCATTGATCGCCTGATGCGCCAGTATCGGCCGGGTCGAACGCGAGGTCTCCGGATCGAGATCGTTGCGCAACACCAGAATTCCGATGCCCTGTTCGGCCAGCGTCGCGGCGAGGCCGGTCGACGGTCTACCGTCGGCGATCAACCGCTGCACCGAATCCATGGCCCGGATGGTGCCCGGCGGATTCAGCGGCACGGCATCGCGAATCGCCCACGGCGTACCCGCGAGCGCCTGCAGCGGCTCGTCGCGGGTGAGCCCCCATACCTGACTGCCGAAGGGTGCGCCGGGCACCACAAGCGCTCGGGTGTCGGAGGCATTATCGGACAACCACTGCGCCGTCTGCTTCCAGTATTCGGGCACCTCGTCGTAGGCGCCGCGCGGTGCGAGCTTCCCGGTCCAGGCCAGTGAAGTGGACAGCGCGAGCGCGGTGAGGATCAAGGCTGCGACGGCGACCGACTTATCGCGTTCGGGATGTGCGAAGGCCCTGCGCCATACCGGCATCGGGACGGACGCGGGCAGCGGCACCTTGCACAACAGATGAGCGAGGCCGAGTACCAGCGGAATTCGGATCAGCGGTTCCAGCTTGTGCACATTGCGCAGCGGCGCACCCCCGGCATCGAGGAACATTCGCACCGAATCCGCGAACGGCCCGCTCAGTTCACCGACGAATCCGGCGCAGATCCCGACCAGCCCGACCAGCAGGATCAGCGCGAGTCGCCCGCGATACGGCATGGACCGCATCGCCAAACCGGCCATACCCGCCGCCGCGAGCAGTCCGGTGGCCAGCACCGCGGCGGGTTGGGTCACCAATACCGCGCCCGCGATCCGCTCCGGCGAGACGAACGGCGTCCAACTGCTGGTGCCGCGTAGTACTTCACCCAGCGACGCCCACTGTGTGGTCACCCCCGCGGATTCGATGTAGTCCAGGAACGGCGGACTCACCGTGCCGAGCAGCAGCAATGGCACCGCCCACCAGAAGGTAGCCAGCGCCAGCAGCGGAATCCAGGCCCGGGTGAATCGCCACCAGCTACGATTCGGCCGATATGACGCCCACCACAGCAGCGCGGGCAGGAATGCGGCGACCGTCGCCACCGCATTGACCGCACCCATCAGCGCCACTGCCAGCGCACTACCGGCGGGCGAGGCCGCGCCGCCGCGTCGATGGCGATAGGCGGTGCCCAGCGCGGCAGGCGCGAGCAGCACCCACGGCGCGAGCATCATCGGCAGCGTCTCCGAGGAGATCGAACCGAGCGTGGTCAGCACCCGCGGTGCCAGCGCGAAGGCGACCGCCGCGACGATCCTTGACCCGCGCGAGCCGATGCCGAGCGTTTCGCAGAGCCGGACGATGCCCCAGAACCCCGCGAGCAGCAGCAACGCCCACCAGATTCGCTGCGTAGCCCACGCGGGTAGACCGAGCACATGCCCGACCGTGAAGAACGCGCCGTGCGGAAAGAAATACCCGTAGGCCTGGTTCTGCACCTGCCCCATCGGGGCCTGACTGCTCCACATATGGGCGGCGCGTTCGAGGAACCCCAGCGGATTCTGCGCCAGGTCGTATTTGGTGTCGGCGACCGTCAGTCCGGGCGCCTGGAGAAAGGTGAGCAGGAACGCCGCGACCATGGTCCCGAAGAACCAGCCGCGGCCCAGCGGGGCGCGGTCATGCCGTGCCGCATCGGAGGAGGTCGGTGAAGCGGGCTGCGGTGGATTGGCGGTTCTCCCGGGCCGCTCCGTGGTCACGCTGGGCTACCGCCTCCGCGGCGGTCGCTCGCCCCGCGGCGAATCAGCGGCTGCCGTACTCAACGTTGTTGAGTAGCGAGGAGGAGGAGTCGCCGCGCTCGATATTCGGCCGCGTGTTCTGCTGCACTGCCATCGTGATGACGAACACCGCGATCGCGCCCAACACGGAGCCGGCGACCGCACTCGCAACGCCAGGGACAGCAAACTTCATCGCGGCACTCCAATACATCGATGCAGGCACATTCTGGGCCAACCTAGCAGGGCCGCGCGCGATCACCTACGTTCAGGCCACCGATAACGGAACCGAATTTCGGGGCGTGGGTCGGTCAGCTCGGGATGGCGCACCGCAAGCTGCCGAGCAGGGTGCGCAACTTGGCGGTGGTCTCGTCCAACTCGGCCTGCGGATCCGAAGCGGCCACGATGCCCCCGCCCGCGAAGGCGCGGATCGAGCGCCCGTCGGCGGCGATTTCCGCACTGCGAATCGCGACCACCCATTCGCCATCGCCGTGCGCATCGCACCAGCCGACCGCGCCGCCGTAGAAGCCGCGTTCCTCTTCTCTCCGCGCGATCGTGTCGAGCGCCAGATCGGTCGGCGTGCCACAGACCGCCGGGGTGGGATGCAGCCGAATCGCCAGGTCGAGCGCGGTAGTCGCCGGATCGCGCAGGCGGCCGGTGATCGGGGTAGCCAGATGCCAGACCTCATGGGTATTGATCAGCTGCGGGCTGTCCGGAACGGTGAGTTCCGCGCACACCGGCGTGAGCACCTCCCGGATCCAGTCGATGACGAACGCATGCTCATCGCGATTCTTGGTGCTGGCCAACAGTTCTCGCGCCTGCGCGGCATCGGCGTCCGGATCGGCGAGCCGTGGCAGCGTCCCCGCGAGTGGATGCAGCGTGACGATCGCGCCGTGTCGCGCGACCAGTACCTCCGGGGTGGCGCCGACCAGCGTCGCACCCGGCCGACCCGCGGCAGTCAGGTCGACCGCGAAAACATTCGCATGCGGATGTCTGGTCAGCAGATGACCCGCGACCAGCTCCGGCTCCAGCACGCTGTCGGCTTCGGCCAGCACCGATCGAGCGGCCACGACCTTGCGCAACGGCTGCGTCGGATCGTTCAGCTGCTCGACCAATTTCGTCACCCGCGCGACATGCTCTGCCGGCCTCGGTGATTCGGTAATCACCCGAACGGCGGGCAAATCCGGCAGCGCCGCCGGCCGCCACGGCCCGACCGTGCGTTCTGCCCGCTCGGGCACGCTCAGCGCGGCCGAATTCCGGGGATCGAACGGCAGGGCACCGACAATCAACTCGGCGGTCCCGTCCCGCAGCGCCGCAACCGCCCGCGCCGCCTCGTCGAAGGTGACCCGTGTCCCCGACGCACGAACCACCCCACCGGGCTGGGCGAGCAAGAAACCGTTCATGATCCCTCGACCCTAGCCCCCCAACCCCGGAGCAGAGCCACCCGAGCGATCCAAATCTCAGCGGCGCGGTTCCCTACCCGGCGGCACCATGAGCACCGGACGGTGGCAATGTTTGAGTACGGCGTCGGCGACGCTGCTGTGTATCAGCGCTCGAATACCGGTGGCGCCGCGCGTACCTGCCACGATGATGTCGACGTCCAGATCGTTGGCGGTTTCGACGATGGCGTTCCAGATCGTCGTCGTGCATTCCGCGGTGCGCGCCTCGGCATTCAAGCCGACGAGTTTGGCCAGGCGGACGCCCTCGGTATTGATATTGCGGGCGTCGACATAGGCGACGTCCTCGATCTCTTCGTCGGGCACCCATTCCGGCTGCATCACCCCGGATAGTCCGGACAGCCGAGCGGCCTGGCGCACCATCGGTTCCCAGGCGGTGAGCACCACCGCTCTGTTCGCCGCGAGGAACCGGCCGGCGTATTCGATGGCCCGCTTGGCATTTTCAGAACCGTCATAGGCGATGAGCATGAGATCGCACGGCACGATGACCTCCAGTCGGGAGTCATTTGACTATGCCATGAGATTACTCCGGACAACCCCGACCCGAGGTATTGCCGCGCGCAGATAATTTGCTGTGGGAAGGATTGAACAGCAGAAAACCGACGGGTGACACGGACCGGGAGCAGATATGCCCGATGTGAACGAACTGATGTTATTCGGCAGGCGCGAGATCGACCCGCGGACCCTGCTGTTCTATGAATGGCGACAGCGGCTCGAATCGGGCTATCCGGTAGCCGAGTTCGAGTCGCAGGTGCGCGCGTTGGTTGCCGCCGAACCTGGCGAACCGGCCGAATGCTGGGCGGTTTTCGATCGACTCGAAAGCGTCGAACGCGATCCCGGCTGGGGTTATGACGAATCCGAAACCGTGGCACCGCCGTCCGTAATGCGGCCGGTCGCGCCGCTACCCGAGCTGTTCGAGCGTATCCACGGCGGTTGGCTCGGCCGCTGCGTCGGCTGCACGCTCGGTAAGCCCCTGGAAAACGGGTTCGTATGGGCGCCCGCGCGAATCCGTGCGTATCTCGAGCGGGCCAACGCCTATCCGCTGACCGACTATGTGCCGGCATTATTGCCGCCATCACCGGAATATCCATTGAATCCGTCCTGGCCGGTGTCGGCGAAGGGCCGCATCGACGGTGTACCGCGCGATGACGATGTCGATTACACCGTACTAGGACTGCATCTATTGGAAACGTGCGGAACGAATTTCACGCAATCCGATGTCGCGGATGCCTGGTTGACGCATCTGCCATTTCTGCGGACTTACACGGCGGAGCGGGTCGCTTACCGCAATCTGGTCGCCGGTCGGAAACCGCCACAGGTCGCCAGGTATCGAAATCCGTATCGCGAGTGGATTGGCGCGATGATCCGCGCGGATATCTACGGTTACGTCAACCCGGGTAATCCGGCACGCGCCGCCGAACTCGCCGCCCGCGATGCCGGACTCTCACATATCGGCAACGGCATATACGCGGCGATGTGGGCTGCTGCGTTGATTGCCGCGGCCTTCACCGCCGACGGCATCTCGGATGCGCTTTCTGTTGCCCAACAATGCATTCCGGAACATTCGCGGTTGTACGCCGCGGTCGCCGAAGTGATCGCCGACCATGACCGCGGCATGCCATGGGAGCTGGCCCTCGCGGCCATCCATCGCCGCCACGACCACTACAACTGGGTGCACGCCATTCCGAACGCCTGCCTCGTCACCGCCGGTTTACTCTGGGGCGCAGGCGATTTCACCCGTTCCATCGCGCTCACCGTACAGGGCGGTTGCGATACCGACTCCAATGGCGCGACCGCGGGTTCGGTCGCCGGAATCCGGGTCGGCGATAGCGGAATCCCGACCCGCTGGACCGACCCGTTCCACGACAGACTGCACAGCGCGGTCTTCGGCCATGACGGCAGCCGAATCTCCGACCTGGCCCGCCGGACGCAGCGACTGGCCGCTAGCCGGACCTGAGTCGAACCAGCCGGAGCGTGCCGACTACCCTGGAGTGCTATGCGGAAGACGCCTATCGTCCTGCTCGCAATGCTGGCCGCCGTCGCGACGGCGTGCTCGAACAGTGACTCCGGCTCCGCGCCGGCGCACTCCGTGACGCACGACCCGACGACCGGTTCCTCGGCTCCCGCCGCCGCCCCCGCCCCCGCCACCACCCCCGCCAAGGGCGACTGCGGTGCCGACTTTCTCGCGAAGCTCTCCACCCGCGAGAAACTGGCCCAGCTGCTGACCGTCGGTGTCACCGGTGCCGACGATGCCACGAATGTGGTGCGCAATTCGCAGGTCGGCGGCATCTTCGTCGGCGGCTGGACCGATCGGTCGCTGCTGGCCGATGGCCTGGTCAAGCAGGTCAAGGCCGCGGCCAAGGTACCGCTGATGGTGACCATCGATGAGGAGGGCGGCCGGGTCTCCCGGGCCAAGGATCTGATCGGCCCGGCCCCGTCGGCCCGGGTGACCGCCCAGACCATGACGTCGGAGCAGTTCCATGACGCCACCGTGACCCGTGGCCGCGCGCTGAAGGATCTGGGCGTCACGGTGGACTTCGCCCCAGACGTCGATGTGAGCAGTCAGCCCGACGATTCCGTCATCGGTGACCGTTCCTTCTCCGACGATCCCGCGGTGGTCACCGAGTACGCCGATGCCTACATCCGCGCGATGAACGAGGTCGGTGTCGGCACGGTGATGAAGCACTTCCCGGGCCACGGCTCCGGAACGGGCGATTCGCACACCGGTGCCGTCCGCACCCCGCCGCTGTCGCAGCTGCAGACGGTGGACCTGGTGCCGTTCCGCAATCTGATCAACTCCGGTGCCGCCGTCATGGTCGGCCACCTCGACGTACCCGACCTGACTACCCCCAATGTCCCCGCCAGCATCAGCCCGCAGGCCATGTCGCTGCTGCGTGATGGGACCGGCTACGGCGCGGCCCCGTTCCAGGGGCCGATCTTCACCGACGACCTCGGTGGTATGGCCGCCATCACCAGCCGGATGAACATCGAGGACGCGGTCGAGGCCGCGCTGATCGCGGGTGCCGACAATGCCCTGTGGATCACCACCGATGCCGTACCGCAGGTGTTGGATCGCCTCGAGCAGGCGGTATCGAGTGGCCGCCTGCCCGCCGACCGGGTCGACGCATCGGTGCTGCGGATGGCTCGATACAAGGGCGCGCTGGCGCCCTGCTGAATGCTGGCCTTTTCGAGCGACCTGCAAGCAGTGGCTACAGCTGTCGTATGTGGTGCAGCCGCGTAATCGCCGGGCCCGCGTAACATCACTGCGCTGGACAGCTGAACAGCTGTGCCCGCGAATCCGAGGACATCGCGGGCCGAAGGACGCGAGCCGAGTGCCGATAGTTCGCCGAGCTTACGAATGCGCAATCCGACCCGCCGAACTTACCTTGGAGTAATATAAAAGCTTCACCATGCGGTAGGAGAGTGATGGCGGGCGGAACGAAGCGACTTCCTCGGGCGGTTCGTGAGCAGCAGATGCTCGATGCCGCGGTCGAGGTGTTCTCGCGTAAGGGGTTCCACGAGACCTCGATGGACGCGATCGCCGCCGAGGCGAAGATCTCCAAGCCGATGTTGTATCTCTACTACGGTTCCAAGGATGAACTCTTCCGCGCCTGCATCCAGCGTGAGGGACTGCGCTTCATCGAATCGGTAGCGCCCGCCGGCAATCCGCAACTTTCCCCGCATGAACAGGTCCGCACGGCACTCGAGGGTTTCCTCGGATTCGTCGACCGCAACCGCACTTCCTGGCAGGTGCTCTACCGCCAGGCGATCGGCCAGCAAGCCTTCGCCTCGGAAATCGAGAACGCCCGCGAACGCGTTATCGAACTGACCGCCAAACTCCTGGAATCCAGCGCCAAACACGCCGAACCCGGTACCAACTTCGACATCGTCGCCGCGGCTGTCATCGGCGCGGGCGAGGCCATTGCCGACCGTGTAGCCACCGGCCGCATCGAAGTCGGCGAGGCCGTCGACCTCCTCGACGACCTCGCCTGGCGCGGTCTCGCAGGCCGCAAAAAGGCGGAGTAACCCCGACAGCTCGGTGTCGCGCATCAACTGTTCTCCGTGCGCGTGTTCGCACGCTCATTCGTGCGTGGCGCGCAAATTCGTGCGCCGGGCCGCCGGGCCTTGCGGCCGTGGTGGCGGGCTGCGAGAGTGCGGGGGATCAATTGAATGGACCGGTGCGGTGGTCGGGGAACGGGGTGGAGTTGTTCGGGATGTTGCGGCCGTGTTCGCATGGGGCCGCGAAATACGGGATCGATGCGGGGCAGTGGCGTACGCATATGTGTGGGCTGTGTTTGGGGTTGCGGGATGGGCATGGGCAGTTGGCGCGGGCGGCGACCAATACCGATGCGATCGTCCTGAGTGTGCTGACCGAGGCGCAGCTGCCCGCGGCGGCGGGGCGAACCACGGCGGGGCCGTGCGCACTGCGGGGGATGCGTCGCGCCGAGGTGGCGAGTGCGGATTCGCCGGGCGTAGTGCTGGCGGCCACCGCGTCACTCCTGTTGGGAGCGGCCAAGATTCGCGATCACGTCGACGATGGTGACGGCTCGGTACTCACCCGCCGCCCGATGACGAAGGTGTCGACTCGCTGGGCCGACGGCGCGCGATCACAGGCAGCCCTGATCGGCCTCGATGTGGAACCGCTTGTCGCCGCGATCAATTCGCAGTCGCGCCTGGAAGCTCTTGCCGGTGCCGATCGCTCGCGTCCGGTCGCACCGAATGTGCGCGCATGGCTCAGCAGTACGCCCGAGAAATCGGAAAATGCATCTCGCACAATCTCTCTCGATGAGCTGACCGCACCGACGCAGCTCTGCGCGGCGGAATTCTTCGGGCACACCGCAGTTCTGGCCAACCGTCCGGACAACATCGCCGCTCTGCGTGAGGCGGGCAGGCACTTCGGACGGATCGCGCATCTCGCCGATGCCGTTGCGGACTTCGACGACGACCGGACCCGCGGCCGCTTCAACCCGCTCGCCGCCACCGGAACCACCATGCCCGAGGCCTACGATTTACTGCGGCAATCGGATTCGCAGCTGCGCCGAGCGGTTGCCGAGGCCGAACTGGACCAGGTCCCCACCATCCGCTGGATGCTGCTCGACCCACTGCACTCCTTGGTGCGCGGAGTCGGCCGCGGCCTAGGCATAGCCGCCCACACCTGCAGCACATCCCGGTCCACCCCGGCAATGCAGTATCCGATGCCACCAGGAACCGGATTCGAGAAGCCGCCCCGCCGCCCAGGGATCGGCCAGGCGTTGGCACTGGTCCTCGGCGTCTACTGCACCGGCTACGCCTGCTGCGCCGACCACACCAGCCCATGCAGCGGCGAACGCAAGGATGCCTGGATCAAAAACTGCGACTGCGGAGATTGCTGCGACGGCTGTAGCAACTGCTGCGACTGCGACAGCTGCTGCTGCGACGGTTGCGGCTGCGACTGCTGACCCCGCTCTGGTACGCCGCGCACTGATTTGTCCCGCGATTCGCTGTGCGGGGAGAAGGATTCGTGCGCCGCAGATGGATCGGCCTGGTGCGCTGTGTTGGTTCTGCCCGCGCAGGTTCTGTCGCGCCGCGCACTGGTTTACCGGCGATTCGCTGCGCGGCGAGCGGATTCGTGCGCCGCAGCGGAATCGGCCTGAACAAATGGGGCGGAAACGACGAAGCCGCACCCCGGTACTGGAGGTGCGGCTTCGGGCGGGATCAGCGCAGGGTGGCCGTCAGGTGTGGGTAGCCCTTCTGCGGATGCAGCAGTGTTAGATCCCAGCCGCCGCCGACCTGGTCCGCGTACACGTTCACGGTGGACGGGAGCAGGATCGGCTTACCGAATTTGACCGTGTAGGTCGCCTTTTCGGGGATCCGGCCCTCGACATTCGAGAGGATATTCGCGGCCGACCACATACCGTGCGCGATTGCCTTCGGGAAGCCGAACGCTTTGGCGCCCAATGCCGAAGTGTGGATCGGGTTGTGGTCACCGGAGGCGGCCGCATACCGAGTGATCGTTTTCTGATCCACCCGAACGGTTCGCATCGGCGGCGGCGGAACCTCCTCCGGCTTCGGCTCGGCTTTCGGTTCACCCGAGAGCGAGGTGCGCTGCTGGTGCAGGAAGGTAGTGACCTGACGCCACACCAGCTCCCGGCCGACATTCACCTCGGTGATCGCATCCACCAGCAGCCCCTTCGGGTGCTCGCGCAGATTCTCGATATGCGTGGTGAAGTCCAGCGGCTCGCTCACCGAGATCTCGCGACTGCGCTCGATCAGATTCTGCGCGTGCACCGCACCCACCGCGACGAACGGAAAGTCCCGTGCCACAACGAGTTGCATCGCCAGCGGGAAGCTGAGGATGAACGGGTAGGTCAGCGGCAGCGAATCGCCGAACCGCAGCCCGGTCGCCCGGCAGTACGCGGCCAGGTGATCCGGATCCACGTGCAGGCCCGTCAACCGGACGACGCGGTCGGGCAGCGTCGATTTGCGCGCCGAGACCAGCGGCACCGGCACCGCACCGAGCGCGGCCTTGACGAACAGACTGCTGTTCTTGGGAGGTTCGGTGAGCGTGATCGTCTCGGTCATCATGCTCCGATCAGGCTCTGACCGCAGACCCGAACCACATTGCCGCTCACCGCATTCGATGCCGGGCTGGCGAAGTAGGCGATGGTCTCGGCGACGTCGATGGTCTGTCCGCCCTGCAGCAGCGAGCTCATCAGCCGACCCGCCTCGCGGGTGGCCAGCGGAATGGCCGCGGTCATGGCTGTTTCGATGAAACCGGGCGCGACGGCATTGATGGTGATGCCCTTTTCGGCCAGCTTCGGTGCCTCGGCGTTGACCATGCCGATGACACCGGCCTTGGACGCGCCGTAGTTGGTCTGGCCCCGGTTGCCCGCGATACCCGCGATGGAGGACACGTCGATAACGCGACCGCCCTCCTTCAGCGCCCCACGCGCCACCAGACCCTCGGTAATGCGGTGCGGCGCGGCGAGATTCACGTTGATGACCGAATTCCAGCGGCCCTTGTCCATGTTGGCGAGCAGCTTGTCGCGGGTGATACCGGCGTTGTGCACGATGATATCGATGCCGCCGAAGCGTTCGGTGGCGAATTCGGCCAGCTTCTCGGCGGCGTCCGGTGCCGTCACGTCGAGTGCGAGCGCGGTTCCACCGACCTTGTTCGCAGTGGCCGAAAGGGCCTCACCGGCGGCGGGGATATCGGCGACGATCACGGTCGCGCCATCGCGGGCGAACACTTCGGCGATCGTCGCGCCGATACCGCGCGCGGCGCCGGTGACCACGGCGACCTTGCCGTCGAGTGGCTTGTCCCACGCCGCCGGGGCCACCGCGTCGGCCTTGCCGACCCGGATGACCTGACCGTCGACGAATGCCGACTTGGCCGAAAGCAGGAACCGCAGTGTGGATTCCAGACCGGACGCGGTGGCGGCGGCCTCCGGGTGCAGGTAGACGAGCTGGGCGGTGGCTCCGCGCCGCAGCTCCTTGGCGACGCTGCGAGTGAAACCCTCGAGCGCGCGCTGGGCGATCTGCTCGTCCACGCCCGCGGTCAGCTCAGGGGTGGTGCCGATGACGACGATGCGACCGGACGCCGCGATGCTGCGCATGGCCGGCTGGAAGAACTCGAACAGCTGCGACAGATCGTCGACCGTGCCGATGCCGGTCGCGTCGAAGACCAGCGCGCCGTACTGCTGACCCGAGGCGGGCGCGTCGGCGAAGGTGTAGTCCGAAAGCAGGGTGCGCACCGGTTCGGCGACCCGGCCCTTGCCGCCGAGCAGCACCGGGCCGGGCAGCGGCGGCTCACCGGCCTGGTAACGGCGCAGGTGCTCCGGCTGCGGCAGGCCCAACTTGCTCGCCAGGAACTGGCCGGGAGCGGAGTGTACGAACGATCCGTAGAGGTTGGGTGCACTCTTGCTCTTGCTCTTGCTGGCTGCCACTGTTTCTCCCTTTTCTGTGTGTCGTGGTTCGCACCCGCCGGCGGCTGCGTTGCCGAATGGTCTGTGTGCTCATGACTGCACCTCGCTGGCGCTCGGCTCCGTCAGGACCGAGCAATGCTCGGCTGTGTCCAGCTGTTCACTCGCTTACCTGCCCTGGCGCGAATTTACGCAGACTCGCGGGGTACGGTATCGACAACAAACTTACTCCAGAGTAAGTTTAAAGTAAACCAACCGCGACGGGGTGTCGATCTGCGCGGACACGTCCACGCCGAACGGCCCACCGGGCACCCGACGAGACCTTGGAGACTCGAGTGACAACCAAAGCCCGTTCAGCGAAGAGCACGACAAAGCAGGCCCCACGCCCGGTCGCCATCGTGGGCGGCAACCGGATTCCGTTCGCCCGCTCCGATAAGGCCTATGCCCACGCCTCCAACCAGGACATGTTCACCGCCGCGCTGGACGGTCTGGTCAGCCGATTCGGCTTGCAGAGCGAGCGCCTCGGCATGGTCGTCGGCGGCGCGGTGCTCAAGCGCGTCGGCGAGCACGGTCTGATCCGCGAGAGCGTGCTCGGCAGCAAGCTGTCCCCCTACACCCCGGCGCACGATCTCCAATTGGCTTGCGGCACCGGCCTGCAGGCGATCGTCACCGTAGGTGACGCGATCGCAGCCGGACGCATCGAGGTCGGTATCGGCGGCGGCACCGATACCACCAGCGATGCTCCGATCGGGGTCAGCGAAGGGATGCGCGAGTGGATGCTCGACGCGAACCGCGCCAAGACCACCAAGGACCGTCTCAAGCTGGTCGGCCAGCTGCGCCCCGGCATGGTCGGTATCGAAATCCCGCGCAATGCCGAACCGCGCACCGGCCTGTCGATGGGTGAGCACGCCGCCATTACCGCCAAGGAATTCGGCATTTCGCGCGAGGCCCAGGACGAACTGGCCTACCTGTCGCACAAGAATATGGCCGCCGCCTACGATCGCGGCTTCTTCGACGACCTGATCACCCCGTTCCTCGGCCTGACCCGCGACGACAACCTGCGTCCCGGCTCGACCATCGAGAAGCTGGCCACCCTGAAGCCGGTCTTCGGGGTCAAGGCGGGCGATGCCACCATGACCGCCGGTAACTCCACTCCGCTCACCGATGGCGCTTCCGCGGTACTGGTGTCCAGCGACGAATGGGCCGCCGAGCGCAATCTGCCGGTGCTCGCGCATCTGGTCGACTCCGAGGTCGCCGCGGTCGATTACATCCACGGCCCCGATGGGCTGCTGATGGCGCCGACCTATGCGGTGCCGCGCATGCTGGCCCGAAACGGCCTGACCCTGCAGGACTTCGACTACTACGAGATCCACGAGGCCTTCGCCTCGGTCGTGCTCGCCACCCTGCAGGCGTGGGAGTCCGACCAGTACTGCAAGGAGCGCCTCGGCTTGGACGGTGCGCTCGGTTCGATCGATCGCAGCAAGCTCAATGTCAACGGTTCCTCGCTCGCCGCGGGCCACCCGTTCGCCGCGACCGGCGGCCGCATCGTCGCCTCCACGGCGAAGATGTTGGCGGAGCGGGGATCCGGCCGCGCGCTGATCTCCATCTGTGCCGCTGGCGGCCAGGGCGTCGTCGCGATCCTGGAGCGCTGAGCCCCCGCCTCCCCGAATATTCGGGCGCCGGACTCGAGTGTCTCGATGTTGGCATTTGGCGTCCGACTGGAAGCGGTGGCTGGATGGCCTGTACCCAGTGAGTTACCCCGAGTTCCGGCCCGATATCGAAGCTACCTGCCTGGGTAGGATATCGGGCCGGACCCCGTTCATGCGGTCGGTCGATATGGGAGCGGAAGACTCCCCGGAGAACTGTTCGTGAAGGGGGACGGAAACCTCAGAACGGTTCGCCGCCCCTATGTCTGAATGGTTCCGCAATCCATTGTTGCCGTTGGCATTTCGTAGTCAGTAGCGGCGCCAACGGCGACCGTTGTCGCCATGGCGGTTTCGCTGGTCGTCGACCTCGACGCGCTTGCGGATGGCCTCAACCGTCCGGTCTTTCGGTATCCGCTCGGGCCACAGGACCGCCGCGATGAACACGATCAGCGGTATGCCGACCACGGCGACCCACCCGAGCACGATCATCGGTGCACCCCGCCGAGTGCTGACCAGCGGGCGAACGATGCTCGTGGCGCGGCGCATTCGACGTCGGCCAACGACATCAACCGGTCCAGCGTCACGATGTCCACGTGCGCCGAGGACGACAACATCACCACCTCGACCCCGGCGGCCTCGACCTGTTCGACCAGGCCGAGCGCCGAACCGGGGTCGGCCCAACACAGCGTGTACCCCAACCGGCGCGCCAAGCGGCGCACCTGGGCCAGATCCCATTCCAATATCGGCGACGACGGGTCGACCCATCCGAGCGCTTCCACTCTCGTGCCACCCCTGTGTCCTGTGTTGGTTGGTAGGCACCCACCGCCGAGGACTCGCGTCGACCCGGTGGCGGGGCCGAGAGCAGCCTCCAAGGTGCGGGGGTAGATGTCTGTGGCACTTTTGGTTTCGCGCGGTGAGAGTGCCACAAGGACCCAGGACAGGGGTCAGTATTCGAGGCGGATCGCGTCGGCGAGTTCTCGCATGTCGGTCGTGAGGGAGCGCCGGTCCTTGACGATTTCGCCGAGGATGTCGCGTGCATAACGTTGCTGCGCAAGCCATTCCGGCGCAGTGGTCTGCAACTCGCTGAGCACGGAGACCGAGGCCGCGTACTGGCCGAGTTGGGCATGCGCGGAGGCTACGTCGAGACGATGCCGCAGGCGACCCGCGCCGGTCGGCTGCAACGTCGGTGCCGGGGTAGCCTCGGCGATCGCGAGCGTCTTATCCGGCCGACCGGTGATCGCGTAGGTTTCGGCCGTGTTGTGCGCGACGGATATCGGTCCGAAGGCGCGCACGGAATGATTGTCCGACAGCACTTCCCGGCCGATCCGGTGCGCGGCGGCACGCGCCAGTGCGAGCGCGTCATCGGCGCGAGATTCGACGTTGTCCCGCACGCTGGCATTTGCGGCGTACAGCCACAGTCGACCCCATAGTGCGAGTTCCTTCGTTGTGGCTCGCGAGAATCGAGGCTCGATCCGGTCGGCCCAATCGACCGCGAACTTCTCGGCCTCGGCGATGCGTCCCTGTCGCAGCATCGCCCATGTCAAGGTGTTCGCCGCACCAGCGGCGTCGTATACGTCGGTGGCCTGGTCTATGGCAGCGCTCAGCGTCTGCTCGGCAATATCGAATTGCCGGTTCTGGGTGAGGAGAAACCCGACCATGCCGAGTAGGCGAACGCGGACATTACGTCCGTCCTCGCCGTCGAGCGCGTCGGCGTCGCGCATGATGCCGGGCAGTCGTTGCGCGATAGTCTGGTATCGGTGGGTGCCCAGCATCGGCCTAATCTCGTCGATCGCCCCTCGTACGCCGTCGACGCTTACGGGCTCGTCGCTGGGGCCGCTAGCTGTCGCAGCGGCCAAAGCTCGGCGTACCGGTCCCCACAGGTCTTCGGTCTGAGCGTCTGCCCATTCGGCGTCATGTCGCTCGCCCTGCAAGATCGACGTACGCACACGTAGGCCGACCGCGAGCTTTCGGAGCGTTTCCAGGCGTACCGAGTCGCGCTCGCCCTGCTCGATCTTGCGAATCAGGCTCACCGAGACGCCGGAAGCGTCGGCGAGTTCGCGCTGAGTCAGCCCGCGCCGCTTCCTCGTTGAGGAGACCCGCTGCCCGATATCCATACACCCAGGCTAGGGCGGTAAAGGATGGCGCGCACTGTTATTGGTGCGGCGACCTCGGACGATTGGCTCAGCGGGTAGTCGTGATCTCTGGATTGGACAGTGGTGGTATTCGGTCGTTTCTCGACCCAGTATTGTCCTGCTGGCTTTCAGTCGCGTGCCGCTGCGGTGCGGCGCTCGAGGAGGTCGCGCGTGATCTCGGCGAGTCGATCCTCCGAAACCTCTATGGCGCCTTCGGCATTGATGACAATCACGGTCGGATAGATGCCACGGGCGAGATCCGGTCCGCCGGTGGCGGTGTCGTCCTCAGCGGCGTCGAAGAGCGATTCGACAGTGATCCGCAGCGCCTCGTCCGCACCGATACCGCGGCTATAGGTCTTCTTCAGTGAGGACTTCGCGAACAGCGAACCGGAGCCAACCGCGGTGTAGCCGAACCGCTCCTCGCTGCGACCGCCGACGACATCGTAGGAGAAGATCCGTCCGACCTTCTCCGGATCGGTGGCGCTCGGGTCGTAGCCGACCAGGACCGGGACCACCGCCATATCCTGCAGTGCGGCAGGCAGATTGTCGCGCACCATCTTCGACAGCTTGTTCGCCTTGCCCTCGAATGTCAGCCCGACACCCTCGATCTTCTCGTAGTGTTCGAGCTCGACGGCGAACAGTCGGATCATCTCGATGGCCATGCCCACCGTGCCCGCGAAACCCGCCGCTGAATAGGTGTCGGTGATGAGCACCTTCTCCATATCCCGGCTGGCCAGCAGATTTCCCATGGTGCCGCGCCGATCGCCGGCAAGGAGCACACCGCCGCGGTAGGCGACTGCCACAATCGTGGTGCCGTGTGGCGCAATATCGTGGCCGTTCACCGTGGCATTGCCGAAATGGCTGCTGGGCAAGAGTTCTGGGGCATACCGGCGCAGGCTCTCGGAGAAGGAAGACGTCGCGAACTCCATATCTCTCACCGTAACGACTTCCCACACTGGGCGTCAGCGCGTCGAACTCAACGGAATCGGACCGGTCCGGGTGAGAGCCGAGTCCGCGTTCGGCTCACGGACCAGGCTTGGTGTGTGCCGCGTTCGTGTTCGGCTGACCGACCAGGTCTGGTGTGTGCCGCGTTCGTGTTCGGCTGACCGACCAGGTCTGGTGTGTGCCGAGTCCGTGTTCGGCTGACGGACCCGGCTTGGTGTGTGCCGAGTCCGTGTTCGGCTGACGGACCCGGCTTGATGTGTGCCGCGTTCGCGCTCGGACAACAGACCAGGTCTGGTGCGAGCCGAGTCCGCGTTCGACGATCGGACCAGGTCCGGCGTGTGGAGCCCCGCGTTCGGCCATCGGACCAGGCCTGGTGTGAGCCGCCATCGGACGGACGAAGGCCACGGTTCGGTTCGTGGACCGCTCCACCCAGGCTGCTCTGTCTGAGACGGCGAGCTCGAGCTCTATTTCGAGGGCAGCTCCTCATGTCCGCCGAAGGCCTTGCGCATGGCCGAGAGCATCTTGTCCGCGTACAGCGCCTCCCCACGCGAGGAGAAGCGCGCGAACAGCGCGGCCGAGAGCACCGGTGCGGGGACGCCGGTATCGATCGCGGCGTCCAGGGTCCAGCGTCCCTCGCCGGAGTCCGAAACCCGGCCGTCGAAGGACGCGAGGGTCGGATCGGCGTAGAGCTCGCTCGCGGTCAGGTCCAGCAACCAGGAAGCGACCACCGAGCCGCGCCGCCATACCTCGGTTACCTCGGGTACATCGATGTCGTACTGGTACCACTCCGGATGTTCCAGCGGAGTCTCCTCGGCGGAGGCCACGGCATCGTGATTCGCGCCCAGATTCGCCTTGTGCAGAATGTTCAGGCCCTCGGCGTAGGCGGCCATCGCGCCGTATTCGATGCCGTTGTGCACCATCTTCACGAAATGGCCCGCACCGGCCGGGCCGCAGTGCAGATAGCCCTGCTCGGCAGGTGAGGGCTCGCCGGTGCGGCTCGGGGTCCGCTCGGCCGCCTCGACCCCGGGCGCGATGGACTTCAGCAGCGGATCCAGATGTGCCACCGGCTCGGCTTCGCCGCCGATCATCAGGCAGAAGCCGCGGGCCAGGCCGAATACGCCGCCCGAGGTGCCGATGTCCACGTAGTGGATGCCCTTGGGTTTCAATGCGGCGGCGCGGGCGATGTCGTCGTGGTAGCGGCTGTTGCCGCCGTCGATGATGATGCCGCCGGGTTCTAGCAGGTCGGCGACCTGATCGATGACCTGGCCGGTCACCGCGGCCGGGATCATTACCCAGACCACTCGCGGCGTCTCCAGCCTGGATATGAAGTCTTTCAGGTCAGTGGTGCCGTGGAAACTGTCGCTGCCCAGTTCCTCGGTGAGTGCGAGGGCGGTCTTGGGTTTGCGTTCGTAGCCGACGGCGGTGTGTCCGTCCTTGACGATCCGGCGCACGATATTGGCGCCCATCCGACCCAGGCCGATCATTCCCAGCTGCATTCCATCCATCTCCCTCGTCGCGTCGGGCCCTGGTGGTGAGAGTTCTGCTCGATTGTCTCGCGCGGCTGTAACGCGCGGTGCGTTGCACCGATAAACGGATTGGCTCCGCGTAGTTGCCAGACCCCCGACCCGGCAACTACGCGGGGCCCCTCCATATGTGGCGCGGTCCGTTGCACGGGATTTGCTCTTGGACCGTGCTGGGCTGCCGATATTGGTAGCGGCCATTATCGTTGGCAGAGACTCGCACCGTGCGAGCTCCTTTCGATCGAGCGGGGAGGACGGTTCGTGACGAGCGAATCGAGCACTGGGCGGCGCGGCCGACACGAAAGCGGCGAGGTCGGACTGAGACAGCTCCTCGACTCAACTCGATCCGCTCCCCACCAGCCCCAGCCACCCCGCCCCGTTCCCCGGTCATCGAATCCGCAGCAGACATCGGACGCGTACCAGACGGACCCGAGTCAGGATCCGAATCGCGCGGCGACACAGCGTCAGCCTCCTCCGCCGCGCACGGTCCCGCAGCAGGCACCGGGCTCACATCCTGCGGCTGCCTCGCATCAGTCCGGGTCGCTGCATCAGTCGGTGACACCGCATCAGCCGCAACCCGAGTCGTCCCAGCATCGCCCGGCGTCGCATCATTCGGCGTCGGAGTACGAGTCAGCAGCCGATTGCCAGTCGGTGGCCCGACATCATTCGGCTGCGCTGCACGAGTCGGTGGCCCAACATCATTCGGCCGCGCAGCACGAGTCAGTGGCCCGACATCATTCGGCGGCCGAGCATCACTCGGCAGACGCGTATGTGCCTCAGCATGAGTCGCCCCTGTATCGGCCGGTGCCGCATCAGGCTGCGGCGCAGCATGATTCAGCGCCGGAGCAGCAGTCGGTGGCGCGGCATCAGCCTCCACCGCCGCGCACGGTTGCGCACCATGCGGCTGGCACGCATGAGGTAGCGGCGCAGCATCATTCAGCTGCGCAACATCATTCGGCAGCTGAGGATCGGTCGGTGCCGCATCATTCGGCGGCGGAGTATGAGTCGGCAGCCGCACAGACAGTGGCCCAGCATCATTCGCTGGCCGAACGTCAATCGGTGGCGCAGCCTCAGCCCGAGGCGGGGCAGCGGGCATCGGAGTGGGTTGGTGATTCCATGCCGACTGAGCCGTTGCGTACCACTCGAAGACCCAAAGTGCGACCATCCGAGAGCGACGGGCCTTCGGGTGATGGTGCGCGTTGGCAGAGGCGGCGGGTGCCCGAGAGACCGGTGCAGTCGGGTGGGTTGAAATCGCCTATCGTCAAGCGGATCGGCATCGGGGTTGGTGCGTTTGTCGTGCTGGCCGGGCTGGCTTATGTTGCGGACCTGGTGTTTTCGTCGGGGCATGTGCCACGTGGTGTTGTGGTCGCCGGTATTGATATCGGCGGCAAGGACACCGGGGCGGCGGATGCGCAACTTCGCACCGCACTCGACCCGCGCGCTGATCAGGAGCTTGCGCTACAGATCGGCGACGTGCAGACCAGGCTGATACCCAAAACCGCTGGCCTGGCGATTGATTGGGATACCACCTGGGCGCGCATCGGTACCCGGCCGCTCAATCCGATCACCCGGCTGACCTCGCTGTTCACCGCGCACACCGTGTCGGTCGCGAGCACCGTCGACGACAATGCGCTGGATGCCCAGCTCACCGCGCTGCGCGTGCACGACCGCCCGACGGTCGAGGGCACCATTGCCTTCGATGGCGCGCGACCGGTCGCGGTGCCGCCGGTGCCGGGGCGCATCCTCGATGTTCCCGCCGCCCGCACCGTGCTCATCGACAACTGGTATCTCGGTGCGCTGCTCGATCTTCCGGAGACCGCGGCGCCGATCGCCGTGCGCGCCGAGGCGGTCGAACGGGCCTTGCACGAGATCGCCGAACCCGCGGTGCACGCGCCGATTGTTTTCGCGGGCAAGAACAATGCGACCGGCAGGCTGGAACCGGAGCAGATCGCGTCCGTGCTGTCGTTCGCCCCCGATGGCCAGGGCGGGCTCGCCGCGAGCTTCAAACAGGATGTTGCGCAGGGGGTGCTCGGCCCGCAGCTGGCACCGTCGGAGGTCGAGGCCAAGGACGCGACGTTCGCGCTGACCGGGGCAAAACCCACCGTGGTTCCGGCCATAATCGGTGACAAGATCAATTGGGCGAAGACCATGGAACGGTTGCCCGCTCTGGTGGTCGCGCCACAGGAGCGCACCGCGCAGGCCGTATATGAAAAGGTCGACCCCAAGCTCACCACCGAGGCCGCGAACGCGCTCGGCGTCAACGAGATGATGGGGCAGTTCACCACCAGCGGCTTCAGCGGCCCGTCCGGTGTGAACATCCGCGTGGTCGCCCAAAAGGTGAACGGCGCCATCGTCAAGCCGGGAGAAACCTTCTCACTCAACGACTTCACCGGCCCCCGCGGCACCGCCGAAGGCTACGTCGAATCCGGCATCATCGACCACGGCCGCCCTAGCACTGCCGTCGGCGGCGGCATCAGCCAATTCGCCACCACCCTCTACAATGCCGCCTATTTCGCGGGCATGGAGGACGCAGGGCACACCGAGCACAGCTACTACATTTCGCGCTATCCCGCGGCACGCGAGGCCACCGTTTTCGACGGCGCCATCGACCTCAAATTCCGCAATACCGGCCAAACCGGTATCTACATCGAGACTTCGACCACCGACTCCGAGGTCACCGTCCGCCTGTGGGGTACCAAGACCGTCAACGTCGAATCCATCACCGGCGAAAAGACCAAACCCACCGAGCCGACCACCATCAAACTCCCCAAGGGCAAGGACTGCATCGCGACCGAAGGTGCCCCCGGCTTCACCATCTCCGACACCCGAGTGATCACCGACCGAAAATCCGACCGCGAAATCTCCCGCACCACCCGCACCGTCAAATACGACCCCATCCCAGTCGTCAAGTGCGAGTAGACCTCGCCCGCAGATACCGCCCCAACTGTCGGCGCGGAAGGTTTCCGGTCGCCTTGCCGGAGGGGTTGCCTTTACTCGGTCACGCGGTCATCGCCAGCGCCCGCGAGCAGGCGTTCCGCCCCACCCTGGACGCCGCCGAACTACTCGACTCCATCCTCGACGGAGCCAAATCACCCCACCCCGGCAACGCCCTCGCCCAACTGATCGAAACCCACATCGTAAACGCGAACTGACCAGTCGCGCCACCGACCTGCGTTCGAGACCAATCGTCCAGTGGGCGTTTATGTTACGCCGAAGTCACGTGAAAATGATCTCAGCTCGATCTGCGAATAGCTGGGTAATCGCGGTAGGCGACCGATGCGCATCGGCTTGTGTCACCTCATTCCATTTGGAATGCTGCACAACAGGATCCGGCCCTGCCCAGTGAATTCTGCGGTGCCGGGCCCGTCGTACCGGGTGCGGGGCGGTGGTGCGACTCGACAGCTATATTGCCGCGCCGGTTCGGTTTCGGTGACGCGCTCCCGTGGATTCGTGTTGCGGGGATTTCGATTCGAGTGAATCAGCAACAGTTCGGCAAATCGGATCGATCCGCCCACAATCTCAGGGGCTTGTCGCCTCTCCATGCGGTGATAAAACTTCTTTCGGCCGGTAATAATCGGTTACCGGCTGGACATTTCTCCATGGGTTCAAAGGGAAGTTCTAAATGAGCAAAGTGCGCGTGCTCGGTGTCGCCTTCGCGGCGACCGCGGGCATTCTCCTGGTCGGTTCGGGTATTGCATCGGCGGCTGTCGATGAAGGCATCGTCCTGGAGCCGATCGGAACCATCGCCCCCGGCGAGCCGAACCCGAATGGGACCGGTTCCAGCTCGGCGGTCACCGATCTGGTGAAAGCGCTGTCCACCGGCTCGACAGGCGCCAAGACGCAGTAATCGGATGCTGGAAGTGCCTCACCTCGAAATGAGGTGAGGCGCTTCGCTTTTGCGGACCACGGCGCCGGGTCGCGAACGAATGTGGCCCGAATCCACTCGGCACCCGCGTCTTACAGCGGTGTTCGCATGAGCAGCACGTTGTACTGGTTGTACACCGAAAGCAAGAAGTACAGGTCACTGCCGGTCTGATACGGGAAGATCATCGGCGCGTAGGCACTGGGCAAGGAAGGACCGTCGACGAGCACCTGAGGCTCGCTCCATGGCCCCTCCGGCTTCTCCGCACTGCGCAAGACCACCGAATTGGTCGAATCCGTTGTGAGCATAATGAATTTGCCGAGATGGTCGTTCCACATCACCGACAGCTCGGCGACACCGTCGACGATCGGTGCGGCGACCTTGGCGTCCGGCTTCCAGTCGGTGCCGTCCCAGTACTCGTAGCGATCGATATCGGCGATATCGGCTTCCCTTGCGCGAGAGACGAATCCGGGAACCTGGCGCCCAGCGGGCGTGCCGTAGCGGTAGACGTAACCGTCGTCCTTCAGGAAGGCGTTCTGCTGAAAGTTCTGATACCCATCCACATTCGCGCGTCGGGTCGTGGTCAGCGGGGCCCAGCTCCGACCCCCGTCACCGGAGGCGGCGAGGGTGGAGAAGTTGGTTTCCCACTTGCCGTGTTCACCCCAGTCGGCCACCGACATCAGGCTCATGTACTGCACCCCGCCGACCGAAATGCCCGCTGTCGGAATGAGACTGATCTCGATCCCCGGAATCTTCGGGCTGGGCAGCGGATTGGTCACGGCGCCCTCGAAGGCGATCCCCTGCGCCGGATCCTTGGTCGAGCTGTGGAAAAGTACCTGGCTGCTCCAGGCGAAGACGCTGCCGACGAGCAGGTTGGGGAAGCCGAGGCCCGCGCTGTCGCCGAAGGCGGTGATCATCCGGCCGTTGCCGTCGTCCCACATGACGCCGAGGTCGGTGCCGAGCACATTGACCTTCTGGGTGCGATTGGGGCTGTCCATGCCGGTCATCTGGAAGACCGCCTGGGTCCGTCCCGGTAAGTGCGGCAGGCCGCGTGGCTGTCCGTTGATGCCGGGGATGGGGTTGATGCCGGGAATGGGAATCAGGAGATTCGGATCGGCGGCGGCCGGTCCGGCCAGCGCGACCGCGAGTGCGGCGCCGAGTACACCGGCTCTGGTGAGTGCGGACAGCGATCGGTTCATCCGGACGATCCCTTCTTGCGCGCGATCTGCCCGGTCATTGTGCCCGTTCTCGTGATCTCTGTCCGGCTCCTGCGCGGTAGAGGGTGGCGTGTGATCATCGCTACACTGAGGGAAACCAGGAGAACGGGGACTTCGGCAGGGGCTGGCCTGTCCCCGCAGGCGAGGCGCACATCGGTCGTTCGATGCGACACCGTTGACGACGGCTCAATGGTCGCTCGAAATGGCAAAGCTGTTCGGTACATCGAGCAGGATTTCGTCAACGCTAGGGGGTGGCTCCATGGGTGACTGTCGCGCGATACTTCGTAGTTGGTGGCGCGATCCGGCGCACTATCGCTGGTTCGTGCGTACTCTCGAATCCCACTCCGGGCTGCGCCTGATCAAGGCGATCATTGGTGCGGGCAGTGCGTTGATGCTCGTGATCAGCATCCTGATCTGGATGTCGCCGGCCGGTCCGAGCGGCACGGTGGGGCGCACCATCTTCACGGCAGCCGGTGCGACGGCCGCGGTATGGACGATCCGCTGGTGGCTGTTCCCATGGCCCAGCGCCATCACCTCGCTGGCCATGTTGACCTCTGCGGATCTCGCGATCACGGCATCGTGCCTGGTGGACAGCGATCGGATGTACGGCGCACTGAGCGCGATGCTGCTCGTGGTCACCGGCGCCTACATCACGTTCTTCCACAGCCCGAAGGCGCTCGCCGCGCACGCCGGATGGTCGCTGCTCACGGTGAGTGTGCTGGCGGTATTGCTGGTGGCCGATGCGGAGAGCAATGATCTCGCCTTGGCGGGGGCGATCGTGTTGATCATGGTCGCGGCCATTGTCGTGGTGCTGCCCGCGTTGCAATTCTGCTATTGGGTATTGCGCATCGATGTGCTCTCCGACCCCTTGACCATGCTGCTGAATCGCCGCGGACTCGACTACTACCTGCACCGTTCCCGATACCAGCGCCAACTGTGCGTCATAACCCTCGACCTCGACCGTTTCAAGGCGGTCAACGACAGCTTCGGCCACCCCATCGGTGACGAGGTGCTGGTCTCGACGGCCGAGGGGTTGCGCGCCGTGGTCGATCCCGATGCCGTGGTCGCCCGCACGGGTGGCGAGGAATTCGCGGTGGTCGATCACTTGGATCGCGCCGCCGCGCTGAGCCTGGGCGAGCGATTGCGCCGTGCCGTTGCGGAGACGCCCCGCGTACCCGTTACGGCCAGTGTGGGTGTCGCGGTGTGTGACGGCGGCGCCGACCCCGGACGCCCCCAGCTGCTGCTGCGGTGTGCCGATGCCGCGATGTATCAGGCGAAACGGCTGGGCGGCAATACCGTTGTGCTGGCTGAAGATCCGGGACAACCGGTGATCCAGCTGGCCGAGCGCACCCGAGAGGTGGTGCGGCGCACCACATAACAACAGCGGCCCCGGAAGTCCGGGGCCGCTGCGTGCGAAATCTATTGGATCAGAACGCCGCTTCGTCCAGTTCCATGATGTCGTTGTCCAGGTTGGACAGGATGGTGCGGGTCGCGGTCAGCTCCGGCAGCACATTGCGTGCGAAGAACTGTGCGACGCCGACCTTGCCCTGGTAGAAGGCCTCGTCGGCACCGACCGCGCCATTGTCGAGGGCCTTGATGGCGACCTCGGCCTGCCGCAGCAGTTGCCAGCCGATGAGCAGGTCACCGACGGCGAGCAGGAAGCGCACCGAACCCAGACCGACCTTGTACAGCTCGGTCGGCTGCGCCTGGGCGCCCATCAGGTGCCCGGTCAGGGTGGCGGCCATGGCCTGCACATCCTCGAGCGCGGTGGCCAACAGCTTGCGCTCGGCCTTGAGGCGACCGTTGCCTGCCTCGGACTCGATGAACTTCTGCACCTGGCCGGCCACATGGGCCAGCGCGACGCCACGGTCACGGGCGATCTTGCGGAAGAAGAAGTCCTGCGCCTGGATGGCAGTGGTGCCCTCGTAGAGCGAGTCGATCTTCGCGTCGCGGATGTACTGCTCGATCGGGTAGTCCTGCAGGAAGCCCGAGCCACCAAAGGTCTGCAGCGATTCGGTCAGGTACTGGTAGGCCCGCTCGGAACCGACGCCCTTGACGATCGGCAGCAGCAGATCGTTGACCCGGAAGGCCACATCCTCATCGGCGCCGGAGACCAGCTCGGCGATATCCGCATTCTGGTGTGCGGCGGTGTACAGGTAGATGGCGCGCAGACCCTCGGCGTACGCCTTCTGCATGGCCAGGCTGCGGCGTACATCGGGGTGGTGGGTGATGGTGACGCGCGGGGCGGACTTGTCGGTCATCTGGATCAGGTCCGCACCCTGGACACGCTGCTTGGCGTAGTCCAGTGCGTTCAGGTAGCCGGTCGACAGGGTCGCGATGGCCTTGGTGCCGACCATCATGCGTGCGTTCTCGATGACATCGAACATCTGTGCGATGCCGTCATGCACCTCGCCGACCAGCCAGCCCTTGGCGGGCACGCCGTGGCCGCCGAAGGTGACCTCGCAGGTGGCCGAGACCTTGATGCCCATCTTGTGTTCGACATTGGTGACGAAGACACCGTTACGGTCGCCCAGGGTCTGGGTCTCGAAGTCGAAGTGCCACTTCGGCACGTAGAACAGCGACAGGCCCTTGGTGCCCGGACCGGCACCCTCGGGGCGGGCCAGCACCAGGTGCATGATGTTCTCGAACAGGTCGTCGGAGTCACCCGAGGTGATGAAGCGCTTGACGCCCTCGATGTGCCAGGAGCCGTCTTCCTGCTCGATCGCCTTGGTGCGGCCCGCGCCGACGTCGGAACCGGCATCCGGCTCGGTCAGCACCATGGTGGCGCCCCAGTTGCGGTCGGCGATGATCTGCGCCCACTTCTTCTGCTCATCGGTGCCGTTGTTGTAGAACACCTGCGTGAAACCCGCGCCGGCGGCGTACATCTGAGCCGCCGGGTTGGCGCCGAGGATCATCTCGCCCAGCGCCCAGGCAACCGCGCTCGGGGCACCCAGGCCACCCAGTTCCTCGCGGACGGCGACCTTGGCCCAGCCCGCGTCCTCGAGTGCGCGGTAGGACTTCTTGAACGATTCGGGAAGAGTGACCGTGTGGGTCCCGGGATCGAAGGTCGGCGGGTTGCGGTCGCCGTCTACGAACGAATCGGCGAGCGGACCCTCGGCAAGGCGACGCACCTCGTTGAGCATCTCCTTGACGGTCTCGGTGTCGAGATCGCCGTAGGCGTCGCTGTCGAGGATGGTGCCGAGGCCGAGTACCTCGAAGAGGTTGAACTCCAGGTCGCGGACGTTGCTCTTGTAGTGGCCCATGTCTGTTACTCACTCTCCGTTGAGTTGGTGCGGTCGGTTGGTTGCCGTTCCCGCCCGTGTCCGTCCATCGGGTAGCCGTGCCGGCGTCCGTAGCGACTGCTTGCAGGTCGCTAGCAAGAATCCGACACATACTACTCGCGGGTAACTTATCACTCATATTACCGGCAGGTAATGAGGTCGCAAAGGCCTAGACGTGCAATGTGATGCGAAAAACACTCGAAGGCGTTGCTGTTTGTCTACGCCTCGCGTAGTAGACGAAGGGGCCGGGTTAGCCGACGCATATCTGGCGATCGACGCGTCGCGGATAGCTGGGTGTCTTCGGATAGCTGGGCGTCTTGGGATAGGTGGGGACTACCGTGGAAATGTGCGAATCGAGACGAGCGCCGGGCCCGCGGAGATCGAGCTCGACAAGCCGCGCAAGGCGACGTTCCTGTTGCTGCTCACGCACGGATCCGGTGGCGGTGTGGACGCGAAAGACCTGCTCACCGTGCGCGACTGCGCCTACGAACTGGGCGGTGCGGTGGCGCGGGTGCTGCAGCCGTACCGGGTCGCCGGACGTCGCGCGCCCGGATCGGCGGTCAAACAGGACGAGGCGTGGCTGGAGATTGTCACAGCTCTGCGTAAGCGGGTGCGCAAGGTCCCTCTGATCCAAGGTGGGCGCAGCAATGGCGCCCGGGTCGCCTGCCGCACCGCTATCGCCGCCGATGCGCGTGGCGTACTCGCGCTGTCCTTCCCGCTGCATCCGCCGGGTAAGCCGGAGAAAACGCGTCGCGAGGAACTGCTCGCCCCCGGCGATATCGAAGTCGTCGTGATCAACGGCGCGAACGACCCGTTCGGCATCCCCGACCCCGCCGACACCGCCGAGGTGCGCGTAATCCCTGGTCAGCCCCACTCCTTCCGCTCGGGATTCGACATCATCACCGACACGGTCACCCCCTGGTTGCAGCGCTGGTCCGAGTAGCGCGGGAGCGTGCCCGCACAAGTGGTGACAGTTCTGGGGCCGCGTGCATGCGGACGGCCTGCGGCGGGCCCCTTGATATGCCGCGCCTGCATTTGCGCGCCACGCATCAGGTTTCCGTCGAAACGTGCGCGCTGCGCAAATGTGTGCGCGGGAACATTTCGGAGATCCGATGGCGGTTGGCCCACGTCCGGCGCGCGTACGGGGGCGGCGTGGCGATGACCGTCAGCTCGGTGAGGCGAGTTCGATGGCAGGCGGGACGGCCGCGGGTTTGGTGGCGATGACCAGGGCGTCGATGGCGTCGCGTGCCTCGGTGGGGCGGTAGACGCGGTCGGCGATGCGGACTCGGATGCGGTCGGTGTCCGGGCCGAGGTCGGCGACGATGTCGTCGGGGGTGAACAGGACCGAGGGGTCCTGTGGGCCGCCGGAGCCTTCGGTGAGATTGATGGTGTCGTGGCCGAGGACCAGCAGGGTGCCCCCGGGGGCGAGGAGATCGGCGAGGCGGCGGACCAGCCGACGGCGTTGTTCGGCGGGCAGGTGCAGGAAGACCATCAGTACGAGTTCGTACGGGCCGGTGATGCCCGCGGCGTCCAGATCGGTGACATCGGCACACTGCCAGCTGATCCGGCTGCGGACCGAACGGGACAGCCGGGTCGCTACGGTGCGGCCCTTATCGATGCCGACCTGTGAATAGTCGACGGCACGCACCTGCCAGCCATGCGTGGCCAACCACAATGCATTGCGTCCTTCGCCGCAGGCGAGATCGAGAGCGCGCGGCAGGGCGGGCGGATCGCCGTCGGGAGTGTCCGGCAGCAGCGGGGCGATCCGCTCCAGCCCGTAGACGTGTTCCACTACGGTGCTGTTCGGCGGTGCACCCCAGACCAGTTCACTCTGCGCATACCGCGTGTCCCAATCGGTCGCGTCCATATTGCGAGTCTATTTGCACCCATGTGCTGCGCACCCGCCGCGCACCCGTTGATCCCGTCGCCGCTACCGTTGCGCCGGAATCAACGCGGTGGCGAGGGCCTATGCGCTCGATTGCGGCAACCAGTGCACCGGCGAGGTCTCGCGGATATGGACGAGTACGTCGAAGGCGTCCACGAGGGAGCGCACAGTGGTGTGCGCGGTGGCGTCCTCGGCCGGATCGTAGATGCCGCTGATCGTGCGCAGCTTCGCCGGACTGTGCAGCCACTGCTGTATCGATTCCGACGCGTCGCTGTGCAGGTCGACATAAAAGGCGGACCGTTCTACCTCGCCGAGTGCCGCGTCGACCAAGTCCGACAGTGGCTCCGGCGCCACGGCCATGCCGAGATTTCCGTGATGGAAGCCGATGGCCACCGAGATGTACTGCGCACCGAAATGTTCGCGCAAATAGCTACCGGTACCGCGGAATTCGGAGGTTTCCGCCGGACCGACACCGAGGGGGAGCGCCGCGGTGTGGGCGATGCCGTCCCAATACGCGATCTTCGCGCCGGTATCACGCTGCCATTCGATGACCCGGTCCGCGGCGGGTTGCTCGTCGCGCGCGAAACCGCCCTGCCCGGCGACGCTATTCTCGTGAAATTCGACGATCAACCGCAGATGCATCAGTGCATTGTCGAATTCGGTGGTCATCGGGAGCTTTTCGAATAATGCCAGGGCAGCGCGTGCGTCGTCGATGAACGGGCGGCCGGGGTGAATTCCCTGATGGCGCTGGACATGTTCATCCACTTGATGCGCGGTGCGGATCGGGGTGAGGTGGGATTCCAAGGCAGCCAACCGATCCGGTGCCTGCCGCCGGACATAATCAAGCACCACTTCGTAATCCGATGATTCCGCGCGCGGCGGCTCGATGCCGAAAATCCGCACAGGATCGTTGGGGTGCTCGATGTTGAATTCGCGAATCCACAGCAGTGCCGCCGCCATTTCGGCGGTTCGGGTCGGCCGCCACGCGCCCGCGAGCACCGATTCGGGATCACCCGCGCCGGTCCGAACATAGTCATCGAGTCGCTCACCGGAACGCGCACTGTCCTGTACCGCGAGCGCGCGGAAGCCGTATTCCACGACAAGTGCTCGAAATATCCGCTCCCGCAGTCCGAAGGTCTGCCGGGAGAACCGGGTCGATTCCCCTAAGCCGACCACGGTCGCCGACTCGAGCTGCTTGGTCAATGCCGCGATATCCGATCCGGTGCTCTTCGAATGCGTATCGAAAATCGGCCGCGCCTGCGCGCGTAACCACTCGCGCAAATCCGAAGTGCCGGAATCTGATTCGCTGGGTGCGAAGGTGATGCCCATGGTCTCTCCTGAAGCTCGACGACGCAACGTAGCACAGCTTCATACCTGAAGTGTCGTTGAGGTCAAGTTGGTGGAACATGAGCACATGCCCGCGCAATGCCGCGGCCATGCGCCGTTGGCGCGGGCTAGAGGGTGGTATGCATCAGAATGACGTTGTACTGGGTGTGGACCGTGGTGAGAAAGTACAGGTCAGGTCCGGTTTGGTAGGGGAAGATCGACGGTGCGTACGCGGACGGCAGTTCCCGGCTGTCGATCAGTACCTCGGGATCGCTCCACGGACCCGTTGGCGAGCCGGCCCGCCGCATGACCACCGAGTTGAACGGATCGGTGGTGAGCGAGATGAACTGGCCGAGATATTCGTTGTACATCACCGACAACTCGCCGACGCCCCGCATGATCGGCGCCGCGGCATCGACGTCGGCCTTCTTGCTCCAATGCTCGCCGTCCCAGTATTCGTACTCGCCCAGATTCGCGATATCCCCTTCCCGGACCCGCGCGACATACGCCGCCTGATTGCGCCCGGACTTGGTGCCGTACTCGTAGACGTAACCGCCGTTCTTGACGAACGCGTTCATCTGGAAGTTGGCGTTACCGCCCTCATTCGGGCGTCTGGTCTCGGGTAGCTCGCCCCAGGTCTCACCGTTATCCCCGGAGGCGGCGAGTCCAGAGAAATTCGTGGTCCACCGGCCGACATCGTCCCAGCTCTGCACCGACATCAGGCTCATGTACTGAACTCCGCCGGCCGAAATGCCCGCGGTGGGGATACGGCTGATCTCCACGAACGGAATCTTCGGGCTCGGAATCAGATCGCGTGCCTGACCGAAGATATCGCGCACGACGCTGTCGAAGTAGATGCCGTTGGACGGATCGTGGGTGCCGCTGCGCATGAGAATATTGCTGCGCCACGCCCAAGTGCTGCCCGCGAGTAGGTTCGGCAAGCCGAATCCGGCGGTATCGCCGAATGCGGTCAGCATCTCGCCGTCCCCGTTATCCCACATGATGCCCAGATCGGTGCCGAGCACGTTATAGGTCTGGGTGTTGTTGGGGCTGGCCAAGCCGGTCACCTGGAATATCGCCTTGGTCCGGCCGACCAGGTTGGGTAATCCATTGCTGCCGTTCAATACCGGGATCGGGTTGATCACATTGGGGTTCGCCGTGGCTGGCGTAGTCGCTATGAGGAGCAAAGCCGATGCTCCTGCCAGTGCCGAGAGCAAGGTTGACGCAGTTTTGTGCAAAGTCTCTAAGCCCTCCGGTTCTGGCCGAAGCGCCACGAAACACAGGCCCCCACCCATGTGTCGTGTCACATTTCGGCTGGCTGGCAAATCGTTCAAGATGCTAACAGCGAAACCTGGGAAATTTGCGGCATGCGTGATTCGTCTGGAAAATCGTAAGCACCGCGCTACCTGAATTGTGATCAGTGACGTCGAGACATGGCCTGTCGCAGGATCAATGGCAGCTGGGTGGCTCGCTCGATGGCGAAACTGCGGCGAGCCGAGGCATGCCAGGAACGATCGAAGAGTTGTTTTGCGCCCGCGATCGCGTGCGGGGCGCGCAGCGCGATGCGATCGGCGAGCCTTTCCGCCGCAGCGACCGGGTCCGCGGCCACCTCGGTGATCAGGCCGATCCGCTCGGCGTAGGCGGCGTCCACGATATCGGCGGTCATGGTCAGCAGCAGCGCCTTGTCGATGCCGATCAGCCTGGACAGCGTAGCGGCGCCGGTCATGTCCGGCACCAGACCGTGTCTGGCCTCCATGACCGAGAATTCGGCGTCGGGGCTGGCGAAGCGGACGTCGGCGGCCAACGCGATCTGTAGTCCGCCGCCGTAGCAGTGGCCATGGACCGCCGCGATCACCGGCACGGAGAGTCGACGCCAGGCCCAGCAGGCCTCCTGAAAGGTGTTGGTGCCGCGCCAGGGCAGCGGGATGAAGCCGCGGATGACGGCGAGCGGATCGCTGCTCGCCCCCGCGATATCGAGGCCGCTGCTGAAGCTCGGACCGTTGCCGGACAGGATGACCGCCCGGACGGCTTGGTTGCCCGCGACGGTATGCGCCGTCGTGACGAGATCGCGCAGCATCTCGATGGTCAGGCCGTTGTGCTTATCCGGCCGGTCCAGCGTCACGTAGGCGCGGTCGTCGACAAACCGCAGCGCGATTTTCGAGGCCATATTCAGATCTTACCCGCGAGTCAGTTAGTGGGCTATTGCCTGGACGCTTCTGCATTGTTCTAATCGAACGCAAGTCGTGTTTCCCGGTCGCCGTGCAGGTCGCGGCCGAGGCGCTCGGGCTGCCGATCGACGATCCGGCGCGGTCGTTGTCGGTCACCGGCGGACTCACCTTCGCGGGCGGTCCGGCAACAACTAGATGACCCATTCGATCGCGACGCTGGCCGGTCAACTGCGCGCCGACCCGTCGGCCTACGGCCTGGCGAGCGCACTCGGCTGGTACGACCACGCCGACGAACCCGAGGCCGTGGTGATCAGCGCGTTGATTCCGGCCGGTGCCCGCATACTGGTTCGGGCGTCCGATTCGGAAACCGTCGCGGCGTTCACCGACGGCGACCCGATCGGCGTGCAGGCCGACGTGATCGCCGCCGATAAGCTCATGCTGCTCACTGAGAGGACTGTCACATGAATTCAGCGTCGCACAGCGACTCCGTGCGGGGTGGTGACCGGGAGACGGGTGAGCCTGTGGTGCTGGTCGAAAAGCGCGGTGCTATAACGCTATTGACCGTCAATCGTCCGGAAGTCCGCAACGCCGTCAATCTGGCCACGGCACAGGCCATCGAGGCGGCTGTGGACGAATTCGAGGCCGACGATGCCGCCCGCGTGCTCGTGCTGACCGGTGCGGGCGGAACCTTCAGTGCCGGAATGGATCTCGTCGCGGCATCGAAGGGGGAGATGCCGATAACCCAGAGCCGCGGGCCGCTGGGCATTGCCGCGAAACCGCCGGTCAAGCCGATGATTTCGGCGGTCGAGGGGTTCGCACTGGCCGGTGGCTTCGAACTCGCGCTCTCCGGTGATCTGATTGTCGCCGCGAACAATGCCCAGTTCGGTATTCCGGAGGTCAAGCGCGGTCTGGTCGCCGCGGGCGGCGGTGTACTGCGGCTGACCCAGCGGCTGCCGCGCCCCATTGCCGCGGAGCTCGCGCTCACCGGTGCGCGGATCGATGCCGAACGGCTCTATCAGCTCGGACTGGTCAACCGGCTCACCGAACCTGGTGCGGCATTGGCCGGCGCGTTGGCATTGGCGGCCGAAATCGTCTCGGCCGCACCGCTTTCAGTGGCGGCGAGTAAGCGGATCATCGACGAATCGCCGGATTGGGCCGTCGCGGAGGGTTTCGCCAAACAGGGTGAAATCGCGCTGCCCGCGCTGTTCTCCAAGGATGCCGCCGAGGGTGCGCTCGCCTTCGCGCAGAAGCGCGAACCCCAGTGGCAGGGACGCTGATCCGATGTCCGAGCGCCCGGGAGACGCAGGCGCAGCGGCGTGCGCGTATGCGCACGCGACTCCTGGACTGCTCGCGGCCTCCCTGCCACTGGAGCATCGACTATTCGACCTGATGCACAACGGCATTCGCGACATCTTCCGGTGCGAATTCCCGGACGACCCACGCGTGCCGACCATCACCGAATTCACCATCGAGATCATGACCGGTCTTGCCATGCGGGTACTGCTCACCGGCGATCTGGACGGCAACCGAATCTTGCAGCACCGCTGGGGAAATGCCATCCGGATCCTGCTCGGCGAGGCAGATCCGGCAATGCTGACGCGATCGGTCAGGGACGTGGGCTGATCGCGTCGAGCAGGACCCGCGCGCAGCCGGCCGGATCATCGTAGAACGGGGTGTGGCCGCTGCCGTGCAGCGTGACGTGGCGGGCATTCGGCAGCGCGGTGCGCGCATGTGTGCTCTGGGTGGCGTAGGTCAGCAGGATGTCCCGGCTGCCCCAGGCGATGGTGACCGGAATGTCTGCCAGCGCACCGATTTCGTGCAGTTTCGCATCGGTGAAGGAGGCGAGCGCGGGCTCGAATGCGGGGGCGTCGGCCGCGCCGTTGGCGGTATCCACGGCCACCTGTGGATCGATCGCCCACGGCTTGCCGAAGACCAGGGTCAGGAATGCGGTGCGGCCCGCGGCGCTGCCGAGAATGACGGGCAGCCGCCGCCGCAGCGCCTGCGCGAGCTGGCGGGATTTGCCGAGCGACTGTTGGCACCACACCCGGCCCGGGGTGTCCCAGAATCCGATCGGGGAATAGGCCGTGACCGAGCGGGCCGAGCCGCGCGCGCCGAGGTTCAGGCTGATGAGTCCGCCCATCGAATTGCCGGCCAGATGTGGCCGCTCGATGCCCTGTTCGGCCAGGAAGTCGCCGAGCGCGTCGGTGAGGGTATCGACGGTGGTGTGCGCGAGCGGCGTGGACTCCGCGAAACCGGGCAGATCGATCGCGATGACTTCGAAGGATTCGGCGAGGGTGTCGATGATCGGTTCCCACACCTGCCAGCGGCTGCCGATGCCGTGCACCAGGACCAGTGGTTCCCCCGTGCCGGCCCGGTGGTGGTTCAACGTCGTCATGCTGTGACGGTAACAGCGATTCGCAGCCGTCAGACCGAGATTTCCGGTCCCCATGAGTGTGAGGTTTCCGCTGGCAGTAGGCCGAAAAGTGGGTACGATAAATGGTATGGCAACGCGTAAGGTGACCCTCTCGCTGGACGAGGCGTCCTGGGCCTTCGCCGAACAGGCGGCGGCCCGCGCTGGGATGTCGCCCTCGGCGTGGATTTCGAAGGCAGCGCGTCGCGAAGCCGTGCGGACCGGTGTCGGTCCGCTACCCGATGTGACGGCCGTGGCCGCGGCGGACGAGGCGGAGCTGACCGCCGCCGAGGAGGCGATGCGTGCGCAGGGGTGAACTGTGGACCTATCACCCACACGGTTCGCCGCGGCGCCGTACCGTCGTGCTCATCAGCAGTGATGGCATCAATGAATCGACGAGGCAGTGGCTGATCGCCGCCGAGGTCGTCAACGAGGATCCCCAGGACCTTCTCGCTGTGCCCGTCGAACGGCACGGTTGGGTGCATGCGGGGAATATCGGCCGCATCTATCGTGGCTGGCTGGCCGAGCCCATCGATGAGATGGAAGCCGATGTGCTGGAGCGGTTGGACACCGCATTGCGTGCGGCCATGGACCTGTAACCCACTTCTCGACTGGGAAGCCGATCGTTCGGCTACCGCTCGGCGTGTACGGCATTATCGTTGCGGCGCCACGCGGTGGCCCATTCACAGACTGAATCGAGAAGAGGAATCAGGTGCGGACCTTCCTGATCGCCGCAGCGCTCGTCGCGCTGCCGGTACTCGCGGCGTGCGGTAACGACAAAGCCGCTGACCAGCCCGCGGTAACCCAAGCGGACCTCGCCAAGTCGCTACAGGACAAGGGACTCAAGGATAAGAGCCTGGCCGACTGCGCCGCCAAGATCTATGTGGACCAAGGCATTTCGCAGGAGGGCCTGCGCAAGATGATCAGCGACGAATTCGACACCAAGGCCGTCGACCCCAATAACTTCGGCATGAGCCAGTCCGATGCCGATAAGGCCCGCGAAGCCAACACCAAGATCTTCACCGAATGCCGCCCGAAATAAACGGCTTGATCAGCCTTTACGTGCCTGGGACCCGTTGGGATCGTGGCGCGTGACGGACCGCCTTCGCCGGGCACTTCAGCCTGGCGTCGGTGCCGCCCCGCAGCCTCATCGTTCCGGTCGGTCGGCTCAGTGACTGTCGCACAATCGAATTCAGCATTCTCCTGACAGCTCCGCCGCACAGGCGGAAGCCGCGCGAAATCTGTTGGTGGTCACGGTTTCGGCGACAGACCCCGCACAAAAAAGGCCCCGGCAAGCTGCCGGGGCCTCGCGTTGAGCCGATGACGGGAATCGAACCCGCGCTGTCTGCTTGGGAAGCAGAAGTTCTACCATTGAACTACATCGGCGTGCGCCTGAGCGCGATCGCGAGCCTACCAGACCAGGCACTATTCGGTGCAAGTTCTCGTGTGTCGGCCCTGGTCCATCTGTTGAGCTGAGGTTGGCGAAGTCGTCCAGGAAGTCGCGCGTATCGGCGGCCTCGTGGGCGGGTTGGATGTAGAACCGCTTGGTGACCTCGCTAGTCGAGTGCCCGAGTCGTGAGGACAGCAATTGGCGTCCGCGCTCGGGTTGACCGGCACGGTCCCCGACGAGCCGCCCGAACCGATGCTGCCCGCCACGGCAGTGTCCGACGAGGCATCGGCGTCCAACGATCCGCCGCCGCTGTTCGATCCGACCCGCCGCAGCGTCAAAGCCGTCCTGATCTGCCTGCGTGGCACCGACCCCGGCGAACGCGATCGGGTGTTGGCCATCGAACGCCGCTTCGGCGAAGCCGGTTCAGCTATCCTGTCGCGCTACCAGCGCATCTGACAAGGCATCGAAAAACCCTGTGCGCCAGCGGGATTCGGATACCTGCGGAGTGCCGTTCATTTGGCCCTGTGGCCCTCGATCGTGCCGCTGCCGCCAGCGGCGCATCCAACACCGGAAGGAATCTCAATGATGGAATTCGGCATCGATCAGCAACCACCAGAACACATTCGACTTCGCGCTCGCGGCCGGTCACGGTGATGAAGAAGAACGACCGGGTGGAAAACCGCTCGGCCACCTGTGGCTTTGCTGCCTACCATCGATTGACGGTCACCGCGCCAGTTCCCCGACCCTCCACCGGATGTCGTCGGGTAGGTGCTTTCCGCCTCCGGTTTTGGCGGTGGAGATACCGAAATCTGCTGGCAGGATACGGATTTCAGGCGTGCCTACCAGGGGAGATCGGGGCGCGCAGACAGTGGTGGCGATGACGCACGAGCCCGGGCCGGAGGCGATCATTCATGACGACTCCTACGGGTATCGGTCTCGTCGTTCTGCGTTGGAACAACAAGCTCAGAGCGCGGGCCGAAGATGGGCGTGTGCCCAAGCCGCAAGTGTGGTCGGGGTAGTCGTGAGGATGCTGCGTTTGTCCTCGGGGACGAAGTTCTCGCGCTGCCCGGTTGACATGCCGACGATGCCTTCGATCTGTCCACTACTCAAGCCGGCAGATCGCAGTGCGGTGCGGAAGTCGTCATCGGAGATCCGTTCAGCGCGCACGTCGCGCCCTATAGCCTGGCTCAGGATGTCGGCCACACGCGAGAAGGTCAGGTCCTCAGGGCCGTGCACGGCCTGCACGTGGCTGCCTGACCAACTGTCCGCGAGCAGTCTCATGGCCGCGACTTCGCCGATATCCCGTGGATCGACCCAGGCCATCGGGTAGTCGAGTGGCCAGGGAGTGGGCAGCACACCCTGGCGTAGTGCGGTGAGGTTCATGAATAGATTGGTGAAGAAATAGCCGCAGCGCAGGTGCAGCACGCTGGCTCCGGTGGCATCCAGCGCTTCTTCGGTTCGGGCTAGTCCATCGGATCTCGCCGACCCCGTGCCGCTTCTCCGCGCCCACGCTGCTGAGGAACACGGTACGTGCGATGCCGTTCTCTTGGACTGCCCGCGCTGCGTTGGCGCCCATGCGGGCATAACCTGTGACAGGGTCGTCATCGGACGTGGGTGGGTCCACCCAGAAAAGGCAATCAGCGCCCTGTGTCGCGCGCAGGACGATATCGGCATCTCCTTGGTCACCCTGCACGACATCAACCCGGTCACGCGTCGCCGCGTCGAGCTTGCCAGGGTCGCGCAGCAGCAACGTCGGGCGTTCGCCCGCTTGCAGAAGCAGCTCCACAACCCGCGAGCCCACGTGTCCGGTGGGTGTGGTGACGACGATCTTCCTGTGCGCGTGTTCATGTGTCATACCCGGGACGCTACAGTTGATTGTGGTCGAATCCTGACCACAATTTCATCGGATTCGAGTGTGATGAACGACCCGAGCACCCGGATGCTGGAGCTGCTGTCACTGCTACAAAGCGGGCGCAGCTGGCCGGCGATCGAACTCGCCGCGAGGCTGGGGACATCGCCACGCACCCTGCGGCGCGACCTCTGCCGTCTGCGTGAACTCGGCTACCCGGTTTCCTCGACGCGCGGACCGGGCGGCAGCTACCAGCTCGTGGCTGGACGCGCTATGCCCCCACTGTTGTTCACCGATGAGGAGGCAGTCGCTACCGTCGTCGGACTGCGCATCGCCGCCCTCACTCAGATCGGCGGCACCGCCGATGCCGCCGAAGGCGCCCTGGTCAAACTCGAACGCGTCGTACCCAAGCGGCTGCGCGCTCGCATCCAGGCGTTGACCGCCGCCACCGAGGCCAGATCCCGTGCCCACCAGGCGCTGGATCTGCGTACTATGCAGCTGTTGGCCACCGCAGTGCACACGTGTCGAGACGTACGCTTCGACTACATCAGTCGCAGCACGGAACACTCCGAACGCCGCGTCGAGCCCTACCGACAGATACTCCTTGGTCGTGGCTGGTATCTGCTGGGCTGGGACCGCGACCGCGCCGACTGGCGCACCTACCGCATCGACCGCATCAGCGCACTCACTATCCCCGGCACCACCTTCACTCCTCGTGAGCTTCCCTCCGACGACCCGGTGAGCTTCGTCCAGGACAGCGCCCAGTTCCCCCGTGCCAGCCAGCGCGGGGTGGTGCGTTTCGCGGCGCCGGTCTCGGTCGTCTCCGAGCGGCTGATCGCCGAAGCCGGGTCGTTCGAAGCCATCGATGACACCAGCTGCCGCTATACCACCAGTACCGACTCCTGGGAATGGCTGTCAGTCGCCCTCGCTACGGTCGGCGTGCCTTACACCATCGAAGCTCCGCCCGAACTCATCAGCTACTCACGAAAACTGGCCGCTCGCATCGCCCGAGCAGCTGGCGCCTGATCTTTCCGTCCGCGCCTCGGTTGATCCGGTGTTGCGGCTCATGTTCGGCTGCTTCTGGTTTTGCTCAGCTCGCCGAGCAACGCCCAGGTTCGCTCCTCGTCGCGTGCCGATCCCAGGGCAGTGAGCGCGAAGATCAGCTCGTCGGCGCCGGCCTCGGCGTAGCGAGCCACGGTGTCGGCCATGGTTTGCTCATCGCCGATCACGGCCAGTTCCACCGGGTCGGATATGTTCTCCCGGTCCAGCAGCGCTCGATATGCCGGCATCTCGCCGTATCTGTCCATCTGTTGCGCCGCGCGGTCGCGTGCGCCTGCGACGTCGGCGGTGACTACGCCACCCACCATGCCGATCACCCGGGGCATCGGTCGACCCGCGGCCGCAGCGTGTCGCGCCAGTGTGGGAATCGCGAAGTCCGCCAGCGTGTTCGGGCCGGTGAGTAGGGGGAGAGCGCCGTCGGCGAGTTCGGCGGCGACCCGCAGGGTCAGCGAGCCGGAGGTGGCCAACAGTATGGGCACCGGCGTGTGGAGTGTCGGCATCATGCTGGGTGTCGGTGACCTGGCCACCAGTGTCTCGCCGGTGTAGTCGACCGCGCCGGTGTGGAGCAGTTCGCGCAGGGCGGTGAGGTATTCGCGTAGGTAGCGGATGCGTGGGTGGGTGTTGCCATAGCCGGCGGCGATCTCCGGCAGGGACAAGCCGAGGCCGAGTTCGAATCGACCTCCGCTGGCCGCCTGTGCTGTTTGCGCCTGCATGGCCAGCGCGTTGGGGTGGCGCGGGTGGATGGGCACGATTGCGGTGCCGACTGTAATGTCGGGCAGTTCGCGTCCGATCAGCGCGGCGACTGCCAGCGCGTCGTAGTCGAACCGTTGAGTCAGCCAGACCGCTGGTACGCCGAGTTCGGCCAGCTTGCGGGCCTGGTCGAGCAGGTAGTCGACGGGGTTCACGCGGGGGGTGAGCTGTTTGTAGTAGTCGGTGGGCAGGGCAACGCCGATTCGCATGCGACAAATGTATACCAAGTTTACTTATCCGCTGGGTTTACCTTTTGGCTATACTGCTCGACATGACCCCCGAGTTGGGCCTGCGTGAGCGCAAAAAGCGGCATACCCGCGCAGCCATCTCCGATGCCGCCATCCGGTTGTTCCTGGCCAACGGGTTCGACGCGGTGTCGGTTGTGGACATCGCAGCTGCCGCGGAGGTGTCCAAGCGCACCCTGTTCAAATACTTCCCCGCCAAGGAGGACCTGGTCGTGCACCGGTTCGCCGACCACGTCGACGAGGCGGCCCGCGTGGTGCGGGACCGGATGCGCGGGCAGACACCGCTGGCCGCGCTGCGCGCCGCGTTCCGCGCCGGTCTGGACAATCACGAACCGAGCACCGGCCTGTGCGACATGCCCGAGGTGCTGGCCTGCTATCGGTTGGTGCTGGACACCCCGACACTGACCGCGCGGCTCGCCCAGTTCCTCACCAGCGGCGAGGTGGCACTGGCCGAGGCGCTCGGCCCGCCGGGGGAGCTGGATGCACGGCTGGCGGCCAGCGCGATTATCGCGGTGCGGCGCAACCTTTGCGAGGCCAACTGGCGCGAGCTGGCCGCCGGGCACAGCGCGGCGCAGCGGCAGCCGGTCGCGGTCGCCGAAGCCGAGCGCGCCTTCGACCTACTTGCCGGTGGTTTCGGCGGCCGGTACTGAGCGCGGATCTCGTTGCTGCCACCGCCAACTCGCCGTTGGACCGGGCCGAGCAGCATTCCGCCGTACCGCCCGCATACCGCGCGGATAGCGGGGGTGCTAGAGCTGGTGGGCGAGCTGGTCCGGCTGGTGTGTTGGTTCTCGTCGTACCGAGGTCAGCGAAATTTTGCGGGTTGGTATCGGCCGGCCACCGCGCCCGCGCTGGCCGGCCAGTCGCAGTACTGGCCGTTGCGGTTCCAAACCAGGCCGCTCGGACACGAGTTCGCCGACGGTCGAGCGCACCCTGCCCCGAGAACCAATCGCAGCGATAACAACAGCTCCTCGCGACCCAGTTTGCTCGGCTACCTCACCCAGCTGCGCGAGTGGCCGATTCACCTCTCTACCCGGGGCCACTCCGGACCCGGCAGCGGCCATCAGGGGATAGCGGCCATGCGTGGTGCTTGGTTACTACTCACTTTCAGTCGAATCCGGTCGAATTCGGTGCGGCACAGTCTCATTCGAATGAGAATGGGCTGGGTGGCCGCACCGCATCACCGGAAACCGCCGAATCCGATAGAGCTCAGTGGCGATTGAACTCACCATCTACGCCTGAGAGCATCCGTTGGGTGAAGTCAACGAAACCAGGCGTTCCAGCGGCTACTTCGCCGTTGTGGTGACCGCCGTCTCGGGAGCTGGCGAAGTGGTCACAATGGACGTTGGCGCCGCCGACGTAGTCGCGGTCGTCTGCGCCGCGGCCGATGTCGTGGTCGTGGGCGGAATCGGGTCGGGGCACTTGCCATCCCGCTCACCGATGCTGTTGATCTCGGCATTCGAGCGTGGATCGCCCGCATAGTTGATCCGGTCCGTACACTTCGGGGTCTCGCCGCATTGGACTGTTCGGTCGCAGCCGTCGGTGCCACCGACCGGGGGAACGCCGCATTGGACTGTTCGGTCGCAGTCGTCGGTGCCACCGACCGGGGGAACGCCGCATTGGACTGTTCGGTCGCAATCATCCGTGCCGGGCGCGGCTCCTGGCTGCGATCCGTCGGCGCCTTGCGTTCCGCCCGTGCCTTGCGTTCCGCCGGCGCCTGGCGATCCGCCCGGATTTCCCTGCGCCGCACCGGCACCCGCACTCGTCGGCGTTACCGCTTTCGTTCCAGTGGTCGACGTTTTGGCCACCGTACTCGACGCCGGCGCACCGGAGTCGGACCCTTTGGTCGTACAGGCTGACAGCATCAGGACCAGCGCCACCAGACCGAGCAATAAACCCATGGCCGCACGCAGCCGACTACCCATCCGCGCCATTTACCGTCCTTCTCCTCCGGGTGCCGCCGCAGCGCACCACTATCCGGTTCGAATCTAAGCGGGCACGGCGACGGGAGGTATTACCTACGGTGGGTATTCGGCCGGAGTTCGTCATCACGGTGCGGTCCCAACCCACCCGAATCGCGGCCCGCGCATCGACGGCCCCTCGACCACCCTCCGCGACAGGGCCTGCGCACGCGTCTGCGTCCCCGCCAATTCAGTTGTGTTCCAAACAAATACGGCACGATCAATCGGGAGCCGTCCGGCCCTCGGATGCAGAGGTCGTCTGATTCTGTTGCATCCCCGAGTACCAGGCATATGCGCAGCAGTCCGGCCAGTGACTCGTTCTCATCGAGAACACGCGCCTGGGATCTCGGAGTATGCCTGCATCCGTGGATGCCGGTTCGGCTTGTCCGCATGCGGCGGCTGAGGAGCGGTATCGAGCAGGCGCTACGCTCGTCGGCGTGCTGCTTTCCGATCGTGACATCCGTGCGGAGATCGCCGCTGGGCGTCTCGGCGTCGAGCCGCTCCTGGAAAACCTGATCCAGCCGTCGAGTATCGATGTGCGACTGGATCGGCTGTTCCGGGTATTCGACAACACCCGCTACACGCATATCGATCCCGCGCAACGTCAGGATGAGCTGACCAGCCTGGTCGAGCCCGACGAGGGGGAGCCGTTCGTGCTGCACCCTGGCGAATTCGTGCTCGGCTCCACCCTGGAGGTGTGCACGTTGCCGAACGACCTAGCCGGTCGGCTGGAAGGAAAGTCCAGTCTCGGACGGCTCGGCCTGCTGACTCACTCGACGGCGGGCTTCATCGATCCGGGCTTCAGCGGCCACATCACACTGGAACTGTCGAATGTGGCGAATCTGCCGATCACCCTGTGGCCGGGTATGAAGATCGGTCAGCTGTGCCTGTTGCGCCTGACCAGCCCGGCCGAGAATCCCTACGGCAGCGCGATCGCGGGCTCGAAGTACCAGGGCCAGCGCGGCCCGACCCCCTCCAGGGCTTACCTCAACTTCCCGCTGCCCACCTAGAAGTACTGACCAGACGCGGCTGGAATCCACAGCAGCGCCAGCACGATCACCGATATCGTCCAGCCCGCCAGTAGTGCCACGTGTGCTCCACCGGTGGGAAACAGCACAGGTGAAACACCGTGCCGACATGTCACCCGAACGGCGGCCATCCGAAGCACCGGATCACGTCGAGTCCCGGGATGTGCCGCGCGTCGACCCGGTAGGTCCCACGCAACAGCAGTGCCCTTTCACTGCCCATTCGCCCACGTCGGATCGCGCGGACCGGCTCGAGAACACCGGGCCGACACTGTCGATAGCGGGGCGACCCAGTCGGCCCGGCGCCGAGCGGCGGCGGGGACCGACGACGCATTCAGTCCCCGCCACCCGCCCCCACCGCGAGTGCCGTCGTGATGATGACGGATAACGGTGGGAGCGTGTCGCCGTGACTTGGTGCGGCGACCCAGTAGCACCCTTCCCGGGTCCACCGCCCGAGCCCGGTCGGCAACATCACGGCACTGCCGATGGCCGGTATGCCGATATCGAGCCGGTTCAGCACCTCCAATACCTGCGCCCCCGGCCGGCTGTCCGGCTCGGCGAGGAAGCTCCAGCGGATCTGCCTGGCCAGCATGGGGCCCCTCATCCCATGCTGTTCCAGTGCCGCCCTGACCTTTTCGGTCCGAGTCGTCGGCAGATGGATAACACAGAGCCGGCCGGTGATGGGCAGCATCACGAACCCGCCGCGTTCGGTGACCGGTAATCCGAACTCGTGCCGGTAATAGGCCACCCAATCGTCGACTGTTCTGAGTTTCTCCACATTCACGGCCGCCTCCTTGCCTCCACGCATCCAAGGGTCCTGTGCCGGACGGCGATTCGGGAATTGCCCACCTGCTCGCCTTACACTGCCATTCCGCTGCCTCTGATAGCGGAATGCTTTTGCTTATGGCCGCCTTCACATTCCACTCGTACTCTGGGATGAAGTTCGTACGGAAGGGAGGGCATCGTGGTCCGGCAGTGGTCAGGTAGGGAGGCCCGTGCCCTTCGCGATGCCAGGCGGATGAGTATCCGGGAGTTCGCGGCACATCTGGGAGTACACGAGCGCCTGGTATCGAAGTGGGAGGCCGGCGGCGCGCGGGTCCATCCACGTCCGGTCAACCAAGCCGCCCTCGATACCTCCCTGGCCAGGTCCGACGATGTTGTGCGGGCGCGGTTCGCGGCCATGATCGATCAGCCCATATTCGATCGACCGGCAGCGCCCGCATTCGACAGGCGGGCCGATGCCTCGGCCCGCGCCAATTATTCGAGTGACGCGGACCTTTTGGCTCTCATAGACGCCGGTGCGATGAGAGGTGATGCGTTAGCGGCGATTTCGGAGAGGGATCTGATCATGGCGGCTGCCCACGAGGCGAGCGAGCACGCCGGCCGGGCCGAGAGCACGAATGTGGGTGCCAGCACCTTGGAACAGCTCGATGCCGATGTCACGCGCATCGCGAACGAATACGTGCACGTCCCGCCGGTACCGATGATGGTGGAGATGCTGCGAGTGCGACGCCGGGTGTACCGGCTGTTGGAGGGGCATCAGCGCCCCGCCGATACCAGCCACCTGTATCTGCTCGCCGGCACGCTGTCGGGATTGCTCGCCAATGCGAGTACCGACCTCGGCTATCTCGATGCCGCGGGCGAGCAGATCAGAGCGGCCTGGGCCTATTCGGAATTGTGTGGTCACAACGGGTTGCGCGCCTGGACCCGCGGCATGCACGCGCTGATCGAATACTGGTCCGACCGGCCGCGCCGCGGGGTGCTGCTGGCTCAGAGCGGGCAGGAGTTCGCCGAATCGGCCACGGCCAAGGTTCGGCTATTGAATATCGAGGCCAGAATCTGGTCCCGGTTGGGCAGTGACGCCGATGCCGACCGCTGCATTCGGGCCGCCAACGATGCCCGCGAGGCGGCCGATACCGATTCGCTGCACGACGAGGTCGGCGGCGTCTTCGGCTTCAACGAGGCCAAGGCCCATTACTACGCGGGCGCGACCTATATCCATCTCGGTCAGGCCGAACCCGCCCTGGCCGCGACCCAACAGGCCATCGAGTTGTACGCGAACGGCCCGTCCGAGCGGCGTTCCTATGGCGCCGAGGCGATGGCCCGGGTGGACAGCGCCGCGGCGCATCTGATCAACGGCAGTCTGGACGGTGCGACCGCCTCGCTGGTTCCGGTGCTCGGCCTCGCCGAGGACAAGCGCATCGCCCAACTGGAGGAACGGCTCATCGGGCTGCGGCGGCGGATCGCCGGACCGGAGTTCCGCGATGCCGTCGAGGCGCGGTTCCTCGATGAGAAAATCGAAGAGTTCTGCGGATCCACCGCAGCCAAAGGCATCCCGCCGGGCAACTCGTCGTCTTGATTCGGCGGAGCGCACTGGATCGAACCGCGGCAACAAGCACTGCCGACCACCAGGAGCGAGGGTTTACGAGCGAGGAGTTCGCGGCCCGTCTCGCGTCCGAGTCGTCGAAGCGCATGCGACGAAGTCGCGAGTCTCGACGGCTCAGGCGCTGGGAAATCCGTTGCGGCTGCGGATCGTTCGCGTGC
>NZ_JBFAXH010000020.1:95457-118910 GCF_040680755.1 Nocardia sp. NPDC051990 | reverse complement strand
GTCCGAGTCGTCGAGACTCGCGACTTCGTCGCATGCGCTTCGACGACTCGGACGCGAGACGGGCCGCGAACGGGTCGCTCGTAAGACTCGCTCCGTTGTGGTCGCTGATGGAGGGGCGTTCGGCACCTGATGTGTACGCGCCAGGCGGTCGAGTTCGGTGCCTGCGCCGTAGGTGCTTCGTCGACTCGGACGTGAGACGGGCCGCGAACTCCTCGCTCGTAAGACTCGCTCCGTTGGGGTCGCCTGAGCGGGTCGTGCTGCACACGTGCCGGGCGGTCGAGTTCGGTGCCTGCGGCCCATGTGCTTCGACGACTGGGACGCGAGCCGGGCCGCGACGGCTCGTATGACTCGCTCCGTTGTGGTTGATTTGGGTGTGCAACCGATGGTTCGTGGCCACGAGCTTGCTATCACCAGGTCGAATCGGAGGGGGACGGTCCAGGGTGTCTCGAGCCACGAGCCGCGGGACCGTCTACCGTTATCCAGGTGAGTGCATTTCCTTGCAGTGACGATGTTGTTCCCCCGTCGGAGGCGGTGATCCCGCTGCCCCAGGTGGCCGACAAGCTCGGGCTCGTGGTGACCCGGGTGCATCAGATGCTGCGCGATCATCAGTTGCTTGCCGTGCGCCGCGATGGCGTTGCCGGCGTGCCCGAGCGCTTCTTCGACGATACCGGCGCGATCGTGAAGCCGCTGCCGGGCCTGATCACCGTCATGAAAGACGCCAAGTACACCGATGAGGAGATCCTGGAGTGGATCTTCACCGACGACGACAGTCTGCCCGGTAAGCCCGTAGACGCATTGCACGGCCCGCTCGCGCGCGAGGTTCTGCGCCGTGCGGCAGCCGACCCCTTCTGAATTTTCGGCCGCGCTGGTCGCCCGTAGGACTCGGTCTGTGGTAGTTGCGTGAGTGGCGTCGTTGCGATCGAGTCTCAGAGCCGCAGGGTCGCGGTGGTGAACTCGATCGCCGCGACCCGCAGGCGTCGGTGGCGGGGGACCACGGCGCGGCGTGCGAACACCGCATAGTCGGAGTGTTCGATTTCATCGAGGATGCCGGAGTAGAGCGTGCTCGCGGTGCGAATGGCGGGGCGCACCCGGGGGTCGAGGAGATCGATGCCCGGATTGGCGAAGCGATAGAGGTCGCGGTTGATCGCGATCAGGTGGGCAAGTGCGCGGCGCACCCGCGGTTCGGTGTGGTTGATCCGATGGCAATGGGTGAGCAGGTCCGCGTCGACGCCGAAGGCCGCGAGTTCGTCGGTGGGCAGGTAGATCCGGCCTCGGTCCAGATCCTCGGCGATATCGCGCAGGAAGTTGGTGAGCTGAAAGGCCTCGCCGAGCGCGGCGGCGGCGGGTTCGGCCTCGGCCAGCGGAACGACCGTGCCGAGTACCGGCAGCAGTTGCAGACCGATCGCAGCCGCGGAACCGCGCATGTAGTCGCGCAGTTCGGTCATGGTGGCGTAGCGGGCGCGGAAGTGCGCGGTGCCCGGCACATCCATGCGCATGGAGTCCAGGAAGATCCAGAAGTGCTGGGGCGCAATGCCGTAGCACTGGATGGTGTCGGCCACTGCGACGAGTACCTGGGTGCGCCGGTCGACGGGAGACTCGACCTGTTCCAAGGCGACGCGCAGTTGTTTTTCGACCAGATCGAGTTCGCCCGCGGGGCCGTGTTCGGCGTCGTGCGTCGGGTGATCGACGATGTCGTCGACCAGGCGCGCGAAGGCGTAGAGCGCGTGTACCGCGGGTCTTCGTGGTGCGGACAACAGTCGGGTGGCGAGGAAGTAGGTGCGGCCGTGTTCGGCGGCGATCGCACGGCAGACGTGGTATGCCGCGGCCAGTTCCGAGCCGCGGTCTGTCGGCGCGACCTCGGTCATGACCGGGTGACGGCGACCGGATTGCTCTCCGGCGGGGTGGCGCGCAATCGCAATGGGTCGACCGTACGCAGCGACAGGGCCGCTACCACGGCGGCGAAGGTCGCGGCGGCGACGTGGGTGAAGCTGTAGAGCCCGATCGAGCCGTCCGGCTGAAATACCAGCATCAACCAGGTGCACAGTCCGACCAGCATCATCAGCGTGGTGGTGGACAGTGCGAACCCGGCGGCCAGCGCCAGCGGCCAGGAGTAGTACCAGGGCAGTGCGGCGGGCGAGAGGATGACGATGGCGACGAAGGCGATGAGGATGCCGAAGACCGCCTCGCGCTCGCTGTGCCGGAACCGCCACCAGGTCCACGCCAGCACGGCGATCAGCGCCAGCGCACAGAGTGCGCGGGTCACCGCGAGGACCGGATCCATCGGGAATGGTGTCACCCAGCGGACCATATGCGCCATGATCGTCGGCAGCGAGAGCCAGTTGATGATCTTCTTCGAGCCCGACAGCGCGGTCAGCCAGCCGATGCCGACCCCGGCGATGGCCGAGGCGGCCACGAACACCACCGCGAAGACGCTCAAACCGAGTCCGGCGATCTTGGCGAACATCAGCGCCGGATGCGGCACTTCCGCGCTGGCTCGCGCTGGCTCGGCCTCGCTCTCGACACTCTGAGTGGCACCCGGTGATTGCCCCGCGCGTTGCAGTGCGCGGCGTTCGCGCTCGTGCAGCATCCAGATCCATACCAGGAATGGCAGCGCGACACCGGCGGTCGCTTTGATGGCGACGCCGATCGCCACGACCACGATGCCCGCCACATGATGGCGTTCGAGCACCAGTGCGATACCCGCGCACATGAGCCCGACCATGAGCATTTCGTTGTGCACGCCGCCGATGAGGTGGATCAGGACCAGCGGGTTGAGCACGGCCAGCCACAGCGCGACGGTCGGCTTGCCGCCGAGGTGTTTGGTCAGATACGGCACCGCCCACATCATCAGCGCCAGGCCGGGCAGCATGACCAGTCGCAGCGCGATGGTGCCCGCGACGACGTTATCGCCGGTGATCGCGGTGATGGCGTTGCCGAGTAGCAGGAAGATCGGACCATAGGGCGCGGTGGTGGTGGTCCAGACCGGGCTCACATTGTCCAGCAGCACACCGGGATTGGCGACCGGTGGGGAGACATAGGGATCGAAGCCGTCGCGGAGCAGCGCGCCCTGGGCCAGATACGAATACGCGTCGCGGCTGAACATCGGCACCGCGAACAGCAGCGGGAAGATCCAGATGCCGACGATCGCGCGCAACTCGTTCAGCGTGACCCCGGTGTCGGGTCGGTCGCCGAAGCCGATCGTGGTGCGGCCCAAGCGCACCCACGCGGTGATCATCAACAGCACACCGACCCAGATGACCATGGTGGACAGCACGTAGCCGTGCCCGAACCGCAGCCAGGACAGATGCAATGCCTCGAGCAGCGGATCGTTTTCGCGGACGCTGCCCGCGCCGAATCCGCCGAAGGTGATCATCAGCGCGCCGAAGAAACCGAGCAGCGCCGAATGTCCCTCAGGGCTGCGGGCGAAGTCGGCGGTGGTCCGCAGCCAGGCGCGGAATCCGTGTTCGGCGACGGCCGGGGTCGCCCGCCGCGCCGGGGCGCGCGATGGGCGCGCCTCGTCTTCGGTCGCGGTGATCGAGTTGTCGGTGGGCGCGGGGGCGGTCATCTCAGGGGGATGCATGTCGTGTCGGTCCCCCCGGAGTGGTCGGCGGTCGCAACCGCAGGCGAATAGGTCGGCCGCTAGCTTATCGGCTTGCCGGGAACACTATCCCGCTGGTGCGTGGGGATACATTCCGAGTGGGTCGCGCGGCGCCGATAATTCGGTTTGCCGCCAGTTTTCCGGAAAGCACGGTTGTCGGCACTCCGACACCCGGAGTAGTGCCACAACCGGCGATAACCACGTTGTCGCTGCCGCCGGGAAAGTTGCGTGGACGAAACGGTCCGGTTTGCCGGAACAGATGCGCCGCGGAAAACGGGGTGCCGGCAAGCATGCCTTGATCGCGCCAGGTGCCGGGTGTGTCGAGGTGATCGACGGTGAAGTAGTCGGCAATGCCGTGATATCCGCGTTCCGCCATGACATTCAGGAGTTCACGCAGGTAGGCGGGACCGAGTCGGTCCCAGTCCAACGGTGCGGCGGTGAGGTTGGGGCAGGGGGCGAGCAGCGAGAACGGCTCATGCCTGCCGTCGGCGCGGTCGATGTAGAGCGTCGGATCGGTCAGCGCGGGCCGGGTGAGCAGCAATGACGGGTCGCTCATCAGGCGACCGCGGCCGGGGCGGGCGGCGATCTCGTCGAAGATCCGGTCCCAGGCAGCGCCGAAATCGATGGTGTGGTGGGCCTGGATCGGCCAGGTCCGGGCGATCGCGGCGGGGATGGTGCCGTGTGCGACTACAGCGGAGGGTGCGGCGCGCAGCCGACGGCGGCGGCGCACGCCGAAGCGTTCGAGTGCACCGAGGTCAGCTGTGAGAACCACGGCGTCGCAGTCGAAGGTGCGGCCGTCGGCGGTGCGGACTTGCCTGGCTCGGCCGCCGGTGTATTCGATCCCGGTGGCCTCGGTGTTCAGCTCGAGTGCGCCGCCCGCCGCGGTGAAGGCGTCCGCGAGTGCGACGGTGATGGCGCGCATACCGCCCTCGGGAAAGTAGACGCCGAGCGAGGTGTCCATATGCGGGATCGCGCCGTATACGGCCAGTGCCTGTGCCGGGGCCATGCCCGCGTACAGCGCCTGGAAGGTGAACAGCCGAGCCAGACGGGGATCGCGCAGGAAACGGGACACGCGCGGGCCGAGCCTGCCGAAGCCGCCGAGTCGCACGAGCGTGGCCAGTGCGCGGCGCTTGGCCGGGTAGCGGACCATATCGAGCGGCGAATCGAAGTTCGTATCCATGAACTCGGTGAATTCGGCCTGATAGATCTCCGCGAGCCAGGCGCGCAGCCGTCGGTAGCGCAGGGCCTCGTCCGCGCCGCAGACGCGGGCCACCTCGATGGCCATGGCCTCGGGATCGGCGTAGACGCACATGGAGGAGTTGTCGGCGAAGCGGGCGTGATAGCTGGGGGCGAGCTGGTGGATGCGCAGTGGCGGCGTGCAGGTTTCGGGGGTGCCGCCGACGGCGGCGAGGGCATCGGCGATCAGCTCCGGCAAGGTGAGGACCGTTGCGCCGGAGTCGATTTCGTAGTCGGGGCCGCGGTACCGGCCGACGCGGCCACCGGGATGATCGGCACGTTCCAGCACGGTGACGGTGCGTCCGGCCCCGGTCAGATACAGGGCCGCGGCGAGGCCGGACAGTCCGGCACCCACCACCACGACGCGATCGGTCGGTCCCGCAACGGTTTTCATGTGGATCTCCTCGCGCGGTCGCGATTAGTGCGTGCGACTTGTCGCGGCCAGGGCCATGGCGCGCAATCGCTCCTTGGCGTCGGGGGTGGCGGTACTCGATGCCAGTGCGGCCAGGCCCTGTTCGGTGAGTTCGGTGATACGGCGCTCCACCTCGTCGACCGCGCCGAGTTCGGTGATCACTGCGCGCAACCGCTCGACCTGGTCCGCGGTCAGGTCGGTGCCGATGCTGGCGCGCAGTAGGGCGGCCGCGGCCGGGTCGGTGGCATCGGCGCGCTGCAGCGCATCGGCGACCAGGACGGTGCGTTTGCCCTCGCGTAGGTCGTCGCCGGAGGGCTTTCCGGTGACCGCGGGATCGCCGAAGACGCCGAGCAGATCGTCGCGCAGTTGGAAGGCGATGCCGATATCGGTGCCGAAGGTCCGGTACGCCTCGATCAGTCGCGGATCAGCGTCGGCGAGCGCAGCACCCAGGTGCAGCGGGCGCTCGACGGTGTAGGCCGCCGTCTTGTAGCGGTTGATGCGCAGCGCCGCCGCGACGGATTCGTCACCCGCCGATTCGCCGTGGATATCGAGCAGTTGCCCGCCGAGTACCTCGGTGCGCATCAGCGCCCATACCGGCGCGAAACGGCCGAGGTCGGCAGCGTCGAGCCCGGCGTGGTGCACCATGTCATCGGCCCAGGCCAGCGCCAGATCGCCGATCAGGATGGCGACCGAGGTGCCGAAGTGTTCGGCATCGCCGGTCCAGCCGTGGTCGCGGTGGCGCTGTTCGAAGTCGACGTGCACGGTGGGGAAGCGGCGACGAGTGCGTGAAGAGTCGATGATGTCGTCGTGGACCAGTGCGCAGGCCTGCACCAATTCCAGTGCGGCACAGGCGTTCAGGACCGCGGCCGCGTGCGGGCCGGTGGGATCGCCGCCCGCGCCGAGCCAGCCGGTCCAGGCGAAGGCGGGTCGAGTGCGCTTACCGCCGCGAAGCACGAACAGTTCGAGCGCATCCGCGGCCTGGACGAAAGCCGGACCTAGCGGTTCGACAATGGGGCGTCGGGTCAGGAAGAAGGCTTTGAGCGCGTCCTCGACCGTCGCCACGAATCCGGGGGTGCCCGGCGTGTGGCTCGCGGGCGGGGTGGCCTGAGGCGTCTGGATACCGGTTCCGGCGGACAGGGGAGCCTCCAAGGTCGTGCGGGTGCTGATGCGCGCGGTGGATCGTGGGCGCTATAGGTACTTCGGTGCCGGACGGTGACGGTCGTGTCGCCCGGCGATAGCGAATGTGTCGCCTGGTCGCAGAATACGCGTATGGGTGCGACGACCTGACGGGCACATGACCGAGCGGAGCGCCGGAACCAAAGGCACAGCGCCGTCGGTCACCGCGGAGCCGAGCGCTAGCGAGGTGGAGTTGGGACCGGCACCACTACACTGGACCGGTGACTTTCGATTACGTGCGGGGAAGTTCGACCCCTGGCCGGCCGTCCCCGACGCCACCGATCGTCTCTGGAACACCCTCGGTTGTGCAGAGTCTGCGGACCCATTCGGGGGGGTCGGTGCCCTTCTCGGTGGAGTTCAATCCGCCGCGTGACGCCGCGGGCGAGGCGCGGCTGTGGCGGGCCGCGCGCACCTTCGAGCGCATGCATCCGGCCTTCGTCTCGATGACCTACGGCGCGGGCGGCACCACCCGCGACCGCACCGTACGGATCACCGGCGCGCTCGCCGAGGAGACGACGCTGTTGCCGGTCGCGCATCTGACCGCGGTCGAGCACAGCGTCGCCGAACTGCGCTCGCTGGTCGGCGCGTACGCCGATTCGGGCATCCGCAATATCCTGGTGCTGCGCGGCGACCCACCCGGCGATCCACTCGGCGAATGGCGTAAACATCCCGAGGGGGTGGCCTACGCCGAGGAACTGGTGCGCATCGTGCGCGACCTCGGTGACTTCCATGTCGGCGTCGCCTCGTTCCCGCAGGGCCACCATCGCTCCCCGGATCTGGAGCACGACACCGCGTACTTGGCCGCGAAACTGCGTGCGGGCGCGGAGTATTCGATCACCCAGATGTTCTTCGACGTCGATCACTATCTGCGCCTACGCGATCGCATCGTGGCCTTCGATCCGATCGAGGGCGCGAAGCCGATCATCCCGGAGCTGATGCCCATTACTTCGCTGCGCACAGTGACACGCGCGGAGGAACTGTGCGGACGTCCACTGCCACCCGCCGTCATGGAGCGCTTGCGCAGGGCCGCCGGTGACGGGCCGGAGGAGAACAATGCGGCGGTCCGCGAGGTCGGCATCGAAATCGCCACCGAAATGGGCCGGCGCCTCATCAATGAGGGCGCACCCTGTCTGCACTTCATCACGCTGAACTTCGCCAAGGCCACCGGTGAGGTCCTCACCAACCTCGGCTACGGCGTAACCGCCGCACCGATCAGCGTCTGACGGATGCCGCCGTCCCGGTAGGCCAGGGCGGCGCCGGATTCAGGCGGCGCGCGCTGTCCGCAGACCCCACGCATCGGCGAAGAGTCGGTGGGATTCGCAATGCGTCGGCGCAGTTCGGGTGCGACCTCATTGCCCACCTGTGCGTCGCTGCGGCGATCCGCTGGGACGCGCGGCGCGACCGTGGCGACCGCTGAAATAGCCGCTGTTGTGGAGGTTTGCCGGAGTACTCTCGGACCTCGATTCGTGCCCGACGATGAGGAGGTCCGCCGTGATCCTACTGCGCCGTCTGACCACGTTAACCGCCATCGCGACCGGTGCGGCCGCGCTGACTCTCGCCGCCCCTGGCATCGCCGCCGCGGCGCCGAAAGCCGTGCCCGCTGTTCCCGCCGCGCCCGCACCATCCGCCCAGACCGGGCCTGGTGATCTGTTCGCCGGTTACCGCGCCGTTGTCGAAGGGCTGCGCACCTTCGGCATCGACCCGTTCCTATATCCAGCGGCCGCGCCGTTCTGCTCCGGCACCGGCATCCTCGGTCTGGTCCCCGCGGTTGCGGGCGCCGTCCCCGGCCCATGGCCCAGAACCACCGTGGCCATTCCCGGACTCGACCCGGCCGCCGTCAAGGCGGGCCAAATCCTGTTCACCTTCGTGCCCTATGGCCTCGGCCCGGACGGCACGAATGGCACGGGCATGAATGTCGCCTGGATCAACCTGGCCAATGGCCGCAGCGGCGTCACCGCCATGGGATCGATCTCCGATGTGGTCCGCACAATGGTGCCCATCGAAATCCCGACCGAGATAAGACCACTCGCCGAACGCGCCATCCACGATCTATTCGCCACATTTCCGGCCGGCGGGGTCCGCGCGGTTCCGGTTGACACCGGATCGGGCACGGTACTCGCGGTGGTCTTCGGAACCGTGGACAACGGCGGCAAGTCCTGCTTCTTCCTCCCGACCGTAGGACTCACCTCAGTGCGCTGAGCTGTCCCTTCGTACGCTGAGGCCGAGGCCGGTTCCTGGGCCGGGGCGGATCCAGGTAGCGCGGCAGGTTTCGGGAGCGGGGCGGACAGGTTCAGGCACCAGCGGATCGACGGGCGATGCCGCCGTAGAACACCGCCGAGCGCAGGAACGGCGAGACCGCCGCCGCCGGATCAAGATCAGGTGGAACTGATGGCAGGTCTGCTCGGATGATGCCGCCATGGATGCCAGCTGATCTCGATCAGCGGGTGGGGGCGAGGGGGCGGGCCTTCCAGGTCAAGGTGTTGGTGCGGTGGGCGTGGCGGGAGCGGGACCAGAGGCAGAGGTACGCGGCAACAGAGATCGGGTGTGCCAGGGCCGCAAGGGCATCCGTGCGGGTCGCGGTGCCGCGTTCCAGTGTGCGGGCGAGTAGGCGGCTGGCGACCGCGGCGCTGTAGCCGATGAAACCGGCGGTGCGTACGGAGCCTCGACCCGCGATCGCAGCCAGTGGGGGCACCCAGTAGGCCAGTGCCGCCACGGCTCCCACTGCCGCGCCGCCGACTGTCGTGGCGCCGTAGGCGGACCACAGCCAGCGGGTGTAACCGGCGTCCAGTTCGGTTGCGTTCCGATACATTCGGGTGCTCGCCGCGCGGCCGGCCGCGACCAGCGCGGTCCGGCGACCCGAACGACGCAGTGCGCGAGCGATATCCAGGTCCTCGGTGGGGCTCGCGGCCACCGCGGCGTGACCGCCGATGACCCGGTAGGCGGCAGCATCGAAGACCAGGAACTGGCCGCAGGCGACGGCTGTCGAGGGGCGGAGGCTGCGGTTGGCGGCCGCGATCGGCAGGCTGGCCGCCCACGACCAGCACAGCAGCGGCTGCACCAGCGCCTCGGCCACCGATTCGGCCACTTGGTACGGCCACGGTGACAACAATGCGACCCGGCTGCGGCGTAATTCGGCGGTCGCCGCGGCAATCGCATTCGGCGCCAGTCGCACATCGGCGTCGAGGAAGATCAGCACCGTGGCGTCGGCCAACTCGGCGAGTCGCGCGCAGGCCGCGGCCTTCCCGGTCCATCCGGGTGCGGGTTCGGCCTCGGAGCGGAACACCGCGAATCGCGCATCGTCCGCAATCGCTTCGAGCGCGGCCGCTTCGGTTCCGTCCGACGACGCATCATCGAGGATCAGTACCCGCAGTCGCGGAACACCCAGCTGGCCGCGGAGATCGTCGATCAGCTCGGGCAGTCGCTGCGCCTCATCGCGTGCCGGGATACACACCGCCACCGGCTCGATCACGGTATGCGTTCCGGCCGACAGCCTGCGCACCGTAGCGCGGTTGAATACCGCGGTCCCGCAACCGAACAGCGCGATACCCGCGCCCATCCATGTGGCGATGGTCGCGCTCGTGCACAGGGTTCGCGTCAGCGGCGGATCAGTGAACGCCACAGATTACTCAGGGAGAAGTTGCCTTCGGGTGCGCCGGATGGTGTCGGGTTGCGGTTCATATAGGCGATGGCGGCGATAATGGCGGCGACGGCGAGGGTGATGCCGCCGACGATGCCGGCCCAGCCCGCGAAGGAGCGGGTATTCGGGTCCGCGTAGCTGACCTCGGCGCGCACCGTGGAGACATCGCCGGGCGGCAGTTTCCAGGAGACGGTGGAATCGTCCTCGCGGTTACCGTTGGTCTTGGCGACCCGGGCTGGGAAGGCCACCGTGAACTGCACGTCCGAGCCATGCGGCGGAACGGATTTCAGATCGACCCGGCCACTGAGGCTGACCAGATCGCCGGTGCGCTGGAACGACAGGTTGAACATGCCCTGGGTCTGATCCGAGAGTGCGCCGAGCTGGCCGACCTCACCGAAGGACAGATCCTCGAAGAACACCTTGCTGCCCACATAGCCATCCTGGCTGTACGGCTCGACCCGCACCTTCGCGGCCAGCGAGTCGGGCGCCTTCAGTTGCGGGCCCTTGTCATTGGCGTCCGCGGGCACCACCGCGGCCACGATCCGACCGGACACCCGGTCATTGGATGACACACCCATCGACACCTGCACCCGCAGGCAGCCCACGAGCATGGGCACCAGCATCGCGGCCAGCAATACTGCCGCGGCCACCCGCGCTCCGGGGCGGGGAGAACGTGGCAGTAGAACCGGTGTTTCGGGTATCACGGTGAGAGGACTCGGCTGCACGGCACACATCGTGCCAGGCCGTCGCCCCGAATTGCCACGCGACGGGCGGAACGCACGCCGACCGACGTGTCGGATCGGTCGTATCCGCACCGCGTCAGCCCCGTCGGGCCGCGACCAACCGCACCAGCAGCGCCACGCCGAGCACCCCCAGCCCGACACACCCGTACCAGGCCGAATACGGCAGCTCGAGGAATACCTCATGTGCGAGCGTCGACCCGAGCCAGGTCCACATGAACACCGCCACCGGCACGACCACGTCCGCCGAGATCAGGGCTATCGGCTCTCGGGATCCGTGCTCAGGACCGGGCGAGCCGGGGGTTCCCGACTTCAGTGCATGGGTTCCAGCGTCCAGATCTGCGGCCATCGTCGTCGGTACCTGTGTTTGTGCTGTCGGCGACGGGTGCTCGGCGGTCGGCGCCTGTGTCCGCGCTGTCGACAGCAGGTGCATTGCCGTCGGTGCCGCGAACGTATTCGCGCCCCAAATCCCCACAGTGCGATCCAAGCGGGTCAGCAGCAACGCCATCACCAGCGCCACCGCGAACCACCCCAGATAGTTGGTGTAGGGAATCTCAGCGAGTCCGGGCAGCCCCCAACCGGCGGCACACCAGCTCCACTGCCCGTCCGCCACCATTTGTGGATCGAGGAACAGATCCCATCCCACGGCCCCGACTGCGGTCAAAACAACTCGCCCGGCCCGCCGCCGAGTCAACAGCCCGGCCACCACCCACACCGGATACAGCCCACCGGTCCAAGCCAATGCGACCGTCAACGGCACTCCCGCCACCGCGGGCCCCAGCCTGCCGTCGGCATACTCATAACAACCGAACGGGAAACCCGTTGCGGTACCGATAATTTCGGCAAGCAAGCCGAGCCCGGAGACGATCACGACGAATCCCAGAGCGTACCGAACACCGCGCGTCGTCATCGCATGCACCAGCGCCGTCCCCGCCAACAGCAGCACAACCGCGACGGTCACCCGATCGCGAGCAACGCCCGACGCGAGCGGATAACCGATCTGCACGAGTACGAGCAGTACCGCCGAGACCACGGGTGCCAGGAATCGCGGCGTCCATCGCAAGGCCGCCGGCAACCGCGGGTGTCCGCTCGCGCCGGCATCGCGGACGTCGGAATCTGTTCGACCGGAGGATTCCGCCCGCGAACCAGGGATCTCCGTCTGTGACGGTCGCTCATGCGGCTCCGGCCCGGATGGCCCGGTGGACTCCGTCATCGCCTGCGCAGCAGCGGGATCCGGTTGCGCCGTCGATCACGAAGCACCAACTGCGCCGCACTGCGCCCGCTCGCTCCGGACACTCCGCCACCCGGATGCGTCGACGCCCCGGTGAGATACAACCCGGGCGCGCCGGGCACCCGCTGCCCGGACAACTCCGGCAGCGGCCGCCAGAGCATCATCTGATCCAGCGACATCTCCACATGCATCACATTCCCGCCGCGCAACCCGAGTTCGCGCTCGAGATCGACCGGTGTCTGCACATACCGCCGCAGCACACTCGCCCCGAAACCCGGTGCGTAGGAGTCGACTTCGGCGATGATCCGATCGGCTTCGGACGCCGCGTGCGCGGCCCAGTCGCTCCCGTCGGCCAACTCGTACGGATGCCATTGCGCCCACAGCGAGAGCTGATGCTCACCAGCAGCGGCGATACTCGGATCCAGCGCACTGAAACTCATGGCCAGTACCACCGGACGCGGCGGCAGATCACCGGCCAGCGCCGCACCGTGCGCCCGGCGCAGTTGCCGCCGATCCGAGACGAGAAACTGCAGACCATTGGCGGATTCGGCGGTCGAGCTACCGGGATACTGCGGCAGCGCGGCGGTCGCGAGCCGCACCACCATACCGATACCGGGGCCGACCCGGATCCGGCGCTGCCAGTCGTCGAGCACCGTCGCGTCGAATCCGCCGTTTCGCAACAGATCCAGCGTGGTCAGCACATGACTGCCCGCGATCACGGTGTCCGCGTGCAGATTTCGGCCCGCTGCCGTGCGCACCTGCCAGCCGGCACCGACCTGTCGCAGCTCGGTGACCGCATCGCCCGCCGATACAACCCCGCCGTCGGCGCGCAGCCGCGCGACCAGTGCCGTCGTCAGCGCCCCACTGCCACCTACCGCCCGTCCCGGCGGGAGCGTATGCATCAGCGCGGCGAATCCGACCATCGGCGCGGTCCCCGGTTCCGACATCGGTGGCCCGGACTGCGCACCGAACCAGGCTAGTGACGCCTTGAGCCGCTCATCGTCGAAGTGGCTGTCCAGCAGGGCATCGCCGGTCTGCAGGAACTCCCGCGACAACGCGCTCCCGCCAGCGCGCGCGTCCAGCCCCCAGAACGAACGCAGCAGCCGACCCGGCGTGGGCGCACCGCCGAACGCGCGCATCACCCGTGCCGACCGCGGACCCCAGACCTCGACGAAGCGCCGATACGCCGCCGCGTCCCGCGCACCGCAGACCTCCGCGAGGCCGGCGCAGGTCCGATCGAGATCGCGATGGAACACGATCGGCGCACCGCCGTCCGGCCCCGCGGGCGTGAAACCCCAAGGATCACAATCGATATAGCGCAGCCCGAAGCGCGTCAGCTCCAGTTCCTCGATGATCCCGGTATGGCGCACCATGATGTGCGCCGACGATCCCCGATCGACCAGATGACCGGGAAAGCGTTCGACCGTCGACACCGCGCCGCCGAGCACCTCATCGCGCTCGAGCACCTCGACCCGCTCCCCGGCCCGCGCCAGATAGCAGGCGGCGACGAGCGCATTGTGACCCGACCCGACGACGACAACTGTCACGACTGCGCCTCGCTTGCGCTCGGCTCCGTCGTACCAGTTGGCTGGCTGTGTTCATGGTTCACTCGCTGACGCTCGCTCACAGTGGCAGCCGTCGTCCAAGGATCGCGAATGGCCTGGTATCTCCGGCGAAAACGAAATTCCGGATCACATCGGTGAATCCGAGTCGCCGATACAGCTTCCAGGCCCGGTTGGTCTCGCCGCGCACTTCCGGTGTGGACAGCAGCACCGCACTCTCGGTGCGATTCGCCAACAGCCGGGTCAGCAGCTCCCCGCCGATGCCGCGCCCCTGCGCCGACGGATGTACGTGCAGCTCGGTCAGTTCGAAATAGTCCGAAAGCAGTTCACGCGCGGAATGTTCCGGCCAACCCGAGCGCCGCATCCCGCTGTGCACCTGCTGCTGCCACCACTGGTGGGGGGCGCCGCGATAGCCATAGCCGATGGCAACGATCGGCGCGGTCCGCAGGTCGATCTGCCCGGAATCATCCGGGACGACGGCGGCGACGCCCTGCCAGCCGGCGCGGGTGGTGTGCTCGGTCCACATCGGCGCGCGATGGTGTTCGGTGCCGTGCGGATATTCCATCGCCGCGACGTACACCGCCAGCGCATCGTGCAGCCGGGAGCGCAGCGCCGCGATGGAGAGGTCGATGACGACAGGTGCGTTGGCGGGGGTGTGTTTGGGCTTGACGGCTGTCATGGCTCTCGTCGGTCCACAGAAGTTGTCGGTGGGTGTCCTTATATTCGATCTCAATTCAAACGTTCGAATACCTGTTCGATCCGCGCGGTGCTGGGAACTCGGCACTCGCGCACAGGATAGGCCAGGTGAGCGACTCGGAGGGACGGCTGATGTCTGGTCGGATCGAACACCCGGGGCAACCCGGCAAGGCGGGCAAGCTGCTGCAGCGGGCGGACGGCTTGCTGATGCAGGCGGCGGGGGAACGCGACCCGCGCGAACGTTTTCGGACCGCATATCTCGCCGCGCTGCGCGGTGCCGGGGCAGTGCTCGCGTTTACCGGGGCGGACGCCGCGCCGCGGGCGCGCTCGCGCAATGCCTGGGTGCTGCTGCAGCGCGCCGCGCCCGAATTCGTCATGTGGGCCGACTACTTCAGCGCCCGTTCGGAGATCCGGGCGGCGCTGGAGGCGGGACTGGATCGCAATGTGGATGATCAACAGGCCGACGAGTTCTATTCGCGGGTGGGCGCATTCCTCCACGATGTGGAAGATCTGCTGAATGCCGGGGCTCGATTGCGCCCCGCCCCGGGCTGGTCCGGCGGCATGACCGCTTAGTTATCGGCGAGTAGGTGGTACGGCACTGATCGAACTCGTATCATTGGTGGCAGATAGCCGACCTTGGCTATCTGTCGCCTACCCGGAGGCGACAGCCACGTCCTAGTGCCGGGGGAGGTACCGTGCCACTCTCCGAGCACGAGCAGCGCATGCTCGAACAGATCGAGAGCGCGCTCTATGCTGAGGATCCGAAGTTCGCATCGTCCGTCCGCGGCGGACGCCTTCGCTCGACCTCGAGTCGTCGCAGACTCCAGGCCGCGGCCCTGTTCGTCCTCGGCCTGTTTCTACTCGTCGCCGGCATAGCCGCTCCGGTGAAGCTCGGCGACTTTCCGATCATCAGCCTGATCGGATTCATCGTGATGTTCGCCGCTGGCGTGCTGTTGCTCCTCGGTGGTTCCAAGGGCATCGCCAAGGGCGACCGGTCGGGCAATGCCCAATCCGGTGGCCCGAGTGGCGGATCGGGCGGACGTGGGCGACAGCGCAAGTCCGGTGGTTTCTCCGACCGTATGGAGGATCGGTTCCGCCGCCGCTTCGATCAGGAGTAGCGCACCCGTAGCCCACATCGACATATCGAACGCGCCGCCGCACCGAATGGGTGTGGCGGCGCGCTGTTATGCGTGAACTACCAGGCTGCTGAAGGCTCGCCGCGCACGGGTTGCCCACAACGCTCCACGATCTTCCCCACAACCTCCCACTGCCCACCTTTACGGCGCGTCGCCACCCGCCGAAACCTGGGAACCAGGGCGTTTGCTGATAGTTGTCGGGCGCTTGTCGGGTCGTGCGGCGCGTGTCGCCAGAACACGGAAAAAGTTCTCCACCACCGTGATAGCTGGGATGACCTGCGTAATCGATGACGCGGGGAGCCAGATCACCTCGAGTTTCGATTGAAAGTGGGGGAAAGTGGGGTAATGTGGAGCGCGCACAAGAGGAAGGGCATACATCCGAGGTGATCGTGCTCCCCGAACGACGGGGTAGATCCAGGAGGTAGCGGGATGTTTCTCGGTACCTACACACCTCGGTTGGATGACAAGGGGCGACTGACGTTGCCTGCGAAGTTTCGAGACGATCTAGCGGGAGGGTTGATGGTCACGAAGGGTCAGGACCATAGCCTTGCCGTATATCCCAAGGAAGAGTTCACCGCACTCGCACGGCGAGCCGCCGCGGCGTCTCGAAGCAATCCGCAAGCGCGTGCGTTCGTCCGGGCACTCGCGGCCGGTACGGATGAACAGCGTCCGGACGCCCAGGGCCGGATCGTGTTGTCGGCCGATCATCGTCGCTACGCGAACCTCTCGCGGGATTGCGTGGTGATCGGATCGGTCGACTTCCTCGAGATATGGGATAAGCAGGCGTGGGAGGCCTACCTCGCCGAGCACGAGGAGGACTACGCGCAAGCGAGAGACGAGTCGCTGGGCGGAATCTTCTAGCCCTGAGCGAACGAGTGCCACGCGGCCTCTGCCCGGACGCGCGGACCCTGACGTACTTCCCCGACGCCAGGTGCCGAGGCTCCGGTCAGAGACCCCGCGGCACTCGTATTTCAAAGTAGCTGTGCAACAAGGCGACCCCGCAGCGAGTGAAACCATTGGCACGGCTCGATGCGCGACGACGCGAGGCAGGATTCCGGGAGGTCGAGGTGAACCGTGAGCAGGACGGTCCTCGCCATGTTCCGGTTCTGCTCCAGCGAGCCGACGCGCTACTCGGCCCGGCGCTCACGGAGCCCGGCGCGGTGTATGTCGACGCCACATTGGGTTTGGGCGGACACGCCGAACACTTCCTGCGGACCTACCCGAATATCCGGCTCGTCGGACTCGATCGCGATACCAACGCGCTGGCATTGGCCGGTGCGCGATTGGCGCCGTTCGTGGACCGAATCACCTTGGTACACATCCGATATGATGGAATCGCGGCCGCACTGAAACAGGCCGGATTGCCGACCACCGGTTCGGTGAGCGCAATCCTGATGGATCTCGGCGTGTCCTCGATGCAGCTCGACGAGGCCGAGCGTGGCTTCGCCTACTCGGTCGACGCGCCGCTGGATATGCGGATGGATCCCACTACCGGCATCACCGCCGCGGATGTGCTCAATACCTATAGTCACGGTGAGCTGGCGCGCGTGCTGAAAACCTATGGCGAGGAACGCTTCGCAGGCAAGATCGCATCGGAGGTGGTGCGCCGACGGCAGCAGCGGCCGTTTCGCACGAGTGCCGAATTGGTCGAATTGCTTTATGCCACAATCCCGGCCGCCGCCAGGCGGACCGGCGGTCATCCCGCCAAGCGGACCTTTCAGGCGCTGCGAGTGGAGGTGAACGGCGAACTCGACTCGCTGCGCGCCGCCCTGCCCGCCGCTCTGGACGCGCTGCGGGTCGGCGGCCGGATCGTGATCATGTCCTATCAGTCGCTCGAGGATCGGGTGGTCAAACAGGAGTTGGCGCCGCGCACCACATCGCGGACACCGCTCGACCTGCCGGTCGAATTGCCCGGTATGGGACCGGAATTCAGGCTGCTGACCCGGGGCGCCGAGAAGGCAACCGAGCAAGAGATCGAAGAGAACCCGAGGGCGGCACCCGTGCGGATGCGCGCGGCGGAGAGAATCCAGGAGGGGACAGCATGAGTGTGCGCACGCGTACCGACGAGGCGCCGGGCCGGATCGCCCGCCGGGTTCAGGCCGCCGAGCGGGTGAAATCGGGTGCTGCACAACGGGCCTACGCCAAGCGCCGGACGCGTGCCGAGCAGTCGGGGGACCATCACGATCTGCCCAAGCAGCGTGCGTCGGCGATGGCCACGCGCATTCCGTTCGTGGCGGCGATCATCGCGCTGCTCGGCTGCGGTCTCGCGCTCACCCTGCTGCTCACCACCCGCTCGGCCGAGGACAGCTATCAGCTCGGCGATGCCAGGGCGACCAACCGCAAGCTGGCCGATGAACGCGCGGCGCTGCAGCGCGAGGTGGAGGCCGCCGACTCCGCGCCCGAACTCGCTGCTCGGGCCCGCGAACTCGGGATGATCCCGGCCACGGATCCGGCCCGTTTGGTGATCGGACCGGATGGCGGGGTGACGGTGGTCGGCAAGCCGACGCCCGCGCAGGGCGCGCCGGTGCCGCCGTTGAACAGCTCGCCGGCCACCCCGACCGCTCCGCCGACGGGCAATGCCCAGGCCCGCGGCGAACGACTGGTTCCGGTGACGACCACGCCGTCCGCGCCGCCCGCCCGGCCGAATGCCGGTCAGCCCGTGAATGCGGTTGCGGGACAGTCGAGCCCGACACCGCCGAGCCCGATGCCGACGCAGAGTCCGCTCGCACAGACTCCGGTGCAGACGCCGCAACCGGAAACTCCGCAGTCGGTACCGGAGCAAGCCCAAGCGCCGCAGCCGGAGACGCAACCAGCGCCCACCCCGGACGAGGGCGCTCGATGAGCCTGCGGCAGACCAGGCCCGCGTCGCGTCAGCGCCGCGGGCCGTCGGCATCCAAGGCGGGCTCCACCAGAACCGCCGCAACGTCGAGGCCGGCAACCGCATCCAGACCGCGGACGGCCGCCTCGGATCGGCCGCTGCGCCTCCGTCTCGGCGTCGGCCGGGTGATCATGCTGATCGCACTGGCAGTCGTCGCGCTCCAATTGCTGTGGGTGCAGAGCATTTCCGCGCCTCGGCTATCCGCGCAGGCAGCCAACCAGCGCAGAACCACGTTCACTGAGCAGGCTGTCCGCGGTCCGATCACCGATCGCTACGGCAAGTCGCTGGCCTTCACCACCTCCGCCAAAGAGCTGACCTTCCAACCCGTACAGGTGCGCAAGAATCTGGAGGCGGCGAGGGAGAAAAGCGCCAAGGCACCCGATCCTGACGAGCGGCTGAAGGCCATTGCAAAGACCGTCCACGACAAGCTCGGCAAGCAGGCACCTACCGAATCGGAACTGCTGGCGAAGCTGCGCAGCGACGAGACTTTTGTGTTCCTCGCCCGGAATGTCGATGCACGCATCGCCACCGATATCAGGTTGCAGTTTCCGGAGGTGGGCGCGGATGCGCAGCCATTGCGCGAGCACCCCGGTGGGTCGTTGGCGGCCAACATCATCGGGGCCACCGGCTGGGACGGGCACGGTCTGATCGGGTTGGAATCGTCGCTGGACTCGGTGCTTGCCGGGACCAACGGGTCACAGACGTACGATCGCGGTTCGGACGGCACCGTTATCCCTGGAAGTTGGCGTGACAAGCAGCCCGCAATGAACGGCACCGGTGTCGAGCTGACCCTGGACTCGGATCTGCAGTACTACGTACAGCAGCAGGTACAGCAGGCAAAGGAGATGTCCGGCGCGAATTCGGCTTCTGCGGTGGTGTTGGATGCCAAGACCGGCCAGGTGCTCGCAATGGCCAACGACAATACTTTCAATCCAGAGCTGGGACCGGAGAATTGGGGCGCAGCCAAGACCAAGAACCCATCGGTGGAGGATGTATTCGAGCCAGGATCGGTCAACAAGATCGTCACTGCGGCCGCCGTGATCGAGTATGGGCTGACGAATCCCGATGAGATACTCCAGGTTCCGGGCCAGATCAGCATGGGTGGCGTGACGGTCGCGGACGCCTGGGTGCACGGGGTTGTGCCATATACGACAACTGGCATCTTCGGCAGATCCTCCAATGTGGGCACGCTGATGCTCACGCAGCGGGTCGGCGAAGAACGGTATGCCGACATGCTCAAACGCTTCGGGCTCGGCCAGCGCACCGGTGTCGGTTTGCCCGGTGAGAGCCCCGGTGTCGTGCCCGCTCGTGATCAGTGGTCTGGTTCCACCTTCGCCAACCTGCCTATCGGTCAGGGGTTTTCGTTGACAACGCTGCAGATGACAAGCATGTATCAAGCCATTGCCAACGACGGTGTCCGTGTTCCGCCACGAATTGTGAAGGCCGAGATCGCGCCGGACGACACCCGCACCGAGGAACCACAGCCGGACGGCGTGCGAGTGGTGAGTCCGCAGACCGCTGCGACGTTGCGGACGATGTTCCAGGCCGTCGTCCAGCGCGACCGGATGGACCCGAATCAGAATGGAACAGGTGCGCCCGCCGCCGTTGACGGTTACCAGATAGCCGGTAAGACCGGGACTGCGCAGCAAATCGACCCGCGCTGCAAGTGCTACTCCGACTCCAGCTACTGGATCACCTTCGCGGGCATGGCTCCGGCCGACAATCCGCGCTATGTCATCGGCCTCATGCTCGACGCCCCTATTCGCAGCTCTGACGGCTCGGGTGGCGGCTCCGCAGCCCCCCTGTTCCACAACATCGCCTCGTGGGCGTTGCAGCGCGACCGGATCCCGCCGTCACCCGAGCCGTCGCGACGGTTCGTTCTGCAGGCTTCATAAGATTGGAGCCGCGTTGCCCGGCCGTGAGCCGGCGTCGGTAACCTGACTCGACGTTCCCGTCATTCCTATTGATCCGCTCAGTCCCGTCCATGCCGATTCCCGAGAGGAGCCCTGTGCCCGCACAGTCCAACCAGCACGTGCTCCGGCCGACCCAGCCGCGGTCGACGTCGTTGTCCACCGTGCTGGCCATGACCGGTGCCGGCTCGTCACGAGCCGACCTCGCGCAGATCCAGGTCACCGGCATCGAGCAGCGCTCGCATGCGGTGCAACCGGGTGATCTGTTCGCCGCACTGCCGGGCGCGCAGGCGCACGGCGCCCGTTTCGCACGCGATGCCGTCGCACGCGGTGCGCTCGCGGTGTTCACCGATGCCGCGGGTGCCGAATTGGTAGGTGAGCTCGATGTACCGGTGCTGGTGCGCGAGCAGCCCAGGTCGGTGCTCGGGGAGCTGTCGGGTGCCCTCTACGGCAACCCGTCCGAGCGGCTGCGCATCGTCGGCATTACCGGCACCTCGGGCAAGACGACCACCGCGTATCTGGTGGAGGCCGGGCTGGCCGCCAGTGGCCTGTCCACCGCGCTGATCGGCACCATCGAGACCAGGATCGGCGGTCGCCGGGTGCCGAGCGCGTTGACCACGCCCGAGGCGCCGCAGTTACATGCCATGTTCGCGCTGATGGTCGAGCAGGGGGTGGACGCGGTCGTGATGGAGGTTTCCAGCCACGCGCTGGCGCTGGGGCGGGTGGACGGCGTGCGCTTCGCCGTGGGTGCGTTCACCAATCTTTCGCAGGATCACCTGGACTTCCACGCCGACTTCGAGGATTACTTCGCCGCCAAGCGCAGGCTTTTCGAACCGGAGTCACCGATCGCCGCACACACGACGGTCATCTGCGTCGATGACGAATGGGGACGGCGCCTCGCCGCCGATCTCGCGAATCCGATCACCGTTTCCACCACCGGTTCCGGTACTTGGCAGCTGATCGGCGAGGTATCCGCGCACGGTGGTGAGCAGGAATTCAGCGCCACCGGACCGGAGGCGAATGTCGATGTACGCCTGCGACTTCCGGGGCGCTACAACGTCGCCAACGGCCTGCTCGCGGTTGCGGTGTGCACCGCCGCCGGCGTGGATCCCGCAGTCGCCGCACCCGCACTGGCCACCGTCGACGTGCCGGGCCGGATGCAGCGGGTGGAGCGCGGACAGGACTTCCTGGCCATCGTCGACTACGCGCACAAGCCCGCGGCGGTGAAGTCGGTGATCGCTACGCTGCGCGGTCATCTGGCCGCTGGTAGCGGTGGTCGGCTGGCCGTGGTCGTCGGCGCCGGCGGCGACCGGGACGCGGGGAAGCGCCCGCTGATGGGTGCGGCCGGTGCCCGCGGCGCCGATCTGCTGATCATCACCGATGACAATCCGCGCAGCGAGGATCCGGCCGCGATCCGCGCCGCGCTGTGCCGAGGCGCGCTGGCGGTCCAGGAGGCCGAACGCGGTGAGGTGCGCGAAATCGGGGACCGGGCCGCGGCCATCGCCGCCGCCGTCGGCTGGGCCCGTTCCGGTGACGTGGTGCTGGTGGCGGGTAAGGGACATGAGGCAGGGCAGGAGATCCAGGGCGTGAAGCATCCATTCGACGACCGCGAGGTGCTCGCGGCGGCGTTGGAGCGACGGGAGCGCGGCCCGCAGCACGACAACACTGAGCAGAGTCCGCAGGGGACGGACGCGGAGGACTTGACGGTTTCATGATCGAGATGACACTGCGGGAGATCGCGGAGGTTGTCGGCGGCACGCTGCACGACGCCCCCGACCCGGAGGTGACGGTAACGGGTTCGGTCGAATTCGATTCGCGCCGAATCGGTTCCGGGGATCTTTTCCTGGCCCTGCCCGGCGAGCACGCCGACGGCCACGACTATGCGAAGGCCGCCGTCGACGCCGGTGCGGTCGCGGTGCTCGCGGCCCGCCCGGTCGGCGTGCCCGCGATCGTGGTGGCGCCGAGTCCGGGCACTGTACCCGCGAAATCCGTTGCGCTGGCCGGTGATTCGGATGGGTCGGGGGCCGCCGTACTGGCCGCGCTCGCTACGCTCGCTCAGGTGAGCGTCGAACGTCTTTCCGCGGCAGGCGGACTCACCGTGATCGGAGTGACCGGTTCCTCGGGCAAGACCTCGACCAAGGATCTGCTCGCGGCCGTGCTCACACCGCTCGGTCCGGTCGTCGCACCGCCCGGTTCGTTCAACAACGAACTCGGCCATCCGTGGACCGCGCTGCGCGCCGATGCCGACACCCGCTTCCTGGTGTTGGAACTGTCCGCGCGCGGTCCGGGCCATATCGCCGCGCTCGCGCGGGTCGCGCCGCCGAAGATCGGTGTCGTGCTCAATGTCGGCGCCGCCCATCTCGGTGAGTTCGGCAGTCGCGAGGCGATCGCACAAACCAAGGGCGAACTCGTCGAGGCACTCCCGTCGACCGGGCTGGCGGTCCTCAATGCCGACGATCCGCAGGTGGCTGCGATGGCCGCACGTACGCAGGCCCGCGTGGTGACGGTCGGCCAGGCGGGCAATGCCGAAATCCGCGCCACCGATGTACATCTCGATGCGGAGGCACGCGCGGGCTTCACCATGCACACGAAGAAGGGCAGCATCCCGGTGCGGCTCGCCGTGCACGGCGAACACCAGGTCGGCAACGCCCTGTCCGCCGCCGCCGTCGCGCTCGAATGCGGTGCGGATCTCGACACCGTCGCGCAGGCACTCGGCGGCGCGCATGCCGCATCGGCCCGCCGCATGGATGTGCGGACCACGGCCGACGGCATCACCGTTGTCAACGACTCCTACAATGCCAATCCGGATTCGGTGCGCGCCGCGCTCAAAGCCTTGGTGACCATGTCGCGTGTGGGCGACTCCCCGCGTCGCAGCTGGGCCGTACTCGGTGAAATGGGTGAACTGGGCGAGGAATCCGTCATCGAACACGACCGGATCGGCCGCCTTGCGGTGCGTCTCGATGTCTCCCGGTTGATCGTGGTCGGTACCAGAAGGCCATCCCACGCGATGCACCAGGGCGCGGTAATGGAAGGCTCATGGGGCGAGGAGTCGATCCTCGTACCCGATATCGGTGCGGCCATCGCGCTGCTCGACAGCGAGGTCGAGCCGGGCGATGTGGTGCTGGTCAAAGCGTCCAAGGCGGTCGGGCTGTGGGCGGTCGCCGAACATTTGACCAGCGCGGAACGTGCGGGAACTAGCCGGGGTAGCACAGAGGCGCTGGGAGTGAGTGAGCGAACCATG
>NZ_JBFAXH010000020.1:0-95361 GCF_040680755.1 Nocardia sp. NPDC051990 | reverse complement strand
CATGGATACAGCGGCCTTCGGCCGAACGACGGAGTCGAGCGCTGGCGAGGCGGAGTCGTGAGTGAGCGGAGCGAGCGAACCATGGATACAGCGGCCTTCGGCCGAACGACGGAGTCGAGCGCTGGCGAGGCGGAGTCGTGAGTGAGCGGAGCGAGCGAACCATGGATACAGCGGCCATCGGCCGAACGACGGAGCCGAGCGCTAGCGAGGCGGAGTCGTGAGGCAGATTATGTTCGCGGCGGGGATCGCGCTTGCGGTCTCCATCCTGTTGACGCCACTGTTGATACGGATCTTCGCCAGGCAGGGCTTCGGGCAGGAGATCCGGGTCGACGGTCCGGCCAGTCATCAGGCCAAGCGCGGCACCCCGACCATGGGTGGTGTGGCCATCCTGGTCGGCATGTGGGCCGGCTACCTCGGCTCACATCTGATCGGCATCGGTTACGACGCCGACGGACCGTCCGCCTCGGGCATTCTCGTGCTCGGACTGACCACCGCACTCGGTGTGGTCGGCTTCCTCGACGACTTCATCAAGCTGCGCAAGCAGCGCAATCTGGGGCTGTCGGCCGCGGGCAAATACGTCGGTCAGATCAGCGCCGCGGTCCTTTTCGGCGTGCTCGCCTTGCAGTTCCGCGGTGGTAACGGGTTGACTCCGGCGAGTAAGCATCTGTCCTATGTCCGCGATATCACCACGGTGTCGATGGGCGTGATCATCTTCGTGTGCTGGGCCTGTCTGCTGGTCGTCGCCTGGTCCAATGCGGTGAACCTGACCGACGGCCTGGATGGTCTGGCCGCGGGATCGATGAGCCTCGTGCTCGGCGCCTACGTGATCATCACGTTCTGGCAGTACCGCAACGCTTGCGCGACGATTCCGGAGGCGGGTTGCTACAACGTGCGCGATCCGCTGGATCTGGCGCTGGTCTGTGCCTCGGCGGCAGCCGCGTGTGTGGGTTTCCTGTGGTGGAATGCCGCGCCAGCCAAGATCTTCATGGGTGATACCGGATCGCTGGCCCTGGGCGGCATGCTTGCGGGTCTGTCCATCACCACTCGCACCGAACTGCTGATGGTCGTGATCGGTGCGCTGTTCGTCGCCGAAACCGCCTCGGTGGTGCTGCAAGTCGCGGTCTACCGCACAACCCGCAACCGGCTATTCAAGATGGCGCCGTTCCATCATCACTTCGAACTCAGCAAGTGGGCCGAGACTACGGTGATTATCCGGTTCTGGCTGTTGGCGGCCATGGCGTCGGCGGTCGGACTCGGCCTGTTCTACAGCGAATATCTCTCAGCGGTCGGGTGAAGTAGCGATGGTCGAACATTCTCCGCGTGCCCTGCGAACACCGGGGCCCATGCTCGAATTCCTGCGTGGCCGTGACGTTCTGGTGGCCGGATGGGGTGTCTCGGGCCGCTCGTTGATCGAACCGCTGCGCGATATCGGCGCGCGTCCGGTGGTCACCGACGGCGGTGCCGCCGCGCTGGCCGAGGCGGCCGGACTCGGCTTGGACATTGCGACCTGCACCGAACTGGAAACCGCGGACTGGAGCCGCTTCGCACTGGTCATCACCAGTCCGGGCTGGCGGCCGGATTCGCCGGTGCTCGCCGCCGCGGTGACCGAGGGCACCCCGGTCTGGGGCGATGTCGAATTCGCCTGGTGGGTCGATCAGGCCAGGATCTACGGTCCGGTGCGCAAATGGCTGGTGGTGACCGGTACCAACGGCAAGACCACCACCACCTCGATGGTGCACTCCATCCTGCGCGCGGCCGGAATCGCCAGTGTCGCCTGCGGCAATATCGGGCTGCCGATCCTGGATGCGCTGCGCCGCAATCCCGGTCCGCAGGTGCTCGCGGTCGAACTGTCCTCGTTCCAATTGCATTGGGCGCCATCGGTGCGGCCCGAGGCCGGTGTGGTGCTGAATGTGGCCGAGGACCACCTGGATTGGCACGGCGGCCTCGATGCCTACGCCGCCGCCAAGTCCAGGGCGCTGTACGGCCGTGTCGGTGTCGTCGGACTCGACGATCCGGTGGCCGCCTCGCTGGCCCGGCGCAGCAAGGCGCGCCGGATGGTCGGCTTCCGGATCGGCGTACCCGCCGACGGCGAACTCGGTGTCGTGGACGGCAAACTGCTCGACCGCGCCTTCACCAAGGCCGCCATCCTGGCCGAGGTCGGTGATATCAGCCCCAAGGGACCCGCCGGTGTCGCCGACGCACTCGCCGCCGCCGCGGTGACCAGGGCCATCGATGTGGCACCGCAGTTCGTGCGGGAAGGTCTCATCGAGCACAAGGTCGGTCCGCACCGGGCCGCGTTCGTGCGTGAGGTGGCCGAGGTCGAATTCATCGATGACTCCAAGGCCACCAACCCGCATGCCGCCCGCTCCTCGATTCTCGGCCACCCGCAGGTGGTCTGGATCGCCGGTGGGCAACTGAAGGGTGCCTCGGTCGAGGATCTGGTCGAGGAGATCGCCGACCGCCTCGTCGCCGCGGTACTGATCGGGGCCGACGCACCGGTGATCGCGGCCGCATTGACGCGACACGCGCCCGAGGTCCCAGTTGTCGAGGTCAGCGCGGGAGACCATGCAGGCATGGGTGACGCCGGTATCGATGAGAGCGCGGCCGACGCCGTGATGGCCCAGGCCGTGCGCGCCGCGGCCGGGTTTGCCCGTGCTGGGGACGCCGTACTGCTCGCTCCGGCCGCGGCTTCCTTGGATATGTTCGCCGATTACACCCACCGCGGGCGCAGTTTCGCCGCGGCGGTGGCCGCGCTGGAAGTCGGTGACATCGGGCGGCATCTATGACCGAGACGGCACGGCGGAATCGGCTGGCGGACACCAAGTTCGGCGCCTGGCTGGCGCGCCCGCTCGCGTCGTTCCATCTGGTCGTCACGATCGCGACACTGCTGACAGTGCTCGGTTTGGTCATGGTGCTGTCGGCATCCAGCGTCGAGGCGTATGTCTATGGCGGGTCGGCGTACTCGCTGTTCATCCAGCAGGCCATGTTCGCCGTGATCGGCGCGGTGCTGTTCTATCTGGCACTGCGGATTTCGTTGCGGCGACTGCGGCAATGGTCGTTTCCGCTGTTCGCGATCTCGGTGCTGGCGCTGTTGCTGGTGCTGATTCCCGGCATCGGCTCCGAGGTGCAGGGTGCACGGCGCTGGTTCTTCATCGGGCCGATCTCGGTGCAGCCGTCGGAGATTGTCAAGGTGACATTGGTGGTGTGGGGTGCGCATCTGCTCGCCTCGCGCCGCTCGGAACGGGCCGCGCTCAAGGACATCCTGGTGCCGCTGGTGCCCGCCGGTCTGCTGGTGTGCCTGCTCGTCGTGCTGGAGCCGAATCTGTCGACCACCATCGCGCTCGGCATCGTGCTCGCCGCACTGCTGTGGTTCGGTGGGCTGCCGGTGCGGCTGTTCGTCACCATCGCGATTGCGGGCATGATCGCCGCGGGCATTCTCGCGCTGTCCGCCGGTTATCGTTCGGACCGGATGCGCGCCTTCTTCAATCCGGGCGACGATCCGCAGGGCATCAATTACCAAGCGCGCCAAGCGCTGTACTCGCTGGCCGACGGCGGGATCTGGGGTCGCGGCCTCGGCCAGAGCCGGGCCAAATGGCAATACCTGCCGAATTCGCACAACGACTTCATCTTCGCCATCATCGGCGAGGAACTCGGATTCCTCGGCTGCGCACTGGTTCTGGGCCTGTTCGCGCTGTTCGTCTACACCGGCCTGCGCATTGCGAGCCGTTCGGTCGATCCGTTCCTGCGGCTGCTCACCGCGACCGCGACGACCTGGATCACCGGCCAGGCGCTGATCAATATCGGCTATGTGGTCAACTTGCTCCCGGTGACCGGTCTGCAGTTGCCGCTGGTTTCGGCGGGCGGTTCGTCGCTGGCGATCACCCTGTTCATGTTCGGCATCATCGCCAATGCGGCCCGGCACGAACCCGAGGCGATCGCGGCACTGCAGGCCGGACAGGACGGCCGAGTCAGCCGACTGCTGCGATTGCCCAAGCCGGAGGTGTACTCACCGGCGAAGGCGGATGCGGCGCGTGCGCGCTCGGCCGCGGCCAAGGCCAGGGCGGCCGAACCGCGGGCACGGGCCAAGGCCGACCGGGCACGGGGCGCGCTCCCGCAGGGGCGGCGGACCCAATCCGACTCCGGTCGACGGCGGGTACCCGAGAGCAGGGGCACGAGTTCACTGCGGGCGACCAGGGCATGGGAGCCCAGCTATCCGATAAACCATGCGAGAGATCGGGGAAGATCCAGGTGAGTGCGGAGCGACCCCGCAAGCCACTATCGGTGATCGTCGCGGGCGGTGGTACCGCGGGACATATCGAGCCCGCGCTGGCCGTCGCCGACGCGTTGCGGCGACTCGACAATTCGATCCGGGTCACCGCACTCGGCACCGAACGCGGACTCGAGACCAAACTGGTACCCGAGCGCGGCTATCCGCTGGAGTTGATCCCGCCGGTTCCGTTGCCGCGCAAGCCGACCGCGGATCTGCTGCGGTTGCCCGGCCGTGTCCGCGCGTCGGTGGCTCGGACCAGGGCGGTCATCGACGCGGTCGAGGCCGATGTGATCGTCGGCTTCGGCGGCTATGTCGCACTGCCCGCCTACCTCGCGGCCGGCCGCGGCATGCTCGGCCGCAGGCGTGCGGTGCCGGTGGTGGTGCACGAGGCGAATGCCAAGGCCGGAATCGCCAATAAGGTCGGTGCCAGGCGCGCGGCCAGAGTGCTTGCCGCCGTACCCGATTCGGGTCTGGCCAAGGCCGAGGTCATCGGCATTCCGGTGCGCGGGTCCATTACCTCGCTGGATCGGGCCGCGTTGCAAGCCGAGGCCCGTGCCCATTTCGGCCTGCCAGCCGAGGGACCGGTGCTGCTGGTCTTCGGTGGCTCGCAGGGTGCGGTCTCGTTGAACAAGGCGATTTCCGGCGCGGCGACACAGCTGGCCGCGGCGGGCGTCTCGGTGCTGCACGCGCACGGTCCCAAGAACACCCTCGAGGTCCCGGATTCGGATGAAGGTGGGGCGCGGTATGTCGCCGTGCCGTATCTTTCCCGGATGGACTTGGCCTATGCCGCCGCCGACGCGGTCGTCTGCCGTTCCGGCGCGATGACCGTCGCCGAGGTGTCGGCGGTCGGCCTGCCCGCGTTCTATGTACCGCTGCCACACGGCAACGGTGAACAGGAACTCAACGCCAGGCCGATCGTCCGCCAGGGCGGTGGCAGAATCGTCCCGGATGCCGAGCTGACCCCGAAATACGTGATCGACGAGGTGATACCGCTGCTGACCGACCGCGCACGGCTGATCGAAATGAGCCTGTCCGCCGCAGGCGCCGGACACCGCGACGCCGCCGATGAGCTGGCACGTGTTGTCGTCGAGGTGAGCGGCCGGTGACCACGGGAGCCGATGCCACCGAATCCGGGGCGGTCGAATCCGGCGCCGACGAGGCGCGCTCTGCCCTGCCGCCCGAATTGGCGCGGGTGCATATGGTCGGGATCGGTGGTGCGGGCATGTCCGGTATCGCCCGCATCCTGCTCGCGCGCGGTGGCTCGGTCTCCGGTTCGGATGCCAAGGAGAGCCGCGGCGTGCTCGCGCTGCGGGCCCGCGGCGCTCAGGTGCGCATCGGTCACGATGCCAGCGCCCTCGACCTGCTGCCCGGCGGCCCGACGGCGGTGGTCACCACCTATGCCGCCATCCCCAAGACCAATCCCGAACTGGTCGAGGCGAATCGGCGCGATATTCCGGTGCTTTTGCGTCCCGCCGTGCTCGCCTCGCTGATGCAGGGACATCGGACATTGCTGGTCTCGGGCACGCACGGCAAGACCTCGACCACCTCCATGCTGATCGTGTCGTTACAGCACTGTGGATTCGATCCGTCCTTCGCGGTCGGCGGCGAACTCAACGAGGCGGGGACCAATGCCCATCACGGCACCGGCGAAATATTCGTCGCCGAGGCCGACGAGAGCGACGGCTCACTGCTGCAATACCACCCGGATGTCGCCGTGGTCACCAATATCGAATCCGATCACCTGGATTTCTTCGGTTCCGATGCGGCCTATGTCCAGGTCTTCGACGATTTCGCCGACCGTCTCGGCCCCGGCGGGCTGCTGGTGGTGTGTCTGGACGATCCCGGTTCGCGGGCGCTGACCGAGCGGGTCGGTGTGCGGTTGGCGGAGAAGAACGTTCGGGTGCTCGGCTACGGATCGGGTGAGCTGGCCGACGCGCCGGTGCCGGTAGGCGTGCGGCTGCACAGTTGGGAACCGCGCGATGTCGGCGGGCTGGCCCAGTTCCAGCTCGCCGACGAGGCCGCGCCGCGTACCCTGCGGCTCGCGGTGCCCGGTCGGCATATGGCGCTGAACGCGTTGGCCGCGCTGCTCGCCGCGCGCGCCGCTGGTGCGGATGTAGACGAAATCGTGCAGGGGCTGGAGGGTTTCGGCGGTGTGCACCGCCGGTTCCAGTTCGTGGGCCGGGAAAACGGCGTGCGCGTCTTCGACGATTACGCCCACCACCCGACCGAGGTGCGTGCGGTACTCGGCGCGGCCGCCGAGCTGGTGCAGCAGGAGGCCCGGGACGGCGCGCGCTCCCGACGGGGCCGGGTCATCGTGGTGTTCCAGCCGCACCTCTACAGTCGCACCGCCACCTTCGCCCAGGATTTCGGCGCGGCACTGAGCCTTGCCGACGAGGTTGTCGTGCTCGATGTCTATGGTGCGCGGGAGAAGCCGCTGCCGGGTGTCAACGGGGCACTCGTCGCACAAGCGGTCACCAAACCCGTGCACTACCAGCCGGATATATCTCGGGTCGGCCGTCAAGTCGCGGGCCTGGCCTTGCCCGGCGATGTGGTGATCACCATGGGCGCGGGCGATGTGACGATGCTCGGCAGCCAGATTCTCGATGGGCTGCGCGCGCGTCCGCAATACGGGCGGTGACCCGCGATGCGCACCGCCGGTCACTGGTTCGACCGGGCACACCGGGGTCGCCTGCGTCGGTGGAGTTGGCTCGGCGTGTGCGTCCTTACCGTTGTCCTAGTACTGGCCTGGTTCACCCCGGTGCTATCGGCGAGCACGGTCGAGATCGACGGTTTGGTCGCGGTGCCCGAGGAACAGGTGCGCGACAAACTCGAGATCCCGTCCGGGCGCTCGATGTTGCGCATCGACACCGATGCGATGGCCCGGCGGGTGGCGAGCATTCCGAAGGTCCGCACCGCACGGGTGCAGCGGGTACTTCCGTCCACCGTCAAGGTGACGGTGGTGGAGCGCACGCCGGTATTGTTCTGGGACAGTCCGCAAGGCGCGCATCTGGTCGATGCGGAGGGTGTGGAGTTCGCGATCGAGGACGCGCCCATCGGTGTTCCGAAGCTGACCACCGAATATCCGGACGGCGCCGATCCGGTCACCCGGGCCGCGGTCTCGGTTTTGGCGCTATTGCCTGCCGCGCTGGTCGTGCAAGTGGACGAGGTTGTCGCGCGGTCGATTTCGAATATTTCCCTCAACCTGCGCGACGGTCGCACGGTACTGTGGGGAGGAACTAATGACGCGGAACGCAAGGCGGCCGTGGTGATGCCGCTGTTGACCCGCGATGGAACGGTGTTCGATGTTTCGAGTCCGAATCTGGTCACGGTAAAGTGATCGATACCCTTTGTGCCCAGGGGTTTTTCGATGGAACTGTGACCGCAGTGGGAACAGCCCAGCGAGACCGGGCGTTCGGGGGCAACCGTTCACGATATGACGTGTTGCGCGGCGAGACGAGTGGGATCACACAAGATTCTGTCAGTCGTTTCGGCGCGCCTGCGCGTCTATCGCGGCGGCTGCGAATAGCGTTCCGCAACAGTCGGATACTTGACATAACGCTGACCCTATGGTTGAGGTTTAGGGTTTGCCCGGACTTGCCACAGGCCGAATGTCGAGAGTCCGAAAACGACAGACTTTAGATCTAAGGAAGGCGAAGGCCCATGACGCCCCCGCACAACTACCTTGCGGTGATCAAGGTCGTCGGTATCGGCGGCGGCGGCGTGAATGCCGTCAACCGGATGATCGAACAGGGACTCAAGGGAGTCGAGTTCATCGCGGTCAACACCGACGCGCAGGCGCTGCTGATGAGCGATGCCGACGTCAAGCTCGACGTCGGCCGTGAGCTCACCCGCGGTCTCGGCGCCGGTGCCGACCCAGAGGTCGGTCGCAAGGCCGCCGAGGATCACAAGGACGAGATCGAAGAGGTGCTCAAGGGCGCCGATATGGTCTTCGTCACCGCGGGTGAGGGCGGCGGCACCGGTACCGGTGGCGCACCCGTCGTCGCGAGCATCGCGCGCAAGCTCGGTGCGCTTACCATCGGTGTGGTCACGAGGCCGTTTTCCTTCGAGGGCAAGCGGCGTGGCAATCAGGCCGAAGTGGGTATCAACCTGCTGCGCGAATCCTGCGACACGCTCATCGTCATCCCTAACGATCGGCTGCTGCAGCTCGGCGATGCGGCGGTCAGCCTGATGGACGCCTTCCGCTCCGCCGATGAGGTGCTGCTCAACGGTGTGCAGGGCATTACCGACCTGATCACCACCCCGGGTCTGATCAATGTCGACTTCGCCGACGTGAAGAGCGTGATGTCGGGCGCGGGAAGCGCTTTGATGGGTATCGGTTCGGCGCGCGGCGAGGGCCGTTCGGTCAAGGCCGCCGAATCGGCGATCAATTCGCCACTGCTCGAGGCATCGATGGATGGCGCGCACGGCGTGCTGCTCTCGATCGCGGGCGGTTCGGATCTGGGCCTGTTCGAAATCAACGAGGCCGCCTCGCTGGTGCAGGAGGCCGCGCATATCGAGGCGAATATCATCTTCGGCACCGTCATCGACGATTCGCTCGGCGATGAGGTTCGCGTCACGGTGATCGCGGCCGGTTTCGACGGCGGCGGGCCGGCGCGGCGCACCTTCGAGACGGGCCGCGGCGCAATTGGTTCGGGCCGGGCCGGTGAGATCGGCCCGAGCGGCCGGACCAGTGAGATCGCCGCCGCGGCGCGCACCGAAACCACTTCCGCCGCAGGTCAAACCGGCTCCGTTCGGGGCGCGGTGCCCAGCTACCGGGATTCCGAACGGGCCCGCACGCTGGCCGACCCGACAGTCACGCACAATACGCGCTCGCATATCGAGCCGCCGGACACCGACGATGATGACGACGTCGACGTGCCGTCGTTCATGCGTCGCTAGGGCACGAGCACATCGCTCGGCAGGACTGGCACACTGGGCGGTATGCCCACGCAACAACAGATCTCGTACGCACATGGGTAACTCGTCGGGAACGCCCAGCACTCGGCCAGGCACAAGACCGACGGCCCACAACGGTGCCGTTGACGCACTCGACGACCGGCAAAACCGGGGAGGCGAGGGAGCAGCGCCGACATTGACCGTTCGACGAGTGACAACCACCAGAGCGGGCGGTTTCTCGGCGCCGCCATACGATTCGTTCAATCTGGGGGACCATGTGGGGGACGACCCGGCGGCCGTGCAGCGGAACCGGGACCGGTTGGCCGAGGGGATCGGCCTGACACCGGATCGGCTCGTGTGGATGGAACAGATCCATGGGCGCACTGTCGAAATCATCGATGGGCCACAGGATGCGCCGGTGCCCGCCACCGACGCAGTGGTGACGACCGTGCCGGGTCTTGCACTGGTGGTGCTCACCGCGGACTGCGTACCGATCCTGTTATCCGATGACGAGGCAGGCGTGATCGCGGCCGTACATGCCGGGCGGATCGGCGCGCGCATCGGCATCGTGCCGCGCGTCTTGGATGCAATGGTTTCGGCCGGTGCACGCATCGAGCGCATCGGTGCCTTCCTCGGCCCGGCCGCATCGGGCCGTCAATACGAGGTGCCCGCCGCGATGCGCGCCGACGTCGAAGCGCATCTGCCCGGCAGCGCGACAACCACCGTGCGCGGCACGCCCGCACTCGACCTGCGCGCCGGAATCAACAGACAGCTCACCGAAGCCGGAATCGGCGCGGTCGCCATCGATCCGCGCTGCACGATCGAGGACAAGACGCTGTTCAGTCATCGCCGTGGCGCACCGACCGGGCGCATCGCCGGTGTCATCTGGATGCAGGCGGACGCATGAGGCCGGAATCCATTGCGGCCGAGGCCATGGACGGCCGGACCGCCGAACTCGCGGCGAATCTCGCCGATCTGAACAAGCGCATCGGCGCGGCTTGCCTTGCGGCCGGGCGTGATCCGGGCTCGGTGCGGCTGCTGCCCGTGACGAAGTTCTTCCCGGCCACCGATATCGCCATCCTGCATCGCATGGGCTGCCGGGAATTCGGCGAGTCCAGGGAGCAGGAGGCCACCGCGAAGGTCGCCGAACTGGCAGACCTCGCGGAGGTGCGCTGGCACATGATCGGTCGACTGCAGCGCAACAAGGCGCGGATCGTCGCGCGCTGGGCACATGCCGTGCATTCGGTCGACAGCGAACGGCTGGCAACGGCCCTTGACACCGCGGCGCGAGCCGCTTTGGACTCGGGGGAGCGCGCTGAACCGATTCGCGTATTGGTCCAGGTGAGCCTGGACGAGGATCCGGGTCGGGGCGGCGTCGCCCCGGAAGCTCTTGCGGCACTGACCGCTCGGGTGGCCACCGCACCAGGACTGCAGTTCGTGGGCCTGATGGCGATTCCCCCGCTCGACGCCGTGCCCGCCGATGCTTTTGCACGCCTTGCGCATTTGCATGCGCTGGTGCGCGCGGATCATCCCGAAGCGACCGAACTCTCCGCGGGCATGTCGGGCGATCTGGAATTGGCAATCGAACACGGTGCTACCTGTGTGCGTGTCGGTACCGCCTTGATGGGCGCGCGACCGATAACCTCGGCGTAGCAAAGAACCTCATCAGTCACATTTGACACATATGCTGGGACTGGAGAGGACTGAGCAAGACTTCAACACCCGGCCGCCACCGGGGCCGAAGGAAGGTCTATGAAATGAGCACGCTGCACAAGTTCAAGGCGTACTTCGGCATGGTTCCGCTCGAGGATTACGAAGACGATTACGTCGCCGAACCCGCCCCCCGAGGTGTGGACGAGCGCGGCTCACGTCGTCCCCGGCCCCGTGACTATTCCGAGCGCGCCGGTTACGGCGCGGACCGCTATGCCGACGACCGCTATGCCGACGAGCCGGACTACGCTGAGCCGGCGTACAAGTCGCCGTACAAGGCGGGATACCCGGTGTCTCGGCGCGACGATTATGTCGACGAGCCCTATGGGGACGACCGCTATGATGCGCGGCCGCGTCCCACTAGGATCGATGCCGCGCCGGGCGCGTCCCGATTCCGTGCCGGCGGCAATGCGCCGATGCTGCGGGGAGCCACCAGGGGTGCGCTCGCCGTCGATCCCGAGGCCGAGGAGCGGCGACTGGAGGAGCGCGTGCGCCCCGAGCCCGCGCCCGCGCGTCGGCCGGGGATCTTCGAGGACGGAGGTCCCTTGTCCAAGATCACGACGCTGCGCCCGCGCGACTACAGCGAGGCCCGCATCATCGGTGAGCGTTTCCGCGAGGGCAACCCGGTGATCATGGATCTGGTCGATCTGAGCAATGCCGACGCGAAGCGGCTGGTCGACTTTGCCGCCGGTCTCGCATTTGCGCTGCGTGGCTCATTCGACAAGGTCGCGACCAAAGTGTTCCTGCTCTCACCCGCCGATGTCGATGTCTCGGCCGAGGAGCGTCGCAGGATCGCCGAAACCGGCTTCTACAACCAGAAATAACGCTTGTGTTCCGGGGGTTCTGTTAGACCCGTTGGGTATCGGGCTGACGTTTTCGAGCGACCTGCGAGCCGTCGCCAGCGGTGTGGTCACTTTGCGCGGCGCGGATTTTCGGGCAGAGTAAGGTCTGTGGCCTTGTTTGCGGTGTTGTACTTCGTGCTGTTCATCTTCTGGCTGTTGTTGATCAGCCGAGTGATCGTCGAGTTCATCCGTAGCTTTGCCCGAGACTGGCGCCCTAGTGGCTTCGTCGTCGTGATCCTCGAGGTGATCTTCACGATCACCGATCCTCCGGTGAAACTCCTGAGGCGGTTGATACCACCGGTGTCATTGGGAGGAATTCGGCTCGATCTGTCGATTATGGTCCTGCTTTTCGTCGTCTTCATCTCGATGACGTTTGTGGGCGGCCACGCCGACGGGTAGCCCAGGTGTGTCAGAATGAACCGAGAAGATAGCTTGCTAGATCTGCTAGATCTCCAAAAGACGCGTGAAGGGATCCTTCCATGCCGCTGACCCCAGCCGATGTGCACAACGTCGCGTTCAGCAAACCGCCGATCGGGAAGCGCGGCTACAACGAGGATGAAGTAGACGCCTTCCTGGATCTCGTGGAGCAGGAGCTCTCGCGTCTGATCGAGGAGAACGCCGACCTGCGCCAGCGGGTTGCCGAACTCGATGCGGAACTGGCCGATGCCAAGAAGAATCGCGGTCCGGCCAATGTCAATGCCACGGTGAAAGCACCAGTTCCGCAAGCCCCACCGCCCCAGCCCGAGCCCATCAAACCACCCGTTCAGCAGGCCCCGCCGCCGCCTCCGATGCCGATTGCGGCACCGGTAGCCAAGGATGCGCCGAGCGCCGATGCGAATCTGCAGGCGGCCAAGGTGCTCAGCCTCGCCCAGGAGATGGCGGACCGGCTGACCACTGATGCGAAGCTCGAAGCGGAGAATCTGCTGTCGAACGCGCGAGCCAATTCCGAGCGCCTGGTCGGCGATGCGCGAACCCGCTCGGAGGCGATGATCACCGATGCGCGGCAGAAGTCGGATGCGATGCTGTCGGATGCCCAGGCCCGTTCGGACAATCAGCTACGGCAGGCCAAGGAGAAGGCCGACGCGCTGCAGGCCGATGCCGAGCGCAAGCACACCGAGATCATGGCCACCATCACCCAACAGCGCAGCGTGCTGGAAAGCCGGATCGAGCAGCTCAAGACCTTCGAGCGGGAGTACCGCGTGCGGCTGAAGTCGTACCTGGAATCCCAGCTCGAGGAGTTGGAGAACCGCGGCTCGGCGGTGCCGGTGGACGGCGGCGAGGCCTTCGTCGACGTCAATACCGCAAATAATCTCGCTCCCGCCTCGTTCGCCAAGGGCGCCAAGTAATCTCGTAGCAGATATCTATCTCCCAGTAGTTGCTGTTCGAGTAGCTAGAAGTACGCCAAGCCGCCTGGCACGCCTAGGGGGTCAATATGCTCGTCTTGACGCTTGTCTTGGCCGCGATCGGGTTCGCCCTGCTAGTGACCGCGCTGACCACCGGGTCAGTACTGTGGGCCTGGGGGTGCATCCTCGTCTGTATCATGGGCGCCGTGCTGTTGCTGGTGAGCGCGCTTTCCATGCGTAGCTCCGATAGCGATACCGCGCCACCACCTGGTCGGCATGCGAAACGGTAGTCATGGGCCCTACAAACTGGTTTGACCGTCCTGGTTAGAATCAAACATGTAATCGGCGTAGATCCGGCCATCACCGGGGAGTCTTCGGAAGAACGGTGCGCATACCGCACCCAGTAGAACCGAACGGGTGAGCCCGTCACAGCTCGAAACGAGAGGTCCTGGTTGGTCGCCGCGGATCGGCGCGCCGCCCGGGCAAGCGGGGTGGTACCGCGGTTTCGACGCAACCGGCGTCGTCATCGTCCCCGTGCTGACACATACGCGCTACGGCGCGGCGGCACGAGGAGACGGGATCCGCGATGGCGGACGAACCTTCGAGCAGCGCATACCCGCGCGTCGATCTGGCAGGCCCTGTCGAGCGACCTGCAAGCAGTCGCTACGCAGCCGGCAGCGGGGCATCCTTCCCGGACCTGGAGCGTCGGGTACTCGACGGCTGGGCCACCGACGACACCTTCCGCGCCAGCATCGAGAACCGTTCGGGTGCAGCGGAGTTCGTCTTCTACGACGGACCGCCGTTTGCCAACGGATTGCCACATTATGGACATCTGCTCACCGGGTACGTGAAGGATGTCATCCCGCGTTTCCAGACGATGCGCGGCAAGCAGGTCGATCGACGTTTCGGCTGGGACTGTCACGGACTGCCCGCGGAAATCGAAGCGGAAAAGCAGCTTGGTATCACGGACAAATCACAGATCGATGCCATGGGGCTCGCGGAATTCAACGCGGCCTGTAAATCCTCGGTACTGCGCTACACCGGGGAATGGCGTAATTATGTGACGCGTCAGGCCCGCTGGGTCGACTTCGACAACGACTACAAGACACTGGATCTCGACTTCATGGAGTCGGTGATGTGGGCGTTCAAGTCGCTGTACGACAAGGGCCTGATCTACCAGGGGTTCCGGGTGCTGCCCTACAGCTGGTACGAGCAGACTCCGCTGTCGAATCAGGAGAGCCGGCTCGACGACGCCTACAAAATGCGTCAGGATCCGGCCGTCACCGTGGATATGGTGCTGCGCGTACCCGGCGACCATCCGCTGCACGAACTCGATGGCGCCAACGCACTCATCTGGACCACCACGCCGTGGACGCTGCCGTCGAACCTCGCGATCGCGGTGCATCCGGATGTGCGCTACGTGCATGTGCGCGGCGCTGACGGCAAGCGCTATCTGCTGGCCGCCGAACGGGTCTCGCATTACGCCCGCGAACTCGGCAACGCTGAATCCTCTGGTCGCTCCGCAGGCTCCGCTCCTGTCGAGGTGCTCGGCGAATTCGACGGTGCCGCCCTCGCGGATCTGTCCTACGCCCCGCCGTTCGACTTCTTCGTCGGCCATCCCAACGCGCACCGCGTGCTGACCGCCGACTACGTGACCACCGACTCCGGCACCGGAATCGTGCACCTCGCACCGGCCTTCGGTGAGGAAGATATGGACGTCGCTGGCGCCAACGGCATCGAGCTCGTGCAGCCGCTGGATCCGGGCGGCAAGTTCACCTCGATGGTGCCACCGTACGAGGGCCTGATGGTCTTCGACGCCAATCCGGTGATCATCAAGGATCTCAAGGCGGCCGGAAAGCTGCTGCGGCACGAGACGATCGAGCACTCCTACCCGCACAGCTGGCGTTCCGGTCAGCCGCTGATCTACATGGCGGTGCCGTCTTGGTTCGTCGCGGTGACCAAGTTCCGCGACCGCATGGTCGAGCTGAATCAGCAGATCACCTGGGTGCCCGAACACATCCGCGATGGACAGTTCGGCAAGTGGCTCGAGGGTGCGCGGGACTGGAATATCAGCCGTAACCGGTACTGGGGCAGCCCGATCCCGGTGTGGATCTCCGATGATCCGGCGTACCCGCGGATCGATGTGTACGGGTCGCTGGACGAGTTGGAGCACGATTTCGGCGTGCGCCCGAGCGATCTGCACCGGCCGATCATCGACGAGCTGACCCGGCCGAATCCCGATGATCCGACCGGTAAGTCGACCATGCGCCGGGTGCCGGAGGTGCTGGACTGCTGGTTCGATTCGGGCTCTATGCCCTACGCCCAGGTGCACTACCCGTTCGAGAACAAGGAGTGGTTCGACGGCCACTTCCCCGGCGATTTCATTGTCGAGTACAACGGGCAGACCCGCGGCTGGTTCTACAACCTGCACGTGCTCTCGACCGCGCTGTTCGACAGCCCGGCCTTCAAAACCGTTGTCGCGCACGGCATCGTGCTCGGTGACGACGGGCTGAAGATGAGTAAGTCCAAGGGCAACTACCCGGATGTGAACGAGGTGTTCGACCGGGACGGCTCCGATGCGATGCGCTGGTTCCTGATGAGTTCGCCGATCCTGCGCGGCGGCAATCTCATCGTGACCGAGCGCGGCATCCGTGAGGGGGTGAGCCACGCGCTGCGCCCGCTGTGGAACGCGTGGACCTTCCTGCAGCTCTATGCCTCGAAAACCGGTGTGTGGCGCACGGATTCGCCGCATGTGCTGGACCGCTACATTCTGGCCAAGCTGGCCGCGACCCAGGATGCGATGACCGCGGCGCTCGAGATCTACGACATCGCGGGCGCCTGCGACGAACTGCGTGCCTTCGCCGACGCGCTCACCAATTGGTATGTGCGCCGGTCACGTTCGCGCTTCTGGGAGGAGGACCGGGATGCGGTCGACACACTGCATACCGTGCTCGAGGTCGTCACCCGGCTGGCCGCGCCGCTGCTGCCGCTGATCTCGGAGGTGATCTGGCGCGGACTGACCGGCGAGCGGTCGGTGCATCTGGCCGATTGGCCCAAGGCGGGTGAGCTGCCGGAGGATCCGGATCTGGTCGCCGCCATGGACGAGGTCCGGGTGGTCTGCTCGACGGTGCTGAGCCTGCGCAAGGCGCAGAACCTGCGGGTGCGCCTGCCGCTGACCGAGGTCACCATCGCCGCGCCCGATGCCGAGCGGCTGCGGCCGTTCGCCGATATCATCGCCGATGAGGTGAATGTCAAGAAGGTCGACCTGACCACCGATGTCGCCGTGCACGGCCGTTTCGAGCTGGTCGTGAACGCCCGCGCCGCCGGCCCGCGCCTCGGCAAGGATGTGCAGACCGTGATCAAGGCGGTGAAGGCGGGCGAATGGTCCGAGAACGCCGCCGGTGTGGTCACCGCAGCGGGCATCGAACTGCTGCCGGAGGAGTACACCCAGCGCCTGGTCGCGGCCGAGCCGGAGTCCACCGCGGCCCTGCCCGGCAATGCGGGCTTGGTCGTCCTCGATTCGGTGGTGACCGAGGAGCTCGAGGCTGAGGGGTGGGCCCGCGATGTGATCCGCGATCTGCAGGAGACGCGAAAGTCACTGGGGCTGGAGGTATCCGATCGCATCACCGTGGTGCTCGCGGTGCCCGCCGATAAGCAGGACTGGGCACAGTCCCACCGCGACCTCATCGCGGGCGAAATCCTAGCCACCGAGCTGACTTTCGGTGATCCGGGCGCGAATGCCGCCGAAATTGTCGGTGGCGTGCGGGTATCGATCGTGAAGGCCTGAGCCGGAATACTGGTCTTTCGACCAGTGGTCGAGGCGGGATCTCGAGATCCCGCCCCGACTTGCGTCTGTGACCCGTCCAGGCTTTATGTGACATAGATCACATGCTGTAAAATAGCTGATTTTCTTGCTGTGGTCGCACAATGCCCGGCACAATCGGCATGTTGCTGCTGGTGCGCAGATGGACTCCCGTGACAGCAGTGAATGTTCGTGCTTGAGCTGCTCTACCTGAAATACCTTGCGCCGCATCCGGTTACCTGTTGCTGCGCAGGTGCAGTGACGTGCGGTTCCCTCCGTCGATGATGGGGCCGGTACCGCGCGTTGGCCGGGTCGACGGAAGGGGCGAGCATATGACCAGCGCGCACAAAATGACATTGCGCCGGATAGCTGTTGGGTTTCTGTTACCGATCGTCGTGACGCTGGTACTGGCCGGACCGGTGCGTGGTGATACCGGAAGCGCCTCCGGTTCGGGCGGCTCCGGCTCCGCATCCGGCAGCTCCGGCAGTGCCAGCGGCTCCGCGGCCTTGGCCCTCCCGCTGCCGAGTATCGCCGGACTCGGCGCACTCACCGCGGCCTACACCCAGATCGGCAAGCCCTACGAATGGGGCGCCACCGGCCCGTTCTCCTGGGACTGTTCGGGCTTGGTCCAGTGGGCGTTTCGTCAGGTCGGGGTGAAGCTGCCACGCACCACCTGGGAGCAGGCCAAAGTCGGTGCGGCGGTTCCTTTCTCGGCCTTGTCGCTGGGCGATGTCGTCATCCTCAACGACGATGCTTCGCACGTTGGCATCTACGCCGGCCGCGGGCAGATCCTGGATGCGCACGACTGGGGCGTTCCGGTCGGCCTGCACCCACTGAGCAAGTTCGACATCTACACGATCCGTCGTTTCTGATCCGGATCGGCTACCGAAATGTGGGCTGGTGCTCCGCCCTTCGCGGGCTGGCCAAGGCTCACACCGGAGGGTCGTCAAGGTCCGAGTGCGCCCTACACCGGATGCTCCTTGCCTCGATGTACGGTGGCAGATGTGCTGTTGCGGTACACCTTTCGCGTCTGCCCGGCACCCCGGATCGGTTCGGACCCGGACGTGCCTGTGCGGTGCGGTCCATGACCGGGATCGCAATACCGCGGACAATATTCTCGCCGCTGGGCAGGCGGAGAGGCTGAACGCCTGGACCGGAACCTGTTCCGGCGCCGGAACCTACCGACAGGCCGTAACGGTCAAGTAGGAATCGCCTCCGTACGCGGAGACGCGGATGTCAAGTTTCCACCGACCAGCTGGCCGACAAGGTTGTGATCGTCGCCCCGCCCTGGTCGAACCCGAGTTCAGTCGATGAGCTGGCGCAGCCGGGGTCCGTACTGCGGATGCGCCAGCGCAGAGGCGAACTGCGCGACCAGGTAGTCGGCCGGATTGCCGGTGTCGTACCAGCGGCCCTGGATGACCTGGCCGAAGACCGGGTTGTCGGCGGCGTACACATTGATCGCATCGGTGAGGTACACCTCGCCGGTGCGATGTTCGTACCAGTGCTCGGTCTGTCTGCGCAGTTCGCAGATGATGCCGGGGGTGACGACATAGCCGCCGATCGCGGCGTAGTTCGACGGTGCGTCCTCGGGCTTGGGCTTTTCCCGCAGGCCGGTGATGCGCAGCAGGCCGTCGCCGTGGTCGTCCGCGACGACCGGGACGCCGTAGCGCTGGGATTCGGACGGATCCATCGGCATCAGCGCGAGCACCGGCGCACCGGTCGCCTCATAGGCGTCGATCAGCTGCTGGGCGCGTGGCACCCCGGCGACGAAGACGTCGTCTGGCCACAGCACCAGCATCGGCTCGTCGCCGAGATTGCGGGCGGCATTGAGCACCGGGGTGCCATTGCCGTACGGCCCGTGCTGATCGAGGTAAGTGATATGGCCGAGCCGGGACAGCTCGCCGACCTCCTCCACCGCATCGGCGTAGGCGTCCTTACCATCGGCCCTGAGCTGGGCCACCAGCGCCGGATTGGGGCGGAAATGGTCCTGGATCAAGGATTTTCCACTGCTGACCACGATAGTGATATCGGTGATTCCGGATGCGACCAGCTCGCGGACGGTGTGCTCGATGACCGGCTTATCGCCGACCGGCAGCATCTCCTTGGGGATGGCCTTGGTCAGCGGGAGCAGCCGGGAGCCGATTCCGGCGGCCGGTATCACGGCCTTGCGGATCTTCATGGTCCGATCATCACATACCCGACCGGGTCCGAACCGGCGATCCCCAGGCTTGGCCCGAGCATGTCGAGGCGGCAACATTTCGGTATCGGGCCTGGTCACGGGCGGTTGTGCAGGGCAGGGCGCGGTACTGGCCCCGCTATCGGACCCGCACGACCGATAGCAATCTCGCAGAAACTACCCGGCTGACGTACACCGGGCGCGCAGGTAAGCCGCCGGTGCGCACAGGTGCCCGTGCAGCTCGGTGTTGCGCGGGTGGGCCGACCTGTCGGTAGGGCGGCGTAGATTTTCGTGCGTGAGCACCGACAACACCGCTGAGGGCGCCGGGGTGGGGCCCGCGTCCATGCGCACGGGTCGGCGGTGGGTGCTGCATATCGATATGGATGCCTTTTTCGCTTCGGTCGAGCAGTTGACCCGGCCGACGCTGCGCGGCCGCCCGGTGCTGGTCGGCGGTATCGGTGGGCGCGGTGTGGTCGCGGGGGCGAGTTACGAGGCTCGGGTCTTCGGTGCGCGCTCGGCGATGCCGATGCATCAGGCGCGGCGGTTGGTCGGGGTGACCGCGGTGGTGGTGCCGCCGCGCGGCGCGGTATACAGCGTGGTCAGCGGGCGGGTGTTCGATGCGCTGCGCAGCCGCATTCCGGTGCTGGAGACGCTGTCGTTCGACGAGGCGTTCGGTGAGCCCGCCGAGTTGGTTGGCGCCACCGTCGAGCAGGTGCACGAATTCTGCGCGGAGTTGCGTGCCTTGGTGCGGGAGCGCACCGGGTTGGTCGCCTCGGTCGGTGTTGGCACCGGTAAGCAGCTGGCCAAGATCGCCTCCGGAATGGCCAAACCCGATGGAGTGCGGGTGATTTCGTCGGATGAGCAGCAGCAACTGCTGGCCGGGCTGCCGGTGCGCAAGCTGTGGGGGATCGGTCCGGTGGCCGAGGGCCGGCTGCGTTCGCTCGGTATCGAGACCGTCGGCACCTTCGCGGCCCTGCCGGAATCGGAGGCGGTGTCCATCCTCGGCGGCAGCGTCGGCGCGGCGCTGCACCGACTGGCCCGCGGCATCGACGACCGGCCGGTCGCCGAGCGGGCCGAGGCCAAGCAGATCAGCGCCGAGAGCACCTATGAGACCGATATCGTCACGATGGCCCACCTGCGCCCGGCGATCGAGACCATGGCAGCGGCCGCGCACCGTCGGCTGGAAAAGGACGGTCGGGCCGCACGCACTGTGGTGCTGAAGCTGAGGAAATCCGATATGAGCATCGTGACCAGGTCGTTCACCTTGCCGTATGCGACGACCGAGCTGGCCACGCTGACGACGGCGGCGCAACGCTCGGCCATCGATCCGGCCGAGCTCGGGCCGATCCGGTTGGTCGGAGTGGGGTACGGCGGGCTGTCGACCATCCGACAGGAGTCGTTGTTTCCGGAACTCGATCAGGCGCCGGTCGAGGACGCGGGCATAGGGGAAGGCGACGCGCCGCACTCCGACGATGGGGGGCTGTCGGCAGCCGAGGACGGCACATCGCGACCCGGCGCGGGTGTGTCGGTCGGGCCGGTGGGCGCCGAGGTGGGAGATACCGCGACGGCATTCGGTGCAGCACCGGTCGCTACCACCGTGCGGCCGAGCGTCGGTGCAGCTCAGGGCGATTCGCAAGTGCGGAACACGACGCTGTGGTATCCCGGACTGGATGTCTCGCACCCCGAATTAGGGCACGGGTGGGTGCAGGGCGCCGGGCTCGGTGTGGTTACTGTTCGGTTCGAGACCAGCTCGACAGGGCCCGGTCCGGCGCGTACCTTTGCCGCCGACGACATCAGTCTGTCCCGGGCGGATCCGCTCGGCAGTCTCCATTGACAGGTAGCCTGGGTCATTCGTGCAGCGTCGCCGGTTCGGGTGACGGCTGCCGTTGGTGGAACGACCTGTACCTACTCGAACGCAAAGGACGAGCAGTTGAAGCTTCGTAAGACTGGACGCATCGCCATCGCTGGCTTGGCCGTCGTCGCCGCACTCGGCATGACCGCCTGCAGCGATGACAAAGAAAGCAAGCCGGCCGCGAAGACCAGTACCAGCGCCAAGGCCTCGGCCAGCGCGAGCTCGAACACCAATCTGCCGCCGGTCCCCTCCGTCGCCGAACTGAACACGCAGCTGCAGCGTGCGCTCGATCCGTCGGTGCCGAATTCGGAGAAGCTCGACGGCGTGCAGGGCGCGGAGGCCGATCCGGAACTGCCGAACCGTCTCGCCGAGGCCGCCAAGAGCGCAAACATCAGTGTGACGGTCACCGATGTGACCAGCTTCGGTGACAGCGTCAATGCCAAGGCCAAGGTCGTGCTCAACGGCCAGGAGAACATTGTCGACGTGCCGTTCGTCGCCGAGAACGGCAAGTGGAAGATCCAGAAGTCCTGGGCCTGCACCATGCTGACCAACCTCGGCCAGCAGTCGGCGGCCTGCGGCTGAGTTGACTCCGTAGCGATTGCTTGCAGGTCGCTCGAAGGGGCCAGTTGTCACGGCCGACCTGGTGTCGGCCGTGACAACTGGGCACTTGCTGTGAATCAATGCCGCACGCCGGCAAGAACTTTCATTTGAAATAGCTACCGTTAGGATCAGGCCTCGTGGCTGACACGATGGTGTGGGCGGGGCAGCCGTCCGTCGAGGAATCCGAACCCGGGACGGCGCAATCGAAGACACGGAGAGGTTGGGCCGGGCCGATCGCGCTGTTCGCGGGTCTGTTGGGCGCGTTGTTCGCCGTGGCCGTGCCACTGCTGCCGGTTCGGGTGGACGCGGCGACGCTGACCTGGCCGCAGGCGGGTTCGGCGCGCAGCATCGAGGCGCCGCTGATCTCCTATGCGCCACTGACTTTTGACGTCACTCTGCCGTGTACGGCGATCAATCAGCTCAGTGCGAAGGGTGGCACCCTTGCGGCGACCGGACCCAATGGCGCGCCCGATCTCGAGCGCTACGGATTCGTCGCTCGCGTGCAGGCCGGAGCCGATACGCCGGCGCGGTTGGATGTGGTGCTGCGCAATCAGGCGTTGCTCAGTGTGCCGGTGGCCGAACTGGTTCCAGGCTGTGAGCTCACCGTGCACGCCGATAACACCAGCGCGACCGCCACGCTGGTCGGATTCGAGGCACCCGGATTCCCGGTGGTGCTCAACGGCGACTACCGGCCGCAGATGGTGGGTGTCTTCAGTGATCTGGCCGCCGCCGATGGGGCGCGCGTCACTGCCGAACTCGACACCAGGTTCTCCTCGACGCCCACTCCGGCCAAGCGCGCGGCGATCTGGCTTGCGGTGCTGTGCACGATTGTCGCCCTGGTTGCGCTGTATCGACTCGATCGGCTGGACGGTCGCCGGGTGCACCGCTTCCTGCCGCAGCGCTGGTGGACGTTCTCGCTGCTCGATGCGGTGGTGCTGGGCACCATGGTGGTCTGGTACTTCATCGGGTCGACCACCTCCGATGACGGCTATCAGTTCGGGATGGCCCGTTCGTCGGGTGTCGCGGGCTATATGGCCAACTACTTCGCCTACTTCGGCGTGCCCGAAAATCCGGTCGGCACACCGTATTACGACCTGATCCGGATCATGACGGAGGTCAGCACCGCCAGTCCGTGGGTGCGGCTGCCCGCGCTGTGCTGTGGTGTGTTGATATGGCTGCTGCTCAGCCGCGAGGTGGCACCGCGACTCGGGGTCGCGGTGCGGCGCAACCGTGTTGCGATGTGGACCGGTGCGCTGGGCTTCCTGACCATCTGGTTGGCCTATGACAACGGGCTGCGTCCGGAACCACCGGTCGCGCTGGGACTTCTGCTCACCTGGTGTCTGGTCGAGCGTGCCATTGCCACCCGCCGGTTGTTGCCCGCCGGATTCGCGATACTGGTCGCCGCCTTCGCCTGCACGGCTGGGCCGTCGGGTGTCATCTGTATCGCGGCGCTGCTGGCGGGCTTGCGGCCGGTCGCGCGAATCATCATGGACCGCACGGGGACTCGCGCAACGTTGGGTGCCCGCGTGGTCGGCTATGCGGTGCTGCTCGCCCCGCTGCTGGCCGCCGGAACCGTGGCGCTGGCGATCATGTTCGCCGATCAGCCAGTGGCGGCCATGTTGGAGATGAAGCGAATTCACCACATCGTCGGCCCAGACGTCGAGTGGTTCAACGACTATCTGCGCTATCAGTACCTCTTCCAAGGCGAGACCGATGGCTCCGTCGGCCGTCGGATCGGTGTGCTCGCGATGTTCGCGGGGCTCATCGTGTGTGTAATCGTCCTGCTGCGCAAGGGCGGTCGGATTCCGCTGCTGGCCGCGGGGCCGACCCGGCGCATTCTCGGTGTCACGGTCGGCGCGCTGCTGCTGATCATGGTCACGCCGACGAAGTGGACCCACCACTTCGGTGTGTACGCGGGCGTGGCCGGTGCGGTCGCCATGGTGACCGCGATGGCGGTGGCCCCAGGGGTTTTGCGGGCGCCGCGCTACCGTGCGCTGTTCGCCGCGGTGGTCGCGTTCTTGCTCGCGCTTGTGTTCTCCGGGCCCAACAAGTGGTGGTACGTCTCGTCCTACGGCATTCCGTGGTGGGATAAGCCGCCGGTGCTCGCGGGTGTCGAGCTCAACAAACTGTTCCTGCTCGCCGCTGCCGCCTTGCTCGCCGTGGCCGCGTGGTGGCATGTGCGGGCACCGGAACCCGGTACCCCGCATCGGGTTTCGCGTCTCGCGTGGCGGGTGTCGGTGCTGCCGCCGCTGACCATCGCGCTGGCACTACTCGTGGTCTGGGATGTCGGCTCCTTCGCCAAGGCCGCCGTGGCCCAGGGCCCGGCATTCTCATTGGCGCGCTCGAATATCGAGGCGCTGACCGGGAATACGGCCGGTCTGGCCGGTCATGTGCTGGTGGAGACCGATCCGAATGCGGGCATGCTGCGCCCGTTGACCGGCGATGCGGTGAGCACACTTTCGGGCACCGGAACCGGATTCACCGGGTCGGGTGTGGCCGCCGATCTGCGCCCCGACGACGATTCGAGTCCGACCGGCAGTATCGCCGACGCGCTGAGCAGTAAGTCGGCCTCGGAGAACACCGCCGGAACCGCGAGCGCCGCACTGCCTTTCGGACTGAACCCGGCGACGACCCCGGTGCTCGGCAGCTACGGTTCTGGTGATGCCGGGCCCGCCGATCTGACCACCGGCTGGTATCGACTTCCGGAACCCGGTGACCGCCACGGCATTATCGCGCTGACCGCGGCGGGCCGGATCCGTTCGGTCGACGCCGACGGTATCATCACCCTGGGGCAGACCCTCGAAATCGAATACGGCGCAACCGATTCCGCGATTACTGCGCAGCCGATGGGCAAGGTCACCCCGATCGATATCGGACCGGCGCCGTCTTGGCGCAATCTGCGCATACCGTTCAGCGAAATCCCCACCGGCGCGGACGTTATCCGCATCGTCATTGTCGACCGCGACCGCAATCCCAAGCAGTGGCTGGCCGTCACCCCGCCCCGGCTGCCGCAGACCAGAACGCTGGACGATGTTGTCGGATCACAGGTCCCGGTCCTCACCGACTGGATGGTCGGCCTGCAATTCCCGCACCAGCGCCCCTACGACCACCACGACAATATCGCCGAGGTCCCGGCCTACCGCATCCTCCCGGACCGCCCGGGTGCCGAAATCACCACCCTCTGGCAAAGCCATGACGGCGGCGGCCCGCTCGGCTGGTCCAATATGCTCCTGCGCCCCCGCACGCTGGCCACCTACCTCGACCAGGACTGGCGACGAGACTGGGGTGAACTCCAACAACTGGTGCGCATCAACGGCGAGGCCGACCGTGCCAAACCGGAGATCACCCAACAGGACCACTCCGGCCTCTGGACTCCGGGCCATATCAATACGTCGTACTAGAGGTTGCTGCTGCCGGTCGCTATACGGGTGGCCCAAGGCGGTCAGGTACCGCGGCGGTGCGGCCCGGGTAGCCGCGCCGGAGTTCGCGCCAGGGGTCGGTGATGGTCGTGGCGCCCCAGCGGGTGCGGAGTTCGCCCGCGATGGCGGCGTGGTATCGGTGTCGCCGCCCGCGCGGACACAGAGTTCGAGGGCGCGGCGGATGGTCCGGGCCAAAACCTTCCGCCGCCTGCGGTTTTTCGCGGCCGATGTACCCGAGGACAAGAGCAGTTTCGTCCTGCCGATATCGGCAGGACGAAACCGGACAAAACTGTGCCCTCACTACGAAGCCATGGCTGGGAAGCGGAGGTCAGCGGCTGTCTGCTGAACTAGCGGGTTCGGGCTGCGCGATCTTGGTGCGCCGCCGGCCACGCACCAGCGCGTCCGCGGTGAAAATCGCCAGCGCCGCCCAGATGAGCGCGAAACCGGCCCACCGCGACGCCGGCATCGGCTCATGCGCGACGGCCACACCCCAGGCCATTTGCAGCGCGGGCGTGAGGTACTGCAGCAGCCCCATGGTCGACAGCGGAACCCGTTGTGCGGCAATGGCGAACAGCAGCAGCGGCAACAGCGTGACCGGACCGGTCGAGACCATCAGTCCGGAATGTGCGATGCCACTGGCGAATTCACTGCGTCCGGTCACCGTGCAGACGATCACGAACGCCAGTGCGAACGGTGCGGCGACCAGACCCTCCGCCGCGATTCCGTGCAGCGCGTCGAGCGGAATCACCTTCTTCACCAGCCCGTAGGTGGCGAATGAACAGGCCAGTGCCAGTGCGATGAGCGGCGGTCGGCCGTAGTCGAAGGTCAGCACGACGACCGCCATCGTACCCAGCCCGAGCGCCGCCCACTGCGCCCTGGCCAACCGCTCACGGAAGATCAGCACGCCGAAGGCCACCGTCACCAGCGGATTGATGAAGTACCCGAGCGCGCATTCCACCACATGCTCGGAAGTGACCCCGTAGACGTACACGCCCCAGTTGATCGACAGCGCCGCGCTGGCCACCGCCGCCATCCGCCAGGTCCGCGGGGCGACTCCGCGCAACCCACCGAGCTGCCCCGAGATCGCCAGCACGACGAGCACCAGCACCAATGTCCACAGAATCCGCTGTGCCACCACCTCGGCCGGATCGGCGAAGGCCAGCAACCCGAAGTACGCCGGAAACAGCCCCCAAATCAGAAATGCACCTGTACCAAATACGACACCTGGGACCGTCCTGCTCTGCTGCACCCTCCGAAGATAGTTCTCGGTAGCCTGGCGGTCATGTCGATTACCGTGCCCCATACGGCCGTCGCCGGGCTGACCGCGGCGGAGGTCGAGCAACGTCGTCGCGACGGGCTGACCAATGACGTGCCGGACCGGGCGAGCCGATCCGTACGCGACATCGTGCGCGCCAATATCTTCACCCGGATCAACGCCATCCTCGGTGTGTTGTTCATCCTGGTGCTGGCGACCGGCTCGATTATCGACGGCATGTTCGGACTGCTGATCATCGCCAATAGCGCGGTCGGCATCATCCAGGAGGTCCGGGCCAAGCGCACGCTGGACCAGTTGGCGATTGTCAGCCAGGCCAAGCCGACCGTGCGCCGCGACGGGCAGTCGCTCGCGGTGGCGCCGAAGGAGGTCGTCCTCGACGATCTGATCGAACTCGGCCCCGGCGACCAGATCGTCGTCGACGGCACGGTTGAGGAGTCCGCCTTGCTCGAGGTCGACGAATCGCTGCTCACCGGTGAGGCCGATCAGGTGGACAAGCCGATCGGCGCGGCGGTGATGTCGGGCAGCTACGTCGTCTCCGGATCCGGCGCCTATCGTGCGACGAAGGTCGGTAAGGACGCCTACGCCGCCAAGCTGGCCGAAGAGGCGAGCAAGTTCTCACTGGTGAAGTCCGAATTGCGTAGCGGTATCGACACCATCCTCCGGGTCATCACCTATCTGTTGATCCCGGCGGGGCTGCTGAGCATCTACAACCAGTTGGTCTCCAGTAAGGAGTCTTGGCGGCCCGCGGTCACCGGCATGGTCGCGGCGCTGGTGCCGATGGTGCCCGAGGGTCTGGTGCTGATGACTTCGGTCGCCTTCGCGGTCGGTGTGGTTCGGCTCGGCCGGCGTAAATGCCTGGTGCAGGAGTTGCCCGCCATCGAGGGGCTGGCTCGCGTCGATGTGGTGTGCGCGGATAAGACCGGCACCCTCACCGAGAACGGGATGCGCCTGTCGGACATCAAGACGCTCGGCACGTTCGACGACGCCGAGGTGCGACGATCCTTGGCCGCCATGGCCGCCGACGATCCGCGCCCCAATGCGAGCGTGCAGGCCATCGCTGAGGAACTCACCGATAAGCCGAATTGGCAGTACACCGCGGTCGCGCCCTTCTCCTCGGCGAAGAAGTGGAGCGGATTCTCCTACGGCGGGCACGGCGACTGGCTGCTGGGCGCGCCCGATGTGCTGCTCGACCCGAGTTCCGAAGATGCCCGCGTCGCAGAGGAACTCGGCTCCTCAGGTCTGCGCATTCTGCTGCTCGCGCGCAGCGATCGTCCGGTCGACGCCGCCGACGCACCGGGCACCGTCGAACCCGCGGCCCTGGTCGTACTCGAGCAGAAGGTGCGCCCCGATGCCCGCGAAACCCTCGATTACTTTGCCAGCCAGCAGGTTTCGATCAAGGTGATTTCCGGCGACAATGCCGTCTCGGTCGGTGCGGTGGCCTCCTCACTCGATCTCAGCGGCAGCGATCACCCGGTCGACGCCCGCGAGTTGCCCGCAGATCGGGCCGCACTCGCCGATGTGCTGGAGCGTGAGACCACCTTCGGTCGGGTGCGTCCGGATCAGAAGCGAGCCATGGTTGGCGCCTTGCAATCTCGCGGCCACACCGTTGCCATGACCGGCGACGGCGTGAACGACGTACTGGCGCTGAAGGATTCCGATATCGGTGTGGCCATGGGTTCGGGTAGTCCGGCCACCCGGGCGGTGGCCCAGATCGTGTTGCTGGACAACAAATTCGCCACCCTGCCGTATGTGGTCGGCGAGGGTCGCCGGGTGATCGGCAATATCGAGCGCGTCTCGAATCTGTTCCTCACCAAGACCGTGTATTCGGTGGTGCTCGCCTTCTTGGTCGGTATCGCCGGTATCGGTTCGCAGATCTTCGACTACGAATCGCTCGGATATCCGTTCCTGCCAAGGCATGTCACGATCGCGGCCTGGTTCACCATCGGCATCCCGGCGTTCATTCTCTCGCTGGCTCCGAACAATGAACGCGCCCGTTCCGGATTCGTGTCGCGGGTCATGCGTTTGGCGATTCCATCGGGTGTGGTGATCGGCATCGCCACCTTCGTCGCCTACCTGATCGCCCACGCTGGGACGTACGACACCCTGGAGCAGCAGAAGGAGCAGACCGGCACCACCGCGCTCATCACCCTGATCATGATCGCGGTGTGGGTGCTGGCCATCGTGGCCCGGCCGTATGTGTGGTGGAAGGTGGTGCTCATCGGCGCCTCGATCCTCGCCTATGTGTTGTTGTTCACAATCCCGTTCACCAGGCATTTCTTCAAACTCGATCCCTCGAATATCGGGCTCACCGCCGCCGCGTTCATCTGCGGCGCCGTCGGCATCGTGCTCGTCGAGGCCGCCTGGTGGATCGCCGCCGCAGCTCGAGGCGAGAGGCATACGCTACTTCCGAGCTCACCGGGCGGGGGCGCCTGAACAGCTTGACGCCTGACCCGTCGCGTTGCGAGATACCTTGTGCGAAGCGATCATTCAGGGTTGGAGTACCTTCTCGACTATGGAGGTATTGCTGCATCAGATCGACGCGTTCGCCGACGCACCGTTCTCGGGCAACCCGGCGGCGGTCATGCCGCTGTCGGTGTGGTTGCCGGACGAGCTGTTGCAACATCTGGCCGAGGAGAACAACCTCGCCGAGACCGCCTTCTACACCTCGCAATTACCCGTCGAGGCAGGCGGTCCACCCGGCGAGTGGCCCGCCGTCCACCTGCGCTGGTTCACCCCGACCAGGGAGGTCGAGATGTGCGGCCATGCCACCATGGCGACGGCCGCGCAGATTCTCGAGGACATCCATCCCGGCGAAGACCGGGTGAGCTTCTTCACACGCAGCGGCTGGCTGCACGTCGACCGCACCGATGACGACGAATACGTACTCGACCTACCCGCGCTGGCATCCAGGGAGGTCACACCCGATCCCGCGCTGGTGGATGCCCTCGGCGTGCGCGCGGTGCGCGCCTACACCGGATTCGACGAGGTGATCGTGGTTGGTTCCGAGCGCGAGGTGCGCGACGCGCGGCCGAATTTCGCCGCCTTCCCGCCGCTCGCCTTCGATGCGGTGATCACTGCGCCCGGCGATACCGTGGACTTCGTCTCCCGGGTCTTCGGCCCGGATCTCGGCGTGGTCGAGGATCCGGTCACAGGGTCGGCACACGCACAGCTGGTTCCGCTGTGGAGCCGCGAGTTCGGCCGGTCCGAACTCACCGCCCGTCAGCTATCGCGGCGCGGCGGCAGGCTGCGCTGTGAACTCGCCGGCGACCGGGTACTGCTCATCGGCCGCTGCCGCCGGTACCTGGATGGTGTTGTGACACTGCCGGATTGACAGCTCGGTGCCGGGATTACGGATCCGGGACGGGACCGTCATCGGTACCCGGCAGCGCGAGGTCCTGGTACTCCGGCAGTAATGGAACGATGGCGAAACTGGTGGCGACCGCGTCGGCTGGCAGGGCCTGTACGGTGCGGATTCCGTTCTGGGCGGTGAGATTTCGCAGTTGCGGTAGCAAGCCGCGGACCACGAGGCCGACGGTGCATGCGCAACCGGCGCGCAGCCGAGCCGCCGATACCGTATTGATGCGGTTGGTGCGATCGTCGGCCGCGGGCTGCGCCAGCAGTTGCCAGGCGGCATTATCGGCGGACGCCACGGCTACCGCGTTTCCCGCGGGCAGTTGAACCGTGACGATCGGGGTGTGCACCCGCGGGATCGACACATGGTGGCTTGCCGCGGCAATGCGCAGGCCGCCACTGTGTGCCGGAATCTGGTCCGGGGTAAGGGGTTCGGTGAACGAGACCAGCGCCCAGTGCTCGTCGTTGTTCGAACCGGACAGCGAATCCTGTGCCCGCGTAAGATAATCCGCGACCGGCTCACCCGGTTCCGGCCCGAGCCGGTCGGTCGAGATACTGGACGGTCGTGGGGGATTGAGCACCCCGAGCACCACGATCAGCACCATGAAACCGACGGCCCCGACGGCAAAGGCAATGCGGCGCAATGCTTCAGGCATTGCGCAACACGTCGAGCGCGTGCTTCAGATCGTCTGGATACTCGCTGGTGATCTCCAGATACCGGCCGTCGGCCGGATGGTTGAACCCCAGCGAGCGCGCATGCAGCCACTGCCGTTCCAGCCCCAGCCGCTCGGCCAGCCGCGGATCCGCACCATAGGTGAGGTCCCCGCAGCAGGGGTGTCGGATCGCGGAGAAATGCACCCGGATCTGGTGAGTGCGCCCGGTTTCCAGATGAATATCGAGCAGGCTGGCGGCCTGGAACGCCTCGACGGTGTCGTAGTGGGTAATGCTCGGGCGTCCGTCCGCGGTGACCGCGAACTTCCAGGCATCGCCGCGCGCCCGGCCGATCGGCGCATCGATGGTGCCGCTGCTCGGATCCGGATGTCCCTGTACCAGCGCGTGATAGCGCTTATCGATGGTGCGCTGCTTGAAGGCCCGCTTGAGCATCGTGTACGCGTGTTCGGACTGTGCGACGACCATGACTCCGGAGGTACCGACATCGAGCCGGTGCACAATGCCCTGCCGCTCGTGCGCACCCGAGGTCGAGATGCGATAGCCCGCCGCGGCCAGGCCGCCGACCACCGTCGGCCCGGTCCAACCGACGCCGGTATGCGCCGCGACGCCGACCGGCTTGTCGACCGCCACGATGTCATCGTCGGCGTAGAGGATCTTCATGCCCTCCACCGGCTCCGGCTCGATGGTGAGTTCGCGCTTCGGTTCCGGGAACTCGACCTCGAGCCAGGCCCCCGCCACGAGCCGATCCGATTTCCCCGCGGCGGCGCCGTCGAGCTGCACCGAACCCTCCTCGGCCAGCGCGGCGACAGCCGTGCGGGACAGGCCGAGCAGTCGGGCCAGCCCGGCGTCGACGCGCATGCCGTCGAGTCCGTCGGGTACCGGCATGGTCCGCGTTTCCCTCATGCCTCATTCCCCTTGCTGCTCGCCGCACCGTTCGCACCGTTGTCCGAGGGCCCGTCGGGCTCCGCGGCGGTTTCGGTGTCGGTTTCTTCGGCGTGGCCGTGTCCGGTGCGCGTGCCATCGGGTTCGAAGCCGAAGACCGTCAGCACCACCAGCAGGATCGCGCCGCAGACGATCGAGGAGTCGGCCAGATTGAATACCGGCCACCAGCCGATGGCGATGAAATCCACCACATGTCCCTGTAGCGGTCCGGGCGCACGGAAGAATCGGTCGACCAGATTGCCGAGTGCGCCGCCGAGCACCATGCCGAGCCCGATCGTCCACCACAGCGAGCGCAGCGTGCGGCCGATGCGGATCACCCCGATCACCACCGCCGAGGCGACCAGGGTCAGCAGCCAGGTCATGCCGGTGGCCATGGAGAACGCCGCGCCCGGGTTGCGTACCAGCGACAACCGCGCGAAATCGCCGATGATCGGCACCGGAACGCCCGGGGTCAGCTCGGCCACGACGATGGTCTTGGTGAGCAGGTCCAGGCCGAGCAATACCACGGCGATGATGATCAGCAGCGCGCGTAGCCGCAGCGGTGTCGCCGACTTTCCCGGATCGGTGGTTCGGATTCGATTTTCTGCGTCGTCGCCGGGTGGTACCGCGTTCTCGGCGGGGTTGTCCTCGGGCGGCCGGTCGTCACTCACGCCGACCATCATCTCTCGAGCAACGATATGCGCTACGCACGCGGTCACCTGCATGTCCCAGCTGACACTCAGGAAGCGGTCGTACTCTGATGTTCGTGACGGTGTTGTCTTCCCCCCACGCACCCCGAATCGCGCGCTCGGGTGTGCTGCTGATGGTGCTGGCGGTCGGATTGTCCGCGTTCGGTATCGGCTGTAGTGACGGTGCCGAGTCGCGCGTCGAGTCCGACGGCACCGAGCCGGTCGGCATCGGCAAGGAAGTGACCGTGCCGATTTCGGCCGCGGTCGCCACGGTCATCTCCGCGGGGGAGGAGCCGCGATCGCTGCTGCGTCCCGACTATCTGCCGGGCACGATGCAACAGGTGACGCTGCGTACCGAGCACCACATCGAGCAGCAGATCAATGATCAGCTGCCGAGTGACTTCTCCACGCCCGCTTTGACGATTCCGATGACGGCGCAGACCGCCGGCGACGGTGTCGAGCTGACTCTCGGCACCATCTCCACACCGGATCCGGCGCTGGCCAAGGCGCTCACCGCCGCCGACGGTTCGCGCGCCGGATTCGATATGAGCGAACTCGGTGCGATCACCGCGCTGCGCCTCGCCCCGGCACCGGATACTTCCAATACCGCCCGCGCGGCCTTGGAACAGGCCTTCTACCAGGCGGTCTACCGTTCGATCACCTTCCCGGACCAACCGGTCGGTGAGGGTGCGGTGTGGACGGTGCGGCAGGAGGTCGACGGCGGTGTCGCACTGGATCAGGTGACCACCGCGACGCTGACCAAGCGTGAGGGCGACCGGCTGACCATCGAACTCGACGTGACCCAGAAGCCGAAGTCGCCGGTCTGGTCGTTGCCCAATGATGCGGGCACCCTCGACATCAAGGATTACGTCATGCAGGGCTCTGGCACGATCACCGTCGATCTGGGCCTGCCGCTGCCGGTCGCGGGTTCCATCACCGTCGGCGGACATCAGGCCTACCGCGACCCACGTAGCGCGAGCATGCTGCAGCAGACGATCAATACACAGGTGACCTGGAACGAATGAGTCCGTAGCGGTTTGTGCCGATCAGACATGTCACACTCGGGTGAGGAATAGGCTCGCACCTGTCCGACAAACGCCTCGATCGGAGGTATCCATGTCCGATGTGAAACCGATCCCCGAGGGTTATCCGGTCGTCTCGCCCGGATTGGCAATCGATGGGGCTGCCGCCGCCATCGACTTCTACAAGAATATTTTCGGCGCATCGGAGCGGATGCGCACGCCGGGACCGGCCGGCAAGATCGCACACTGCGAACTCACTTTCGGCAATTCGCTCATCATGGTCGGCGATCCGGCCCCCGATATGGATTTCCTCGACCCGAAGACGGTCGGCGGCACGCCGGTCAATCTTTACGTCTATGTCGAGGATGCCGACGCCGCCTTCAGCGCCGCCCTCGCCGCGGGTGCCAAGGAGCTGACCCCCATGACCACCCAGTTCTACGGTGATCGCAGCGGTGCGTTCGAGGATCCGTGGGGCCACCGGTGGACCGTCGCCACACACGTCGAGGATGTGCCGCCGGATGAGATGGACCGGCGAATGGCCGAATTGTTCGGCGGGGCCTGAGCGTTCGTGGGATATGAGCCGCGTGGTCGCACTGCCGCGCGGTTGGTTGTTCGCGGTTTCGGGTGGGCTGACCCGCGACGATGGAGTCACCCTCGACGTGCACGGGCTGCTGCGGGAGCGGCTGGGTGGCCGGGCCGTTCACGACCGAACCGTCGAGGCCGAATTTGCTGCCGTGGCAGGCACAGTTGATGATGTCGCCGGAAACCGACGCGACCTTGCAACCCGCATGTGTGCAGGTGGAGGACAGGCCGACGAATGAGCCGACACTCGGCTGGGTGACCACCACATCGCCCTTGATCACACCACCGCCGACCGGCACCTCCGAGGTCGAGGCGATGGTATTCGGCTGTCCGGCGGCTTTGGATGGTTCGGCCGCGGTGGCGTTGTCCTCGCTGTAGGTGGTGCACGCGGTCAGTGCGGCCGCCGGGCGCCGCTGTTCGCATTGTCTACATGGCAGATCCGTCGAACGGTTCGATCGGAGCGTTCGCGGCAGCCGTCCAGCGGCGTGTCACGAGACGTGTCGGTTCTTCCCGCCGGGTTAGTGCGGCAGGGCTGTCAGCAGGAGAAATTCGTCCTGCCGGGCGGTACGGCGACCGTGCTGTGTCAGCGGTCGGGCCGGGGTGTGGTGATGGCGGCGACCAGGTCTCTGGCTTGTGCCGGAGTCAACTCGGTGCCTGCCGTGTGGGCGGTGATGAAGGCCGAATCACCCAGTATGGTGCGGACTTTGGTGGTGGGGCGATCTATGTCGGGGCGTTCGGCGGGCAGGAGTGGGATGCCGTTGGCTATGCGGACGGCCTCGGCCGTTCCCAAAAGGGTTGCGGCGGTTTCATATTCGCCGAGCTCGGCGGCCACGGCGGCCAAGGCCGCAATGGCGAAGGTGGTGTCGCGCGGTGCGGCGATACGTTGGGCACCGTCGAGGGCGGCCAGATGCAGGGCGAGGGCGGCGGCCGGGTCGCGAGGTTCGAGGACGTAGCCGAGTTCGACCTGGAGCATGGGCAGGAACAGAGGTGTTTCGTCGCCGTCGGATGGGGTGAGCTCCAGCAGTTCGCGCAGGATGCGTTCGGCGGCCTCGGATTGGCCGTCGCGTCGGGCGGTAAAGGCGGCGATGACGGCTGCGAACAGGCGGCCGGGGGCGTAGCCGTGCTCGGCGGCGACGCGCTGCGCTTGATCGGCGAGTACGGTGGCGCGGTCGAATTCGGTCTGCTGCATACAGATCCAGCCGAGCCAACACAGATGGGTACAGACCTGTCCCCACAATTCCAACTCCCGGGCCAAACCGAGTGCGTCGCTGTGGATTTCCATCGCACCGATCAGGTCGCCGGTCAATTCGGCCAGACCACCGAGCCATTCGGCCGCCTGCAGCCGACCCCAGCGGTCATCGATTTCGGCGAATATCCGCCCGGCGGCGCGCGCGTGCTCTCCCAGCGCGGACAAGTCGACTCGACTATGCGCCGCCTTGGCCAGCGCCACATGCGCGGTGGCGACGGCCCAGCGATCGCCGAGTTGCTCGCCGCCCAGGAGCGCCTGTTGGATGACCCCCTCCAGTTCGGGGAGGTCACCGGATTCCAAGGCGGAGAACGCGAGGAACAGTGCCGCTCGCGCCCGCCCCGCCGGATTGTCGACGCTATCGAAGGCAGCGAGCACCTCGGCCCGCCGCGCCGCCCCATCGGCGAACTCGCCCTGCTGAAACGCGAACCCGAGTTCCCACGCCAGCGCCCGCGCACGCAATTCCGCTGAACTGCGCTGGCCGGAACCGGTCAACGCCAGTGCGGCGGCGAGCCAGCGTCGCGCTTCGCCGAATCGGCCGCGCAGGAGCCAGTACCACGCGAGAGCGTTGACCATGCGCAGGGCATGTTCCACATCCGCCACGCGCAGGAATCCATCCAGTGCGGTGCGCAGATTCGCGCTCTCGCTGTCGAGTCGGCGTAGCCAGCGCCGCTGGTCCGCGCCGTAGAGTTCGGGTTCGGCCTGCTCGGCGAGGTGCAGATAGTACAGGTGGTGAGCGCGGCACACCGCCTCGAGTTCGCCCACCTCCACTAGTCGGTCCACACTGAAGGCCGCCACCGATTCCAGTAGCCGGTACCGCCGTCCGGACGCGTGCACCAGTGAGCGGTCCACCAACCGTGCGACCACATCGGCGATCGTGGCCGGAATTATGCCACCAGTGGTGACCGCTGCGGTGGCGTTACGGCCATGCGAGGCGGCCGTTGGATTTGCGGCACAAACGGTTTCGGCGGCATCGAGGGTGCATCCGCCCGCATGCACCGCCAATCGGCGCAGCACCGTGCGTTCGGTGTCGTCGAGCAGCCCCCAGCTCCAGTCGATCATGGCGGTGAGCGTCTGTTGTCGCGGCGGGGCACCGCGATGACCGGTGGCCAGCAGGCGGAAGCGATCGTCGAGCCGGGCCACCATTTCGTGTACGCCGAGTGCGCGGACTCGGGTTGCCGCCAGCTCCATGGCCAGTGGGATGCCGTCGAGTCGACGGCACAGGGTGGCAACCGATTCGGCGGTGTCGGCGTCGAGGGTGAAATCGCGGTCGCTCGCGCGGGCGCGGGTGACGAAAAGCTGGACGGCACTGAATTTTTCGAGTTCGGAGAATTCGACGTCGGCGGCGGGCACGGTCAATGGCTCGACCGCGACGATATCTTCGCCGGGCAGCCGCAACTGTTCGCGGCTGGTCGCCAGGATGTGCAGCTTCGGTGCCGCGCCGAGTAGCAGTTCGGCGAGGTCGGCCGCGTGGTCGACGACGTGTTCGCAATTGTCCAGGACAAGTAGCAGTTCCTGATCGGCCAATACCTCGCACAGCAGGTCCGTCGGATCGGCGCCATCGGTGGCGCGAATACCGAGCACCTGCGATACCGCCTCGGCCAGCCAGGAGGTGGCGTCGGTCGAGGTCGGCTGCAATGGCGCGAGTTCGATCAGCCAAGTGCCATGTGGGAAGCGCCCTTTCAGTGCCGCGGCGGTCGTGAGCGCCAGGCGGGTTTTACCGACGCCGCCCGGTCCGGTCAGCGTCACCAGCCTGGTCTGGGATACCGCATCGCGCAGCTGCGCCACATCCTCGTCGCGTCCGATCAATGCGGTGCGCTGGGCCGGAATATTGGAGTTGCGCCGCCGGACCACCTGCTCTGGTCGCGGCGCGGCGATCTCCAGCTCTTGGCCGAGGATCGAGCGCTGCAGCGCAACGAGCTCCGGACTCGGATCCAGACCGAGTTCATCATCGAGATGGCGGCGCAGATCCTCGTAGCTCGCCAGTGCCTCGGCCTGACGTCCGGCGCCGTACAGTGCACGCAATAGCGCGGCCCGAAGTCGTTCGCGCAGTGGATGTTCGTGCACGAAGACCGTGAGATCGCCCGCGACCTCTCGATATTCCCCCAGTGAAAGCCGCGCCTCGGCCAACTCCTCGACCGCGACCAGACGCTGCTCCTCGAGCTGTGCGATAACGGGTTTGGCGAATTCGGCGTCACGGAAATCGGCGAACGCTGGTCCACGCCACAACCCCAGCGCCTCGGTGAGCGCCGCCACGCGGGCGGCCGTATCGGTGGCGGCACGCGCCGTGGCGATCAGCGAGCGGAACCGCAGTGCGTCCACCTCGGCACTGGCCAGCCGGTACCCGGGCGGCGGTGACACCACCAGATCGCGCCCGCCGGGTTCGGCATCCGCGAGCGCCCTGCGCAACTGTGACGCCTTCGCGGCCAGCGTGCCCGCCGGATTGCCCGGCGGATCCTCGGCCCAGATGTCGTCGACGAGCCGGTCCGCCGACACCGGCCCACCACCCGCGACCAGCAGATCCGCCAGCAGTGCACGCACCTTCGCGCCGGGAATCGGCACCACGGTGCCGGTATCGGTCCACACCGTCAACGGACCGAGCACACCAAAACGCATGTGCGCAGCTTAGCGGGGGCCGGTGACCGGAATCGGACCGTAAACAAACCGGAAGCCCATGCGCCCAGAGTTGGTGACAACGCAGCAACACCGACCAAGGAGCCCCATATGAAACTCACTACCGCGATCACCACCACCATCGCAGCCACTGTCGCCGCATTGCTCACCGGCTGCGGATCCGATAGCGCGAACGCCCCGGCCCCGGCCCCGGGCGCCTATGCCGACGTCAACGGCCTGCACATGTACTACGAGGTGCACGGCCCCGCAACCGATCAGCCCCCGCTCGTCCTGCTGCACGGCGCCCTCTCCGGCATCGGGACCGATTTCGGCCAGCTGATTCCGGAATTGTCCAAGACCCGCCGTGTCATCGCGATCGAACAGCAGGCGCACGGCCACACCGCCGATATCGACCGCCCACTGCGCTACGAACAGATGGCCGAAGACACTGTCGCCCTGCTGCACAGCATCGGTGTGCGGCAGGCTGATATCTTCGGCTACAGCATGGGCGGCGGCGTCGCACTGCAGATCGCGCTCACCCATCCGGACCTGGTGCGCAAGCAGATCATCGCCGCGGCCAGCCTCGATGTGAACGGCATGAAACCCGGTCTGATGGCAGACATCGCCGAAATTCAGCCCGAAATGCTGTACGGCACACCGTTCCACAACGACTACATCGCGAATGCGCCTCGCCCCGAAGACTTCCCGCGCTTGGTCGCCAAGGTCGGCGAACAGGACAAGAACGCGACCCCGACCTTCCCGGTCGAGGCCGTCCGCCGGATCACCGCACCGACCTTGACGATGGTCGGTGACGCCGACATCATCCGGCCCGAGCATGCCGTCGAAATGTTCCGCGTCTTCGGCGGCGGCGCGATGGGTGACACCCCGGCGGGTTTGCCGAACGCACAACTGGCCATCCTGCCCGGCACCTCGCATATCACCCTGGTCCACCGCCCCGACCTGCTGCTGTCGATCATTCCGGCATTCCTCGACGCGCCGATCAAGGCCGCACAGTGACCGAGCACTCGATCGAGGCGCTACCTTGTGCGCAGTCCGAGGTAGCGCGGCAGCGCCTGCGCATCGCGATGATCATCGGCAGCACGCGGTCCGGCCGCTTCGGCCCGACCGTCGCCGACTGGCTGGCGGGCCGAGTCCAGCGTCGCCGTGATCTCGACCTGGACACCATCGACCTCGCCAGCGCCGGGCTGCCCGATGAGCTGGCCGATCATGACGATCCGACTCCCGCACCGGTGCGCGAAATCGGGCAGCGCCTGGCCGCCGCCGACGCCTTCATCGTCATCACGCCCGAGTACAACGGCAGCTTCCCGGCCGCGCTGAAGAACGCGATCGACTGGTTCGATGCGGAATGGGCGGCCAAACCGGTCACCGTCGTCAGCTACGGCCGCGACTCCGACGGCAGCCGCGCCACCGCTCAACTGCGGCAGATATTCGCAGAACTCAATGCCGTCCCGATCCGCCGTACGGTTGCGGTCGCGCGGGCCTGGCAGCGCTTCGGCGCCGACGGTAGTTGGCCCCGTCGCGACCCCGAACTCGAAGCTGCGGTGTGCGCTGCGTTGGACCAAATCACCTGGTGGGCAACGGCTTTGCGGGCAGCCCGCGCGCGGGACGACTTCGTCGCCTAACAGGCCTGGTGCGGTGCGGTCATCCGGTGGGCGAGCAGAAAACGCATCAGGTTGCGCTGGACCTCGATGCCCCCGTCGTCCTGAACGATGCGCGCCCCGATCGAATGCTCGGCGAGCAGCGGCGTCGTGAATTGCGCCATTTCACATCCGCGCGGACTGTCGTAGTGCTCGGCGGTGAGCGGGATCGGGACACCCGGTCCGGCGAGCTGAACCTGCAGACCCGTCGGCAGGGTCGGCACCGAATCCGGATCTGCGAGGTTGCCGGCCTCGCGCCACAGCGCCAGATTGCTGCGGCCGATCGCGTAGTTGCTGATCTGGTCGAAGAGGGTCTGCAGGAAGTACGTCGGCATCGGGCGGGCGCGTGCACCCATAGTGTCGATGATCAGTTGGCCGCCGAGTTGGGCTCGATAGGGCGCAACGGCCATCGGGGCGATTGCCGCGTAGAGGTCCGGGTAGGCGGCGCCGAGATTGGTGGTCATCGCCCCACCCGCGGAGTATCCGCCGAGATAGACGCGCGAGCGATCGAGTGCGAATGCGTCGATGAGCGTGGTGGTGATGCCCGCGATGATGGACGGCTCGCCTTGGTTGCGTTCGCGGCTCTCGGCCTCGTCCCAGTTCCAGCAGACGTGCTCATTGGCCGCTTGGTCCTGGATCGGATAGGCGAGGACGAAACCCATTTCGTCGGCGACGCGGGTGAGCGAGAATCCGGTCGGCTGGGTGTCGGTGAGCGGGTCGTCACAACCGTGCAGGTACACCATCAGCGGCCTACCCGCACTGCCACCCGGCGGTATGTGCAGGTAGTAGCAGCGGGTGCCCGCGGTGTTGGTATAGCAGCGTTTGTCTATCTGGGCTTGCGCGCGCGGTGTACCGAGCAGCACGGCAGCGGTGGCGATCAGGAAGGCGCCGAAGACAGCGCCGAGACGGATCGCGGCTATTCGCACGTCGGGATTGTAGCCGGGTGCGCCAGGTTCGCGGCGGATCTCGGCGTCGAGTCCGCGACGCGGCGGGACGGACCCGGTCCCCCTCATCAGTGTGGTCCGGGTCCGCCCGGGGGCGTCGCCTATCCGCGGGCGATGGCCTCGAAGACCTTCGGATCGACGAGGGTCGACGTATCGCCGAGTTCGCGACCCTCTGCGACATCGCGGAGCAGGCGGCGCATGATCTTGCCGCTGCGGGTTTTCGGCAGTTCCGGGACGATATGGATCTCCCTCGGTCGGGCGATGGGGCTGATCTCCTGGGAGACAGCGGCTTTGAGCTCACCGATCAGCGCATCGCCGCTGTTGTGCGCACCTGCGGTGAGGATGACGAAGGCGACGATGGCCTGGCCGGTGGTGGCGTCGTTCGCACCGACCACCGCGGCCTCCGCGACCGAGACGTGCCCGACCAGCGCGGATTCCACCTCGGCGGTGGAGATCCGGTGCCCGGAGACGTTCATGACATCGTCGACCCGGCCGAGCACCCAGAGGTCGCCATTGTCGTCGAGCTTGGCGCCGTCACCGGCGAAATACCAACCGCGGTCGGCGAATCGGTCCCAGTAGGTCTCGCGGAACCGATCCATATCGCCCCAGATCCCGCGCAGCATCGATGGCCACGGCTGATCCAGTACCAGCAACCCGGACCGGCCGTGGTCGAGTTCGACGCCGTAGTCATCGACGATCTTCGCGGAGATGCCGGGCAGCGGTGTCATCGCGGCGCCCGGCTTCGCGGCGGTGACACCGGGCAGCGGGGAGATCATGATGGCGCCGGTCTCGGTCTGCCACCAGGTGTCCACAATGGGAGTCCGATTGCCGCCCAACACCTCTCGGTACCAGCGCCAGGCCTCGGGATTGATCGGTTCGCCGACGCTGCCGAGCAGCCGCAGCGAGGTGAGGTCGTGCGCGTCCGGAATCTCACGACCCCACTTCATGAAGGTCCGCACCAAGGTGGGGGCGGTGTAATAGATGGTGACGCCGTACTTTTCGATGATGTCGAAATGCCGGTGCTCATCGGGAGAGTTGGGGGTGCCCTCGTAGACGACCTGGGTCGCGCGGTTGGCGAGCGGTCCGTAGACGATATAGCTGTGTCCGGTAACCCAGCCGATGTCGGCGGTGCACCAGTAGACGTCCTGTCCCGCTCGGTGATCGAAGACGTTGTGGTGGGTGTAGGCGGCCTGGGTCAGATAGCCGCCGGTGGTGTGCAGGATGCCCTTGGGTTTTCCGGTCGTGCCCGAGGTGTAGAGGATGAACAGCGGATGCTCGGCATCGAAGGCCTGCGCCTCGTGATCGGGGGACGCGTTGGCGACGGTGTCGTGCCACCACAGATCGCGGCCCTCGGTCCACGGCACCTCGATATCGGTGCGCCGCACCGTGAGCACGTGCTCGACGGTGTGCTCACCATCGGCCAGCGCCTCGTCGACCGCGGCCTTCAACGGCGCGGCGGTACCGCGACGCCACTGGCCGTCGGTAGTGATCACCAATCGAGCACCGGCATCATCGACCCGTTGGCGCAGGGCGGTCGGCGAGAATCCGGCGAATACCACCGAATGGGTGAGCCCGAGCCGGGCACAGGCCAGCATGGCGACGATCGCCTCCGGCACCATCGGCATATAGATGGCGACTCGATCGCCGGTCTGCAGCCCGAGCTCGGTGAAATAGTTCGCCGCCCTGGATACTTCGGCGAGCAACTCGCCATAGGTGATATCGCGGGAGTCCCCCGGCTCACCCTCCCAATGGATGGCCACCTGCTCGCCGAAACCATCGAGTACATGCCGGTCCACACAGTTGTAGGCGACATTGAGTTTGCCGTCGACAAACCATTTCGCGACCGGCGCGCCGCTCCAGTCGAGGACCCGCGTCCACGGTTGATGCCAGTGCAACCGCCGAGCCTGTTCGGCCCAGAACTCCAGCCGATCGGCGGCGGCGCGCTCATACAGTGCCGCATCGGCATTGGCGTTCGCGGCGAATGCCGTATCCGGTGGGTAGGTGGTCGGGTCGGTGGTTGCGCTGGTCAACGTCTATTCTTCCTCTCGAAATAACAAGGGCGGCAGGCTCTGCTCGGATGCGCTCAGTGCACGACCGCCTTTTCCGCGCCGACACCGGTGAGCGAACGAACCTCCATCTCGGACTGCTTCGCCGGATCCTCCGGTTTACCGCCGCCGAGGAAGGTGCCGATCACACCGAGCGCGAAAGCCAATGGGATGGAGACGATTCCGGGGTTCGACAGCGGGAACCAATCGAAACTCGAACCCGGAATCATCGAGGTCTTCGTCCCGGATACCGCGGGGGAGAACACGATGAGCACGATGGTCGAGATCAGGCCGCCGTACATGCTGAACAGGGCGCCGGTGGTATTGAACCGCTTCCAGAACAGCGAGAACACGATGGTCGGCAGATTCGCCGCCGCCGCGACCGCGAAGGCCAGCGCCACCAGGAACGCGATGTTCTGGCCGTTGGCCAGGATGCCGAGGCCGATGGCCAGCGCACCGATCACCACCGCGGTGATCCGGGACACCTTGACCTGCTTGTTCTCGTCGACCTGCCCCTTCTTGAGCACGCTCGCGTAGATATCGTGCGCAAACGACGCAGAGGCGGTGATGGTCAGCCCCGCGACAACCGCGAGGATAGTGGCGAAGGCGACCGCGGAAATAATGCCGAGCAGGATGACGCCGCCGAGTTCGAAGGCCAGCAGTGGCGCCGCCGAATTCTGGCCGCCCGCCGAAGCGAGAATGCGATCCGGTCCGACAATGGCGGCCGCACCGTAACCGAGCACCAGGGTGAACAGATAGAACGCGCCGATCAGGCCGATTGCCCAAACCACCGAGCGCCGCGCCTCTTTCGCGGTCGGCACGGTGTAGAAGCGCATCAGCACATGCGGCAGACCCGCGGTGCCGAGCACCAGCGCCAGGCCGAGCGAGACGAAGTTCAGCTTGGAGGTCGCGCTGCCGCCGTACTGGGCACCGGGGGCGAGCACGTCACGGGCGGCCACGCCCTTGGTCTTCGAGCCGTGTACCGCGTCCTGTGCCGAGCCGAGGATGTCGGAGAAATTGAAGCCGAACTTGGCTAATACCATCACCGTCATCAGCGCCGCGCCGGCAATGAGCAACACCGCCTTGATGATCTGCACCCACGTGGTGCCTTTCATGCCGCCGACCAGCACGTAGACGATCATCAGTACGCCGACGACGGCGATGACGATGCTCTGTCCGGTCTTATCGGAGATATCGAGCAGCAGCGCGACCAGACCACCCGCGCCCGCCATCTGGGCCAGCAGATAGAACAGTGACACCGCGAGCGTGGTCAGTGCGGCAGCGGTACGTACCGGACCTTCCTGCAACCGGAAGCTCAATACGTCGGCCATGGTGAATTTGCCGGTGTTCCTGAGCATTTCGGCGACCAGCAGCAGTGCGACCAGCCAGGCCACCAGGAAGCCGATCGAGTACAGAAACCCGTCGTAGCCGTACACGGCGATGGCGCCGGCGATGCCGAGAAAGCTTGCGGCGGAAAGGTAATCGCCGGCGATGGCGATGCCGTTCTGCGGGCCGGAGAACCCGCGGCCGCCGGTGAAGTAGTCGGCGGCGGTGCGGTTATTGCGGCTGGCCCGGATCACCACGATCATGGTGATCGCCACGAACAGACCGAAAATGGCGATATTCGCGGCGGGATTGCCGACCGCCTCGGCAGCGGACAGATACTGAATGCTCACGCCCGGTCTCCCTCGAGATAGTTGCGGATCGACGCGGCGCGCGGATCCAGTTCCTTAGTGGCGAACCGGACATACAGCCAGGTGATCACGAACGTCGAGACGAATTGCCCGAGGCCGAGCAGCAGGCCGAGGTTGATATCGCCGATGACCTGGGTGGCCATGAAGTCGTGCGCGTAAGCGCCGAGCAGCACATAGCTCAGGTACCAGACCAGGAATAGTGCGGTCATTGGAAAGATGAAGCGGCGCAACCGACTTCGCAATTCCTGGAACTGGGGACTCGACTGGACGGCGGCGAACTCCTCCGCCGTCGGCGTGCGCCGCGGCGGCGTGCCATCTTTGTCGAGGTCGATACTGGTCATCGCAGGGTCCTAGCGTGTGACGTGGCTTACTACCTGCCGACCATAAGGGGTGGCCCGTGAAGGATTTATGATGTGGCGTGGATCACTCTGTGAAGGCGCCGGTTTATGCGGTGAACGGTCGGCTGGCCGCGACGAACGGTCAGCGGCGCAGCCCGATGGCGCGCTCCCGGTCCGCACCCATGCCGAGCCGCTCCGGCGCGTGCATCCGGACGAATATGTGCCCGACCGTGCGGGCGCTCTGACCTCGCGTCAGCATGCTGACCAGGATCATCGCCGCGAATGCCAGCGGTACGCTGAGCGCCGCCGGATAGCCGAGGACGGCCGCGAGCCAGCCGCCCCCCAGCTCGTCGGAGATGCCGCCGGTCACCGAAACCACGGTCGCACCGCCCGCCGCCAGACCGCCCGCGATCAGACCGGTGGTCGCCCCTTTGGCCGTCAGGCCGCGCCACCAGATGCCGAGTACGAGCAGCGGGCACAGCGTCGAGGCGGCCACCGAAAAGGCCAGGGCGACAGTGCGAGACAGATCCAGCGACACCACCATGACCGAAATGCCAAGGGGCACAGCACCGGCGAATACTGCCGCGGCGCGGAAGTCGCGAATTCGTCCGCGCAGCATATCCGTACTGAGCACACCCGCGATACTGACCAACAGTCCGGACGAGGTGGAAAGGAATGCCGCGATCGCACCCGCCGCGACCAGTGCCGCCAGCAGTTGTCCCGGCAGGCCCGCCAGCACCGACCCGGGCAGCAGCACCACGGCAGCGTCGGAGGTGCCGGTGATCAACAGTTGCGGCACGTACAGCCGCGCGAAAACCCCCAGCAGGACGGGAAAGAGGTAGAACACTCCGACCAGGCCGATGACCGCGAGTGCGGTCGTGCGTGCCGCGCGGCCATCGGGATTCGTATAGAACCGCACCAGCACGTGCGGAAGTCCCATCGTGCCCAGGAAAGTGGCGATGATCAGCGAATACACCTGATAGGTTGGATGGCTGCCGCCGAATCCGCCACCGGGTGCCAGCCAGGCCGCACCGTTCGCCGGTGCTCCGGCCACCACCGGCACAGCCGAGCCCGCCGCCAGGGTCAGTTCGGTGCCCGCCGCCAGTTCGTGTGTGCCGGTGGTGAGCAGGACCGGACCGTCCACCGCGCGATCGTCGAGCGTCCCGGTGATCGAAACCTGTTGCGGCGCACCTACCCGCACCACCACGCTGGTGCTGACGTCCACCGTGGTGCGCTCGGTGACCACCGGGGGAGCGGGGGTGCCGAGTTCGCGATCCTCGGCCAGGAAATGGCCGAGCAGCACCAGCGCCGGAATCGCCACCGCGGTCAGCTTCAGCCAATACTGGAAGGCCTGCACCAGCGTGATGGACCGCATGCCGCCACCGGCCACATTCGCGATGATGATCGCGCCCACCGCCACCGCGCCCACCCATTTCGGCACATTCAGCAGGATGTGCAGTGTCAGCCCCGCGCCCTGGAACTGCGGAATCAGATACACCCCGCAGACCAGCACCACCACCACCGCCGCCAGGCGGCGTAGCCGCAGCGAGCCGAGCCGGAACTCCGCGAAATCGGGCACCGTATACGCGCCCGACCGGCGCAGCGGCGCGGCCACGAACAGCAGCAGCCCGAGATATCCGGCGGTGAACCCGACCGGATACCACAGTGCGTCCGCGCCGTATTTCGCGATCAGTCCCGCGACACCGAGAAATGAAGCGGCCGACAGGTATTCGCCGGAGATGGCCGCCGCATTCCAGCGCGGCCCGACGCTGCGTGAGGCGACCAGGAAATCGGAGGTGGTGCGCGCCAACCGAACACCGTAGACGCCGATCGCGACCGTGGCGAGGGCGGCGAACAGCAATGCGAAAACCGTGAGCGCTGGTGTCGACGCGGTGTTCACGGCACGTTATCCGGCGCGGCGCTGCACATCGGGTCAGTCCTCGGCCAATTCCAGGAAGTCCTGCTCATTGCGTTCGGCGAGTCGGACGTACAGCCGCCCGACGCCGTACAGCACCGGATATACGGCAACGCCGAGCAGCAACCACGGCAGCCGCAGCCCGAGCAGCACGAACGATCCCACCGACCCGAGGCGGAAAAGCACTGGGAGCGAACACAATACGAGCACCATGACCAACCCGGCCCGCACCGCCAACCCCAACTGTGCCCGAATCAGGCCGCCGATCAGCGCCTCGCCGATCTCGGTCTGCTCGACCACTTCGGTACGGGTCCGCACGCGCCGCGCGCCACGGCGTTCGGCGAGCACAACGCGCTGTCTGGTCGGACGCTGCTGCGGCGTGGTCACGGATTCGTCCACTGCTGTCGTGGCCCGTGCACCAGCCGCTGCTTGAGTTCGCGCACCTGCCGACGACTGACCGGCAGTTCCACCGCCGCGGCATTGCCGTCGGAATGCAGCCGTACCACCGTTCCGGTGCCGACCGTGCGCAGTCCGGTCACTGACCGCAGCGCCACCAGATAGGACCGGTGCACCCGCAGGAATCCCGCATTCTCCCACCGGGATTCCAGCGCCGACAGTGGAATCCGCACCAGATGCGATCCGCTGCTGGTGTGCAACCTGGCGTAGTCGCCTTCTGCCTCCACCCAGCTCACACTCGATCGGTGCACCAGCGTGGTGACCCCACCCAGCTCTACCGGAATCACCTCACTGGGATCGGTGCGCGGTGCCGCGACGGCCGGGGCCGGTGTCGCGCGTGCCGTGGCGATCCGCCGCACCGCCTCCGCCAGCCGCGCCTCCCGCAGCGGTTTGAGGAGATAGTCCACCGCCCCCAGATCGAAGGCCGCGATCGCCTGATCATCGTGGGCCGTCACGAACACCACCGCGGGCGGGTTCGCGAACTCGGACAGGATGCCGGCCAATTCCATGCCGTTCAGCCCCGGCATATTGATATCGAGGAATACCGCGTCGATCGGATGCGCCCGCATCAGCCGCAATGCGCTGGTCGCATCGTTCGCGCCGTGGATATCACCGACCCCCGGCTGCGCGCGCAGCAAATACACCAGCTCGTCCAGAGCGGGCTTCTCGTCGTCCACCGCGAGCACGCGTAGTGCGGCGGCGGACTGGTCGGTGGTCCGGGTCACAGTCGTTTCATCGTAAACGGAGCCGCTTCACGCTCGGCCCGGATACCTACATCGGGACGAATCGGGGGCTGACCGCACCCGTGCGCAGGCGTGTGCCGTGCGAGCTCAGGCCTGGATGCCCGCGCGGAATTTCGGCACGCGCAGGCTGACCTTGGTGCCCGCACCGGGGCCGGTCTCCACGATCAGGCCGTAGTCGTTGCCGAAGGCCGCCCGCAGCCGGTCATCGACATTGGCCAGCCCCACATGGGCGGATTCTCCGGAACCCGCCGGGCCGGTCCCGGTTTCGATGGCATCGAGGGCGCCGGAGCGCAGCAGATCCGGATCCATCCCGATGCCGTCGTCCTCGACGCTGATCACGCAATCGGTACCCGCGTCGGCAGCGACAATCGTCACCGTGCCGCCGCGCGTCGCCCCGGCCAAACCGTGCCGAACCGCATTCTCCACCAAGGGCTGTAGTGCCAGGAACGGAAGCACAACGCCGAGGACCTCCGGCGCGATCCGCAAACGTACCTGCAATGCGTCACCGAAGCGGGCGCGCTCCAGCGCCAGATACCGCTCGATATTGCGTAGTTCGTCGGAGAGCACCGTGAATTCGCCCGCGGCACGGAAGGAGTACCTGGTGAAGTCCGCGAACTCCAGGATCAACTCGCGCGCCCGATCGGGATCGGTACGCACAAAGGACGCAACGGTATTGAGCGCGTTGTAGATGAAATGCGGGCTGATCTGCGCCCGCAACGCGCGCACCTCGGCTCGGTCGAGCCGGGCCCGCGAGGCGTCCAATTCCGCCAATTCCAGCTGTCCGCAGGCATATCGCGCCACCTCCGCGACCGCCCCCAGCCGCCCCGGTTCCGGCTTGCCGGTGGTCACCACCCCCAGAGCCCCTGCTACCCCGGCATTTTCGATGAGCAGCGGCTGCGCGATCAGCGTGCGCCCGGCGTGTTCGGTGCGACCGGGCCCTGATACCAGCACCGGCCGCTCGGTCGCCACCGCCCGTCTGGCCGCATCGGCGAAGGGTTCGGCTAGATCCGAATGCGGCCCATCCCACGCCAGCAGCGTGCCATCGGGATCCGCGACGCCCAACGCATCGGCTCCGGTGAGTGTCCGCAGATGCGGTGCGGCCTCCTGGGCAGACCGATCGTTCAACCCCTGCCGCAACGGCCGCGCGGCCAGTGACGCTGTATGCAGCGCGCTGAACACCGCTCGCTCGGCCGGTGTGGTCACTACTCGCCGTGTCCGCGACCACACCAGCAGCGCGCCGACGATCAGCACCGCCCCAGCCACCGCCGCGAAACCGACGGTCGTCATCGCACCCTCACCGATCGTCTCCATGGCGGCCACCTCATGGCCTGATTATCGCGGCGTCCCACCGAATCCGCGCCCAACAGCGCCGATCGGTGCCGGATACCGACGTGTCCATGACCGCGGGCTACTCGGGGACGCCGCTGGCGAAGAAGATCGGAATCACATCCGGCCACCGGGGTGCTGTGGCATGTGCCCGCGCGCTGGCGGAGTTCGGATCGGCCACCGGATGTCGCGATCGCCGCCGACGCACCGAATCCGCGGACGTCGTCCTCGCTTTCTATCGCGAACTCGCCGACTTGGCCGACGAGGCTCAGGCACTGGCCGCCGGACTGACACCGGGCGTGACGGATGTGGATCGCCTGGCCGCGCAAGGCGGGCGGGCACGTCAGCGATATCGCCGAGAACGATCTGCGCGAGCTGCTGCTTGCCATCGGCGTCGTCGATGTGAAGGTGGGCGCGTTCGACAATGCTTGGTCCGGTCCGAAGTTCGTCTGGGCAAGCGCACTTGATCTAGGACGCGTAGTGTCGAGCGATCCGCGGAACACCCCACTGTCGCGGAAATCGGACAGCCGCACACGTGGGTCGCGAGACGCATCGGTGATCTTCACCACCGACACGCCGGGCACCTGCGTGCACTCGGTGGGCCAGGCCGTACTCGTCGGTGGGGACCCCTAGAATCGCTTCACCAACCCCCGTCGAGACCTTGGGAGGAAGGACCGTCTTGGCCGCCTCGTCCGGATCGTTCGTTCACCTGCACAATCACACCGAGTACTCCATGCTCGATGGTGCGGCCAAAATCTCTCCGCTCTTCGCCGAGGCAAAACGGCTGGGAATGAACGCCGTCGGGATGACCGACCACGGCAATATGTACGGGGCCTCGGAGTTCTACAATTCCGCCAAGAAGGCCGATATCAAGCCGATCATCGGCATCGAGGCCTACATCGCACCGGGTTCCCGGTTCGACACCAAGCGCGTGCAGTGGGGTGATCCCAGCCAGAAGGGCGACGACGTCTCCGGCTCCGGCGCCTACACGCATATGACCATGGTCGCGGAGAACGCGACCGGCCTGCACAACCTGTTCAAGCTGTCCTCGCTCGCCTCGTTGGAAGGTCAGCTCGGCAAGTGGGCGCGCATGGACGAGGAGATCATCGCCGAGCACGCCGAGGGCATCATCGCCACCACCGGCTGCCCGTCGGGCGAGGTGCAGACCCGTCTGCGCCTCGGCCACGACCGCGAGGCCCTGGAGGCCGCGGCCAAATGGCAGGAGATCTTCGGACCGGACAATTTCTTCCTCGAGATCATGGACCACGGCCTGTCCATCGAGCGCCGGGTCCGCGAGGGGCTGCTCGAGATCGGCAAAAAGCTCGGGATCCGACCGCTGGCCACCAACGACTGCCACTACGTCACCAAGGACGCCTCGACCAATCACGAGGCGCTGCTGTGCATCCAGACCGGTAAAACACTCAGTGACCCAACGCGTTTCAAGTTCGACGGCGACGGGTACTATCTGAAGTCCGCGGAGGAGATGCGGGCGATCTGGGATATGGAAGTGCCCGGCGCGTGCGATTCCACCCTGTTGATCGCCGAGCGGGTGCAGTCCTACGACGAGGTGTGGCAGCACCGCGACCGGATGCCGATCTTCCCGGTGCCGGAGGGATATGACCAGGCCAGCTGGCTGCGTCGCGAGGTCGACCTCGGGCTGCGGCGCCGTTTCCCGGACGGCGCGCCCCAGGACTATCTGGACCGGGCCCAGTACGAGATCGGCGTCATCCTGGAGATGGGCTTCCCGGCCTACTTCCTCGTCGTCGGTGACCTGATCAACCACGCCCGCGAGGTCGGTATCCGCGTCGGTCCGGGCCGTGGTTCCGCCGCCGGTTCGCTGGTCGCCTACGCGCTCGGCATCACGAATATCGACCCGATTCCGCACGGCCTGCTCTTCGAGCGCTTCCTCAATCCCGAGCGCGTGTCGATGCCCGATATCGATATCGACTTCGACGATCGCCGCCGCGGTGAGATGGTCCGCTACGCGAGTGAGAAGTGGGGCGCCGACCGCGTCGCCCAGGTCATCACCTTCGGCACGATCAAGACCAAGGCCGCCATCAAGGACTCGGCCCGAGTGCTCTTCGGCCAGCCCGGATTCGCCATCGCCGATCAGATCACCAAGGCGCTGCCGCCGCCGATCATGGCCAAGGACATCTCGGTGTCCGGTATCACCGATCCGGAGCACGAGCGGTACAAGGAGGCTGCCGAGGTTCGCGAACTCATCGCGAGCAATCCGGATGTCGCGAAGATCTACGAAACCGCGCGCGGCCTCGAGGGCCTGATCCGCAATGCGGGTGTGCACGCCTGCGCGGTCATCATGTCTTGTGATCCGCTCACCGACGCGATCCCGGTCTGGAAGCGGCCGCAGGACGGTGCGCTCATCACCGGCTGGGACTATCCGTCCTGTGAGGCCATCGGCCTGCTGAAGATGGACTTCCTCGGCCTGCGCAACCTGACCGTGATCGGCGACGCGCTGGAGAATATCCAGGCCAACCGCGGTGTCGATCTGGATATGGACCGGTTGCCGCTGGACGATCCGCGCACCTACGAATTGCTTTCGCGCGGTGACACTCTCGGCGTTTTCCAGCTCGATGGTGGGCCCATGCGCGATCTGCTGCGCCGCATGCAGCCGACCGCCTTCGAGGACATCGTCGCCGTCGGCGCGCTGTATCGCCCCGGCCCGATGGGCATGAACGCGCACAACGACTACGCGGACCGCAAGAACGACCGGCAGGAAGTCAAGCCGATCCATCCGGAGCTGGCCGAACCGCTCGAGGACATCCTGGGCGAGACCTACGGCCTGATCGTCTACCAAGAGCAGATCATGCACGTCGCGCAGAAGGTGGCCGGCTACTCGCTCGGTCGAGCCGATATTCTGCGCCGCGCGATGGGTAAGAAGAAGGCCGAGGTGCTGGCCGCGGAGTTCGAGGGCTTCGAGGCGGGTATGCAAGCGAGCGGCTTCTCCAAGCCCGCGATCAAGGCGCTGTGGGACACCATCCTGCCCTTCGCCGGTTACGCGTTCAACAAATCGCACGCCGCCGCCTACGGCCTGATCTCCTACTGGACCGCATATCTCAAGGCGAACTATCCCGCCGAATATATGGCGGCCCTGCTCACCTCCGTCGGCGACGACAAGGACAAGGCCGCGGTCTACCTGTCGGATTGCCGCCGCCTCGGCATCACCGTGCTGCCGCCGGATGTCAATGAATCCGAGCAGAACTTCGCCTCGGTCGGCAAGGACATCCGCTTCGGCCTCGGCGCGGTGCGCAATGTCGGTGCCAACGTGGTCGCCTCGATCATTCAGGCGCGCAAGGAGAAGTCGAAGTTCACCGATTTCTCCGACTATCTGAACAAGATCGACGCCATCGCCTGCACCAAGAAGGTCACCGAATCCCTGATCAAGGCGGGCGGATTCGATTCGCTCGGGCATCCGCGCAAGGGTCTGCTGCTGGTGCACTCCGATGCCATCGATGCGGTGATGTCCACCAAGAAGGCCGAGGCGATCGGCCAGTTCGACCTGTTCGGCGGGCTGGACGACGGCGACGAGTCGGTGGCCTCGGTCTTCAATGTGAAGGTGCCCGAGGACGAGTGGGAGACCAAGCACAAGCTCGCGCTCGAGCGGGAAATGCTCGGCCTGTACGTGTCCGGACATCCGCTCAACGGTGTCGAGCATGTGCTTGCGGCACAGGCGGATACGGCGATTCCGGCCATTCTCGAGGGCGATATCAAGGATGGCGCTCAGGTGACCATCGGCGGCATCCTCGCCTCGGTCAACCGCCGCATCAATAAGAACGGCCTGGCCTGGGCCTCGGCGCAGATCGAGGATCTGACTGGTGGCATCGAGGTGCTGTTCTTCCCGCAGGCCTATTCGGTATACGGCGCGGATGTGGTGGAGGATGCGGTCGTCCTGGTGAAGGCCAGGGTGTCGGTGCGTGACGACCGGATCTCCTTGATCGCCAACGATCTCGCCGTCCCCGACCTCTCCTCGATCGGTGTGGCCAAGCCGCTGGCGGTCGTCATGCCGACCCGCCTGTGCACGCCGGACAAGATCGGCGAACTCAAGCGCATCCTGTCCAGACATCCGGGTACCGCGGACGTCCACGTCCGCCATGTGGGTGCACGCGAAAACACCTCACTGTGGAAATTGGATGACAGCCTGCGAGTTTCACCATCCTCGGCGCTGATGGGCGATCTCAAGGCCCTGCTCGGTCCCGGCTGCCTCGCGGGCTGACGCTACGCACGGGCGGGACGCGTCGGCGGTGCTACGGCGAGACCGCGACGCCGAGCGAGAGTGCGGCGAGGAACTTGGGTCCGTCCGCGTAGAACGCGTCGAGCTCGTGGATCTCGAATCCGGCGCTCTCGACGGCTCCGCGAATATCGCGATCAAGATTGCAGCCGCCCGCGATCGCCTTCTCGATCGGATTCAAACGGTGCTGCCATGCCTGGACGCCCGGATCCGGTGCGAGCCCGTGTTCGACGAAATGCAGGGTCCCGCCGGGGACGAGCACCCTGCGCAGCTCGGCCAGCGCGGCCGCGATATCCGGAATGGTGCACATCGTCCAAGTCGAGAGTGCGGAGTCGAAGCTGTCATCGGCGAAGGGCAGCGATTGGCCGTCGAGTCCGGCCCGTTCGATCGGCACGGTGGCCTCGCCGAGCCGCTTATCCGCTAGCCGCCAGCCGAGGTCGGCGGGTTCCACAGCGCTGACCGACTCGACGGTGGCCGGATAGAAGGGGATATTGAGTCCCGATCCGAAGCCGATCTCCACCACTCGCCCGTGTAGCCCGGCACAGGCGCGCTCGCGCTGCGAATTGTTGATCTTGGCCCCGCAGACCAGATTTACTAGCCGAGGCACGATCTGAGCGTTGTAGATACCCACGTACTCACTCTGTCAGGGTCCGTGCACCGCGGGCAATGGTCCCGGTCGAACGGGCGCGTCCGCTGTCGGCGGGCCGCACGATCGGTGACGTGCGATGCTGGCTCGGTGACCTTGTTCGAGGTGTGGGCCCCGCGACCGGAACGGGTGCGTATCGAGGTCGATGGCGCCGTGCATCCGATGACCAGATCCGGCGACGGTTGGTGGCGGGCCGAGGTGTTCGCCGCACCGGCTGCGCGCTACGGCTATCTGCTCGACGACGACCCGACCGTCCTGCCCGACCCGCGCTCGGCTCGGCAGCCCGACGGCGTGCACGGCCGCTCGGCGCTGCACGCGCTCGATCCGGCCGGGTGGACCGATGCGGGCTGGACCGGTCGCCCGCTGGCGGGGGCGATCATCTACGAACTGCATCTGGGCACCTTCACCCCCGAGGGCACCTTCGACGCCGCCGTCGAGCGTCTCGACCACCTCGTCGAGCTCGGCATTACCATGGTCGAATTGATGCCGGTCAATGCCTTCGACGGCAACCACAACTGGGGCTACGACGGTGTGCTCTGGTATGCGGTCCACGAGCCCTATGGCGGACCCGATGGTTTGCAGCGCTTCGTGAACGCCTGCCACGCAAAGGGTTTGGCCGTCGCCCTCGATGTCGTCTACAACCATCTCGGCCCCTCCGGCAACTATCTGCCCCGCTTCGCGCCGTATCTGACCGAGGGCCGCAATACCTGGGGGCAGAGTCTCAATCTCGACGGTCCCGCCTCGGATCCGGTGCGCCGCTTCATAATCGAGAATGCCCTGCGCTGGCTGCGCGATTTCCATATCGACGCACTGCGACTCGATGCCGTACACGCACTCGTCGATCGCACCGCCACCCACCTGCTCGCCGAATTGGCCGCCGACACCGAATCCCTTGCCGCACATGTGCGTAGGCCGCTGTCGTTGATCGCGGAGAGCGACCTCAATGATCCGCGGCTCATCACCCCGCGCGCGGCAGGCGGCTATGGCCTGACCGGACAGTGGAACGACGATCTGCACCATGCGGTGCACACCGCGGTTTCCGGTGAACATCAGGGCTACTACGCCGATTTCGGTTCGCTGCGCTGTCTGGCCCAGACACTGACGCACGGATTCTTCCACGCCGGAACGTATTCCAGCTTCCGCGGCCGCATCCATGGTCGTCCGATCGATACCCGACTCATTCCGGCGAGTGCGTTGCTCGCCTACACCTGCACCCATGATCAGATCGGCAATCGGGCGATCGGGGACCGGCCCAGCGCCTACCTGACCGACGGACAACTGGCGATCAAGGCCGCGCTGGTGCTGTTCTCGGCGTACACGCCCATGCTGTTCATGGGGGAGGAGTGGGGCGCGCGCACCCCATTCCAGTTCTTCACCTCGCATACCGATCCGGTGATCGCGGCCGCCACCGCCACCGGACGCAAGGACGAATTCGCCGAACACGGCTGGGGCAGCGACGACGTCCCGGACCCGCAAGACCCGGAAACCTTCCTGCGGTCGAAGCTCGACTGGTCCGAACGCGAGCAAAATCGACACACTCGGTTACTTTCCTGCTATCGAAAACTGATCGGTTTGCGCCGCGGTCGGGCCGAAGTAGCGAACCCGTGGCTCACGCGCGTATCTGTCGACTACGACGAGAACGCCCGCTGGATCGCGGTGCATCGCGGCTCGCTGACATTGGTGTGCAACCTCTCTGAAAAGCAGGTGAACGTACCTATTGTCGGTGTTTCGGTGCTGTCGTGGGAACTCGCGACCGAAGGTGTCTCCGCGACGGAGATACCGGGGCGCTCGTTTGTGATACTCGAGGGCTCGCAGCGGAATCTCAGCTCGGATATCGATTGCTGAAAACTTACTGGCAGCAACTGTCCGAGACACAATTATTGCCGAGTGTGACCTGCGCCATTAACGTTGAAGTATGAGCAACGTGGCTTCACCCGGGGACCCGGCGAATCTCCCCGATGGGGTGGGTGGCAGCGCAGCCGCCGAATTCGCACCATTGGTACGCGCATTCGCGAAGGTTTTCGGCCGCCGTAGAGGGGCGGGCGGCGCGTTGGCCGTACATCGGTACGGTGAGCCACTGGTCGATATCTGGACCGGGAGCGCGGGCAATAAGCCCTGGACCCAGCACACCGGCGCGATCATCTTCTCCGCCACCAAGGGCATCACCGCGACCGTCATCCACCGGCTGGCCGATCGCGGTCTGCTCGACTACGAAGCGCCGATGGCGCAGTACTGGCCGGAGTTCGGCCAGAACGGCAAGGGCAATATCACCATTCGTCAGGTGATGACGCACAGCGCGGGACTCGGTGGCCTCGACCCGATCGCGGCCGGACTCGAGGATGTGCTCGACCACCAGCTGATGGAGAAGCGCCTCGCCGCCGCGAAACCCGATCGGTTGCTCGGCACTCCGGCCTATCACGCGCTCACCTTTGGCTGGCTGCTCGCCGGACTGGCCCGCGCCATTACCGGCCAGGGGATGGCGGACCTGTTCCGCACCGAGGTCGCCGAACCGCTCGGCATCGACGGCCTGCACCTGGGCCGGCCGTCCGCGCACTCGTCCACCGTCTACGCACCGTTGGCGGGCTCCCAGCTCAGCATGATCGGAAATCCGTTCAGCGCACGGATTTTGGGTCGCAGCTATGGTCTGCCCGGTGTGTTCGGCGCCGCAGCCCGATGCCTGTTCCTGCCCGGATTGGAGACCATCCTGGAGGGCGAAATCCCGCCGATCCTCGATACCGAACTCGGTGCGGGCAACGGCGTCTGCACCGCCTCCGCCCTGGCCACCATGTACGGCGCGCTGGCCAATGGCGGCATGGCGGGCGGCGTGCAATATCTGACACCGCAAACCATCAAGGCGCTCAGTCGAATTCGGACCTACCGGCTCGACCGCACCCTGTTCTACGCCCCGATGCTCTGGCGCCTCGGCTATCACTCGGTGCCGATGCCGGGCGCACACGGCGGTTTCGGCCATATCGGTCTCGGCGGCTCCTTCGGCTGGGCCGAACCCCGCCTCGGCCTCTCCGTTGGATTCGTGCACAATCACCTCTCGGCCGCGCAGCTGAGTTTCGACCAGGCCACGGCCGGTTGGCTGTTGCCGATGGTCATGTCGGGGGTGCGCACGACCCGCCGGTCTGCAACGCCGGTGCAGACGCCCGAGGCCGCGTAATCGGCCAGTCGGATAGGATGCGGACAGACCGGCCGCGCGGACAATGTCTGCGCGGCCGGTTCTGGTCGAGTGGATTGGTCAGGTGAGGTAGCGGTAGGCGGGGGAGTCCGGTTCCAAGCGCTCGCACTGGATCGGCGACTCTTCCATCCGCTTCAGCAGCGGGCCGAGCCCCTCCGGCGCTCCGAGTTCGATACCGACCAGCGCGGCACCGGTTTCCCGGTTATTGCGCTTGACATATTCGAACAGGGTGATGTCGTCGTCGGGGCCGAGTACCTCGTTGAGGAACCGCCGCAGTGCGCCCGGCTCCTGCGGGAAGTCGACCAGGAAATAGTGTTTCAAGCCGCGGTGCACCAATGAGCGCTCGATGATCTCGCCATAGCGGGAGACGTCGTTATTGCCACCGGAGACCAGGCACACCACCGTCGAACCCGGTTCGATGGCGATATCCGACAGCGCCGTCACCGACAGCGCGCCCGCGGGTTCGGCGATGATGCCCTCGTTCTGGTACAGGTCGAGCATGGTGGTGCAGATCGCGCCCTCGTCGACCTGCATCATGCGGAAAGCGCCCGCACCCGTTGGTGATTCGGTCGCGGTCAGCAACGGCAGCGAGCCGTGCGAGATGGCCCGGCCGCCGAATGCGGCGATCGCGGTGTAGGGCACCTGGCCGATCCGGCGCACCGCAGCGCCGTCGACGAACGGATCGATCTCCGGCAGCGTCACCGGGCCGCCCGCGACCAGCGCGGCGGTCATCGAAGCCGCGCCCGCCGGCTCCACACCGAGGATTCCGGTGCGCGGCGAGCGTTCCCGCAGATAGGTGCCGATGCCCGCCAGACAGCCACCGCCACCGACCGGGATCACCACCAGGTCGGGGGTCCGACCGCCGAGCTGTTCCAGGAATTCGGGCGCGATGGTGCCCTGCCCCGCCGCGGTGCGCGGATCGTCGAACGGCGCCACCATGGTCGCGCCGGTGCGCTCGACATCCTCGGCGGCGGCCGTGGCGGCGGCGTCATAGGTTTCCCCGACAGCGATCAGTTCGACGAACTCGCCGCCGTGTACCCGGATACGGTCGCGCTTCTGCTTCGGCGTGGTGGTCGGCACGTAGATGCGGCCCTTGATGCCCATCGCATTGCAGGCGAAGGCCACGCCCTGGGCGTGATTGCCAGCGCTGGCCGCGACCACGCCTGCGGCTCGCTCGGAGTCGGTGAGCTGCACGATCAGGTTGTAGGCGCCGCGCAGCTTGTAGGAACGGACGGCGGTGAGGTCTTCGCGCTTGAGATAGACCTGCGCCCCGGTCAGCGCGGAAAGCCGAGGACTGTGCTGTAGCGGGGTGGGCTCGATAATGTCGGAAATTCGCTTGGCGGCGGCGTCGATCTCGTCCGCGGTCAGCGCGGGCCGAGATGTGGACTGGTCGTCGAGGAGTTCAAGCGGATTGGACACCCGAAATATGCTGCCACCCGCCGCGTCGGCCGGACGCGGCGGGTGCGCATGGGAGGTGAGCAAACGATCGGGTTGCCGGTCGGAGCTACCGTGGCGTGAGGACGAAAACCGGGATCTCACGGGTCGTCTTGGTCTGGTAGTTCGCATAATCGGGCCAGGCCTCGACCGCCCGATCCCACCACAGCGCCTTCTCCTCGCCGAAGATCTCGCGCGCGGTGTAGTCCTTGTTCGCGGTGCCGTCGCGCAGCTCGACATGCGGCTCGGCCTTGATATTCCAGTACCAGACGGGGTGCTTCGGCGCACCGCCCAGCGAGGCGACGATCGCGTATTCGCCGTCGTGCTCGACCCGCATCAGCGCGGTCTTGCGCAGCAGGCCGGTCTTCGCGCCCTTACTGGTCAGGACGATCACGGGCTTGCCCTTTAGCGTCAGCGCCTCGGTCCCGCCGGAATTCTCGATCTGCTCAGCCTGCTCACGAGCCCAATCGGATGTGCTCGGTCCGTACTCACCTGTCAATGGCATGACACCCGTAACGCCGCAACACCCGCCGCTGTTCCCGCTGCAAATGTTAGGTGGCCCGAACTTCATGATCCGTGTACCCTGACTACATGGCAGTGGTCCCGCTTCCGACCCGTCCCGCGACGGTAGATATCGCCGGGAGCCCGTGGCCGATGTACAAACTCGAGGCGATCGCCCTGGGGCTGGTCATTTGCGTTGTCCTCGCGCTGATCACCGGGTCGCCGCAGGTGGCGGTGCTGGTCGCTGCCGGGGTCGGGGCGGGCCGTTGGGTTGTCGGCCAGGTTGGCGCGAGCCATCGAACGTAGTCGGGTGGCACCTGCCGCTGACTGAGTGTGGCACCTCGCCCCAGGCGCAACCGCAACCAGTCTTGACGCTGGAAGCTGCGGGCCTATCCGCCTACCTGAATCTGTGAGGCGTTGCCCGAATAGCTACCGCCATCAGTCCACCTGATCTTGATCGAGAGCTACGCGACGTCGAGGAGGGCGGGGAGTTCGGTGCGGGTGTATTCGGCCAACGGTGCGGCATCGAGACGATTGAAGGTTTCCAGGGCAGGCTGAAGTTGGTTGCGCGCCTCGGACTTTCGACGGTTACACCCTGGCCGAGATCGCGCAGACGATCCGGTGCGAGGCGCCGGAACCGTCGGGGGAGCCGATCCAACAGTGGGTCAGCTACGTTTCCGGGCCGGGCGCCTGCGGTTTCCTGGCCGACCGCTTGATGGGTGGTGCGTTCGGACTCGGACTCGAGGCGAACCGCGCACCCCGCGGTTCTACTTGGGACTCCTGGCGGCGGCTGTACACCGACGGGGACCGCGGCGTGCGCCTGGCCTCCACCGTGCACGACGCCGCGGACTATCGGCCGACGAATCTGCGTCGCTGGCTGAAGGATAACGACGGGGTGGTGCCCGAGACGTTGATCGAGAAGACCGGCACGGTAACGGCCATGACGCTCGATCGGCCCTCAGCGCACCAGTAGCGCCACCGGCAGCCGGGCGAAGAGCTTTTCCAATCGGGCCCGGCCCTGGAAGGTATGGCCGGTCAGCCGATCGGTCCAGTTGCCCTGCGGCAGTTCCAAAGTGGTATCGCCCCATCCGGTTTCGGCCAGCGCGAGGCTGTGACGGGTGGCGGCCACGATCACCTCGGGCGTCTCAGCGGCCCGACCGCGCGCATAGGCGACCAGCCTGCTCTCCTGCTCGCCGGTGGCGAACAGCGGCAGGTAGGCGCCGCCGACGAAACAGTCCGGACGTTCGCGGCGCAACCACAGCGCATAGGCGACAATCCACATTTTCGCCGCGCCCGTGGTATCCAGAGCCGGTGTGCCGGTGAGTGATTGCAGTAGCCCGGCACGGGCCGCGAAGTCCACCGGGCGGCGGTTGTCTGGATCGACGAGCGTGTCCTCCCACAGCTCGCAGCCCTGATAGATGTCGGGAATTCCGGGCCCGCACAGCTGCAGCAGCTTCTGCGACAGCGAATCCGACCAGGCGTGCGGGGCGAGTTCGTGCACCAGATCACCGATTTCGGAGCCGACCGGTCCGTCGATCACCGCATCCAGCCAACCGTGCACCTTCGCCTCGAATTCGGCATCCGGTTCCTCCCAGGAGGTGTGGACACCGGCCTCGCGAATCGCCTTCTCCGCGAACAAATGCAGTCGCTCGCGCAGTCCGGCCACCGAGGAGGCTGGACGGCCGTCGGCGGGCCAGACGCCGAACATGTTCTGCAACAGGAACAATGCCGTCGCACCGTCGGGACCGGGCGTGATTTCCTGCCAGGATTCGACAGCACGCGCCCAGGTATCCGCGGCCTGGGACAGCACCCCGATCCGGGCCCGCACATCCTCACCGCGCTTGGTGTCGTGCGTCGACAGTGTGGTCATGGTGGCGGGCCAGCGTTGTGCGCGTTCGCTATTGGACAGGTGGAATTCGTTGAGCGAGTGGCCGAATCGGGCCGGATTGCCGCCCACTTCCTGCAGCGATACCAGCCGCGCCGCCTGATAGAACATGGTGTCCTCGACGGCTTTGGCGGTGATCGCACCGCACACCTGACTGAATCGAACGGCCGCCTCGCCATCGGTCGCCAACGCCCTTACCAGCACACTCAGTGGCACCGTCAGTTCGCTGTTGCGCTTCTCCACCTCGGCGACCACCGCGCCGGTCATACCCGCCAGCGGTGCGTAATCGACTCGATATACCGGCATGAAGGCCAGCACCTCGATGGTGGCATTGGTCAATGCCATGGTGTCGAAGCTTTCGGCATGCGCATCGCGCTTGATCGCGACGACCAGGCGCCGGATCTCCGGGGCCAGAATGTTCTCCGCCACCGCGCGTTTGATCCGGTGTTCGGTTTCGCCGATCCAGGCGCGGTCGCTGCCATGCCCGGCGAGCTTGCGCGACAGTTCGGTCAGCGTCTGTTCGCCGTCGGGGTCGATCAGTACGCCGCCGTAGTCGGACAGGGCGTCGTAGCCTGTGGTGCCGTCGACCGGCAGCGTCGAGTCCAGCGGTTCGCGATTGGCGAGGATCTTTTCCACAAGTAGTAGCCGGCGCGGGCCGATGAGCCGGCGCAATTTCATCAAATATGCGGTGGGATAAGACAATCCGTCCGGATGGTCGACCCGGACACCGTCGATCAGGTCGTGTTCGCACCATGCGGCCAGTTCGCGGTGCGTGATCTCGAAGACCTGGGGATCCTCTTGGCGCACCGCGGCCAGGCTGCTGACCGCGAAGAACCGCCGGTAGGTGCACAGCCCCGCCTTCCAGCTGACCAGCCGGTAGTGCTGTTTATCGTGGATGCGCAACGCGTTGTCGCCGTCGGTGCCCGCCGCGATGGGGAAGCGCAGATCGTGCAGTGCCAGCATCGGTTCCGAACCGGATCGGTCCACCGTCAGTGCGGCCGGATCGTTTTCGCTCTGCAGCACGGGCAGCGCCAACCGACCGCCCGCGCCATTGCCCGCACTCCAGTCGATATCGAAGAAATGCGCGAACTGCGAAGCGCGGCCGTTGCGCAGTACATCCCACCACCACGGGTTCTGCCGGGGATCGGCCACGCCGACATGGTTGGGCACCAGATCGATGATCAAACCCATACCGCGGCTGCGCACTTCGTCCGCGAGCGCCTTGAGTCCGGCCGGGCCACCGAGAGCCGCCGACACGGTGGTGGGATCGGTGACGTCGTAACCGTGCGTCGAACCGACCGTTGCGGTCAGGACCGGCGACAGGTACAGATGCGAGATACCCAGCTGCTGTAGGTATTCCGCGATCACGCGGGCATCGGTGAAGGTCAACGCGTCGGGGCGCAGCTGGAGTCGGTAGGTGCTGCGGACCGTTGTCGGCCGGGCCGGCTTGCGGCCACGGGCGATGGGGTCGGTGTGGTGGGTCTGCATATCGGACTTGGGCGTCTCGATCTTCAGCGTCTCGATCTTCGGCGTCTCGGTCATCGGCGTTTCGGTTATGCGGGGCAGTGGAGGACGAGCAGACATCGGGCGGGGACGGCGATGATGCTCGCTGCAGGATAGGTGGCATCGGCGCGGCCGTCGGGTACCGAACAATCCAGCGCGACAGCCCATTCGGCACCGTAATCCGGATCGGGCAGTGCGAAGTCGAGGCCGCCGTCGTGGGCGTTGAAGCACAGCAGGAACGAATCGTCGGTAATGTGCTCGCCGCGCGGGCCGGGTTCGTTGATGCCGAGGCCGTTGAGATATACCGTCAGCGACCTGCCGAAACCGCTGTCCCAGTCGGCTGGGGTCATCTCCTCACCCGCTGGGGTGAGCCAGGCGATATCGTGGGCATGATCTTTCGAACGGATCGGCCGGCCCGCCAGGAAGCGGCGGCGGCGGAATATCGGGTGCGCGGTGCGCAAGGCGATCACTCGCTTGGTGAATTCGAACAGGTCCGAATTCGTTTGCATCAGCGACCAATCCATCCAGGCCAGCGGTGAATCCTGGCAGTAGACATTGTTATTGCCCTGCTGGGTGCGGCCCATCTCGTCGCCGTGCGCGAGCATCGGGGTGCCCTGACTGAGCACCAGCGTGGCCAGCAGATTGCGACTCTGTTTGGCGCGCAGCGCGAGTATGTCCGGATCGTCGGTGGGGCCCTCCACCCCGCAGTTCCATGAGCGGTTGTAGCTCTCGCCGTCGCGATTGCCCTCGCGATTGGCCCCGTTGTGCTTCTCGTTGTAGGACACCAGATCCCGCAGGGTGAAGCCGTCGTGTGCGGTGATGAAGTTGATGCTCGCGCTCGGCCTGCGCCCGGTGGCCTCGTACAGATCCGAGGATCCGGTGAGCCGGGAGGCGAATTCGCCGAGAGTGGCGGGTTCACCGCGCCAGTAGTCGCGAACGGTGTCGCGGTACTTGCCATTCCATTCGGTCCACTGGCCGGGGAAGTTGCCGACCTGGTAGCCGCCCTCGCCGACATCCCACGGCTCCGCGATGAGCTTCACCTGACTGACTACCGGATCCTGTTGCACCAGATCGAAGAAGGACGAGAGCCGGTCCACATCGTGCAGTTCCCGGGCCAGGGTGGCGGCGAGGTCGAAGCGGAAGCCGTCGACGTGCATATCCAGGATCCAGTAGCGCAGCGAGTCCATGATCAGCTGCAGCGTATGCGGGTGGCGCACGTTCAGGCTGTTACCGGTGCCGGTGTAGTCCATATAGTGCGACGGGTCCTCGTCGGCCAGGCGATAGTAGGCGGCATTGTCGATACCACGGAAGGCCAGGGTCGGCCCGTGGTGATTGCCCTCGCCGGTATGGTTGTAGACCACATCGAGGATGACCTCGATTCCCTCGGCATGCAGTGCGCGCACCATGGCCTTGAATTCGGTCACCGCCGCGCCGCCGCGCGGGCTGGCCGCGTATTCGTTGTGCGGCGCCAGGTAGCCGAAGCTGTTGTAGCCCCAGTAGTTTCGCAGGCCCTGATCCAAGAGGACACGGTCGTGCAGGAATTGGTGCACCGGCATCAGCTCGATCGCGGTAATGCCGAGTCCCTTCAGATGTTCCACGATCACCGGATGCGCGATGCCGGCGTAGGTGCCCCGCAATTCCTCCGGAATATCCGGATGCGTCATCGTCATGCCCTTGACGTGCGCCTCGTAGATGATCGTCTCGTGGTAGGGCCGATTCGGTGGACGGTCGGCGCCCCAGTCGAAGAACGGGTTGATCACCACGCTGGTCATGGTGTGCCCCAGCGAATCCTGGCCATAGGTGTAGAGCGAGGGGTCGTTGTCGAATTCGCCGTCGAACGCCTTGCCGTAGGGATCGAGCAGCAATTTACTTGGATCGCAGCGCAATCCGTGCTCGGGATTGTAGGGTCCGTGCACCCGGAAACCGTAGCGCTGGCCCGGTCCGATGGTCGGGAGATAGGCGTGCCAGACGTAGGTGTCGACCTCTTCCAACGGCACTCTGGTTTCGGTCCCGTCCCTGGCGATGAGGCACAGTTCGACCGTGTCGGCAACCTCGGAGAACACCGAGAAATTGGTGCCTGCGCCGTCGTAGGTCGCGCCCAGTGGGTAGGCGGTGCCCGGCCAGACACCGAGGGGTGTCACCTCACCGGTCGCTGCGTCGGGCTGAGCCATGTCAAAAACACTAGCGTCAGTCGGATCGCAGTCCGTGTGGGTGGTTGCCGCCGAGCGAGTCAGCCCTGGTCGGGGCCGGTTTCGAGCCAGCGCCGCCCGTAGCCGATTCGGGTGGCCAGCCGGGCGAGTCCGCCGATCACCGCATGCTGCAACCAGACCGGGATGCCCGCGAGATAGCCATCCTGGTAATCCCACAGCAATGCCAGCGCCAACGGGTTGCGCGGCATCCGTGAGCGCACGGTGGTCTTGTGTGCGGCATCGAGGTTGTGCCATAGCTGGAACATCTCCCAGTGCCGCAGCGGCGGGCGGATCTCATGCTCGAAGACGGTATCGGGCGCCTCACTCCAGAACTCGTGTACCGCGCGCGGGGGTGCGGTGAGCGAATCGCCTGGATGCACCACGATTTCCGTGCCATCGATCTTGAAGCGGAGCCGACCGTGCCGCAGGGTCCACGATTCGCTGAGCACCGGATGCCAATGCGGGCCCGCCTGCCGGTCCGCTTCCGGCAGTTGATGTTCCAGCCGCAGGTAGGGGCCGCGCTCGTCCGTGCCGCGTGCGACGAGGGTGATGCGGTGGCCGTTACGAAAGGTGAGTGTGTCGCCCATATCTCCAGGTATAAAGGTATCCTTTGTAATGTGTCAACAGTTGAACCTCACACCACGTTGTTGAAGCTGCTCGGTCAGGCGACGCACGCCTTCGAACGCGAGCTGAATCGGGAACTGCGGGCGGCACTGCGCGACGACCTGCGCCCGGCGCACTACGCGGTGTTCCGCTACCTGGCGCCGGAGGGTTCGCGGATCAGTGCGCTGGCCGAGGAGGCGGGCATGACGCAGCAGTCGATGGGGGAATTGGTGACGCATATGGAGCGATGCGGGTATGTGGAACGGCAGGTCGACCCGGGTGATCGGCGGGCGCGGCTCGTCGTGCTGACTGCCGAGGGGGATGCGGCGCTCGGCGTAGCGGTGGAGCGGATCAGGCAGCTCGAGCGAAAGCTGGAGGCCGGTCTCGGCGAGCGCGCGTTGGCTGATCTGCGGCGATCGTTGAGCCGCGTGCGCGAGGCGTTGATCGACTGAATTCACCGCCCTGGTAACTTGAACACCGTTCAAGCCCCGGTTGGCCGGGCCCGTCGCGACCGCGAGGAATCCTGTGGCATTGACCCCCGACGAGATCACCGCCATCGACGCCGAACATGTCTGGCATCCGTACGGCGGTTTTCCCGCGACGACCGAACCGCTGGTGGTTTCCGGTGCTTCCGGAACCCGGCTGACCCTCGCCGACGGTCGGGAATTGGTCGACGGGATGAGTTCGTGGTGGGCCGCCATCCACGGTTATCGGCATCCGGTATTGGATGCTGCGCTGGTGGCGCAGTCGCAGCGGATGAGTCATGTGATGTTCGGCGGGCTCACCCATGAACCGGCTGCCCGATTGGCCGCATTGCTCGTCGAGCTGACGCCCGCCGGTCTGGACAAGGTATTCCTGTGCGACTCCGGTTCGGTATCGGTCGAGGTCGCGGCGAAGATGTGCCTGCAATACTGGCGCGCGATGGGTAAGCCGGCGAAGCGGCGGCTGCTCACCTGGCGCGGCGGATATCACGGCGATACCTTCACGCCGATGAGCGTGTGCGATCCGCAGGGTGGCATGCACGCGCTGTGGACCGATGTGCTCGCGGAGCAGATCTTCGCCCCCGCGCCGCCGCGCGAATATTCGGACGACTATGTGGCCGAGTTCGAACGGCTGCTGGCCGCACATGCCGACGAACTCGCGGCCGTCATCGTGGAGCCGGTCGTGCAGGGCGCGGGTGGGATGCGCTGGCACGATCCGCGGTATCTGACCGACCTGCGGCGCCTGAGCGACGAGTACGGGGTGCTGTTGATCTTCGATGAGATCGCGACCGGATTCGGCCGCACCGGAACGCTTTTCGCGGCCGATCACGTCGGGGTGTGTCCGGATGTGCTGTGTGTCGGCAAGTCGCTCACCGGCGGATATCTGACCTTGGCGGCCGCTCTGTGTACCTCTCGGATCGCGGCGACCATCAGCGCGGAGCACGGCGGACTCATGCACGGCCCGACCTTCATGGGTAACCCGCTGGCGTGTGCGGTCGCGGTGGCCTCGATCGAGCTGCTGCTGCAACGGGATTGGCGCGCCGAGGTGACCCGTATCGAATCGGAACTGAAAGCCGGTCTGGCCCCGGCGCGTTCGCTGCCGGGGGTGGCGGATGTGCGGGTGCTCGGTGCGATCGGCGTTGTGCAACTCGATCATCCGGTGGATATGCGTAAGGCCACCCACGCCGCCGTCGAAGCGGGCGTGTGGCTGCGCCCCTTCCGCGATCTGATCTACACCATGCCGCCCTTCATCAGCACGACCGAGGACATCGAACGCATCACCGCCGGTATGGTCGCCGCCGCTCGGGCGTAATGCGGCAGGAATCAGGCACGTTTGCGGGTGTTGTGCTCGCTGCCCGCACTTTCGGGGCGGTCGGTGTCGGAGACGATCTCCCAGACCCGGAAGACGTAGTGGTAGTCGTCGGCCCAGCCGCAGGCGATCAGCAGATAGGTGTCGCCGTCGCGCAGCAGGATCCGGCGACCCGGCAGTCTCGGATGCTGCGGGGTGAATGTGGGCACGAGCGAATGCAATTTGGTCAGCGCCTGCTCGCGAGTGCCGACCACCTCCGCGAGTACTCGCGGCGACCAACGCTTGTGATCGCCGGAACCTGTTGTCTCTTCGACGACTATCGCCCACCGTGGCATTCGGCCCTGCTCCCTTTGGCGGAAATGCCGCGCCACCGTTGGTCGGTGACGAACCTTCAACGATTGGTTTCCACGGTACCAGCACCCACCCCGACAGATGCGGCTTGAACGATGTTCAAGTATGCTGCGGAGCTGTGATTACCGATCCGTTGGGCTGGCTTGACGAACGCGCTGCCGAGCGCGTGCGCGTGGGATTGCGCCGCGAGCTGCGGCCGCGCGCGGCCCAGTCGCCGTCGATCGACCTCGCATCCAATGACTACCTCGGGCTGGTCCGTCATCCGGAGGTGATCGAGGGCGCGATCGATGCCGTGCGACGCTGGGGTGCCGGATCGACCGGATCCCGGCTCGTCACCGGGACCACCGCCGAACACGAGCAGCTCGAGACCGAACTCGCCGAATTCGTCGGTGCCGAGGCCGGTTTGGTCTTCGCCTCCGGTTATGCCGCCAATCTCGGGGTGGTGACCGCGCTCGCCGGGCGGGACGCGCTGGTCGTCTCTGATGCGGGCAGTCATGCTTCGCTGGTGGATGCCTGCCGGCTGTCGCGCTCGCGCGTGGCGATCGCCGCGCATTGCGATGTGCAGGCGGTCGAGCGGTTGCTGGCCGAGCGGACCGAGGAACGGGCACTGGTGCTTACCGATTCGGTGTTCAGCGCCGATGGTGATCTGGCGCCGCTGGCCGAGTTGCACCGGGTCACCCGGGCCAATGGTGCGGTACTGATCGTGGATGAGGCGCACGGGCTCGGTGTGCGCGGTGTGGGTGGGCGCGGGCTGGTGCACGAGGTCGGTTCGGCCGGGGAACCGGATCTCGTTGTCACCGCGACCCTGTCGAAAGCCTTTGCCGCACAGGGCGGTGTGGTGTTGGCCAGCGAGCGGGTCCGTGCACATCTGATCGATGCGGCACGCACATTCATCTTCGATACCGGGCTGGCGCCCGCCGCGGTCGGTGCGGCGCGGGCGGCGCTGCGGTTGTTGCGTCAGGAGCCCGCGATGGCGGGTCGGGTGTTGGAGCGGGCGGCCGATATCGCACGCATCGCCGGTGTGGCGGAACCGGATTCGGCGGTGGTGTCCGTGGTGCTGGGCGACGCCCAGCTTGCCCATGACGCCGCGCAAGCCTGTCGCGCGCACGGGCTGGAGGTGGGTTGCTTCCGTCCGCCATCGGTGCCGGAGGGGACATCGCGGTTGCGGCTCACCGCACGGGCGAATCTGACTTCCGACGAACTCACCACCATCGCAACGGTTCTCACCGAGGTGCTGGCGCAGGCGCGTGGCTTGGTGATCGCATGAGTGTGCTGTTCGTGACCGGTACGTCGACCGATGTCGGCAAGACCGTCGTGACCGCCGCGCTCGCCGCGACCGCGCTGGCCGCCGGTCGGTCGGTGGCCGTGTGCAAACCGGCCCAAACCGGTGTGACGCCAGGTGAACCCGGCGATCTCGCCGAAGTCGAACGCCTCACCGGTGTGACGAGAACGCTCGAGATCGCCCGCTATCCCGATCCGTTGGCGGCGGATACCGCCGCGCTTCGGTCCGGGCAGCCGCTGTTGACGCTGAGCGAAACCGCCGCTGCCATCGACTCGCTCGCCGAGGCGGATCTGACCTTGGTGGAAGGGGCGGGCGGATTGCTGGTCCGCCTCGGCGAATTCACGCTGCTCGAGCTGGCGCAGAAGCTCGACGCCCCGGTGGTCGTGGTCGCGGCGGCCGGGCTCGGGACCCTCAACCACAGCGAATTGACCACGCGCGCACTGTCATCTGCCGGCGTCCGCTGTGCGGGGCTGGTGATCGGCTCCTGGCCCGATGATCCCGGGCTGGCCGAGCAGTGCAATCGCGCTGATCTGCCGCGGATTACCGGAGTCGAATTGGTCGGGGTGGTGCCCGCGGGTGCGGGTGCGTGGGATCGAGAGCGCTTCTGCGCCGCCGCACCTGGGTGGTTCACTGCCGGTTGGTCCGTGCTGGGCCGGTAGCTCTCTGCCGAATCGGGATCGGAACGAATATCGTTCGACCCGTGGCGTCCACTCGGATGAGCTGGCATGTGAAAGCGCCGCGGGCGACCGTATATCGCCTGCTGTTGGACCCGGACGCGGTAGCGGTCTGGCAGGTGCCGACCGGGATGAGCAGCCAGGTGCACGAGTTCGACCCGCGCGAGGGCGGGAACTTCCGGGTTTCGCTCACTTATGACGAGCCGACCGATACCGGTAAGACCACCGCGCAGACCGATACCTTCCACGGTCGCTTCGTCTGTTTGGTCCCCGATGAGCAGGTGGTCCAGCTCGTCGAATTCGAGACCGACAATCCCGCGATGACCGCCGAAATGACCATCACCATCGACCTCGCCGACGCTGACGGCGGCACCCGGATCAGCGCTGTGCACGACGGACTGCCCGAGGGCGTCCCGCCCGACCAGAACGAACTCGGCTGGTGCCTCTCACTCGGCAAGCTCGCCACCCTGGCCGAAACCGGCGAACTGCCCGGATAGCACCTACCGCCCCCAGCGTCCGCGCACGGCTCAATGCTGGCGGCGGGCAGCGTATTCCAGCGCTCGAGCTGTTCGCGGATCTACTCGGGTCGAGGGCCGCTATCGGGTTGCCTGGCAGCACTCGGGAACCGTACCTAGAGTGGAAAAGATGTCGCCGTTGGACGATCGGCACCCGTCCACCGTTTCGGACTGGGACGCCGCGCGACGGAGGGCCCGGCTTCGGGAAACTCGTCTCGGGCACGGGTGGCAGACGTTGCGCCGTACCAGGTTGGCGCTGCTGCGGGTCGCCTTGGTATTGCTCGCTGGGCTCGTCGTGTTCGCCCAGTACTGGGTGTACGACGTCACCCCGGAACGCGATCGCCTCGCGCGGACCGAACCCGCCGTCCTGCCGATCGCCACCCCCGCGCACGATCGCGACTGGGACACCGTCGTCGTCGATATGGTCGGACTCGGCGGCCTCAATGCCAGCAATACCGCAGCCGCACTGCCCGCCCTCAGCGACATGGGCGTGGTCTGGGCCATCAAGTACGACAATCAAGGTATCGACACCAAGGTGATCGCGGATCTGATCATCCGCGCCGCCGATATGTCGGGGCTGAAGAACATCGTGCTGGTCGGACACAGCATGGGCGGGGTCATCGCGCTCGAGGTCGCGCGGCATATCCATCTGGAAAGCGATCGGCAGTTGGTGGCGGTGATCTTGGACTGCACGCCGGTGGATTTGACTGCGGTGCGTCCGGAGAGTCGCGGTGCGGGCGAGGACATGGTGCGCTGGATGGGCTGGCTGCCCGGGGCACGGGAAAGCCGCGCCCTGCGGCTGGCGGTCGAAACCTACGCGCGCCGTGACCGATTCGTCGATCGCGGGGCCAAGGGGTTGCCCGGGATCCGGCTCGAGCCATTGCTCGATGTCGTCGAAGAAGTGTTGCGCGAGAAGGTTTTCTCCCATGACGCGGCCAGCAACGGCCTGATCGAAACCCAGTTCCTGGCGATTGTGGCGGGCGGAGCCATCAACGATCTGCGCGCGCTGTCCCGGCCCGCCGACGGCAAACCGCGCCCGGCTATTGTCTTCATCCGACCGCGCGATCCGGATAACGACCGGGTGGTGGATGTCGAGTACTCCCATCAGGTGCTCATCGAGCGGGCCGGTGGCGTCGACGGCGCACTGCTGGTCGTCATGCCGCGAAATACCGGGCACGCCAATCCGATGCAGCGTCCCGATGCCTACAACCAGATCATCGAACAGCAGATCCTGCCGTTCATCCAGCGATACCAGGAACAGGTGCGCGCGACGTCGGCGGCGGCGGCACCGCGCTGAGGGGTATGGCAGCGGGCGGGGGTGTGTGAACACAGTTGGAATCAGGCTAAGACAAACCATATGCGTGCCGGTTTCGTATTGATTCAATCACCGCATGTTCCGACCACGTACGTTCCTGACCGGCCTGCGCGGGCGCACAATTGCCGCGTTGCTCGCTGCGGCGACCGTTGCGAGCCTGGGTATAACCGGCTGTGCGAGCGACAATAAGCCGGTCGGTAAAACCGACGCGCCGCTGCCCACCGAAATCCCCGCCGGCACCGAACTCGTACTCGCCGACCAGCAGGAGCGGTTCAAGTCGGTACTCCAGTTCTCCGGTGAGCTGGACAAGCTGCCGTTCAAGGTAGAGTTCGCCAATTTCATCGGCGGTCCGGCCATTCTGGAGGCATTCCGGGCGGGCGCCGCGGATGTCGCGACCGTCGGCGATGTTCCGCCGATTCATGCGCAGGTCGCCGGGCAGGACGTGCCGATCATCGCGGCTTACCAAACCAATCCCAATGCGCTGAAACTCGCTGTGGCTCCAGGTAAGACGGTCAACACCCTGGCCGATCTGAAGGGAAAGAAGATCGCCTATGCGGAGGGTACCGCGCAACAGGCCGCGGTGCTGCGGGCTCTCGATAAGGCCGGATTGAAAACCATCGACGTACAACTGGTTCGGTTACAGCTCGCGGAATTCTTGGACGCGGTGCGTACCGGTCAGGTCGATATCGCTCCGCTCGTCGAACCGCATGTCACTCGGCTGCTGCGCACCCCGGGTGCTGCACTGATCCCGGATTCGGAGACCATCGGGATCTATGGCGGTGTCAATTACCTGTACGCGCGCCGCGTCGCGGTGACCGATCCGGCCAAGGCAGCCGCGACAAGGGCAGTTGTCGCTGCCTATATTCGCGCTTACCAATGGGTCAATACCCATCAGGAGGAGTGGGCGCGCAAGTATTACGTCGAGAACCAGAAGGTCAGCGTCGATGATGCCAAGCGCATTGTCGATTCGCTCGGCACGTACGTCTTCCCGCATCTGGATCAGCAGCTCATCGATCGCCAGCAGGTCACCATCGACGCGATCGACAAGGCGGGCGAATTGCCCAAGAAGGTGCGCGCCGCGGACGGTTTCGATCTGCGCTTCGACGCCATTGTCACCCAGGCCGTCACCGAGAGCGGCGCCGCATTCGAACCGAAGGCGAAATAGCAATGGCCACCGTAAATGTCGGCGTACTCGGCCGGGGACACAGCTCGCGCACCACCGCGGAGCCGGTATTGTCCCGTCGCAAGTCGATTCGGCCCCGGCTCGGACCGGGCCGCCCGATTCCGCTCGCTTTCACCATCGGGCCCGCGTTGCTCATCGCGGCATGGGTGATCGGATCCGCCACGGGCGCACTCGATGAGCAGACACTGCCCGCGCCGTGGACGGTCGCCGAGACCGCGCGCGATCTGCTCGCCGACGGCAGGTTGCAGTCCAATCTGCTTACTTCGCTGAAGCGCGCGGCCTGGGGGCTCGGGCTCGGCGTGGTGATCGGTGTTGTGCTGGCCTTGATCGCCGGGTTGAGCCGGGTCGGTGAGGCGCTACTGGACGGGCCCATTCAGATCAAACGCTCGATTCCGACGCTGGCACTGATCCCGCTGTTCATCGTGTGGTTCGGCATCGGTGAGGAAATGAAGCTCATAGTCATCACGACCAGTGTCGCGATTCCGATCTACATCAATACCCACGCGCAATTGCGCGGCGTCGATAGCCATTATGTGGAATTGGCTGCGACGGTGGGACTTTCGCGCTGGAGTTTCATTCGACGGATCGCGCTGCCCGGTTCACTGCCCGGATTCTTCACCGGGTTGCGGCTGGCGGTGACGATTTCCTGGCTGGCGCTGGTCGTGGTCGAACAGGTGAATGCCACCAGCGGCATCGGCTATTTGATGACACAAGCGCGAACCTACGGACAGATCGACGTCATCGTGGTCGGCTTGGTGATCTACGGCCTGCTCGGACTGTTCGGCGATCTCGCCGTGCGCGCGACGGAACGGAGGGCGCTGTCATGGCGGCAGACGATCGCGGACTGAATGTGGTGCGAACCCGCGGGCTGCGTAGGGGTTTCGGCGATCGCGTGGTGTTGCATGGTATCGATCTCGATATCGCGCGCGGCGAATTCGTCGCGCTGCTCGGACGCAGTGGTTCGGGCAAGAGCACCTTGTTGCGCGCGCTGGCCGAGCTGGATCGTGATGTACCCGGCTCGGGTGAGTCGCGGGTGCCAACGGAACGTGCGGTGGTGTTCCAGGATTCGCGGCTGCTGCCGTGGAATCGGGTGCTGGACAATGTGACTCTCGGCTTGAAAGGCGCTGATGCCGCCGAGCGCGGTCGCACCGCGCTGGCCGAGGTAGGGCTTGCGGGGCGGGAAAAGGCCTGGCCCAAGGAGCTTTCCGGAGGTGAGCAGCAGCGCGTCGCCTTGGCGCGATCGCTGGTGCGGGAGCCGGAGTTGCTGCTGGCCGATGAGCCCTTCGGGGCGCTGGATGCGCTCACCCGCATCAAGATGCATGTGCTGCTGCTGGATCTGTGCGCCAGGCATAAGCCGGCCGTCTTGCTGGTGACCCACGATGTCGATGAGGCGGTACTGCTCGCCGACCGCGTCCTCGTACTCGACAAGGGGCGCATCGCCGTCGATCAGCGCATCGATCTGGAACGTCCACGCCGCCACATCGATCCGGACTTCCACCGCCTGCGTGAACTGCTACTTTCCAGCCTCGGCGTCGATGTCGGGGCTCTATCCGATGAGAAGAAGGCCTCATGACACGCCAACTCAGCCTCAATGCGTTCATCTACCCCGCCGGACATCACGAGGCAGCCTGGCGGCATCCGCAGAGCCGACCCGACCGGATCTACGATGTCGCCTACTACCAGGAGATCGGCCGCACCGCCGAAGCGGCGAAACTCGATGCGGTGTTCTTCGCCGACGGGCCCGCATTGCGCACCGATGTCGAACACAATGCCGCCTCCGGGCTGGAACCGATCACACTGCTCACCGCGATCGCAACGGCCACAACCCATCTCGGTCTGATCGCCACCGCGTCCACTACCTACTACGAGCCATACAACCTGGCCAGGCTGTTCTCCACGCTGGACCACATTTCCGGCGGCCGGGCGGGTTGGAACATCGTCACCACCGGAACTGACCTCGCCGCAGCGAATTTCGGGCTCGACAAACATCCCGACCACACGACTCGGTACGCGCGGGCACGGGAATTCGTCGATGCGGTCGTCGCGCTGTGGGACAGCTGGGAGGACGACGCCATCCTGCTGGACCAGGAGGCGGGCATCTACGCCGATCCGGATAAGATCCACCCGATCGATTTCGTCGGCGAATACCTCAGTGTGCGTGGGCCGTTCAATGCGCCGCGCACCCCGCAGGGGCATCCGGTGCTTGTCCAGGCCGGTGCTTCGAATGACGGACGGGCGTTCGCGGGCCGGTACGCTGAGGCGATCTTCACCGCGCATCAGCGCTTGGCGGATGCGCAGGCGTTCTATGCCGATATCAAGGGCAAGGCCGCCGAATTCGGCCGGGACGCCGAGCAGATCAAGATTCTGCCCGGTATCAGTCCGTTCATCGGTGATACCGAAGCGGCGGCCAAACAGTTGGAGCGGGAATTCAACGAGCTCACGGTGCCCGAATACGGGCTGAAGCAGTTGGAGGCCATCGCGGGGCAGAGCCTGCGGCAGCTGCCGCTGGATGAACTGGTGCCGCTCGAATTGTTCAGCGACGCGGGTGATGTCACCGATAACGACCGCAGCCGTCGGCAGGTCGTCGCCGGGATCGTGCGGCGGGAACGGCCCACCGTGCGCGGGCTGCTGCACCGTCTCGCCGGTGCCCGTGGACATCGAGTCTTCGCCGGCACGCCGGAGCAGGTCGCGGACACCATCGAGGAATGGTTCCGCAATGGCGCCGCCGACGGTTTCAACGTGATGCCGCCCTACTACCCGGGTGGTCTGGAGGTCTTCGCTGAGCAGGTCGTCCCGATCCTGCAGCGGCGCGGCCTGTTCCGCACCGAATACACCGGAACCACGCTGCGTGACCACTTCGGCCTGGCGCGCCCGACGAGCCGGTATGCCCAGCGACCGGCGCTCGCGCCGTGAGCACCTGCACCGGCCCGTATCGAGCCCGGCGAATCGACCGCTCGCACCATCGGCGACAACCTCGGACCACGCGGGCAGGCGACCGCCGAACTGGTGCTCGACAGCGTCGGGTCCCGATGACTGCGATGCCGACTTCGTACGGCCTGGACGAGGTGAGCGACCAGGTCCGCGCCACAACGGAATCCGTTAGTGCGTGTCTCGCATGGGTTGCACCTACGGTGAGGTGCTCGCTGCACCGATGCGCTGGGGTATCTCAGGGTACTGGTCGGGTTCGGCCGAGGTAGGCGAGGAGTTGGTCGCCCGGGTCGGTGGTCGGCGGTTCGGCCGGCGGACCGAACAGGGGCCATCTGTCGGCGATCGCGACGAGTTCCGGTGCTACCGAGAGTAATTCGCGGGCGAGGCGCTCCGGGATGGGCGGCGCGACCGATAGGGTTGCGGCGATATCCCAGGCGTGGACGGCTTGTTCGAGGCACCGACGGTTCCGAAGACACGGGCTGGCACCCGCCTGCCGAAAACGACCACGGCATCGGGATGTTCTGGATGACCCCGCCGCTTCGGCAGGACCGGCCGGATCGGAGATGGGCATCGGGACCGTTCCTTCCAGGCGCGTGCGCCGACGCGGGATTCAGCGTACGCGGGTGCCGAGCAGGTGCCGCACACCGCCGACGAACAGTTGCAGACCGAAATCGAAACGTGCTGTCGCGTCAGGGGTTTCGTTCAGCGGTGAGGCGTCCTCGGTCAGCGCGCCGGCCGAATCCATTTGCATTCTGGACTGTTCGTCCACCGTTTGCCCGAGCACGTAGTACAGCAGCGTGTACGCCGCGTGTTCCGCTTCCGGCCGTGGCATTCCGCCGCGGATCGCCGCGCCCGCGAGTCGTTCCCGACCCTTGCTCGTGGTGAGTCGGGAAGCGTAGGTCGCCGAGACCAATTCGGCGCCGTCGCGATAGGCGAGTAGGCAACCGCGCAGCCGATGCGCCAATTCGGTGATCTGGGCCGACCAGTCCTCGGCCTCGACCGGATCCTCCATCGGGGCCAGGATCCGGTCGGCCACCGCGCCGAGCAGCGCCTGTTTATTGGGGAAGTGCCAGTACAGCGCCCCCGGCTGGACCTGGAGTGAACCGGCGAGCCTGCGCATGGTCAGGTCGGCGAGACCGTACTGGTCGAGTATGGCGATGGCGCCGTCGACCACGTCCGCGCGGTGCAGCTGCACGGTGTTTCCTTCCGCTGTGTTCGATGCGGCATTCCCGGGGCCCTGCGTGGTTACGCTCGCTGCCGCCTCCAGGCCCGTCGTTCATGCTGCGCGTATTTTGACTCACTGTTACCGCTACCCTAGCCTGAACACCGTTCAAGTTGCACGGCCACCTCGGCCGGACGAAGGGATTCGTGCAGTGACCCAGGCACCCGTCCACACCGATATTCTGGCGACCGCCCGCGAGCAGGTGCTCGAGCGCGGCGAAGGCCTGACCCAGGAGCAGACCCTCGAGGTGTTACGGCTCGGCGACGACCGGCTGGAGGAACTGCTCGCCCTCGCGCATGAGGTGCGCATGAAGTGGTGCGGTCCCGAGGTCGAGGTCGAGGGCATCATCAGCCTCAAGACCGGCGGCTGCCCCGAGGACTGCCACTTCTGCTCGCAGTCGGGTCTGTTCCAGTCGCCCGTGCGTGCCGCCTGGCTCGATATCCCCAGCCTGGTCGAGGCCGCCAAGCAGACCGCCAAGACCGGCGCCACCGAATTCTGCATCGTCGCGGCCGTGCGTGGTCCGGACGAGCGGCTGATGGCGCAGGTCGCAGCCGGTGTCGAGGCCATCCGCAACGAGGTCGACATCCAGGTCGCGTGTTCGCTCGGCATGCTCACCCAGGAACAGGTCGACCAGCTCGCCGCCATGGGTGTGCACCGCTACAACCACAACCTCGAGACCTCCCGTTCGCACTTCCCGAATGTCGTCACCACGCACACCTGGGAAGAGCGCTGGGACACCCTGCGCATGGTGCGCGAGGCCGGTATGGAGGTCTGCTGCGGCGGCATCCTCGGCATGGGCGAAACCCTGGAGCAGCGTGCGGAATTCGCGGCGAACCTGGCCGAACTCGAGCCCGACGAGGTGCCGCTGAACTTCCTCAACCCGCGTCCCGGCACCCCGTTCGGCGACCTCGAGGTGCTACCCGCCGCTGACGCACTGCGCGCCGTGGCCGCATTCCGGCTCGCGCTGCCGCGCACCATTCTGCGCTTCGCGGGCGGTCGCGAGATCACCCTCGGCGACCTCGGCGCCAAGCAGGGCATACTCGGCGGTATCAATGCCGTCATCGTCGGCAACTATCTGACCACCCTCGGTCGGCCCGCCGAGTCGGATCTGGACCTGCTCGGCGAGCTGAAGATGCCGATCAAGGCGCTCAACGAAACACTGTGATCCGGCTGCCGAATACTGAGTACGCAAGCATCACGAAAGAGGCTGGTGCCATGAGTACTGTCATGGATATGGACGAGCGCTACAACCCGTTCACCGGCAAACGCATCGTGCCGGGTCTCGACGATCCGGTCCCGGCCGCCGCGGCGCTGGGACTGGAACCGCCGCGCTTCTGCGAACAGTGCGGCCGCCGCATGATCGTGCAGGTCAGCCCCGACGGCTGGTGGGCGAGGTGCTCGCGGCACGGGGAACTGGATTCGAAGAATCTGGAACATCGCTAGTGGTGACCGAATACGGCGACGTCAGCGGGCCGGCCGGCTCGGCTCGGCTGGTTGGCGTGCGGCGTGAGCTGCGGGCGGCCGCGCTGATCGCGGTCGGGGTGGTGCTGCTCAGCGTGCTCGGCGGTGTGTTGTGGGCGTTCGCGGCGCCTTCCGAGCAGTATCTGGTGGTCAAGGCGCGCGCCGGTGCGGTACCGGCCAAGGGCGCGGCATTGACCGGCGAGAGTGTGCACCAGTTCGACGCGCTGGCAATCTTTGTCTGCATCGGTGCCGTGCTGGGTGTGCTGACGGCCATCGGTGTGTGGCGTTGGCGTCGCCCGCGCGGACCGCTGCTGCAATTGGGACTGCTGATCGGTTCCGGCGCAGGCGCTTACGTGATGGCGAAGGTCGGCGAGCAGATCATGCAATGGCAGCATCCGATGCCGTACGATCCCTCGGTCGGCCAGATCGTGCGGCTGCCGGTCGAGGTCGGCAGTTGGCTGGCGCTGATCGTGCAACCACTGTTCGCCTCGCTGATCGTGCTGTTCCTCGCGGCGCTCAGTCCGACAGAGGATCTCGGCACCGGATTCAGCGGACCGTTCGGCGATGCGCGGCCATACTGCACTGCGGCAAGCGGATTCGCGACGGTCCAGAGTGCCGATCCGCACCATGGCGCCGTGAACGGCGGGACGGTGCCCTACGGTGTTCCCTATGGCGGCTTCGGACCGCCTGGTTCGGATGGCGCTCGCTAACGTTATCCGAACCGTTGCCCACGCGGCGGTACAGACGTACCGGGACGGCCTAGAATTGTGGGACACGCTGTGCGTTCAGAGAGGAACGGATCATGGCGTTCGTCGGTAGCGGACCGGTGGTCGAGGAACTCGATGCGCAATTCTGGCGGGTCGTCGAGCCGCTCGTCTATCACGGTGCGACAGAAGAATTCGTCATCCCCGCGGGCTTCCGCACCGACTTCGCATCGGTGCCAAGGGCTCTGGTCTGGCTGGTGCCGCGATACGGCGTCTACACCCGTGCCGCCATCCTGCACGACTACCTGCGCAGCTCGAATGTGGTGAGTACGGCCGACGCCGACGGCATCTTCCGGCGCTGTCTGCGGGAGTTCCGGGTCTCGGTACCGCGCCGCTACATGATGTGGGCCGCAGTGCGTTTGGACAGTCGCCTTCGTGGCGCGAATCTCGGCGATATCGCACTGGTCGTACTCATCGCCATCCCATCGTCGGTATTCCTCACGATCCCGGTGACCGTGGTGACGGTATTCCTGCTCTTGTTCTGGTTGGTGGAGTTGGTGTTCTGGGTGTTCGCGCGGCTCGGCCGCCGAACCGGCGCGCCACCGCCCCAGCCGCGGCTGAAAACGGCTTGAACACGGCCGCCCGAGCAGGTCGAATATTCCGGTCCGGAACTCCTTTCAGCTGTTCCAGCCGCATGGTTGTTGCCCTGATCGACGAAGTCTCGGCTCGCGTTCCCGGCCTGTGGGCGTTCATTACTCGCGGAAAATCGCTGGCCGCATGTGGCGCCTCGTCGATACCGTTGTTGCGCACGTTGAGCCGAGGACTGGAAGGAGGTGGTGATGAGCGAGGATATGTTGATCAGGCATGGGCAGTGGGTGCTGGTTCCGGAGGCCGGGGCGTGGGAACGGGCTGATCTGGTGGCGTGGCGGCGGCGGGATGCATTGCGGCGGTCCAATGCCGCGCAGCCGATTCCCAGTGCGCGGCGGTATCGGCGGAAGGTGAAACATAAGGGGCGGGAGCGGGATTGAGGTTGCTTCCAGTGGTTCGTAATTGACCCCGTTTTCGTGTGCGAAGGCATGTGAAGGCGGGGTCTTTGTTGTTCGGGGTGCTCGAGTCCAATTCCGACAATGTGCTCGGTGGTGGCGGCATCCGATGAGCAACCGGATGCGCGCGGACCTCGTTGGCGAGGCCGGGAGGTGTTCTGCCACAGGGCTTTCACCGACTCGTATCCGATCCGGAACACCGAACCGCCGGCTCCTTCCGGTCCGGATAACTCGTCAGACGGTAGGGATCGATCGCACCGGGCTGTGGCCCCCTATGACAGTGGCCACGGCACAGTCCATTTCGAACCAAGGGCGATCGTGCCCAGGCGATCGCAGGGCGGTCAGGTCGGTGGGCGCAGCGCGGCGAATTCGTCGGTGACCCGGAGCTCGGAGTCGGTGAACCGATAGACCGCCGCGGGGCGTCCACCCGTCCGGCCGGGGGATGCGGTCGCACCGGTCGGCGTGATCACCTTGCGGCGCGTAAGAACTCGCTGGAGATTCGTTGTATCGACTTCGTACCCCAGTGCGGCGCAATAAATTTCGCGCAGCGTGGACATGGTGAACCGCTCCGACGCCAGTGCGAAGGCGATATTGGTGTAGGACAGCTTCGCGGCGAGCCGGGTGCGCGCGTGTTCGACGACCGTGCCGTGATCGAACGACATGCGCGGCAGCTGGGAGACCGGATGCCATGAGGTGTCCGAGGGCAGTTGCGGGTCCGCGGTCAGCGGCACCAGCCCCAGATAGGCCGAGGCGATCCGGCGCGGTGCGGGCACCCGGTCCGGATTGCTGAATACCGACAGCTGCTCCAGATGCGCCAACTCGCGCACATCGACCTTCTCGGCGAGCTGGCGGCGGGCCGAGACATTGAGGTCCTCGTCGTCGCGCAGTCGTCCGCCGGGTAGCGACCAGGTGCCCTTCTGTGGGTCGAGTGCGCGCTCCCACAGCAGCACCGCGAGTTCACTCCGCTGACCGGGCGGACATGGTCGAATCAGCTCATCTGTCCTGCGCGCAGGGCTGCTACCTGCGGCGATTTCGGTGGGGAAGCGCCGAACCTGGAACACCGCGGTAAGCGTTTCGTGGATGGTGTTACTATGGGGCACGTTTTCGATTATAAGTCGAAAACCTGGTTTGGTGCGAATCGGCTGGCATGCGAATAGGCACAAGGGCCGAGCGTACGAGGAGAGGAGCCATCCATGGCGACGACGGGTGTGAAGCTGGCGCCCCCGCTGATGGGGCAGGTATTCGATGGTCCGACCGGATTCGCCGGTGTCGAGGCCACACCGGAGTGGGCGGCCGAGGTCAAGCGCCTCGCCAGGGAGCGCAACGCGACGATTCTCGCGCACAACTACCAGTTGCCCGCGATCCAAGACGTGGCCGACCACGTCGGCGACTCGCTGGCGCTGTCCCGCATCGCGGCCGAGGCGCCCGAGGACACCATCGTCTTCTGTGGTGTGCACTTCATGGCCGAGACGGCCAAGATCCTGAGCCCCGAGAAGACCGTGCTCATTCCGGACCAGCGGGCGGGCTGCTCCCTGGCCGATTCCATCACCGCCGACGAATTGCGAGCCTGGAAGGCCGAATTCCCGAATGCGGTGGTCGTCTCCTACGTGAACACCACCGCCGCGGTGAAGGCGCTCACCGATATCTGCTGCACCTCATCGAATGCCGTCGATGTGGTTGCCTCCATCGATCCGGACCGCGAGGTGCTGTTTCTGCCGGATCAGTTCCTCGGCGCGCACGTCAAGCGGGTCACCGGCCGCGAGAACATGCACATCTGGGCGGGCGAATGCCACGTACACGCGGGGATCAACGGTGACGAACTGACCGAGCAGGCCCGCACCCACCCGGATGCCGAACTGTTCGTGCACCCCGAATGCGGCTGCGCTACTTCGGCCTTGTACCTCGCGGGCGAGGGCTCGTTCCCGGCCGACCGGGTGCACATTCTGTCGACCGGCGGGATGATCGACGCCGCCAAGGCCGCGAAGTCGAATCAGGTCCTGGTCGCCACCGAGGTCGGCATGCTGCACCAGCTGCGCAAGGCCGCCCCCGGCATCGACTTCCAGGCCGTGAACGATCGTGCGTCCTGCAAGTACATGAAGATGATCACCCCGGCGGCACTGCTCCGCTCGCTCGTGGAGAACACCGACGAGGTGCACGTCGACCTGGAAACCGCCGCGTTGGCTCGCAATTCGGTGCAGCGCATGATCGAAATCGGCAACCCGGGCGGTGGCGAATGAACCGCTGCGATCGGAGCGCGACGTGCGCGCTCGTCCGGAGTGGCGGTGCGGAATGACCGCAGCGCCGCGGATCGACTGGGAAGCCGCCGCCGATCTGGTCGTTATCGGCGGCGGTGTCGCCGGGTTGACCGCGGCACGGACGGCATCGCTGCGCGGTCTGCGGGTGCTCATCCTCAGTAAGGGCGGCCCCACCGATACCGCGACCCAGTACGCCCAGGGCGGCATCGCAGTCGTTGCGCCGCACGAGGATTCGGTGGAATCACATGTGCGCGACACAGTCGAGGCCGGTGCCGGACTGTGTGACGAGGCGGCGGTGCGGTCGATTGTCGAAGGCGGTCAGGCCGCGGTCGCCGCACTGACCGACTTGGGCGCGGTCTTCGATCTCGCACGGGACGGCCAGATTTCGCGTACGCGCGAGGGCGGGCACAGCACGCGACGGATCATCCATGCCGGCGGTGACGCCACCGGCGCCGAGGTGCAGCGTGCGCTGAATGCGGCCGGATTGCCGGTCCTGTTCGGTGCCGCGGCATTGGAAGTCGTCACCGGGCGGACCGGCGTGCAGGGCGTGATCGCGGTGTCCGAGAACGGATTCGGGGTCGTGCACGCGCCGGCAGTGCTGCTGGCCACCGGCGGGCTCGGTCAGCTGTACGCGCTGAGCACGAATCCGCCGGGTGCCACCGCCGACGGCATCGCGCTCGCGCTGTGGGCCGGTGCGACGGTGGCCGACCTCGAATTCGTGCAATTTCATCCGACGGTGCTCTACACCCCCGGTGGACTGGGCAGGCGGCCGTTGATCAGCGAAGCGGTCCGCGGCGAAGGCGCGACATTGGTTGATTCCGAAGGAAATTCGGTGACCGCGGGTGTGCACCCGCGTGGTGATCTGGCACCGCGCGATGTGGTGTCGCGTGCGATCGCCGCACGGATGCGCGCACTCGGCACCGACCATGTTTACCTCGATGCCCGAGCGATCGACCAGTTCCCGCAACGTTTTCCGACGATCACCGCATCCTGCCTGGCCGCCGGGATCGATCCGCATACCGATCTCATTCCGGTCGCCCCCGCGGCGCACTATCAATGTGGCGGGGTCGTGACCGACACCCACGGCCGGACCGCGGTTCCCGGTCTGTACGCCGCGGGTGAGGTGGCGCGCACCGGACTGCACGGTGCCAACCGGCTGGCCTCCAACAGTCTGCTCGAGGGGCTGGTGGTCGGTGAGCGAGCCGGAGTGGCCGCCGCCGCCGAACGTCTCGGCGAGGAAGCGCACGTGACGGACATGTCCTTCCATACCATTCCGCGCGCGGCCCGAGCGTTGGTCCAGCAGTCGATGACATCGCATGCCTCCGTGGTCCGCGATGCCGCCGGGCTGGCGGAGGCGGCCGTGCGGTTACGGGATGGGGTGTCGCACTGTACGGCAAGTCGCTTGCGTGCCGAGTTGACCAGTGCCAGCCAGCGATTCGCGAACGAACTTTCGGTAGTGAGCGACATTTCGGCGCGGAACGGCGCACCGAGCGGTAACGACACCGCAGACCTCAACGCCGCGGCCGCGGCACAACGCATCACCGAATTCGAGGACGCCGCCCTCACCCTCACCGCCCAAGTGCTGCTGCTCGCCGCGGCAGCGCGCACCGAAAGCCGCGGCTCCCACACCCGTTCCGACCACCCGGCCCCCGACGACCACCAATGCCGCAGTCGCACGGTACGTCTGGGCCCAGAAGGTCACCCCGTCCCAGCCCCGGACGGTCTCGACCTCACCACCTGGACTCAGAACGACATCCCCAACGCCTCATGATCGAGAACAGGGAATTTCCGCGCACGCTGCGGGTAGTAAGACAAGGAGTGCACTGATGGGACTGGATACCGGCCTGGATCGTGACGAGGTGCTGACCCTGATTCGCACCGCGCTGGACGAGGATCTGCGCTACGGCCCGGATATCACCACGGCGGCAACGGTTCCCGCCGATGCGGCGGTGAAGGCATCAGTGGTGTCGCGCCAGCCGGGCACGGTGGCCGGGCTCGATGTCGGCCTGCTCGTGCTCGACGAGGTGATCGGTGCGGGCAATTACGAAATCACCGATCGGGTCGCCGACGGCACCCGGGTCGAGCCGGGCCGGTCCGTGCTCGAGCTGGTCGCGCCGACCCGCGGCCTGCTCACCGCCGAACGCACCATGCTCAATCTGGTCTGTCACCTCTCCGGCATCGCGACCGCGACTGCCGCGTGGGTCGATGCGGTCGCCGGCACCAACTGCCGCATTCGCGACAGCCGTAAAACCCTGCCCGGCCTGCGTGCCCTGCAGAAGTACGCGGTCCGCGTCGGTGGTGGCGTCAATCACCGTATGGGTCTCGGCGATGCCGCCCTCATCAAGGACAACCACGTGGTGGCCGCCGGTTCGGTGGTCGCGGCCCTGCGTGCCGTCCGCGAGCTGGCCCCCGATATCGCCTGTGAGGTCGAAGTGGACAGCCTCGAACAACTCGACGCCGTCCTGTCCGAAAACGTCGAACTGGTCCTGCTCGACAACTTCCCCCTGTGGCAGACCCAGGCCGCCGTCCAACGCCGCGATGCTCAGGCCCCCACCACCGAACTCGAATCCTCCGGCGGCCTGACCCTCGCCGACGCCGCCGACTACGCCCGCACCGGCGTCGATTACCTGGCCATCGGCGCCCTGACCCACTCCGTCCGTGTCCTCGACCTCGGCCTGGACATGTAGCAGCGACCTGTCAGGCGGTGAGTTCCCGTTCCAACGGAGTCCGGAAGCGTGGGATGGCGCGAACTCCGCCGTACCAGGTGGCGGTGCGGTCGGCTTCGGCTTCGATGAGCGATTTGGCCTCGGCACCGATATCTTGCAGGAGGCGATAGACGATTTCGCCGTCCTTGCGTTGGGCCCAGCCGCCGACTATGCGGCCGTTCCACCAGATAGTGGGGCCGACGTTGCCGTTGCGGTCGAACAGCATCGGTGCGTGCGGGCCGAGGTACCAGTCGCGGGACTGCCAGCCCATGGGGGTGGGGTCGAGGGCGGGGAGTAGCGCGGTCCAGGGTTCGGGCTCGGGGGTTGGGTCCTGGTCGTCGGCGAGCAGCAGGCCGGTGGTGCCGTCGAGATCGACCTCCACCACGTCGAGTTGGGCGAGCGCCTTGCGGACTTCGGTGAGGGTCCAGCCGGTCCACCATTTGATATCGGTGATCGGGGCGGGGCCGAAGGCGTAGAGCCACTGTCGGACGAGTTCGGCGCGGGCCGCATCGGCGGACATGGTCGAAACACCTTGCGGCAGCCAGGTTTCCGTCGGCGCCCAGGTGTATTGGCTGCTCGTCCAACTGCCGTTCGGCCGACCGCGCACAATGCGCCCCTCGATACCGAGGATCAGGAGCACCCAGGTGGTAATGCTGTTGGGGCGCGAATATGCCTTGTCCGGAGCGGGATTTACCTGCGTGCGCAGCCGGGGCACGTCGTTGCTCAGCTGCGCGCCGGTCGCCGCCCCGCGCGCCAAAAGCGCCTTGTGCGTTTCGTCTTCGACATCGGCGAGCCATGCGCGCACATCCCCGTCGATGACACCGGCCTGCTCGATGAATCTGCTGTAGGTGCGACGTTGCTTCTCCGCCAACGCATCCGCGCACGACGCCTGCAATACCGGCAGCAATTCGACCGGTGCGACGAACATGGTGCGCCGCATCGCGAGCAGGCGCAGCAGCGTCCGATCGTCGTACAGGGCCTGCTCGACATGTGCGGACTCGGCGGTGCGACTGCGCGCGCCCACCGACAGATACACCGTCGCGGGATCGGTCGCATGCAGTACGACGAGGGAGCGGACGATATCGGCAACATCATCGGTGCGGCACGCCGACGTGAGCCGATGTCGTCGCGCAAGCCGGGCCCGCCGCTCTGCCGTATCAATCGAACGCATATGCGAATACTAGCGGTTGGATGTCGACCTGCTGCGGATCCACCAGCAACGCCTGACACGCCTCCCGCGCCGCCGCGATCTCGTCCTGATGGAAATTCCCATCCGCATTGCGTAGCAGAAATCGCTCGCGTGTACGGATGCGATGTTGGCAAATCGCCGGTTTGCTCGGTGGCACAATCGGTTTGCCGGCGGACATGTGGGGGCGGCCGCGATGCGCGGCGCGGTATTCGTCGCGACTCGCCCGTCACCGCGCCCGGACAGCGATAGCCACATGTCATCATTCCAGGATGAGGCACCTCCTGCTGACGCTCGGCTGTGCGCTGTTCGTCGCGGTGTCGACGACAAGCCTTGTCGCATCGCCCGTTTCGGCCGTGCCGGAATGCGCGGTCGAAGTGGACGTGCGGCTGGTGACCCTGACGGTGGACGGCGAGGACGCCACCGGCCGGGTATACGAACCGGATCGCTGTGCGCCGGGCGATCTGACGCCGCGCGACCTGGTCGTCGCGGTCCACGGCCACAACGGCAGCTCCGCCGATTTCGCCGAATATCTGACCTCGATCGCCCGCCGCACCGCGACCCCGATCCTGTCCGTGGACGCCCGCAGCGCGACCAGCGTCTGGCGCACCGGTGACTGGAATCTGTGGGCGGGCTGGCGCGATATCGTCACCGCCACCCAGTGGTACCACAACGAGCATCCGACCATCGGCCGCACCGTGCTGTGGGGCTGGAGTCAGGGCGGCACCATGAGCGGACTCGCGGCAGCGTACGCTCCGCACGGGCTTTTCGACTACTGGGTCGACAATTACGGTCCCGCCGATGATTTCAGCATGTGGGTTGCCGCGGCGGGCATCGATCCAGCACTGCCCGCTCAGATCGAACGCGATGCGGGCGATTGCGTCCCAACGGTCTGTCCGCAGGCGTATGCCCAACGTTCACCCGCTCTGCTTGCCGCCCGGATGAGCATCAAACGCGCCTTTCTCATCCACGGCACCGCCGACGATGTGGTGCCGTACCCGGCGACCTTGGAAATGCGGGCCGGACTGCTCGCCGCGGGTAAGCCCACCTCGATGTACACGATCGTCACCGGCCGCGACCTGTACGGCGCCGTGGTCCCCGGCGATCACCGCATCGGTCCCGCGTACTTCGAGGGCGGCTGCGTGGTCGAGCGCCTGTTGCTCGGCACGGAACCCGTCGACGGACCCGACCGCGACTATCTGGTCGACGTCGCCCGCGGCATCGTGACCGCCCCACCGGCCCCGCCGAACGCCAAATGCGCGGCCTAGGGAACACCTGTCGATGCGGTGTGGTTCATTCGAGCAGAACCGGACACTAGGAGAGGTGCCATGAAGCCGAATGATCCCGCGTACCACTGGAACGGCGCGGAATTGGACCTCGACGCGTACCTGGCTCGCATCGGCTACCGCGGCGACCGCACCCCGACGACGGCCACCCTGCGCGCGCTCGTCTATGCACACACCACCACGATCCCGTTCGAGAATCTGGAGTCCATTCTCGGCCGCCCGGTGCCGCTTGATCTGGAATCGTTGCAGGACAAGATGATCCGGCACCAGCGCGGCGGCTATTGCTACGAGAACGTCGGCCTGTTCGCCGCCGCGCTGGAACGGCTCGGCTTCGGAGTGACCGGACTCAGCGGCCGGGTCACCATGGGGGTATCCGACGGTCTGCGCCCGGCCACCCACGCCCTGCTGCGCGTCACCACCAGCGATGACGATCGCGTCTGGATCTGCGATGTCGGTTTCGGCTCCGGACCGCTCGCGCCCTATGAACTGGTCGAGGGCGGCGAATTCGCGCTCGGCGACTGGCGCTTCCGGCTCGAGCGCGGCACCGGTGAACTCGACAGCGACCGGTGGGTGCTGCACCAATTCGGCCGCGACGGCTGGATCGACCGCTACACCTTTACGCTGAACCCGCAGTACCGCATCGATTTCGTGGTCGGCAACCACTTCGTGTCCACCGCGCCGCGGTCGCCGTTCACCACCCGGCCGTTCGTACAGCGCTTCCTCCCGGACGTCCATCATGTCCTGGACGGCCTCACCCTCATCACCGAATATCCGAACGGCTCCAGCGAAACCCGCGAACTCGAACCCGCCGAACTTCCGAAAATCCTCGCCGAGGTCTTCGATATCGAGCTCTCCGAGCCCGACGCCATCGCCCTCGCCCAAGGTCCCTTGCTCGCCTGAAACAGCTCCGTGTGGGCTCCCCGGGCTGATCACTATCGGCCATTAGAGTCGGCCAGGTGCGTTCATACCGGAATCTTCTCGTTCTGTTCGCAGCCTCCGCCGTGGCCCTGGGGTGCAGCTCAGGGCCGGACCAGCCCGACACCGTCGCCGGGCAGTTCGCCGCTGCGCTCAGCCGGGACGATATCGCCGCGGCCGCCGCACTCACCGACGATCCGATCAAGGCGTCGGATGCACTGGGCAAGCTCTACGACGGGCTCGGCAAGGATGTGAAATTCGAGGTCCGCAATGTGGATAAGAACTCTTTCACCCTCGCCGCCACCTGGAAGTTCGGCAAGGACGGCAAGAACGAGTGGAGCTACACCACCACCGGTTCCGCCAGCGAATCCGGCGACCGCTGGAAGATCAAATGGGATCCCAATGCCATCGCACCCGGTCTCGCGCTCGGCCCGCTGAGCTACGCGAACACCTATCCGAAGCCGGCGCGCGTGCTGGACGCATCGGGCGGTGAGTTGATGACCGAGCAGGTCGTCACCCTGGTGAACGTTGCCCCCGGTGCCGACACCGCCGCGCTCGCAGCTCTGCTCGCCCCGGTCGCCGCGGATATCACCGCACAGTCATTGCAATCGGACCTGGCTGCGGCACAAGGCAAGCCGATCACCGCGGTCACCCTGCGCGACACCGATATCGCCCCGATCCAGACGGCGTTGGCCGCGGTTGCGGGTGTCACTCTCGCGCCGCAGACCCGCCTGCTCGCCACCGATAAATCCCTGGCGTCACCCGTGCTGTCCGGCCTGGCCGACCTGTGGCAGAGCTCCGCCGACGCGGCGGCGGGCTGGGCGGTGCGGGCGCAGACCGCCGACGGCACCGAACGCGTCGCCGGTCAGGATCCGAAACCCACTGCGGATATCGTGACCACTCTCGACACAGATCTGCTGCGCTACGCGGAGAGCGCATTGACGCCGATCACCCAGCCCGCCGCTATCGTCGCACTGCAACCCTCCACCGGGAAGGTGCTCGCCGTCGCGCAGAACGCGGCCGCCGACGCCCAGGGACCGATCGCGCTCACCGGCCTGTATCCACCCGGTTCGACCTTCAAGACCGTCACGGTCTCCGCCGCACTGCAATCCGGCGCGGTGACGCCCGATACCGTGCTGCCGTGCCCGGCCACCGCTAATATCGAGGGCCGCAGCATCCCCAACGATAACAACTTCGACCTCGGCAATGTCGCGCTGCACACCGCCTTCGCCCAGTCGTGCAACACCACCATGGGCCAACTCGCGGCGAATCTCGCACCGAACGGACTGACCGATGCCGCAGCGCAACTCGGCCTTGGCATCGACTTCATCACACCCGGTCTGACCACCGTCACCGGCAAGGTGCCGACCGTGGACACTCCGACGCTGCGGGTGGAGTCCGGTATCGGCCAGGGCAAGGTGACGGCCTCACCGTTCGGGATGGCGCTGGTCGCCGCATCCATCGCACGCGGATCGCTGCCGCTGCCGATGGTCGTCAACGGACAGCCCGGTGTCGCCGACCGCACCCCGGCGCCGCTCCCACCGACCACCGATGAGCAGCTGAAAACCATGATGCGCGAAACCATTACCGGCGGCACCGCCACCGCGCTGCGCGACATTTCGGGCCTTATCGGCAAGACGGGCACCGCCGAGTACATAGATGACAAGCACGCGCACGGCTGGTTCGTCGGCATCGATGGTGACCTGGCCTTCGCCGTCTTCGTCAGCGATGCGAACAGTTCGGGTCCGGCCGTGCAGGCCGCGGGTCGTATGCTGCGTTCGGGGCATTGAGCGACACCTGAATCCGCACGGCATGAGCATTCGGCGCGGTGTGGGCGGCGAATATACCCCCGCAGCCGTGTGCCGAGGATTGCCCCCCGCTACACTCGTCGGCGGAACGCGTTGATGGTCAATACGCGTGATGTCACGATTTCGAGAAGGTTCGGAGTAGGCGCCATCGATACCGGTCAATTGATCGCGGAGCACTACCGCCTGGTCGAGCGGATTGGTAGCGGCGGCACAGGTGTGGTTTGGCGTGCCGTCGACGAACGCCTGCAGCGCTCGGTCGCGGTGAAGCAGATCCATATCAAGCCGAGCCTGCCCGAAGCCGAGCGCGATGTAGTGCGTCAGCGGGCGATCCGCGAGGCCCGCAATGCGGCGCGCTTCCAGCATCCGAATGCGATTGTGGTCTTCGATATCACCGAGCACAACGGCGATCCGTGCCTGGTGATGGAATATATGAAGTCGAAGAGTCTGGCGGGCGTGATCTCCGCGCAGGGCATGCTGCCGCTGACCCAGGTCGCGCGGATCGGCGAACAGGTCGCCTCGGCGCTCATCGCCGCGCATCACGCCGGAATCGTGCACCGCGATGTCAAACCGGGCAATATCCTGCTCGACGACACCGGCACCGTGAAGATCACCGACTTCGGCATCTCCCGCGCCACCGGTGATGTCACCCTCACCGAGACGGGTCTGATCTGCGGGACCGCGGCCTATCTCGCACCGGAGGTCGCGCGCGGCGCCGACCCGACGCCCGCCGCCGACGTATTCGCCCTGGGCGCAACGCTTTTCCACGCACTCGAGGGGGAACCGCCATACGGTGCCAGCGCCAATCCGCTCGCCGTGCTCTACGCCGCGGCGAACGGCCAGGTGAGCGAACCGCGGCATGCGGGCCCCGCGACCGACTTCCTGCTGGATCTGCTGAGCCCGGACCCCGCGGACCGGCCGACCATGCGTGCGGCTCGCGAACATCTTTCCGCACTCTCCGATTCCGGACCGGTGCCCGCCGGATTCGTGCCCGCCAGTGAGGCTTTCGGCCGCCACGGCGAATCCGCGACCCGTGCGCTGCGCCCACCCGCGAATCCGACGCCGGAACATCAGCCGACCGCGCGGCAGCCACGTCCAGCGCCGCCGCCGCGAAATTCCGCCCGCCCCGATAACTCCGGTGGTGCGTCGCATCCGAGGACCGCATCGCATCCCAGAACCGCCGCACATCCGCAGACAGCCACCCAGCCCCGTCCGGCGCCGCGCAAGTCCGGTGGTAAGCGCAAGGCCGTACTGGTCGGCGCGACCGTCGGAGCGGTGGTGGCCGTCGTGGCCATCCTGATCGGTGTGCTGAATCAGTCGGGCGGCAATACGCCGTCGGTGCAAGCGAGTCCGCCTGTATCGTCCGCGTCGCCCGGTACTACCAGTTCCACGGCTGCCGCGGGCCCGGTGGGCCGGACGAAGAGCGTCGGCCAGGCCGACGTACGGAAATCCATTGATCAAGTAGTGGACTTCTACAACAACCTTTCCCGTCTCAGGCTCGCCGATGCATGGAAACAGTTGACCCCTGCTGCCCAGCAGGTCTTCGGCAGCCAACAAGCCTTCCAGGATTACTGGACGCAGAATCGAGTCACGGACTTCAACACTGTTGGTGCGGCCGGTGGCGGTATCGGTACCAACCCAGACGGTTCGGTGGACATCGATGTGGCCAGCGTGACCTATGCGAGCCAGAACAGGTCGGTGACGCTTCGGTTGATCAACCCTGGCAGCGGGTCTCCGCTTATTGACAGCGACACCCATTAACACGGGCGTCCGGATTCGGCCAGGGGGCAGCCGGACATCGTGACGCGGTGGGCTGGCCGGATCGTCGCTGATAGTGACGGATGCGGGCGCGATATTGATGTCGGCGCCGCCAGGTGGAGTGGTGCAGTCCGTGGCCGAGGGGCGGATCGGATCAAAAGTGACGATCTGCGGGCGGCCGTACTCCGCTATACATCCGGCGACCCGCCGCGGATAACGGGTGGCACCGGACCGATAGGCTGGTAGCTGGAGCGGAGCGGAGAATACCGACCGCTCGGCGTCGGGCACGGCGTCCACGGATCAGGACAGACAGGATCGCAGACCTCATGACATCCCGCATCGAGCTCGCCCGCGTCGATCTGCGCGGCCGTACTCCCTCCGCTGCCGAGCTGCGCACCGCGCTGCCGCGCGGGGGGGTCGACGTGGACTCGGTGCTGCATCAGGTGCGACCGGTGGTCGAGGCGATCCGGGACCGCGGGGTCGCGGCGGCGCTGGAGTTCAGCGAGCAGTTCGACGGCGTGATTCCGGCGAGCGTGCGGGTCGCGGCGGCCGAACTCGATGCCGCGTTGGAGAAGCTGGATCCGGCCGTCCGTACCGCACTCGAGGTCGCGATCGAACGGACCCGCACAGTGCACGCCGACCAGCGACGCACCGATACCACCACCGAGGTCGTGCCCGGCGGCACGGTCACCGAGCGGTGGGTGCCGGTCGAGCGGGTGGGGCTCTACGTGCCCGGCGGCAATGCCGTCTACCCGTCGAGCGTCGTGATGAATGTGGTGCCCGCGCAGGCCGCCGGTGTCGATTCGCTGGTGGTTGCCTCACCGCCGCAGGCGCAGTTCGGCGGGTTGCCGCACCCGACCATCCTCGCGGCCGCGAAGCTGCTCGGGGTCGAGGAAGTGTGGGCCATCGGTGGTGCACAGGCGGTCGCGCTGCTGTCCTACGGCGGCATCGATACCGATGGCGCGCAGCTCGAGCCGGTCGACCTGATCACCGGTCCCGGCAATATCTTCGTGACCGCCGCCAAGCGCCTGTGCCGCGGCCTGGTTGGCATCGATGCCGAGGCGGGCCCCACCGAAATCGCGATCCTGGCTGATGCGACCGCCGATCCGGTCCACGTCGCCGCCGATCTGATCAGTCAGGCTGAACACGACGTGCTCGCGGCCAGCGTGCTGGTCACCGATAGCGTCGAACTCGCCGATGCGGTGGACGCCGCGCTCACCGCCCAGATGACGGTGGTCAAACACGCGCATCGGGTGCGGGAGGCTTTGTTCGGCAAGCAATCCGGCACCGTGCTCGTCGACGATATCGAGCAGGGCCTGCGGGTGGTGAACGCCTACGCCGCCGAACACCTGGAGATCCAGACCGCTGATGCACCGGGCGTCGCGGCCCGTGTGCGCAGTGCCGGCGCGATATTCGTCGGCCCGTACGCCCCGGTCAGCCTGGGCGACTACTGCGCGGGCTCCAATCACGTACTACCGACGGCGGGTTGCGCGCGCCACTCCTCGGGCCTGAGCGTGCAGACCTTCCTGCGCGGTATCCACGTTGTCGAATACACTCGGGCCGCACTCGAAGATGTCGCCGGTCATGTGGTGGCCCTGGCCAATGCCGAGGACCTGCCCGCACACGGCCAGGCCGTACAAGCACGATTCGAGGCACTGCCATGAATCCCGAGATCACCGTGCCCGGCTCCGACATCAGCCTGGACGATTTGCCGCTGCGCGCGAATCTGCGCGGTAAAAAGCCTTACGGCGCACCCCAATTGACGGTGCCAGTGCAACTCAACACCAATGAGAACCCGCACCCGCCCAGCCGGGCCCTCGTCGACGACGTCGCCGAATCCATTCGCGCCGCCGCCACCGACCTGCACCGTTACCCGGACCGTGACGCCGTCGCGCTGCGCACCGACCTGGCCGAATACCTGACCCGCCAAACCGGCGTCGCGGTGCATACCGCGAATGTCTGGGCGGCCAACGGCTCCAACGAAATCCTGCAGCAGCTGCTGCAGGCCTTCGGCGGACCCGGCCGCAGCGCACTGGGTTTCGTGCCGTCGTACTCGATGCACCCGATCATCTCCGAGGGCATCGATACCGAATGGGTCGAGGCCAAGCGCAATGCCGACTTCTCCCTCGATATCGACTACGCACTCACCGTCATTGCAGCGCGCCGACCCGATGTGGTCTTCGTGACCAGACCCAATAACCCGACCGGGCACAGCATTCCGCAGGCCGACCTGGCCCGGATCCTGGCCGCCGCACCGGGAATCGTGGTCGTCGACGAGGCATACGGCGAATTCTCCGCCGAGCCGAGCGCGATCGCTCTGATCGACCGCTATCCGACGAAACTCGTGGTCAGTCGCACCATGAGCAAGGCCTTCGCCTTCGCGGGCGGCCGACTCGGTTATCTGGTGGCCGCTCCCGCGGTGATCGACGCGATGCTGCTGGTGCGGTTGCCGTATCACCTGTCGGTGGTCACCCAGGCCGCCGCCCGCGCGGCCCTGCGCCACGCCGATGAAACCCTCGCCAGCGTCGCCGAACTGGCGGTACAGCGGGACCGCGTCGCGGAAGCATTGGGCGCCATGGGTTTCGAGGTGATCCCCAGTGACGCCAACTTCCTGCTCTTCGGTCGTTTCACCGACGCCTCCCGCGCCTGGCAGCACTATCTGGACCGCGGCGTGCTGATCCGCGATGTCGGCATCACAGGATATCTGCGCGTCACCATCGGTCTCGCCGCCGAGAACGACGAATTCCTGCGCGTCAGTGGCACCTTGGTCGAAACCGGCCTCACCGTTCGATGAATCCGCCTGTGGAGGAAGTAAAGATGAATCGCACCGCGCGGGTGGAGCGCGTCACCAAGGAATCGAATATCGTCGTCGAACTGGACTTGGACGGCACCGGCAAGACCGATATCGCCACTGGTGTCCCGTTCTACGACCACATGCTGACCGCGCTCGGCGCACACGCCAGCTTCGATCTGACGGTGCGCGCCGAGGGGGATATCGAGATCGAGGCGCATCACACCGTCGAGGACACCGCCATCGTCTTCGGCCAGGCGCTGGGTAAGGCACTGGGCGACAAGTCCGGCATCCGTCGCTTCGGTGATGCGTTCATTCCGATGGACGAGACGATGGCGCATGCCGCGGTGGATGTGTCCGGCCGCCCGTACTGCGTGCACACCGGCGAACCTGATCACCTGCTGCATACGGTGATTCCTGGTTCCGGACCAGGCGCACCGTATTCCACCGTGCTCAACCGGCACGTATTCGAATCGATCGCGCTGAACGCCCGCATCGCCCTGCACGTGCGGGTGCTGTACGGCCGTGACCAGCACCACATTACCGAGGCCGAATTCAAGGCGGTGGCGCGGGCATTGCGCGCCGCCGTCGAACTGGATCCGCGGGTGAGCGGTGTCCCGTCGACGAAGGGGACACTGTGACAACCAAATCCGTCGCTCTGCTCGACTACGGCTCCGGCAACCTGCATTCCGCATATCGCGCGCTGATCCGCGCGGGTGCGAATGTCGAGGTGACCGCGGATGCTGGTATCGCGCTGGCCGCCGATGGACTCGTCGTCCCCGGCGTCGGTGCCTTCGCCGCGTGCATGGCCGGACTGCGTGAGGTGAAAGGGGAACGCATCATCGGTCAGCGGCTGGCCGGCGGTCGTCCGGTGCTCGGTGTCTGCGTCGGCATGCAGATCCTGTTCGAGCATGGGAGGGAGTTCGGTGTGGAAACCGAAGGATGCGCGGAATGGCCGGGTGTGGTCGAGCGGCTGTCCGCGCCTGTGCTCCCGCACATGGGTTGGAACACCGTGTCGGCTCCGTCCGACAGCGTTCTGTTCGCCGGAATGGCCAGCGATACCCGTTTCTATTTCGTGCATTCCTATGCCGCGCAGACCTGGGACCTGCCACCGAGTGAACACTTCGCAGCGCCGAAACTCACCTGGGCCGAACACGGCGTCCCATTTCTGGCGGCCGTCGAGAACGGGCCGCTGTCGGCGACGCAGTTTCATCCCGAAAAGTCCGGTGACGCGGGCGCACAGTTGCTCCGCAATTGGGTGAACTCGCTGTAAACACCCGCTGGCCAGGCGATTTGACATCATGCACGCCGGTAAGTAACTTTATCCAAGTCAGAGCGACACGGACACCGACCCGGAGCCGAACGGCCTGGGAAACGAGGTAGGACGAGGAGCGCCTGACAATCACACTAGTTCGAACGGGTTCTGATTTTGTTTCGGGATTCGGCTGAGCTAAGCTTCATCAAGTTGCCTCACTGAAGCCTCGGATTTACGCCGGAGTGAATGTGTGTGCGTGTGTTCTTTGAGAACTCAATAGTGTGTCGATGAATGTCAGTGCCAAATGTTTTTTGGTTCCGGCCTCTCATACCCCCGTGTGTTGG
>NZ_JBFAXH010000019.1:0-134623 GCF_040680755.1 Nocardia sp. NPDC051990 | reverse complement strand
CCGGCGAAGTAGGTAGTGGGGAAGATCCCAGTGGCGTTCGCTGGGGACACCCGACCCCGTTCGGCCCTTGCGGCCGGGCGGGGTCTTCGGCTGTTCGGTGGTCGGGATCGCGGCCTGCCGCCTCGGTTGCGGCGACGCCGGGCGCGATCCGTGCGGCGACGCCGGGCGCGATCCGTTGGCCACCACCGAGGTGCGATGTCACCGGCCGGACCGCTAAGCGCGTGCGCCGCTGTCGCAGGTGCGCTGCACCGGTAACCAGCAGTCGGCGTCGGTGCGCAACCGCGAGATCAACAGCTCATGTCGCACGACACAAGGTCGAACCGACAACGACCATCGTCGGCGATTCCGCTCAGGAGGTAGGCGTGGTGAACAGCCGGGCTCGCCGGGTCAGGGTGAGACCGATCCCGTCCGCCGCCGCGCGAACCGACGCCGCGTGGGCCTCAGGGTGGAACCGGTGGGACGGCCCGGCCACACTGATCGCGGCCACCACCTTATCCACGTCGCGGACCGGGGCGGCCACACAGACGAGACCGGGAGCCGATTCTTCGAATTCGTACCCCACGCCTTCGGCCGCGATCCGATCGAGCTGGTTGCGCAGCGGCCCAGGCAGGATCATCGTGCGCGGGGTGTAGCGGCGCAGCGGTCCAGTCAGTACCTGGTCACGCAGCGGCGCATCGGCGTTGGCCAGCAGCACCTTGCCGATGGCCGTGCAGTGCACCGGCATACGCCCCCCGATCCGCGAGGGGGCGCTGGCCTGTCGACGTCCGCCGATCTTCGTCAGGTACACCACGTCCGTGCCGTCCAGGACTCCTAGATGCACTGTCTCGTGAATTCGCACGTTCAGCTCTTCCAGGAACGGGATGGCCACCTCGAGCAAACTCCGCTCAACCGACGCGCGCATACCCAGTTCGAACAGGTACCCGCCGAGCCGATACCCGGCATCGGTCCGGTCCAGCAACCGCACCGCCACCATGTCGGCGAGGACCCGATGCAAGGTTCCCTTCGGAATGCAGGTACGCCGCCCGATCTCGGCCAGACTCAGCGCGGTGTCATCGATCGAGAACGACTCGAGTACCGCCATGATCTTGCCCAAGACCGTCGAACGATCTAGTGCCCGGTCGGGACGAGCTGGTGACACCGGCGACCTCCAACCATTCGGGTCGCATTCACTCTAGTGGGCGGCGTTCGGCTCAGTGGAACACAATGCTGGTGGGTCGGTCACTCCGGCGGCGACAGTGAGAGTCAGTGCTCACCTTCCGCCTACGAATTCCGGGACCCCAGATGCGAACACCTTCAGACCTCGACCGATCCGCCACGGCCGCAGACACCGCCACGATCGCCGCCGCGAACCTGCTCAGCGCCGCCGCCCGCTCCGGTATCCCGTGCGCCCCCGTACGGGATCTGATCGGCGCCGGCGACGTGGCCGCCGCATATGCGGTGCAGGAGCGGCTGACCGCCGAGCGCATCACAGCGGGAGCCACGATCGTCGGCCGCAAGATCGGCCTGACCTCTGCGGCGGTGCAGCGGCAACTCGGCGTCGACCAACCAGATTTCGGAGTGTTGTTCGATGACATGCACTACAACCAGAGCACGCCCGTGCCGCTGAGTCGACTGCTGCAACCGAAGGTCGAAGCCGAGATCGCATTCGTGCTCGCCCAAGACCTGGCCGATGGCCCACTCGACGACGAGCAAGTTCGCAACGCCGTCGACTATGCCGTGGCCGCGCTCGAGATCGTCGACAGCCGTATCGCCTGCTGGGACATCACCTTCGGCGACACCGTCGCCGACAACGCCTCCAGCGGCCTGTTCGTGCTCGGCAGCCAACGCCGCGCCCTCGATGCTTTCGATCCCGTTTCCGCGCAGATGCAGATGTCGATCGACGGCATCGGTGTGTCCAGTGGAACCGGCGCAGCCTGTCTCGGCGATCCACTGCGGGCGCTGGCCTGGCTGGCGAGTACCACACGGGAGTTCGGTCAGCCGCTGCGCGCTGGCCAGATAGTTCTCTCCGGAGCACTCGGACCGATGGCCGCGATCGTGGCCCCTGGCACCGTCACCGCGGACATCACCGGTCTCGGCTCAGTGACCGCAGCCTTCATTCAGGAGTGAAACCTATGAACAACAGCCCCACCAAGCTCATAGTCGCGGTGATCGGATCGGGCAACATCGGCACCGATCTGATGATCAAGGTGATCCGACACTCGAACGTCCTGGAGATGGGCGCGATGGTCGGCATCGACCCCGAATCCGACGGCCTGGCTCGTGCCCGCCGACTCGGCGTCCCCGCCACGGCCGACGGTGTCGAGGGCCTGCTGCAGCTGCCGAACTTCGACGAGATCGACGTGGTCTTCGACGCAACTTCCGCCAAGGCGCACGCCACCCACGCCGCGCTGCTCGAGCCGCTGGGCAAACGCTTGATCGACCTGACACCTGCCGCGCTCGGTCCGTTCGTGGTACCGGCCGTGAACCTGGACGAACATCGCGAAGCCCGCAACGTCAACATGGTCACCTGCGGCGGCCAAGCCACCATCCCGATCGTCGCCGCCATCTCCCGCGTCGCACCGGTCGCCTATGCCGAAATCGTCGCATCCATCGCCTCGAAATCCGCAGGACCGGGCACCCGCGCCAACATCGACGAGTTCACCGAGACCACCGCGCACGCAATCGAAACGGTCGGCGGCGCCCGTCGCGGCAAGGCGATCATCATCCTCAATCCGGCCGATCCGCCGCTGATCATGCGCGATACGGTGCTGTGCCTGGTCGAGGCGCCCGATTCCGCCACCCACCAGGCGATTCGGGACTCGATCGAGAACATGATCGCCCACGTGGCCACCTACGTGCCCGGCTACCGCCTCAAGCAACAAGTCCAGATCACCGCTGTGCCGCAGGACCAACCGCTGCATACGCTGCTCACCCCGGACGCGGCGACTGTACCCACCCACCAGGTGACGGTGTTCCTCGAAGTCGAAGGCGCTGCCCACTACCTCCCGGCCTACGCAGGCAACCTCGACATCATGACTTCGGCGGCCGTGCGCTACGCCGAATCCATCGCCGACACGATCGCCGCCGCGCCGGCAGGACAGGAAGCACTCCGATGACTAGGCAGCTGTTCATCCAAGACGTCACACTCCGTGATGGCATGCACGCGGTGCGCCACCGCATCACTCCTGGCGACGTCGGCCGGATCGTGGCGGCACTCGATGCCGCCGGTGTCGACGGCATCGAAGTCGCCCACGGTGACGGCCTAGCCGGGGGCAGCTTGAACTACGGCCCGGGTAGCAACACCGACTGGGAATGGATCGAAGCCGCTGCCGCGAATCTCACGCACGCCCGGTTGACCACACTGCTGTTGCCCGGAATCGGCACCATCAAAGAACTCGAGCACGCCTACCGGCTGGGAGTCCGGTCGGTACGCGTGGCTACCCACTGCACCGAGGCCGATGTATCCGCCCAGCACATCGCGACCGCACGGGAACTCGGCATGGACGTCTCCGGATTTCTGATGATGTCGCACATGGCCGAACCGGCCCGCCTCGCCGAACAAGCCAAGCTGATGGAATCGTATGGGGCGCACTGTGTCTACGTCACCGACTCCGGTGGGCGATTGACCATGAACGGTGTCCGCGACCGGGTCCGTGCATACCGTCAGGTCCTCGATCCGGGCACCGAGATCGGCATCCACGCGCATGAGAATCTCTCGCTGTCGGTGGCCAATTCCGTTGTGGCTGTCGAAGAAGGTGTCACCAGGGTCGACGCCTCGCTCGCCGGTCACGGCGCCGGCGCGGGCAACTGCCCGATCGAACCTTTCGTCGCCGTCGCCGACTTGTCCGGCTGGAAGCACAACTGCGATCTGTTCGCCCTGCAAGACGCCGCCGATGACCTGGTGCGACCCCTGCAGGACCGCCCTGTGCGCGTGGACCGCGAAACCCTCACTCTCGGATACGCCGGGGTCTACTCGTCCTTCCTGCGCCACGCCGAAGCCGCATCGCAGCGCTACGGTATCGACGTCCGCACCATCCTGCTCGAGGTGGGGCGTCGAGGATTGGTCGGCGGACAAGAAGACCTCATCGTCGATATCGCCCTCGACTTGTTGGTCGACTCCACCAGCGATCACCGCCGATAGAGTCGGCGGGTGGCTTGCGTCCGAGTTTTGCCCGCCGCGGGCTTCACTCGAAGACGATGACGTGACGTCCGACGATGTCGCCGCGACCGCGGCTTCCAGGTTTTTGTTGATGTCTTCGAATGCCCGATGGACCGATCGCGTCGGGGGCGGGCAGTTTCGTCGGGGCGGGAGCAGTAGATCACCCAGCGCCGTCGCGCCAGTGGATTGCGGCTGACGGCGGCATCGTCGCCGTCGCTCGCGAAGGCGCCGATGCCGCCGGTCCGGCGGAGTTCAGAGAATGGCTTGCTCACAGGTGCTGTCGGTGTTTACTGGGGGGAGCGGTTCGGGTCGCCCACCCTTCGATGGCGGTTGGAGGTGTGTATGCCGGTATGGCGACTGCGCGAATTTCGTGACGCTGATCTGGATCAGGCGATTCAGATCTGGGAGCAGAGCCGGATAGCCAGTGCGGGTGAGCCGGTGTTCGCTTTGGCGGAGGTGCTGGCGTCCGCGCGGGCGGGGCAGCCGGCGGTGGTGGCCGAGGTCGGCGAGGAGATCGTCGGCATGGCGGTCGCGCAGATCCAGGGCGAGCGTGCGTGGGTCCTGCTGGTGGCGCTGGGGACACAGTGGCGACGGCGCGGTATCGGCAGTGCGTTGCTGACCGAAATGGAGCGGCGGCTGCGCGCGGACGGCGTGCGGCAGATCTGCGCGCTCGTTCCCGAGGGCGCCACCGGATCGGACGCGTTCGAGAATTCCGGATACGCACGCAGGACCGGTCTCGTCTACTACGAACTGGTGGAGCCGCTGGCACCCGCCCAGGCCAGTTTGCTGACCGAGCTGGGTGGGCGGCTGCTGCCACCCGGGTTATGGCAGTCGATGGCCGGGATGGACCGGGAGAAAGAGATCATCGAACGACGGATCGTGCTGCCGTTGGCACACCCGGATGTCGCCGAGCGTTATCGGGTTCGGCCACCCAAGAGCGTGATTTTGTTCGGGCCGCCGGGCACCGGAAAGACCAGCTTCGCGAAAGCGGTCGCCTCTCGGCTCGGGTGGCCATTCGTGGAGTTGTTCCCGTCTCGGCTGGCCGCGACGGCGAGCGGTGGGCTCGCGGCGTCACTGCGTGAGGTGTTCGCGGACTTGGGCGAACTCGACGAACTGCTGTTGTTCATCGATGAGGTGGAGGAGATCGCCGGTGCGCGTGAGGGGACGGCGACCAGCCCGGCGCACGGTGTGACGAACGAACTACTCAAGCTGATACCCGTCTTCCGGGAGGACTACAGCCGCTTGCTGATCTGCGCCACCAACTCGGTCCGCTCGTTGGATTCGGCGTTTCTGCGGCCAGGCCGCTTCGACTACGTGATACCGATCGGTCCGCCCGATGAGCCCGCACGCAAAGCGATCTGGCAGCGCTACCTCGGCCCCGCAGGCGAGACCATCGACCTCGACCACCTGGTCCGCGCCACAGTCCACTTCACCCCCGCGGACATCGAGTACGCCGCCCGTGCCGGGGCCCAGTCGGCGTTCGAACGCGCGATGCGTGAGGAAACGAGCGAACCCGCCGACGTCGACGACTACCTGACCGCGATCGCCAACACCCGCCTGACGTTGACACCGCGGATTCTGACGGCGTTCGAGCAGGAGCAAGCGAACTACACTCGACTGTGAGATACAGCCTTGACATTCGGTTCACTGACATTCGGTTCACTCCGAATCGGCGGATAGCAGCTGTCCGTTCGCCGCCTCAGCCGTTGCCGTAGATGCGATCCGGGATGACGAGAACGACTGCGCGGCGCTCGGCAGCCATCACCCGGTCATATTCGTCCCAGTCGTTGTGCGTGCCACCCGCCGCAGTGAAAACCTCCCGCAGCAGCTGCCGCAGCCGTTCGGCGTCGATGTCCGGTACGGGGTCGTCGGGACCCGCGATCCACACCGATCCCTCAACCGCCGCCCACGCCCACCCGACACGGACGACAACCGTCATCCGTGCCCGAACACGGAGATTGTCCAATTTGCGCGTACCACCGCGGACGACCATGCCCACCACGGGCTCGCCGGTCTGCGGGTGCGCCAACACACCCGCGTTGACGAGCGAGGACTGAACGGTGCCGTCGGCCCGCGCGGTCGAGACGACGCAAAGGCCATGATCGCCGGCGATCAGCCGAGCGAAATCCGCGATATCACCCACGGCCGAAGTCTACGGACTGCGGGCGAACATACCGGCCTGCCGCCGGCAAATCCGTGCAACCTCATACGTCCTCGAGGCCTATCTGCGAGCCCGCGCGAAAGCTGCCGGGCAGGTCTCCTACCGCCGCCGGGGCGGCACCGCGATCACCCGCGACATCGTCGCTGTCCGGGGTCAGCAGCCGACACGCGGCCTGGCACAGCCGATCCAGCCAGGACGAGTTCGCCGCGTCGGATCGTGATCATTGCTGGACGTGGCGAAGGCAGGATTACGCGAGGACACTGAAGGCGTAGCCGCGAATTCGAATCCAGGAGCAATGTGATGGCACCTGATGGGCCTTTTGGGATCGATCCGGAAGAATTCGAACGCGCGTTGCGGGAGGCGGGGATCGAATTCCGTGACCTCCTCGGAAAGGCCGCCGAGTACATCGATCGCACCAGCGGGAGTACGCTGGCGGCGCTGCTGGGTCAGTTTCAGCCGGAGCGCACGCGGCCACCGAAACCGGAGGGCGAGATCACCGGCGAGACCGGCAGTGGAGTATGGGTCGTCTACAGCATCGATGACGTCGGCGAGGCCAGGGTCGAGCAGGTTTTTCCGAGCGAGCTCGAGGCATTGCGTGCGCATCGCGACAATACCGACGAACGCCGTCGCGTGCGGTTCCTGCCCTACGGTGTCCCCGCAACTGCGCTGGGCACTTGAGTTCGGAACTCTGATTTGATGGCAGCGCAATAGGCGAGCAGCCCGTGTCGGCGACGCCCACGTGCTTCGCCGGCGGGCTTGCCGAAGCATCGCGACGAATGTCCGTGTGCCCCTTCGGTACAGGCGGTCTCGTCGTGTAGGGGCGAAGTCGATGCCCGCGGTTGGTCGTCAGCTGGATCCCGCGTGCTCGCCTGTCGCTGACGGCCGGATCAGGAGGCGAGCGGGGTGTAGGTGGTGATTTCCCTGGACTCCAGGCGGGCAAGGCAGTCGCCTACGACGTGCTCCTGGAAATGATCCGAGGCGCGGTGCGCCTGGAAGGCCGCGGCGTCCACGTACTCCTCGTAGATCATGAACCGGCGCGGGTCGTCGGTGCAGACGTGCGCCTGGTACGCGAGGTTGCCCGGCTCCTGCCGGGACAGCGGGGTGATGAGCCGGATGATGTCGGCGACTTTGCTCTCTTCGCCGTCGCGGGCGGTCCATACGGCTTGTACGACATAGGTCATGGCCGGCGACTCTATGGCGGAGGTCGCACTTTGTCACCTTTGGGCATGATGCTTGACATGGCAGGACGTAGCCGCTTAACGTCTCGTTAACCGACAGCACAGACGTAGACACCCTGTCAGTGGTCTTCCGTCTGTGCTTTCAGTCGTTTCCGTACCGCTGGCAGGGGTTTCAACCCCCGAAAGGCGGCGGCATGAACGACGGCCCTGCGAACACGAAAACGGCGGTCATCCGCAGTGCGGGAGATGTTGCCGCTCTCATCGACACTCTCCAGGCCCTGAGCCGCCGCACCAACGGGATCTGGTTTCTCGCACTGGCGGGACTGTTCCTGGACGCGTACTCCAACGCGGCGCTGGGGGCCGGCCTGTCCCCGATGGTCAAGCAGCTGAGCCTGTCACCCACGCAGGTCAGTGTGCTCACTGCGATGGCCCCAGCCATCGCGATCGTCTCCAACCCCTTCGGCGGCTGGCTCGCGGCGCGGATCGGTCGGATCAAGCCGCTGCTGATGACCAAGGTCATCTTCGCGCTCGGCGCGGTGCTGACCGCGGTCGGCTCGGACTTCCAGACGGTCTTCGTCGGGCGGGGCCTGGTTGGCATCGCCTACGGCATCGACTTCGCCGTGGCGATGGCCCTGCTGGCCGAGTACACCCCGGCTTCGCTCAAGGGCAGGCTCAACTTCTGGCAGGGCGTCTGGTACACCGCGACCACGACGAACCTCCTGCTCACCCTGGTGTTCTACAAGTTCGACGTCGGTGCGGACATCTGGCGCTGGTCCGTCGCCTCCTCGGCCGCGTTCGCACTGCTCCTGTTCGTGTTGCAGCTGTTCTTCCTGGTCGAAAGCCCCACTTGGCTGGCGTCCAAGGGCAGGCTGCGGGAGTCCGTGGCGAACCTGCGCCGGATGTACGGGTTCGCCGTGACGGAGGCGCCGCTGGAGAACGGGCAGGTCGAGAAGGTCGGGCACCAGGTCGGGTTCCGAGACGCGGGCGTGCTGTTCCGCAAGCCCTACCTCCCCAGGACCGTGCTCTCGACCGCGATCTCCCTCACCCAGGCCATGCAGTACTTCGCCGTGGGCTGGTACCTGCCGGTGATCAGCCTCGAGCTGTTCGGCAAGGAGTTCGAGAAGGCGACCGTGGGCGCCATGGCGTTCAACGCGGTCGGCATCGTCGGTGGCTGTCTGTCGGCCTATACCGGGCGGCGGCTGGGCTTGCGGATCAGCTCGATGACGGGGTACGCCGTGGTGTTCGTCGCGCTGCTGGTCATGGGCGCGACGTTCAAGCAGTTGCCTGTTGGCCTTGCTGCGCTGCTGCCGGTGATATTCATCTTCTTCCACTCGGCGGGCCCCGGCCCCAACGGCAAGTCGATCGCGGCGTTGTCGTACCGGTCCGACATCCGCACGCTGGGTACCGGCGTGACCGGCATGCTCGGCAGCCTCGGTTCGGTCGCGGGCCTGTACCTGTTCCCCCAGCTCCAGTCGGGCATCGGGGTGGGCAACAGCCTGATGGTCCTGTCGGTGGTGCCGCTGGTCGGTCTGCTCGTGTGCGTGGCGATCAAGTGGGACCCGACCCGCGTCGCGGTGAACCTGGAAGAGGAGGACATCCGCCTCCATCAGCGCCAGCCGGTGTCGGCCTGAACGGGTTGAACCGGACCGATGAAAGGACCTTCGCAGATGACCAGGGAGCGCCGCCGAGGCGTACTCAGCATCGATGAGGGCACCACCGGTACCCGTGCCGCCATCGTCCTCGACGACGGCGACACGGCGCCACCGGCGTACCTGCCCATCTCGGTCAGATCGTCCAACCATGTGCGCGTCGAACAGGACGCGACGGAGATTTGGGTGAACACCGTCCAGGTCTGCCGTGCGGCGCTGGACTGGGCGGCCGCGCACCGGGTGGAGGTCACCGGGGTGTCTATCTCCACCCAGCGCGCCACGGTCCTGCTGTGGGACACGGTGACCGGCTCGCCGCTCAGCCAGGCCGTGGTGTGGCAGGACCGCCGGTATGCGTCCCGGCTGCGGGCGTGGGAGTCGGAGTGGGACGCGTACCTCGTGGAACACACCGGCCGGCCGGTCGGCGCCCGGGCACCGCTGCTGTGGGCGGCGGAGGAGATCACCCGGAACGAGGCCGTCGGCAGGGCTCATGACCAGGGCAGGCTGGCCTTCGGCTCGGTCGACACTTGGCTCGTCTGGAAGCTCACCGGGGGAGCGCGTCACGTCATGTCCGCCACGAACGCTGTGGCTGTGGGCGCCTACGACCTGCGGACAGGAGACTGGCACGAGCCATGGGTGGAGTTCCTCGGCTGCCCGCGCGACGTGCTGCCGCGGATCGTCGACGAGGATGGCGACTTCGGCTTCACCGACCCGTTGGTCCTCGGCGGGCGGCTGCCGATCCTGTCGGTCATGGGTGACCAGCACGCGGCGATGATCGCGCTCGGCGCCCACCGGCCCGGCCAGGCCACTTGCGTCCACGGAACGGGCACCTTCCTCGACGCCGTCGCGGGCGACCGGCCGCCCACCCACCGCTGCCAGGTGCCCGGCGTGCTCACGCTGGTCGGCTGGCGGTCCCAGGGCGCGTCGATGTTCAGCGTGGAAGGCTACGCCGCGACGACCGGTTCCGCGATGCGCTGGCTGTGCGAAGAGATCGGGCTGTTCGAGTCGCCGAGCCGGTTGGCGGAACTCGCCCGTGAGCACACCGGTCCGACCCGTGTGAGGTTCCTGCCCGCTCTGGCGGGACTACGGACTCCCTTCTGGTCGCCGGAGACCACCGGGATACTCACCGGTCTCAGCCTGTCCACGACCCGGGCCGAGCTGGCCCGAGGCATCCTCGAAGGCTTCGCGCACTCGGTGTGCGACCTGCTGGAAGGCGTGGAGAAGGCCATGGGACAGCCCGTCACGGACCTCTTCTGCGGCGGCGGGCTCGCCGCCAGCGACGTGCTGATGTCCAGCCAGGCCGACCTGGTCGGCCGACCGGTGCAGCGCGCCCGCGGCCATGAGACGGCCAGCCTGCGCGGCACCGCCTATGTCGGCGGAGTGCGGGCCGGGCTGTGGCCGAGCGTCGCGGCCGCTGTGGCGGGGCTGCCAGCGGGCCCTGTCTTCGAACCCACACTGTCCGACACCGAGCGCCAGGACGCCCGAGCCGCATGGCGCGATCTGATGACCCGCCACGTCACGGCCGCCGTCGGCCACGGCGCTCGGCCGCCGGGGCGCGGTTCCCGCGGCCCCGAACCCGACTCACAGGAGGAATCGACATCGTGATCCGGCTTCCCGAACGCAAGGCGAGGTCAGAGACGAGCAGCGCCATCCGACGAACGCCGCTGACGCTCGACCGCCATGCGCAGATCGAACGGCTCGCCTCCCGCCCCGTAGACGTTCTCGTCGTCGGTGGTGGGGTGACCGGCTGCTACACCGCACTTGACGCTGTCACCCGCGGACTGACCGTGGCGCTGGTGGAACGGGACGACTTCGCGTCGGGCACGTCATCCAAGTCGTCCAAGATGGTGCACGGTGGCCTGCGCTACATCGAGCAGGGCAACCTGCCGCTGGTCCGACGCTCGCTGCTGGAGCGGCAGCGCTTCCGCCGCAACGCGCCGCACCTGGTGCAGCGACTGCCGTTCGTCTTCCCCGTGCTCGCCCAGGACGGCGTCTTCGACGCGCGCATCGCCAAAGCCTTCGAGGGTCTGCTCTGGACGTACGACCTTGCCGGCGGGTGGCGCATCGGCAGGCTGCACCAGCGTCTGAGCGTGCCCGAAGTCCTCGCCCGTGCGCCGCGGCTGCGCGCCGACCGGCTCAAGGGTGGGCTGCTCTATTACGACAGCCGTACCGACGACGCGCGCCTGACCCTGACCATCGCGCGAACCGCCGCGCACTTCGGGGCGACCGTGCTCAACGGCGCCACCTGCCGCGGCCTCCTTCGCGAGGGCGGCAGCGTGCGGGGCGCGACCATCGAGGTCGACGGCCGGGACATCGACGTGCGGGCGGGTGTCGTGATCAACGCCACCGGGGTCTGGTCCGACACGCTGGACGCCCTGTCGGACCCCGGCCACCGGCCCAGGATCCGCCCCGCCAAGGGCGTGCACATCGTGGTGCCGTGGACCAGGCTGCCCGTCGACGGCACCGTGACCGTGCCCGTCCCCGGCCGGGCCCGTCGCGCGACCTGCACCCGCTGGGGGGACGTGGTCGTGGTCGGAACGACCGACACCGACTACGACGGGTCCTTGGACGAGGTGCTGTGCACCGCCGAGGAGATGCGGTACCTCCTCGACGGGGCCAACACCGCGTTCGACGCCGACCTCACCCCCTCGGACGTGGTCGGTTCGATCGCTGGGCTCCGCCCCTTGGTCGGTGCGAAGGAGGGCGCCACCCTCGACATGAGCCGCGACCACCAGATCTCGACGGACGCGCGCGGGCTCGTCACGGTCACCGGCGGCAAGCTCACCACCAGCCGCCACATGGGCGAGCTCGTGGTCGACGAAGCGCTGAAGGTCCTCGGCCGCCGGGCGCGTTGCCGAACGGTGCGTCTGCCCCTGCTGGGCGGAGCCGGCTACGACACGGAGGCCACCTCGGCCACCGGCGGGCTGGGCGCCCATCTGGGCGAGCGGTACGGCACCGAGGCCAGGTTCGTCGCCGGGCTGTTCACCGAGGATCCTTCCCTGGCCGAGCCGATCATCGAGGGCTCCGCCTACCTGCGGGCCGAGGTCGTCTACGCGGCTCGTTGCGAGTTGGCGCGGACCGTCGACGATGTGCTGTCGCGCCGCACTCGGATGCGGGTGTTCGCCCGTGACCTGTCGGTGGATGCGGCGCCGGAGGTCGGCCGCCTGCTCCAGAAGGAGCTGGGTCTGTCGGATGAGGAGGTCGCTCGGCAGATCGACGACTACATCGCCGGCATCGACCGCGAGAAGAACGTACTGATGAAGGGACTTTCATGATCAGCAGGCAGACCATCACCCATCCGTTCAATCGGGGCGACTACGTCGTCGGCGCGCCAACCCCGCCGCGCTGGGCCGCCGACTGCCCGCCCGGCAAGGGGACTGCCAGCCTGCAGACTGCCGTAGTCCAGGTTCCCGAGGCGGTCGTCGCCGAACTACGCGCGGTCGCCGCCGCCGTACACACGGACCGGGACGAGGTCATCCTGCGCACCCGCGACTGGTGGGCGGGCACGTCCATCGGCGAGACGGACGGCGCCCCGGCCACCCCGGATGCCGTGATCGTCGAAGCGGCCGACGAGGAGCAGGTGGCCGCCGTGGTCCGGATCTGCCATGCGCACGGCATCCCCCTGACGGTCTCGGCCGGCCGCAGCAACGTCCTCGGCGCCGCCCTGCCGGTGTTCGGCGGGGTCGTGCTGGACGTTTGCCGCCTCAACCAGATCATCTCGTTCGACGCCGAGTCGATGACCGTCGAGGTACAGGCGGGCATGTTCGGCGACCTGTTCGAGAAGGAACTGCAGGAGGTGCACGGTGCCACTACCGGTCACTGGCCGTCTGCCTTCGCCATCTCCACGGTCGGCGGTTGGGCGGCCTGCCGCGGCGCCGGCCAGCTGTCCACCCGGTACGGGAAGATCGAGGACATGGTCGTCGGGCTCGACGTGGTCCTGCCGGATGGCACCTCTGCCAGCTTCGGCACCTACCCCCGGGCCGCCGTCGGCCCGGACTTGCGCCAGCTGTTCATCGGCTCCGAGGGCACGCTCGGCGTGATCACCCGGCTGCGGTTGCGCACCCACCGGCTGCCCTCCTACGCGGTTGGCCTCGCCTACGGGTTCGGCACTTTCGCCGCAGGGTTGGACGCTTGCCGAGAGATCCTCCAGCGGGGCGCGACACCCGCCGTGCTGCGCCTGTACGACGCGCACGAGAGCGGCACTCACTTCGGCGAGCCGGACACCCACCTGCTGCTCGTGGCCGACGAGGGCGACCCGGCCCTGGTGGACGCGACCATGGCCATCGTCGAGAAGGTCTGCGCCGAGCGGGCGCCGGTGACGCTCGACGGCAAGGCCGTCCTCGCCCGCTGGCTGGACGAGCGGATGCTCGTCGGTAAGTCCGGCGACGGCTTCGACAAGGGCCCCGGCTTCGTCGCCGACACCTGCGAGATCGCCGCGCCGTGGTCGATCCTGCCCGTTGTCTACGACGAGGTGGTGGCGGCCATCGAGGCGGTCCCCGGGACGCTGCGCGCATCCGCGCACCAGTCGCACGCCTACACCGACGGAGCCTGCCTGTACTTCTCGCTACGCGGCGACGTCGAACGGCCCCGCCGCCGCGAGTGGTACCGGGCCGCCTGGGACGCCGCCAACGAGGTGCTCATCCGGCACGGCGCAGCGATCAGCCACCATCACGGCGTGGGGCTGCTGCGCTCGCCGTACGTCGAGCCATCGCTGGGCAGCGGCTTCGGCACGCTGGTAGCGGTCAAGCAGGCCCTCGACCCGGCGGGGATCATGAACCCGGGGAAGCTGGGGCTGCCCAGCCGTTTCGGGTCCGGTACCGGTAAGTCCACGCAGGGTTAGTGCATAAGGTGGATCCGGTGAGCCCTCGTCCGAAACGTCCCGTTGATCGGCGCCTGCTAACCGCACTGGCGGAGTATCCCGTCATGGCATCGCTCGTCGGCGTGACGATGGCGGACCGCTTCGCCACGACCTCGACCCCGCTCGGCATCCTCGCGTCCGTCCCGCTCGGCGACCTGGAGGCGACGGTCCGGCGCATGACCGCCGCAGGCAAGATCGTGTTCGTCAACATGGACTCGACACCGGGCCTCGGCCACGACCCTGGCGCCCTGACCTACCTCAAGGGGATCGGGGCGATCGGGATCTGCTCCACCCGGTCGGCAATCATCGAGCGGGCGAGTGGCCTCGGCCTGCTGTCCATGCAGAAGGTGTTCGTGACAGACCGCTCCAACCTGCACCGCAGTTTCCAGTCCATCGCCCGGTCGAATCCGGACCTGGTGCAGCTCATGCCCGCGATCGTGCTGCGCTACACGGAGCAGCAGGCCAGGGACCTCGGGGTGCCGTATCTCGCGGCCGGGTTCGTCCAGGGGGAGGCGGACGTGCTCGAGGCGCTCCAGCATGGCGCGGCCGGCGTCTGCACCTCGGACGAGGACTTGTGGGAGCTACGCCGCTCGTCCCTGAGGAACTGACCGTGGAAATCCGGCCTGTTTATGCCGAGACTTCGGTGCGCATGGCGCGAGAAAGTAGGTGTGGCTGCACCGGAATCGGGTAGGCATTGCAGTTGCCCGCTGCATCGCCGAACGGCTGATCTTCGATGGTGCGTCGGTCGGTGTCGTAGTCGAAGACTCCGAAACACTGCTGCTGTCAGGGATGGTGCCGTCGATCGGTTCGGTGGGCGATGCATTCGATAATGCGTTGGCGGAGACGACAATTGGGCTTTTCGAGACCGAAGCGGTCCGTGATGATTCGCCGTTTCGGCGAGGCGCGCTGACCCGTCTCGTCGATGTCGAACAGCTCACGGCCGAGTGGGTCGCTTGGGTTCAACGAGTCCCGGCTCATGCACCGACTCGGCCGCAAACCACCAGCCGAGTATGAAGCCGACTACTATGCACACCGCACCGAGCAACCGGCCGGTGACAGATAAAACGGTGTGCACCAAAGCTATCCGAGGGTTTTGGTCACTCGTGCACCAGGGATGTCGATTTCGGCGACGGTGAGGTCCTCGTTCAGCACCCATGCGCAGATACTGTTGCGCCCGATTGCGATGGCTTGTCGGGGCTGTTTCGTGCCGGTGATGGTTGCGCGAACGGATCCACTCTGCGGATCAATTGCGGTCACCGTGTTGGAGCCCATGTCACCGGAAAGCAGCACTGACCCGTCCGGTGCGAGCGCGGCTCCGTAGGGTTGGTCACCCACTGGCACTCTGTGGATGGTTGTGCCGGTTTCGGCGTCGACGATCGATATGGTGTTGTCGCCGCTGTTGGCGGCGTAGAGGCGAGTTCCATCGCGGTTGATTGATAGTCCCCGGATTTTGTTGAAACCGCCGATCTTCTTGACGATTGTGTTGGTTGTGGCATCTACGACCGCGATGGAGTCGTCGGCGAAGTCGGTGACGTACACGGCGTTTCGTGCGGCAGAGTGGATTATGCCTTGCCGCGGTTGGGACAGGCCGGCAATGACTGCGATTGGTCGGCGTTGCCGCAGGTCTATGGCTGTCACTGTTCCGGCCGCCTGGTTGTTGACGTAGATCCGAGAGCCGTCAGCTGTCATGGCGGTTCCAAATGCGCCTGCTCCCAGAGGAAGTCGATCTAGTAGGTCTCCGTGGATGCTGATATGGTCGATAACCCCCAGCGAGCTGTCGGACAGATAAAAGCTGGCGCCGTCAGGTGCGAATATCGCGTTTCGTGGTGTTATATAGTTCGATAGTTCGCGAGGTGGATCTCCGTTGATCGGGATAATCCGTACGCGGCCGGACTGGGAGCTGGCCGCCACCGCGATTTTTTCATCGGGTGTGATGGCCAATGTGTTGTTGTGGATATGCCCGTCGAATGCCGGCATCGACTGTTCGGTGCCGTAACTGCTCAGGACACCGCTGGCAGGTGCCTTTTCCGGTTCGCGATTCGAACATCCGGCTGACAGCAGCAGGAGACCTGTCACCAGGGTTATCAGTGCAGGCGATGCGAGTGTGTGTTTCGAATTTCTGCTCATCGTGGCTCCATGTTGTTCTCACCGTCCGACCGATCCGGTAAGCACGGTTTCGTTGCCGCGGCGAATCTCGATGCGGCGCACTGCATTCGTGGGGATTGCCACAGCACCGGTCACCCGAATCTCATCCATTTCAGGGACCACCCACGTGGCCGCCGGTTCGGCACGGCCGTCTGCATCGATCGCGACGGCGACCAGCCGTTGCCCTCTCGGCAATCGAGTGAGGTCGAGCCGCAGTTCGGTGCCCCAAGGACGGGCGGCGAGATCGGCTTCGCCACGGGTCGTACCGGAGTCGGCCGTGAGCGCTACGACATGATCGGCGCTCGGTGCTGCCGGCCGATCGACGACGGCGGTGCCGATGCCGATCCCGGCGATGAGAGCCACCGCTGCTGTGCCGAGTATTGCGCCGGCCATCCATCGCCGACGGGATGAACGGGTTGCTGTAATCGATTGGAGGGCAGCTGGAAACCCCGTCGGCGCCGACGTTGCGCTGGTCTGGGCAATAACGGATTCCGGAGCCGCGGTGAGCAGTCCCGGTATTACCGCGAACTCCGCCAGTTCGCCGCGACAGGTTGGGCAATCGTCGGCGTGGAGGTCGACGGCAACACGCTCGGATGTGGTCAGTCCGCCGAGGATATATGCGCCGAGCATCAACCGATAGCGTTCGTGTGCCGATTGATCGGTCATCTGGTCACCCCCAACTCGTCGAAGATCGCGCGAAGGGCCCGCACTGCGTAGTAGCTGCGCGACTTGACCGTTCCTTCCGCGAGACCGAGAGATTCCGCTGTTTCGGCTACGCTGCGTCCGCGATAGTACAACTCGACCACCACGGCCCGGTGCTCATCCGATAGTCGTTGCAGTGCTTCTGCCACCAGCCAGCGGTCAATTGCACGGTCCACCGGATGCTCTACGGAATCGAGACGCGAAAGGTGATCATGTGTGAGCGGGTCGGCAGGTTGGCGTTGTTCTTTGCGCCAACGGTCCACCAAGACGTTGTGTGCGGTGGTCAGCAACCAGCTGCGGATTTCACCGTCGGTAATGTCGCTTCGGCGCAACGTTCCAGCCGAATTCCAGGCCCGGACGAAGACTTCTTGGGTCAGATCCTCCACCTGATGTCGGTCGTTCCATCGGCCTCGGAGGTAAGCGCGGATGGCGGAACCGTGGTCTCTGTCGAGCGCGTTCAGGAAATTCTCGTCGGAATGGGATCGCCGCGCCGCGCGCGGCAAGCGCATCAGCGCACGGCCTCTCCATCGGGCCCGATCAGGTACCACGCGTTCATCGCGCCTTGACCGCGGGTGTCGCCTGGTTCGGTGTCAGCGGCGAAGTAATACAACGGCTTTCCGGCGTACGCCACCTGATTCGTGCCATCGGCCCGGGCGATGCTCGCGATCTTGGCGGAGTCGATACCCGCGGCGGCGGTTATGGGACCCGAGAATGCGGGCCATTTCGCCAGACAGTCGTCAGCGCAGTTGGACACCCCGGCGGAATCTTTGGTGAACAGGTACAACGCCCGTCCCTTCTCGTCGACGAGAACTTCCCGACCCCCCACCATGCCCGTGCCGAGAGTCCGCTGTTCGGATATCGGTTGGGAACTGACTGACGACACGCTGGACGCCCCTCCGGGTGGTGTTGCGGTTTCCACGCTGTTGGGTTCCGAACAGGCTGCGGTGCTGACGATTCCGATAACGGCGAAGCTCGCCACGACCCAGCGTCGAGCGATCATGCGTATCTCCTCTTCATTGATCCCTACCGTGTATGGCACTGGTGGGGACGCCAGAGTGAACGATCGGGTTCACCGAGGGAGAAAACTGTGGTGATGATCACCGACGTGCGACGGCTCGGTGTCCGTCGCAAATCGAGCCACAGGTGGCCGGACCCGTCCCATTGCGTGCGGTGACGCCTTACCCGAGTCGTCAACGAAAGTCGTCACGATCGAATCCGGTGCTTGCGGAGGCAACGATAAGGATCGGGCTGGTGGTGCTTCTCGTCGTCAGCGTGTCTACAAGACTGAGTTTCCGTGTGGAGTCGGTGATTCCGGGTATGAATTCGGCCGCATAGATGGACGAACTCGGCAGCTTATCGGGTCGGCAGGTGTTCAACGCGGTGCTGGGCGCGCAAAAGGCATGGTGGGTGCCAATTCACTACGTGATGGAGGCTGCGGTGACGGGAGCTGCAATATCCGGGGAGGTCGACGGCGTAGACGGTGTGGTGTTCGGCGAGCGCGGGCATGATCGGCCACCAGCCGTACCAGGTCTGGGGCCAGCCGTGGATCAGCACCACCGGGGTGCCGTGGCCGCCGGTCACATAGTGCATGCGGACGCCGTCGACGTCGGCGAACTTGTGTTGAAAAGTATTCTCGAACCGGGGATCCCCGTGCGTGGCGGCGGCGTAGGAGGGGACGGCCGGGGTTGTCGTGGAGCAGGCCGCGGTCCCCATCGTGAGCAGGATCGCGAGTGCGACGGTGGCGACCGCGCGCGTGGAGCGGAGCAAGCCGTGCGGGCGGGTTGCGGTGATCATGTGGTCCTGTCCTGGATGAAGTCAGCGGCCGGTCGTGCCGTCGATCAGTTCGCGGAGGATGTCCGCGTGGCCCGCGTGGCGGCCGGTCTCCTCGATCATGTGCGTGAGTGCCCAGCGGAGGCTGGGAGCGGAACAGCCCGGCCGCGGAACCGGTGCGCCGAGATCGGTGCAGCCGTCGAGTATTTCGTTGGCCCGCTCGACCGCCTCGCGATAGCGGGAGTCGATGTCGGCCTCGCTGCTTCCGGTCCGGGGCGGCGGAGTGTCGTTGCGGCGCTTGGTGGTTGGCACGGTGGCCTCCTTCGCGGGGTGGGGGTCAGGCGGTGCGGCGGATGAGCAGGACATTGTCGGTGACTTCGGCGGTGCGCCCGTCCGGTCCGGTCGCGGTACGGCGGGGCGCGTCGGCGCGTTCGACCGTCCAGGTCGCCGGATCCAGGTCGATTCCGGCCGCGACTTCGTGCGGGGACGGGTACCGGACGTCGGGATCCTGATTCCACGACCAGGGCGCGGTCGAGCCGTGGTCGACGACCAGCAGCCGCCCGCCCGGCCGCAGCGCGTAGGCGGCAAGGCGCAGGACAGCTCCCCTGTCGAAGTCGAACGGGGTGTGCAGGTAGTGAGCGGAGACCAGGTCGAACCGCCCCGCGGGAAAGGACTCGCGCAGGTCGTGCCGCTCGCAGGCGATCCGGTCGTCCAAGCCGTGCGAGCGGGCGAGGCCGGCGAGCCGCTCGATCGCCACGGCCGAGATATCGACGGCGGTCACCCGCCAACCGCTCTGAGCGAGCCACAGCGCGTCACCGCCGTCGCCGCAGCGGCCGCAGACGCACGACGGCTTCGAGTGGCTGTATGTGCTCAACGGCCGCCTCCGATTGGTAGTCGGCGAGCGCGACCTGACCTTGCCGCCCGGCGAGGCCGCGGAATTCGACACCTCCATGCCGCACTGGCTGGGCAGCGCCGACGGTGGCGCGGTCGAGCTGCTCATCCTGTTCGGCTTGCAGGGGCTGCGATCGCATGTACACGCCGCCGCAGAGATGTACTGACCTGACAGGTTAGGAACGTGGCTGGCTGGTGGGGGTCCGCCGGATGCGGTGGGCCGATGGGCGCGATCCCCACGACCGTCGTGACCACCGCTGCACGCACCCAACCGCGACCCACGGCCGCTCGGCGACTACTCCGCCGAGCTGCGTGAGGAGTGTCTTGACTTCTACTCTGTGATACAGTCTACTGGTAGTCAGTAGCACTGAATAGTGGATATCGAGGGAAAGGGGCTGCTACGGAAAATCTGACGGAGATGCTCAAAGGTACGCTCGAAGGCTGCGTCCTCGAGATCATCGACACCGAGGAGACATATGGCTACGCCATCACGCGCCGGTTGAATGAACTCGGTTTCGCAGACGTCATCGAAGGGACCGTCTACGCCATCCTGCTGCGATTGGAAAAGAACGGGCTGGTCGATGTTTCGAAACGACCGTCCGAAGTCGGCCCGCCGCGCAAATTTTACGCACTCAACGTTGCGGGACGGAAAGAACTCGCGGCGTTCTGGGTGAAATGGGAATATGTCTCATCGCGCATCAATAAGCTCAAGGAAAGCGGGAAATGAACTTCTGGGAGACAATCACGGGCAGCGATCTGACCAGGGAATATAAAGCCTTCGAAGCTCGAGCCGAGGCCCTCCCGGCCGAGTATCAAGCGGCATGGGAAGAGATCAAGATCCATCTCTCCCCCTATTCGGACGTCACGGGTCGCCGCCTGATGCCGATTCTCGACGGAGCTTTGGGGCTGCTCGAGGAAACAGCATCGGATGGCCAGAGTCTCCACGAGGCGCTGGGCGGCGACATCAAAGGCTTCTGTGCGGCGATTGCCGGCGAAGAAGGAGCTAAGAATTATCGCGACAAGTGGCGCGATCAGCTGAACAAGAACGTTGCAAGGAAACTGGGCCGGCTAGGAGGATAAGGTGGGCGTTCGCGACATCATCGAAGGTAAGAGAGAATGGCGGGCGCACATGGCGCGGGTCAAGGCGCTCCCGCCCGATTACCGGATTGTCTACAAAGAGATTCAAAAATATTATTTCAAGATCGGGCCGGTCGAATTGATCGACGGGAGCTTGCTCTCGGGGATTCTCGATTTCTTCGAGGAAGGGGTCGCAGCCGACAAAGAAGTCATGGAACTCATCGGCAATGATGTCGCGGCTTTCTGTGACGAGCTGGTAAAAGACTCGCGGACCTATGCCGACATCTATCGGGAGTCGGTCAGCAAGGAAGTCGGTAAGGGGGTGAAATGATCTCCGTTGTTCCGCCGGCCACCTGTGGTCGAGTATTGGGTGGGAGATAGCCTGCACTCGAGCGGGGTTTCTATCGTTGAGTCGATCTTCTTTGTCACCGTGCGCCCGGGTCCGAGGTAGGCGGTGAACGTCGAAGTGACCCGATAGCGGTTGGAGGTCACAGCGGTGACCACCGCCTCACCGTGTCCTCGCACCGCGCCGCTTGGTGCCGCGACCGCCCACGGACGTACAGCGCACCGTCGGCGCCGCTCCGCGGTTCTCGCCAGTGGTTTTGCGGAATTCAGCGTTGACGGTCCGGCTCTCGATCAGGTTGTTGGGGTACATCGAAGATGTCGCGCAAAGCGGCCGAGGTGTTGATCCACAATCGTTGCGCGGCTGGGCCGCAAGCCCGAATGCCTGCCCACAAGAGAGTGATCCCGCGTTCAGCGTGTCGAAATCTATGCCGCCGGTTGAAATCGGGAACCTGCTCGACTATCTCTCCCGCGTCGAGCACGGCCTCGATGGCCACCTTAGGTAAATCTCGGCGCTCTGGTGTCCGCTCGGTACGAGGGGGAGTTCGGCCGCATACCGCCCAGCTGAGATCTGCTCGACCACCGGTCGAATCATGTTGTGTCACAACCTGATACACGATAGGAAAGCTAAAAATCCGGTGAGCGCGTTGCCTGCCACGGGATGATTGCGACTCGTAACTCCTGGAGGTCGCGCACACCTCACGATATACGTATACATCTACGTATAAGTATACGTCTGCTAGCTGATAAAACGGAAGGGCAATCACATGCACGCTCAACGCAGGGCCAACACCGACTCGAACAACTCGACCTGGACCGGCAGCAATTCCGGGAGCGGTCGTAGTAGCGGTGTCGAAGAAGGCTGGGGAAGGGTGGCCGACGCGTTCCGCGCGAACTTCGAGGGAGAACCCGGCGAGGTGGGGGCGGCGTGCTGCGTCTACGTGGGCGGGCGCCGTGTCGTCGACCTGTGGGACGGCCTCGCTGATCGCCAGGCGAACCGACCGTGGGGCGAAGACACCGTCGTCCGGGTCGCTTCCACGACGAAAGGCGCTACCGCCATCTGTGCCCACATGCTGGCACAGCGCGGTCAGCTGGATCTGGACGCCCCGGTGGTCCAGTACTGGCCGGAGTTCGGCGCTGCCGGCAAGGAGCGAATCCCGGTGCGCTGGTTGCTGTCCCACCAGGCCGGTCTGCCCATCGTCGACGGACCGCTGACGTTCGAGCAGGCGTGCGCCTGGGAACCGGTCATCCGCGCGCTCGAGGCACAGCAGCCGCTGTGGGAGCCGGGCACGGAGCACCTGTACCACGGCGTCACGTTCGGTCATCTGGTAGGGGAGGTCGTGCGCCGGATCTCCGGCAAGTCGCTCGGCACGTTCTTCGCCGACGAAGTGGCTGCCCCGCTCGGACTGAGCGCCTGGATCGGGTTGCCCGAGCAAGAAGAGGACCGGGTGGCCCGGATCGAGTACGCGGCTCCGTTCAGCCTGGAGCAGTTGACCGCCGGGATGATCAAGGCGACCGGGCTCGACGCAGACACGGTCACCGCATGGTTCGAGGCCGGGTGGGGTCCGGACTCGCCCGCGATCCGCGCGGGCTCGCTCGGCGGAGCCTTGGACAACATGGCCGACCCCGCGACCGCGTACTACACCACGCGTGCCTGGCGCGCGGCCGAGTTCCCGGCCGCGAACGGGATCGCCGATGCGGCATCGGTGGCACGGATGTATGCCGCCACGGTGAGCGAGGTCGATGGCGTGCGGTTGCTCGATCCGTCAACTGTCGCGAGGGCGGCAGCCGTCCAGACCGACAGAACGCGGATGCATGGGCTGCCGCCGGAGCTGAACATCCCGGCCAACCGCTCCTTCTACATGTCGCTCGGATTCTGGCGAGCCTGCCCGATGCTGCCGATGGCCGGGCCGGGATCGTTCGGCCACCCGGGCTCCGGCGGATCGATCGGCTTCGCGGACCCGGATGCCGGCGTCGGCTTCGGCTACGTCACCAATCTCTGGGACCTCCGGCCCGACGACCCGCGTGCGGCGAGCCTGGCCGAGGCCGTCCGGTCCTGCCTCGGATGAGTATGTTCGCGGGCTGCGTGGGGTCGTTGGCGGATTCGGTTGCCGCGGTGCGTGCTACCCGCGTGGGAGCGGCATACTTGCACCATGACCACGGACCGGCCAGGTGAGATACGCCCGGGAGACATTTACGAGGACTGTCACTTTCACCCTGTGCTGTGTACCTACATCAACGATGGCGATGAGATCGGCGGCATCTCCCTGATCGACGCCACCTCCCCGCGAGCCTGTTCTCTGAGCCACTGCGCGGTCATCAAACTATCCATCGACGATGTGATCGCGGCAAGGGCCGACTGGCCCGCCTACCTCGCCCGCCGCAAGGCTGAGTTCGAATCCGAATATTCGCCCTCCCACTGACCTGCCTCCGGAAATCACGTGGCAAGCAGCAGGCGCGGCACACGGCTGCCGATTGGTAGATCGCCGGTGGCGCGCCTACGTGCTCGGTTGCCGAGGGGCGTCGAGTTGTCTTCAGCCCGAGTGGTTCTCGCTCGGGATGCCCACCGTGGAACAGACCGATGCGCTCGTCCGCCACGCCACGCAAGTGGCCGGCGACACGGGCATCCGGAGGTTGGTCGAACGACTCTGCCGCGCAACAACTTTCCTGGATGGACGAAATATCGTGAAGGCATGGCGAGTAAACGACGTGGGGGAGCCAGGTGATGTCCTCCGTCTAGCGGAGGTGGCGAGGCTGACCGCAGGCCCGGGGCAGCTGTTGGTGAAGGTGATCGCTGTACGGCGAACTTTCCAAACGACTCATTGCTGGAAAGAGCATCGGTCGAATGACTTTCCACCCGCAGAGTCGAAACTGATTCGCCTGGCATACATCTGCGGGCGAGACCTGCCGCGGCTGAAACAGCCTGCAGAGCGGGTAGCTATGGCGTGCTCTGGTTGAGAACCCGGGTGGTCGGTGAGGTATACATGTGCGAATTCTTGCGTCGTATCCGCCTGAAGTGCGGTGTCGATTGGCAGGCTGCACCGGCGGCGGGCACCATCAGGCCGCGCGCTCACTGTCGGCGCGGCGGTGGCACAGTGAACCAGAGGCAAGCCCGAGTGAAGAGGAACAGACCATGAGCGGACGTACCCCCAGCCAGTGGGAAGAGCTCACTGCTGCTGATCCTGCGCATTCGACGTGGTACGTGGAGCGGTTCCGGGCAATGGCGGCCGAAGGCACGGATATCGTCGGGGAGGCGCGGCTGATCGACGCGATGCTCGACCGCAGTGGCCGAGTCCTGGATGCGGGGTGCGGACCGGGGCGTGTGGGTGCCTACTTGCACCGAGCTGGTCACGTCGTGGTCGGCGTCGACGTCGACCCGGTGTTGATCGCTGCGGCGGAGCAGGACTATCCCGGTCCCACCTGGATAGTCGGTGATCTCGCCGAACTGGACTTGCCGGGCCGTGGGATCGCTGGCGACTTCGATGTCATCGTGTGTGCGGGGAACGTGATGACATTTCTGGCGCCGTCCACCCGGGAGGCGGTGCTGGCTGGGTTCGCCCGCCATCTCGCCCCAGCCGGTCGGGTGGTTGTAGGGTTCGGTGCTGGTCGTGGTTACGAGTTCGCGCAGTTCCTGGCAGACGCCGAGGACGCCGGACTCACGGTGGATTTGCGGCTATCGACGTGGGATCTACGTCCATTTACCGACGAGTCCGATTTTCTGGTGGCGGTGTTCTCGCGCGCAGATTGAAGCCCGCGGCCGGCGTCGGATGTCCGCGGCCCGTCGCTCGAGAGCAGCTGTTATGAGGCGCGTGCAGCCTGGCCGGTCACGGACTGTTGGGCGAGGATTTCGAATGCCCGCGCGTGGGTGGCGACCTATCGCGGCTGAGTGATGGTCAGCGGTCAGGCGGGAACTCTGGTGTGTGGCTTACAGGTTGTGATCTCGTGTCGTTGCGTACGGTCGCCGGTGTGCTATCAGGACTGAATTGCGGACCTGGCTGCATCGAGACGGCCTTGCGCAACGTTGCCGGTGAACCGAGTTCTCAATGCTTGCCGCTCCACCGTGTTTCCTGAGGGAATGCGGCGCCTCAGTGATATCGCGGTGCAGATGGTGGCGGATCTCTCGGAAGCGTTATCGGTGAGGCCGAACCAATCAATGGTTCGCTAAACGGGTTGCCGCACAAGCGGTCGCGGACTCGGAGCCAGCTTCCCGGCCCCTCATCGACCAGGCACTGCACAGCTTCACACGGCCACGCTCGGATTCACTGTGTCTCCCCGAAGCAGACGTCCAGCGCTTCCTGTCCCCCGGGCGGAGCGTGCACTGCTCGAGCAGTGGGGTGCAGTGCGCGAGGTCATCGGCGAATCCGGCGCGCGGCTGTTGCATTGGGACCTGCAATACGAAAACGTGCGCTCCTCGGAACGTGGCCGCTGAGATCAATGACCGGCGTCCGGGCTATCCCTGCGCGTCAAGAGCCATCCAATTCTGCGGTTCCGCAAGAGGAACGAAACCGAACTCGGCGTACAGACTGTGTGCATCGGCCGTCACCAACAACATCCGCTCGAGCTGGTAAGGCGCCAGGTGCTCACGGACCGCAGCGACAAGTCGATGACCGAGCCCGATGCCGCGATGGCCTCGGTCGACGTAGACGTCGCAGAGCCAGGCGAAGGTGGCAAGGTCGGTGACGACGCGAGCGTAGGCAACCTGGTCGTTGTTGCCGTCGTACACACCGAAATTCAGCGATGCACGGATGGATCGCTCGACAATGTGCCGTTCCCGCCCTCGCGCCCAGTACGCATCGGTGGACAGCCAGTGGTGGACTCGGTCCACGTCGATCCGGTCGATGTTGACATCGATCTCGTATCCGTCTGCAACGCGCGCGATCACCTTCAGATGCTAACGGCGTCGCCGGGAACGGAACCAATAGCCTGGTAGCACCGGGCGTCATGAGCCAGGTGGGTCATCATCGCACGGCACTCACGGCGTTTGAGCCGCTTGTATTTCCGGCAGGCCCACCGCATCAGGTGCAGATCGAGCCGCCGAAGGAAGCCCTGTTCGTCGATGCCCCATGAGGCTGCGGTTGGCCTCGCGGGCGAGTTCATCGACGCGGTCGCGCAGGTCGATGACCAGTTGCCTGTGGTGCTCGAGGCCGCGGACAGCTAATCCGGATGCGGCACGCCCGGGAAGCGGGGGAAATTCGAGCCATGCCTCGATACAGAGTCGGCGAGACTCCAGCTATCCGCATCGTGCACCTGAATGGCCCAACATTTGCGGCACTCGCCCAGGGCGACCTGGCTGCGGCCAATGTTGTCAGCCCGGTACCGCTTCCGGCCGCTTTCGCCGACGCAGAGTGGTGCGGGCTGTGGCAGTTACGCAGCCGACAGGCCGAGGAAGACCCGGCCAGCGCAGCCTGGATTACCGGCGCCATTTGGGACGAGCGACGACACCTTGCCGTCGGCATGGCCGGTTACCACGCGCCTCCCGGCCAATCGGGAATGGTGGAGATCGGCTATGCCGTCGAGGCAAGGCACCGACGGCAGGGTTATGCCCGAGCTGCCTTGGAGGTTCTGCTGCGGCGCGCCGCCCGCGAGCCACAGATACGGACGGTTCGGGTCAGCATCAGCCCCACCAACCTGGCCTCATATCGACTGGCGTCGCAGTACGGCTTCATCGAGGTCGGCGAGCACGTGGACGAGGAGGATGGACCGGAGATCATCTATGAGGTTGCCGCAGACAAGCTTTAGGCCAAACCTCGGGATACCCCGACGACCTGCGCAACCATGGCCGAGATCCGCCATCTCGGCCTGTCCGAGGTCACCGTCTCCGAGACCGAAGCAGCACAGAGGATCACTCCGATCGCCGATGTGCAGACGATGTGCCACGCGCCGCGGTCGCGGCCGTCGTAGCGACCGTCGCGCGGGCTTAGGTGGTGGCGGCGAACTTCACCGGATTCGGGTCGGTCGAGGAATCCACGGGCCAAGTCCAAGGCCGTGACGAAGTGCGGGCTCAGGTCTAGGTGGTTCGATGCTCTATCCGACAACGGAGGCACCCCAACGCCGATCTTGCGTTCAGCGTGGCTGCGGGGGCGAAACATGGACGCCGAGAGCACGATCGGCGTGTGTTCGGGCGTCGGCGGACCAGTGGGGCGCGCTCCACTGGTCGGCAATGACGGCGGCCCGGGCGAAGTGGGCGGCGGCCTCGTCGTCGCGGCCGAGGAGGCGGGCGAGTTCGCCGAGCGTGTGGGCGACCGGACGCAGGGCCAGCGACAGGCTCTCCGCGCCCGCCGGGGGACCGTCACGGTACGGCAGCAGGTCCGTGTAGATCTGCTCGGCAGCGTCGCGGTCGTTGACGGCGACGAGCGCCATCGCGCGCAGGCTCGTCAGGAAGGTGAAGAAGAAGTCGGGCCGGATCGGGCTCGGTGACGTGCGGGCCCGGCGTGCCTCATCGCTGTGGCCGGCGGCGTGCAGGGCGAGCGTGAGCAGGTCGGCGACCATCGGGCCGAGCGTCGTGTGGAGAGCGCGCACGTCGTCCAGGTGGTCGCCGAGCGTGCCATCGTTGAGCCAGATCGCCGCCAGCGCGAGGCGGAGGAAGCCCGCGGCGTGCACCGATCCGGCGCGTTCCATGAGTTCGGTGGCCTCGGCGTAGCGGCGCTCGGCGTCGGCGAACCGGCCCTCGATGAGCACCAGCGTCGTCAGCGCGATCTCGGCGGCGCCGGTAGCCTCCGGCATCCGGTAGGCGCGGGCGAGGTCGAGCGCCTCCCCGGTCACGCGGCGCATGGTCGCCGGGTCGTTGGCCGCGGCGGCGTTCGCGGCCTGGCTGAGCAGCCCGGTCACGCGGTAGACGGGCAGGTCGTGCTCGACGCCGATCTCCACCAGCTCGCGGGAGTACTTCTCCCGCCCGGAGTCGCGGGCGAGGAGCAGCAGCGCCGCCGCCCGGAGGCGGGGATCGGTGGCGAGGTCGAGCGCTTCCCGCGCCGCCGCCATGACCGTCGGATCGTCCTCGCCCACCAGCTCGTGGGCGTACGCGATGAGGAGGTGGGACCGAACGTCGGGGGCCAGGCTGGTCCGCCGGAGCAGGCGGCTGAGGCGGTCGACGATGGGACGGTCGACCGTGCCGTACCTGCGGGCCTGCCAGGGTGTGGGCTCGGTCCAGGCGGTGAACGCGGCGATCATCAGGTCGTCGCGCCCGATCGACTCGGCGTACTCCGCGGCCTGCTCGCGCGTGTCCCTGGCCGCAGCGAAGGCCCCGGCCCGGACCTGCGCGCGCAGCAGCCTGCCGAGCAGGTCGACGCGCTCGTCCGGGTCGCTGGAGTTGGTGACGGCGTCGGTGAGGAGCGCGGCCGCCACGTCGTGGGCATAGCGCGCCTCGGCCAGCTCGGCGGCCCGCACGCAGTAGCCGACGGCCTTCGGTGAACCGGCTCGCGCATAGTGATGGGCGAGGGCCGCGACGTCACCAGTGCCCTGCAGGGCTGCGGCGATCCGGGCGTGCATCCTGGTGGTCCGCACCCGGCTGACATCGGTCACCAGCGTGTCCCTGACCAGCGTGTGAACGAACCGGACGCGCCCGGGCCCGGGCTCGTCGAGCAATCCGGCGATGACGCCCGCGTCCAGCGCGTCAAGCACGCTGTCCTCGTCGGTGTCGGCGGCCCGGACGAGCACGTCCACCGAGCTCTCCGGGCCGGCGACCGCCGCCAGCCGTAGGACGGACACAGCGCTCTCGGGGAGCCGGGCGAGCCTGCGCCGCAGCACATCCCGGACACCGTCGGGGACCTCGGAGAGCGCGACCAGCGCGCCCTCCCCGTTGAGCAGCCGCGCGCTCTCCCGCACGTAGAAGGGGTTGCCGCCGGTCCGCTCGGCGATCCCGGCCACGGTCGTGTCGTCGGCCGCGCACTCGGCGCGCACGAGCTCGGCAACGGCGTCGACGGGCAGTCCGGGCAGGTCCAGCCGCAGCGGCGCGGTGCGGGCGAGGGACCCGAGGGTGTCGGTGAGTCGCTCGCTCTCGTCTCCGCGATACGCCGCGACGATCAGGATCGGGGCCCGCACACCGACGCCCGCGCCGAGCAGTTCCAGTGTCGTGCCGTCCGCCCAGTGCAGATCATCGAGGACCATCGCGACCGGCCGCTCGGCGGCGGCGGCGGTGAGCCAGTGCCACAGGGCCCGGCGCAGCCGGAACCGCCCGGCCGCCGCGTCGCCGGCACCCGGCGCGGAATCGCAGAGCAGCGGCGCCAGATCGTCGGCCGGCTCGCCCGGCGGGCAACTCGCCGCCACGGCCCGCAAGGCCTCGACCCATGCCCACGCGGGCGGCGCGCCGTCCAGCTCGGGACAGCGCCCGGCGGCCACGAGCCACCCGTCCTGTTCGAGCCGCGCGGCGAGGTGCTCGAGCAGCGTCGACTTGCCGAGCCCGGTCTCCCCGGTGACGAGCGCGACACGCACCCCATCGGCGACGGCCTCTTCGGCGGCCACCACCAGCGCCGCGAGCTCACTCGCACGGCCCACGAATGTGCCGGCACCGGACCCGTTGTTCGGCGGTTCGATGGGCCGGCGCTGTGACGCTATCGAGTTCGACTGCGCCCCAGGCGGTTCCGCGATGGCCTGCGTCTGTTCCGGCGGAACGGCGGCGCGAAGGATGTCCGTGCGCTGGGCGAGGATCGCGTCTTCCAATTCCACCAGGTCCGGGCCTGGGTCGAGCCCCAGCTCGTCGGCGAGTGTGGTGCGAGCGCGGCGGAGCGCGGCCAGAGAGTCGGCTTGGCGGCCACTGCGCCACAGCGCGAGGGCGAGCATGCGCCAGCCTTCCTCGCGCAGCGGCTCGTCACGGGTGAGTCCCTCCGCCTCGGGGACCACCGCGGCGGAGTCGCCGAGCCGCAGTCCCGCCGCGATGCGCAGTTCACGGGCGACCACCCGCAACTCGTCGAGCCGCGCGATCTCGGCAGCCGCCCACGGCTCGTCGGCGAACTCGGCGAACGCCGGTCCCTGCCACAGCGCCAGCGCCGCACCCAGCCGGGCGCGGGCGGCGCGGGGATCGGCGAGCGAACGGGCCTCGTCGAGCAACTGCTCGAAGCGCCACGCGTCCACCGCTTCCGGCGGCAGCCGCAGCGTGTAGCCGGGTGGTGCGCTGACCAGCAGCCGGGCCGGGGTGCGCGGTGCGCGACCGGGTTCCAGCAGCCGGCGCAGGTTGGACACGTACGCCTGCAACGACGCGAGAGCGCGGCCCGGCGGTTCGCCCCGCCACAGGCCCTCGACCAGGCGATCGACCGACACGACCTGCCCGCGCGAAGCTACCAGCAGGGCCAGCACCCCGCGCTGTCGCGGTCCGCCGAGCGGAATGGGCTCGCCGCCGGCCTCGGCCGCGAACGAACCCAAAACCCGGACCATCACCATGACCCGGCCGATGGTACGCGCGGCCGCAGCCGGTGTTCCAAGTCGCCTCCAAGTGCTCTCCAAAACCCCGGGCGCAATCTCGGTACATCGAACGGATGAAACACGAAGGGAAGCAACAGATGAGCGTCGACACCCAAGACATGGAGATCGTCCACCGCGGGCTCCGCCGCGAGTCGCGGCTGCTGATCGAGCTCATGGCGGCGGTCGCGCCGGGCGACACCGCCCGCGCCAAGGTGATCGCCCACCACTTCCGCATCTACCGGCTGGGTCTGAAGAACCACCACGAGGGCGAGGACGAGCTGCTGTGGCCGCCGCTGCTGGCCCGCGTCGACCTGGGCACCGACATCATCCTGCGGATGGAGGAGCAGCACGAACGCGTCGCTGCCACCCTGACCAGGCTGGACGCCGCCGTCCCGGCGTGGGAGGCCACGGCGGGAGCCGACGAGCGCGACACGCTGGTGGCCGCGCTGACCGACCACCGGGCAGTCCTGCTGGAACACCTCGACGACGAGGAGGCCACGCTGCTGCCGCTCGCCGCCGACTACATCACCGAAGCGGAATGGGCCTCGCTGGGCGAGCACCTGGTGGCGAACACGCCCAAGCTCACCCTGCTCACACTCTTCGGCGTCGTCCTCGAGGACGCGAACCCGACCGAGCGTGCTCTTCTCCTGTCCGGCTTGCCCGCGCCGGTCCGCGGCATCTGGCACCTCATCGGCCGCCCCCGCTACGCCCGCCACATCCGCCGCGTCCGCGCGGCCTGATCCTGCCCACCCGCACGAGGTCGACCACGGCGTGGTACCCGACCTTGGCCACCAACGCCGTGATCGCCTACACATCAGCCCGGCGCACAACACGAACGTCACTCAGATCTCAGGCGCCTTGCCTCGCTGTCGACGGCGGCCGCAGTCTCGGCTGGAAATGCCGATCGAACAAAGGAATTCATTATGCAGTCAATCATCGGCGGCTTCCTTGCTGCTGTCATCGCCATCGCAGTCGTCTTCATGGGCACGAGTTCCTTCTGGGTGCCGCAGGGTGCGGTCGGCTTCGGTATCCCGCACAGCCCCATCCAGGATCCTGCCTTCCACGCCTGGCTGGGGGTCAAGGGCGTCCGTGACATCGCCTCAGGGGTGTCCATATTCGTCCTGCTCGCCGCTGGCACACCAGCACTGCTCGGCGGGCTCATGCTCACCCTCACCCTCATCCCGATCGGGGACGCGGCGATCGTGCTCCGTAACAAGGGGCCCAAGTCGGCCGCCTACGGCATCCACGCTGCCAGCGCAGCCGTCGTACTGACAGCCGCAGTGTTGCTGCTGACCGCCTGAGACCCGGTCGCATGAGCACGCACGATTCAACTTGATCGGCACGCCCTCCGCCCCATGCAACCGACGGATCTCTGCCCAGTCCTCGATGGCGATCACCCCCCAAGCGTCGACCCCGACAAGGGGTCAAGGTTCGGAATTCGCTGCGGGGTCAGTCTTCAGGCTCTGGCACACATTCCGTGCTCGTCGGCCGCTGCGGTCCGCCCGAGATGCACTACTGGACAAGTGATCACGTGGAACTGACAGCGGCACTCTCTCGGGGCCGATGCCGCCACCAGGTCCACCTGATCGGCCGACCAACAGCGCAGAATGTGATCTGATGTGGACGCGAATCCTGTTGAGTGAGTGAGCGATCCCACGGGTCGCGTCACGGAATGTGTGCCAGATCCAGTCTTCAGGAGTTGGCGATAGTTTTCGAATCTGCCTGTGCCAGACGGCTTCTGAGCCTCGATCTCGGCTTTCAGTCGTTCGATCTGGGTGTGACCTTCGGGTCTGGTGTTTCACCACCTGTTGGAAGGCGATGGCGTCGTGGCGGCTGCCCGGCACCGGGATCGAGTCGACCGCAAGCAGCTTCCCGTCGCCGGGGGCGGCGACCTGAACAGGCCCAACGCCCACGGACGACCCAGACCCGACCGGGCCCGGAGGACTGTATGCACCCGCGCGGTGAGCTCGGTCAGTTGCTCACCGGTCGACCCTGTCATAGCCTCGTACCACAACGGCTTTCTCATACCCGCTCGATGAATTGGTCTTCTGAAGCGAGATGCGTTGATGCCGTTGCCATTTCAAGGCGACACGTGGCATGCCACTCAGGTCACGGCCGTCACAAGGACCGCGGCAGCCGATCAGCAAACCACCTCGAGGTCCTGGGTCTCATCCCCGACGGATCCGCGCGGTTGGCTACGTCGGCGACGGCGTGCCGCCGCCAGCCCTTTCTACCTGCTCGATTGCTCGGGCCAGCGTCGCTTTCGCGTAGCGCCGCCACAGCGGTACGGCCACTGCCCGGACCACCGGTCGAAGTCCTGGCCGCGGAAAGAACGAATACGTCCACCGGACAAGGCAATTCGATCCGTCCGGCGTGAAGGTCCACTCGCCGCGCACGTGATCGACGAGCAGCCGCAACGGCCCAGTAAAGTCCGCGATCTCGTAAGCGAAGCTGTGTGGCGGGGTGTACTCAACCAGCCGCTCGGTCGCGGTCGACCCGTCCGACAGCTGGGGTGAGCGGGTGCGGCCGACCGCATCCCACGGCCCCTCCTGGTCCAGGACGCCCTTCACAGCGGGCAGCGGACCCATACCAGTGAAGATGAGCGAGAGATCAATGGGCACGATCACTTCGAAAGCGGTGGCGGGAGCGGTCTGGCAGCGCGACTCCACGGTCACGGGCACGTAGTTCATGCACGCCATTCTGCCGATTCGTACCTGTTCGAGCGGGTCGGAGATGAGGGACTGGCACGGACATACCTTGCAGCAGCACACCAGCAATCCTGCTCGCTCGGACTTACGAATAGGACCCAAGGTCTCAGCGACGATTGTCGAAAAAATGACGAAAGGATTATCCGCTCACCTACTGTCGGAAAGATTGCATTGTTATTGTTGGCAACCGATATTGGAGCGAAACTGCAGCTCGACGGTCTCTGACGGAAGCAATGACAACATGACAGTAGAACGGATCACCGTCATTGGCATTGCATGCATTTTCGCGGTGGTATCACCCCGTCGCAGTATCGGTAATTACTGCAAAACGACCGCAAGGCGGTGTCTGAGATGACAGTTCAGTGGTGGGCGGAGTGCGGAGCCGCGATGCGCGGTCGTCCCGGCAGTGCGCACGTCGAATGCGCATCGTCCCGAGCGGGAACGATGAGTACGAAGGAGGCCTTGTCGACCCGCCGCTATGTCGCGGAGCTGGTCGTCGAAGAGGGCCTACTGAGCCGGGAGCAGATCGATTCGATCCGCGCACCGCACCGGTTGGCCGGCTTGCGGGCGCTGAGCCGGTAACCGCCCTGGTTCATCGAGACGCTGGAGTTGCCTTGCGAGACTTTGACAACGGCTACCGCAACCGCATGCCCGCCCGGACTCGGTCGGCCCGCATGCCGCTGCGGCGGTCGACATCGCGACCGTCGGCCGAGGAGGTGCTGCTGCGGTCGCGCGTCGAACGTGCTCAACTCGATCAGGCGCGGCTCTTCCAGGCCATGCTGGTCGAGGAGGCGCAGCAGTTGCACGAGGAGCTGCGTGCGCTGCACGAGGAGTTGCGCGAGGTCTACCGGCAGCTCGGCAACCTGCGACGGCGGTTCTCCAGCCTGCCCGCGGTGCCGCGTCCGGCCGGTTACCAGCCTGTCGTCCCACCACCGAGTCCGAGACCACGTCCCAACAGCGCCAGTGCCTGATCGAATCCGACCGCCATCGCGCCGTGGCTCCGTGAAATAACTTCTGCCGAAGGGGTTCTCATGATCCAGGGCACCGTAATCGCCACCGCACTGTTCGGTGAATCCGACGAGAACGTCGCCGCGCCATCGATCGGAAACGGACCGACCCGGGCCAGGCAATTCCGGGCCATCGGCGAGCACCTCGGGAGCACGCTGGTACCGCTGTCGCCGGCACCGCGGACGGATCCGGCCGCCGCGGTACTAGTGGAACCCGAGGTTCCACCCGGCAAGCGGTTTTGCTGGAAATGTCGCGAGCCGGTCGGCCGCGCCGATAACGCCGACCCGACCGGGAACTGTTCGTGTGGAGCGCCTTTCAACTTCCGTCCACCGCTCGAACCCGGAACCGTCGTCGCCGGTCAATACGAGGTGTCCGGGTGCCTCGCCTACGGCGGCATGGGGTGGATATTCCTGGCCCGCGACCAGTACGTCAGCAATCGATGGGTGGTACTGAAAGGACTGCAGAATCCGGACGACCTCGAGGCCCACATCGTGGCTTTGGCGGAACGGCAATTTCTGTCCGAGTTGGCGCATCCGGCCATCGTCGAGATCCATAACTTCGTGAAACACCGGTCGTCCGACGGTATTTCGAGCGGGTACCTGGTCATGGAATACATCGGTGGCCGATCGCTGCGGGCGATGCTGGACAGTCTGGAGCCGGAGCGGATGACGGCCGCCGAAGCGATGGCCTACGTCATGGAGGTGCTGCCGGCGTTGGACTACCTGCATTCCCTCGGCCTGGCATACAACGATCTGAAGCCGGACAACATCATGGTCGGCGACGGCGAGGTACGGCTGATCGATCTGGGAGCGGTCGCCGCGCAGGGATCGGGCGGCAGTCTGTACGGGACCCTCGGGTATCAGGCTCCCGAATTCACCAACACCGGACCGACCGTGGCCACCGATATCTATTCCATCGGCCGCACGCTCGCCGCACTGGCTTTGCGTCTGCCCGCCGTCTCGAGCGGAGCCGGGCTGCCTGGCCTGCCCTCTCCCGACGAAGCACCGGTGCTGCGGCAGTATCCGTCCTTCCATCGATGCCTGCTCCGTGCGACCGATCTCGATCCGGCGCGGCGATTTCCGTCGATCTATGCGATGTACTGCCAGTTCGCCGGAGTGCTTCGTGGCATCCTCGCTGCGGACACCGGCACCAGCCACCCCCAGGTTTCGACCGTATTCGGTACGCCCAGAGCCGATTTCGGAACCGATGTGCTGCTCCGCCCGACGGACGTCCTCGCCGACGGCCGGTACCGCCCACCGGTCCTCGACGTGGCCGATGTCGTTGCGGCACTGCCTGTTCCGCTGATCGACACTCCATGAACTCGGTGGAGATCTTCGTCTTGAACAGCAGGCCGTTGGACTGGATCTCCCGAAGCCGAGCCAGAGCTCCGAAAAGCCCTGCGGCAGTCCCTGATGGAGAAGCAGATCGCTCATTCGGAAGTCTTGGGCGGGGATCACCTCAATGACCGGCGCGGAGGATCTGTGTGAATCCCTGAAAGGACAGCAAGCTGGCGGCGCTGGCACGTGGACCGCTGCTCGGTATTCCGGGCGTACCGGCGGCGCTGCCCGGGCCTGCCGATTCCGACAAATCCGAATGGACCCTGTGCGACGATGTGAGCTCCGGTCTGCAGACGATCGTGCTCGCCGGTGCGCCGCAGCTGGGCCCGGCGATCAGCCAATTGCTATCAGGCGAAGGGCTTTTGGCGTCCGACGGTGACACCACCTACCTCATCTACGACGGCAAGCACGCCCGCGTCGACATGAACAGCAGCGCGATCACCTCGGCACTCAAGGTGCGCGGGCTGCGGCCGCGACCGATCGGCGCCGGGCTGCTCAACGCCACAGCCGGGGTACCCGACCTGACACTTCCAGCCATCCCGGACGCCGGTGCCCCCGGTCCCGTGCAATTGCGGAATCTTGCTGTCGGCACGGTGATTCAGGTCGACAGCATCACGACCGCCACACTGTACGTGGTTCTCGCCAATGGCCTGCAACCCTTGTCTCCGTTCGCAGCGGAGGTGCTGCGCAGTGCGAATTCGATGGGTCAAGCCGCGATCACCGTGGTCGCACCCGACGCGATCAGTGAGCTATCGGTTGTCAAAACCCTTCCGGTGGACCAGTTTCCGGCCGAACGCCCGCGCATCGTTTCCGCCGACGAACAACCCGTCGCGTGCAGCTACTGGTCCCGCGACCGGGGCGACACCGCCGGGCGGCTCCAACTGCTCGTCGGCAAACAAGCCCCGCTGGCCACGACCATGCGCGCGGTGACCCTGGTCGGCGACGGGCAGGGCGAATCCGCCCGCGCCGCCTACATTCCGCCGTCGACCGGAGAATTCGTGCAGATCACCGGCATCGAGCCGGACAGCACCCGCCGCGAAGTGCTGTTCTTCATCACCGACACCGGCGTGCGATTCGGCATACCCGACACTGCGACCGCCCAGACGCTCGGGCTGTCCGAGCCGAAACTCGCGCCCTGGCAGATCATCGCGCAACTGCCGGCCGGTCCGATGCTGGACCGCCAGTCCGCCCTCGTCGCGCATGACGTGGTGCCCACCGGTACCTACTGACGCGGCCGATGCCCCAATCCCCGAGTACGACAAGAAGGACCGGATGAGATTCCACGTCGCCGCCCTGCCGCACACGCTGACCACAAAACACTTCTCGTCCTGTGCCTACACCCAGAAGGTTCGCAAGTTCTGCGACATGATGATGAGCCTCGGACACGAGGTGTATCTGTATGCGGGGGAGGAGAACGAAGCAGCCTGCACCGAACTGATCACTGTCCACACCGCGGCGGACCGGCGGGACTGGTTCGGCGAGAAATCTCTCGCCGACGGCTTCGACTGGTTTTCCTGGAAGGCCCAGGAACGGCACTGGCTGATCGTCAACGCCCGCACTATCGCCGAGATTTCCAAACGAAGTCAGCCTCACGACTTCCTGTGTGTGATCGCCGGATCCGGCCAGAAGTCCCTCGCCGACTCCTTCCCCGATATGCAGACCGTCGAATACGGCGTCGGCTACAGCGGCGTCTTCGCGCCACACCGGGTGTTCGAAAGCTACGCCTGGATGCACGCCGTGCACGGCGCGCGAACCACCGTGCCGCAGATCATGTCCGACCGGGGCAACTTCTACGACGCGGTGATCCCGAACTATTTCGAGGTCGATGACTTTCCGTTCTCCGCGGAGAAGCACGACTACTTCCTGTTCATCGGTCGCCTCATCGAGGCCAAGGGCTTGCAGATCGCCGTCGATACCTGCAAGAACCTGGATGCGAAGCTGATCGTCGCCGGTGCCGGCCGGGCCCCGGACTACGGCGAACACGTCGGGGTCGTGGACGTGGCACAACGCGGAGAATTGATGAGCCGGGCCCGCGCGGTCTTCGCCCCCTCGGTGTATCTCGAGCCCTTCGGCGGCGTGCACGTCGAGGCCATGCTATGCGGCACGCCCGTGATCACCACCGATTGGGGTGCGTTCAGCGAGACCGTCCAGCAAGGTGTGCAGGGCTTCCGGTGCCGCACCATGCGCGAATTCGTCGATGCCGCCGAGGCGGTCGGCAAACTGGACAATCAAGCGATCCGTGACTACGCGGTGTCCAAGTTCTCCACCGAGGTGATCGCCGCACAGTACGACTCCTACTTCCGCCGGCTGGAAACCCTGTGGGGTGACGGCTTTTACACCCTATAGCCGGCGCTGTGCACTTCAATGTCACGCTCTCCGATCCGGACCGTCTCGCACCGTGGTACGACGACGTGACGCTCGCCGTCGCCGACGGTTTGCGGGATCTCGGCCACACCACACACAACCGGGGCGGCTTCGATCCCGCACAAGCTGGCGCTGACCTCCGTCGGCTACGACCCACGCGGGGCACAACCAGGGCTGCACGAGGGGCTGGCGCAACTGCAACCGCAAGTCTTCGAAGGCACCCCGTTCCTGGCCGAGTACAACCGGCTTTCCCCGCGACCCGAGGACTTCCCGAAGGTGGTGGAACGCGTCAAGGATCTCGATGCCCACACACCGGTCTACTCTCCGGAGCAGATCAGATCCATCCAGTCTCCAATGCTGATCATCGCCGCCGACAACGACATAATCCGCCCCGAGCACACAATCGAGATGTACCGACTGCTGGGTGGCGGCGTCGAGGGCACCAAGGGCATGCCCACCTCACGCTTGGCAGTGATTCCCGCTACCTCACACCTCACCGTGTTCGACCAGACACCGCTGTTGCTCCCGATCGTCCTCGATTTCCTTGGCGCAGCCGAATGAGGGCTTCGGCCGGGCGACGCCGGATGAGCACCGCGTCGCACGCTATTCGTCCCGCGGCCGGTGTAGCGCGCATCCCGGTCTGATCAACTCGTGCTCGGCTAGGACGCCAGCGCTATGGTGATCCCGGTCGCCCGGCATTCTTCCAGCGTCAGGCAGGCCGTCCTGAACTCTTCACACGAAGGCGACCACGTAGAACACCCACCCGGTGATAGCTGTCAAGACCATGTCCGTCGCGGCGACTCGCGCCCATGGCTTGTGCCAACTACTGTGCGCACCCGGCTTCGGCGAAGAGCCGAACGATCGGACCGCCCGCACAATCACGACCGGCCACAACAACAATGAGCTGATCGCGCAAGCCAGATGGATGCCGAGCGCGATCCATACCGCCGTGGGCACCGTGCCGCCGACGACACCGGCGGCGCGGTCCTGCCATCCGTTGAGTCGAATATCCAGTTCGAAGATCACGACCACTGCCAGCAAGGAGATCCCCAGCGGCACCTGCACGAACTTGTGCAGCCGGTACCGACTCCGGTACTTCACCTGCCAGACACTCCAAGCAAGTGCCACGACAACAACGACCATGATCAGAATCAACACGTCGATCATCAGTGAAGCCCTGGTCCCGAGGAACCCATCGATTCCCGCAAACTCGTCCAATGGTTCCCTCCGAAGCCGGCAGTGAAACAAGATCACCTGATGAACCACAATCCTCGGTGACGGCCAGGAACAGCACATCGGACCTTTGAGCAACCTCATGTGCCGGAAAGTAGGCTTCCGCGTACAACTTTCGATTGATATCACCGCCTAGCTGCTGACCGACGCGGCCGAATAGATTGCGGTTCTTCCGCTTCCAGGCAATGCAAGGTATGGAATTGGGCGCTGGCATATTTCGTACGTCTCGTCTGCGGGAGGCCGACCGTGCGCAGCAGGTCCTCGGCGATCTGGCCTCGGTGTCATCGCGTTCGAGGTGGTCGTGTAGGAGCGGTTGTTCGTGTGGTGCAGTCGCTCGCCCGGTTTCGACTGGGCGACAACAATATTGGTGAGGTCAATGCTCGACGGTTCCGGGACTATCGGGTGTTCGCTGTAAAGTCCAGAGTGCGTACCCGAGAAGGCTCGGTCAGGGGGTGTTTCCGATGGATGACTCGACTCAGCGGGTGATGGCGGCGCGAGAGATGGTGATGCGGCTGGTGCCGTCGCCGTGGAACCGGACTGCGTTTCTGGACGCGCTGGGGCAGTGGCGCGGCCGGTCGATCGAGCTCATGCCGGTTGATTCGACGCTGCTGCCAGGAACATTGGATTCGGGGCGGGGGACACCGTGCGGGCTGTGGCTGGACTGCACAGATGTCGACGTGATTGCCTTCGTCGCGGGCACGACGGACTTTCATATCGACCAGATCATCGCGCATGAGGTCGGCCACATGGTGCTTGATCACGATGCCGGGGTAGCTGGTTTGGCTGGTGTTCAGCGGCTCCTTCCGAATCTCGATCCGGCGCTGATCCGCCGTGTGCTCGGTCGTAGCGAGTTCCTCGACGAGCAGGAGGACGAGGCAGAACAGTTCGGTGATCTGTTGCTATCCGGGGTCTCGCGCTGGCGGGCGTCGCGGCCGATGCGGTCTTTCTGGGGTGGTGACGGGTGACCTCTTCGGCACCGCCGTCGATTGCATGGTTGATCATCGGCTTCGGCGCGGCGGCGGGCGTTCTGCGATTGGTGCTGTTGCACGATCGTTCGCGGCCGAGCGAGCGCCAGGTGACCTATGCCCTGATTTCCGCGGTTGTCGCCGCGTTGCTGCGCGAACGCGCGGTGCAGAACGTGCTCGCTGACGCTGGACTTCTCAGCGTCAGGTTCACGCGCCAGCTCGGCACGACGTTCATCGTGCTCACGTTTGCGCCGCTGATCGTGCTGGCGGGCTCGTGGTCGGAGCGATGGTCGGAGCAGACGTCGGCACGCTATCGGCGGATGAGCCTGACGGTGTGGTGCGCTGCGGTGGTGTCGATGGTGCTGATGCTGCTGCTCGGGTCGCACGCTCGTGCTCTCGGGCAGTACATCGACCGCACCGAGGGGTGGCAGACGGTCGCGTACTTTGCGTTTTTCTCGATCTGGTGCGCAGCAACCGGTGTTCTGATCGTGTCGGCTAGCATGCGGGAGCTGCGGGCAGGCCAGCTACGGCCCTGCCACCGGCTCACCTACGCCCTGATCGTGCTTGTCGGCGGGTGGGCGTTGGAGGAAGCGGTGTCGATCTTCGTCAGCGCCGTGTGCGCTGCGACCGGCACAGGACATGCGTTGGTGGACTTTCGTTTCCGCGCGAATGAGAACAACTTCGTGTACATGGTCGGGTTGGGGTCGCTGGCTGCGGGGGCCCGGGTCGCCACCGAGATCGCGCGACGGCTCGGCGTCGACTCCGCATCGCGGACCGTGCGCCAGATGACGCCGATGTGGCGCGATCTGGTGACGGTGTGCGTCGAGATTCCGCGCCTGTCGCATTCCGACGCGGGCGTGAATCCGCGGCGGCGTATGCACCGCATGACGGTGGAAATTCGCGACACGCTGCTCGTGCTCGGCCGTTTCGCCGCGCCTCTGCCTGCCGATGTGCCCGCGGCGGCCGCCGAGGCGGTGCAGATCGCGCGCGCCCTGCATCGCAAGGCCGGTGGTGCCGAACCAGGATCGTATGTGCGGTTGCACGCCTCCGCGCCTGGTCGCGACATCATTGATGAAGCCCGTACCCTGCGCCGTATCGCGCGGCATTGGACGTCGGCACAGACCTACCTCGACAGCCCCCAACTGGATGGAGCGAGATGACCACAACCAACTCCTCGACCGAGAGGCGGATTCGGGCCGGTGACCGAGAGTTACCGCACCCTCCGTTCCGCCTGCCGATCTTGGGTGATGTGTGGGATCTGCACGTCACCGACAGCAGTCAGTGGGGGATGCGTGGTGCGCAGCAGTATGGCGGGATCTACGAGCGCAACATCTTCGGCGCCCGCGTGACATATGTCTCCGACCCGGACTTGTTGACCGAGATCAACGACGACAAGCTGTGGGCGAAGTTCCTCGGGGTTCCGATCGGCACGTTGCGGTTGGTGGCTGGAGATGGGCTGTTCACCGCGCACAATAGCGAGCCGAACTGGCGTAAGGCTCACGAGATCCTGGCGCCGAGTTTCACGGCTGCGTCGATGCGTGGCTACCACACGACCATGCAGGCGTGCGCGAATGAGCTGGTCGAGTACTGGGCCGGGCGCGCCGGGCGGTGGGTCGACGTGCCGAGCGACACGAACAAGGTGGCGCTGGAGGTGATCGGCCGGGCTGGCTTCGGATACGAGTTCGGTTCGTTCACCCGCACCGACGAGCATCCGTTGGTGGCCGCGATGCTGCGCATCCTCACCTATGTCAACCGGTCCGCCTACTCACATCCACTCGTGGAACGCACTGTGTTCCGGCAGCAGCGGGCTCAGCATCTTGCGGACCTGCGGTTCGTCAACGCCGAGGTCGATGCGGTCATCGCGCGGCGCCAGCGCGACGGCGCGGGCGGGCACGGTGATCTGCTCGACCGAATGCTCACAGTCGCGGACCCGGAAACCGGTGAGTGCTTGGACGCGAAGAACATTCGTCGCCAGATCCTGACGTTCCTCGCGGCCGGACATGAAACGTCGGCGGGTGTGCTGGCGTTCGCACTGCACTACCTGTCACACTCGCCGGAGATCGCCGAGCAGGCGCGCCGCGAGATTGCCGAGGTCTGGACCGGGGACGAGCTGACCTACGAGCAAGTCGGCAAGTTGCGGCTGGTCCGGCGCATCGTCGACGAGTCGCTGCGGCTGTGGCCGACTGCGCCGGGCTATTTCCGGAAAGCCAAGAACGACACCATGCTCGCCGGTCGCTACCCATTCGAAAAGGGTGAATGGGTGTTCGTGGTGCTGCTGCAACTGCATCGACATCCGTCGTGGGGCGGTGATCCCGAGGCGTTCGACCCGGATCGGTTCCTTCCGGAGCGGGTCAAATCCCGGCACCCTGAGCTCTACCGGCCGTTCGGGGTCGGGATGCGGGGGTGTATCGGCCGTCAGTTCGCCTACCACGAGCTGCAGTTGGTACTCGCGACGATTCTGCGGAATTTCGATCTGACACCGGACCCGGGTTATCAGCTGCGCGTGAAGGAAACGATCACTCTGAAGCCGGATGGGTTGCGGCTCGAGCTTTCCCGGCGTGACTAGGACCGGTTGCGCTGCCGTTTGTCGAGGCTGCGGATACCGTCGCAGCTTCTGCTGCCTCGCGTCATCGAATGTGGCCGTGGTAAGGGTATGGGGGTGGTGTGGTTGTTGTCGTCGGAGCCGGCTCAGGTTCAGGTGGCGGCTGCAACGCAGGCGGCGCCCCCGGACGGTCGAACGAGCGGACGGGGTAGTGCTGTAGCTGGTGGAAACCGTCGCCTCGACATAGCGCGAACCGGTGTCCCGGATAGGCAGCCTGGCTGTTGAGGACGGCGCGGCCCCGAAAGGCCGGGCCGGCATCCGCGCAGGTGCCATTGTTGTCCCCGCACAGTCCGCCGGAGAAATGGCTGGGCGCTTGTGGGAGTTCGACGGTCGGCGTACTCACCGGAGCATCGAAAGCGATCACCGTCGCGGCCGCAAGGGATCCGAGCACGACGGTAGTAGTCCGGAAAATCTTCGGCGGATGCACTGACCGACTGCGGTGACCGCCGCCGTGTTCGTGTGATCCGGCCCTGCGGGTGAGGTGGTGGGCAGTCGGCTCGTGCCGATGTATCGGTTCATGCTGGTGTGCGGGCTCCTGCGGCCAGGAGTCACGGTCGCGAGATGTCATCATTGTGTGCTCCGCAGCGAATCGGGGACACACAGCCCAGCACCGGCAGTGCCGATCGCTCCGGTGCTGTCCGCCGTTGCCGGTGGGGTGTGGTCGGAGTAATCATGAGCAGTTCCTGATGCGTGGACCGATACGACCTGCGCGTATCGGCATCTTCACTGTCTCCCGGCACGATGGCAGGAAAACAGGGCAATTCGGCTTCTCTGGGCAGGGCCGGAGGTCTATCCAAGTCCAGGCCTGACTCGCGCGACAGCGTCATAGCTGACATCCAAGGCAGCGGCAATAGACGGTTGTTCAGTTCGTGTCGGGTGTGTGCTTGAGACAGGCGAACCGATTGCGGTCGGGCTGACCGGGTATGTTGGGCGCATGAGCGGCGTCTCCCGGCGATCGCTGGGGCGAGCGGCGGCCACGACGGTAGTCGCGGGGGCAATGGCCGCGTGTGGCGGGTCTTCCTCGTCGAGCGGGCCCGCCGTCGGGCCGGATGTCGGAATGGTGCTGTCGCACGAGCAATTTCCGACGTCTGTGCTGGTCGATCAGGCACAGCGGGCAGAGGCGGCAGGCTTTCGATACGTGTGGGCCAGTGATCATCTGCAGCCGTGGCAGGATAACCAGGGCCATGCGATGTCGCCGTGGCTGACGCTGGCGTTGGTGGGCGAGCGCACCACGCGACTGTCCTTCGGAACCGGCGTCACCTGCCCGATATATCGGCACCACCCCACCGATGTCGCGCAGGCGTTCGCCTCGTTGGCGGTGCTGGCGCCCGGGCGGGTGTTTCTCGGGGTGGGTACCGGGGAGCGGCTCAACGAACAGGCCGGGACAGGAGAATTCGGTGCCTATCGCGAGCGGCACGACCGCCTGGTGGAAGCCATTGAATTGATGCGACAGCTGTGGGCCGGTGGACGGATCTCCTTCCGCGGCAAATACTTTCGGACCGAACAGCTGAAGCTCTACGACCTGCCCGCGACGCCGCCACCGATCTATGTCGCGGCGAGCGGTCCGCGCAGTGCGCGCCTGGCCGGACAGTACGGTGACGGCTGGATCAGCCAGCCTGCCGGGGTGACCGACCCGACGCTGTCGGCCGCCTTCGCCGCGGGTGCCCAGGCGTCGGGCCGCGACCCGGCGCGATTGGGCAAGCGGGTCGAATTGTTTGCGGTGGTCGGCGACCGCGACGAGGTGGACCGGGCCGCACAGCTGTGGCGGTTCGGGCCGTCCGCATCAGCCATCGACCAACCCGATCCGGTCGCGATCGAGCGAGCCGCCGCGGCAACGCCGCTCGAGCAGGTCACCTCCGCGTGGGCGACTGGTACCGATCCGGCGCCGCACGTGGCGGCGGCACAGCGTGTTCTGGATTCCGGCGCGATGCCGTTTCTGCACTTCCCGCAGCACGATCCGGTTGCCGCGATCGACTTCTATCGCGATCACGTACTACCCGCACTGCACTGATTTCACTGTCCACCGCAGCCGGGCGATAGGCTCCGCGCCCGGCCCCCCGGAAAGGTCTGTCGCCGTGAGGTACACGGCTCGAACTCATATGGCTGGTCAGTGCAGTATTCCGGCGGACTTCGCTGCGCGCAGCCAGCCGGGAAATTCATCAAGAAGCCGGTTGTATAGATCGGCGTCCGTCAGGATGTCGATGTCGTCGACGGCAAAGAAGCCGGCGTTGTCGACGCGGCGCCCGGCCATTGTGTCCAGATTGTGCAGCAGCCCGTAGTCGGCGTGGCCAAGGCCGATGAACTGCCAGAACGCGGGAAGTGCGGAGGCTTCACGCATCAGTGCAGTGATCTTGGCTCGCTCTCGGAAGCCGCCGTCGGTGAAGAACAACACCAGGGTTGGTTCGGTGTGCCGAGTCAGGGAGGCGATGATCTCGCGCATGATGGGGAGCTCGTTGTTGGAGCCGCCGATCTCTGCGTAGTCGATGCCGCCATGGCGGCCACGGATGTGTAGGTACTCGGCGGCCCATTCCTCAGCTCGGTCCACGGTGATGTCGGGCAGTTTGGCGTAGTCGGCGGCGTAGAGGTAGGGCTCGAGGCGGCCGTCGTCATCGAGCTGGACGGCGACAGGGATCATGCGTTCGACGACGCGCTGGACGGTTCCGCTGTTGTAGAGGCGTCGCATGCTGCCCGTTTTGTCGATGACGAGGACAACCCGGGCGCGAATGCTGCCAACGCCCTTGCTGAGTAGTACTTTGGCTACTTGTCGTTTCCGAAGGTCGAGTTTCTCGCGCTTCTCCAGCGACAGCTTCTGTTCCCCATGGGCGGTGCGTATGTCGGCTGCGGTGGCAGGTTGTTGTGTTGTGTGCGTGGGCCAGCTCGGAGGGGACGCCGCCGAGGAGTCGTCGTGCACGACGACTCCGTGATCGGTCACCAATTCTGCGAGGCCGCCCGCGTACCCTTGACCGACAGCTCGGACCTTCCAGCTGCCCGAACGGCGGTACATCTCGACGGCGACAACGATGGTCTCGCTGCCGAGGCCCTCCATCCGGTATTCGTAGATCCTGTTTCCGGCGGTGTCGATTACTGCTGCGATGGGGGCGCGGAGCTGACCGAATGTCGTGTTCGGTGCGTCGAGAGTGACCACCGCACGGATCTCGGTGATATCGGCCGGCACCGCGGTCAGCGAGACCGCCAGCACGCATGGCCGTCCGTCGGAGCCGGGTTGCAGTCGGACTCCGGGCCCGGACGGTTGGTTGAAGAACACGAAGTCTGCATCCGAGCGGACCGTCCCCTTGTCCGTGACCAGCAACGCGGCCAGATCTACCGCTGCGGCGACTTCGACCGAGATCGACAGGTCGGTGAGGGGGAGGGGGCCATTCTGGCCTTTGGTCAGTTGTGCCGTCGCCATGGGTGTCCTTTGCCTGAAAAGTGTGTCGCTCGAGGGACAATCGTCGTAACCACGCGATCTGTTGCCGGTCCGAGTAGCGCGTGTCAGGTTGTGGCCCGGCGTAGCCAGGGCCACAAGGGTTTTGCCGACGTCGGGGTGTGGTGCGGTGTGCCGGTTTGTGGAGCCTGTGGGGTGGCCGGGTCGTGAGGGTTTCGGTGCGTTGGCCGGACACGGGGTTTTCGGCGGAGGTGGCGAAACCCGCGCTGGACGCGGGCGGGGTGAGCCGGTGGGCCACAAACCCGGCGTCTACGCGACCCGTTCATCTTCACCGTCAACATCTTGGCAGGAACTGGCTGGTCACAGGGTTGATGCGACAGGCACTTCGATCACCCGCGACCGCTCGGTAATGCTGATGTGCGAGGGCGTGACACGGCTGTTAGCGCCGGGAAAGTCGACATCAATTTGTGCGGTACCGATGAATCTGGGGGAGCGCTACCGTCTGCACTCCGGAACGATGAATTGCCGCCGCATTCCCTCGACGGGACGATGCGCGAGCTACATCATCGTGTACCCGGCAGTACCCGAACTGGAGGTTTCCTCGTGTCGAATGTCATTTCCCGTGATGCCCTTTGGGTGATGGCTCATGCCGAACGTGCAGTCCTGGCCGACGATCTCGCTCAATTGGACGACACGCAGTGGAGCCAGCAATCGCTGTGCGGGCATTGGGTGGTAGAGGAAGTCGTCGCGCACCTCACTGCCACAGCAAGCATCGGTCGGATTCGCTGGCTGTCCAGTGTCCTCGGCGCCCGCTTCGACTTCGACAAACACAACAACCGGCAAATGGCCGAGCACCGCGGTGCGACCCCCGTCGAAACCCTCGAACGGTTCCGGGCGATTATCACCAGCACTACCGCGGCATCGGGGCACACGGCAGCCTGGCTCGGCGAGGTGGTCGTCCACGCCCAGGACATCCGACGCCCTCTCGGGCTGCCCCGCACACCATCAATCGAAGCCGCCACCAGCGTCGCCGGTTTCTACGCAAGCCGTGACTTCGCCGTGCCCAGCCGCAGTGCTATCGAGGGCCTGCGCTTAGAGGCGACCGACGGACCCTTTGCTGTTGGAACCGGCCCCCTGGCCAGTGGAACAACGATCGCGCTGACCATGGCGATGGCCGGCCGGCCTGCCTACTGCGATGACCTCGCGGGGCCTGGCGTGCCTACGCTGCGCAGTCGCATAGCCGCTCGAGCCGGCAGCGGGAATATGTGATACCGCTGCCCACCGCAGCACCGCACCCGTGACTGATCGCCACGCCGCGCATACTGCCCGCCCAAGAGCTGCCGGTGAGTTCGTCGTCGGCTGTGCTGAATCCGCCGGACAGCGCGAGGGCTGGCTGCGGCTGCGGATCGTTCGACGCGCATTCGACCGTCTGAACAACCGAGGCGACGGTGAATTACCACGCCTACCCGGCAAGGCTATCTGTCTGATGCCGAACCGATTTGACGCCCCGCGGATCACTTTCATAAATTGACACCCTCGTCATTTCGTGGATAGCCTCACGTCTGTGCAGTGACTCTGAGCGTCGGCGTGATCAGCCGTCACAACCATATTCCTGTGCAGCCGTTCACTGTTCGTGTCCGCGCGTATCCACGCGGCGCCGGCAACCGGAGGTGCGTCATGGGCGTCGAGGTCGAGCCTGCGAGTGTGGCCAAGCCGCCGGGCTCACCATGGATTCGGCAGGATGCTTCGTTGCCTCTGCCCGCTGGGGACGTCAGCGGGCTACTCGTCCGCAGCGACCGCGTCCGCGAGATCATGCCCGCCCTGCCCGAGTAACCGACCGCGCGAGATGGACGGATCGAACGAGGTGCCCGCGTCGGTCTGCTGTGGCTGGGATGAGCCCGACACCGTCATCCTCGTCCGCACTGTCGGCCCGGTGTGGGTTCCGCTGATGTTTCTGGCCCTGGTACCCGTCGTCGGCGCAACGATCGGCCGTGCCGTGAGGCCGGAGAGTGACGGTCCCTCTGCGTGAACAACATCGGCCCCGGCACCCGGGACATGGACGCGACACCGTCCGCGCATGGATCACGCGGCCGGATCTACCGTGACCGACGGCATTGACCGTGTCGGACCGCATCAGCTGTATCCACCTGCGCCACAAGTACATACGACACCTGCATCGGAGCTGCCGAACCAAGTCCCACGCCCAATGAATCCGCATTTCGTCCGCGCATCCGAAACCAGAAGGGACCCTCGATGACATCCGTGACACCAACTGAGCGAAGTTGGGGCCAGCTTTCCGAGCCGATCCACACCAACGCCGCAGGCGTGGGCGACCCGGTCTGGAAGGACAATGCCTACTTCTCGTTCTGGGACCCTGCCGCACAGGTATTCGGCACATTGCACGTGTCGACCTCACCGAACGCGCCGAGTGCCCGCCGCGCCCGCTTCAGCATCTCCGTGGCAGGTCGGGTCACCGAGGTGATCGAACCGCTGGGGGAGGGCACATTCAGCAGCGGCAGCCTGCATTTCGGTCTCGACGGCCGGGTCCGGGTCGATCACCCGAGCGTTCAGGCCGAACTCGTCAACGCTCCGCTATTCGTCGCCGCCGACTACGGCACGAACAATGTCATTCCGCCGCTGGTGCCCGGCCAGCCGCTCCAGCACTTCCAGCAGGCATGCACCGTCGTAGGCAGCGTGACGGTCGACGGGACGACGGTCGCCACCACAGGTCACGGTATGCGCGACCGCACTTGGGGCTTCCGTGACGAATCGTCGCAGTGGGTCGAGTTCGCCGCGCTGTTCATGGTCGACGAGTCGACCTTCATCTCCGCGATGAAGTTCCGCGGCGCCGATGACGCGCTGACCGCCGATGGTTTCGTCATCGACAGCACGCGTTCGACACAGATCACCGGCATCACCTTCGCGCGCGATGCGGCTGCCCAATTCCGCTGGGCCCGACTCGAACTCGCCGACAACAGCACCCATGTGGTGTCGATTCGCTCCCGCCTCGGCGGCTTCTGGGTACCAGCGGGCCCTGCCGAGACCGATGGACCGGCTTTGGGGGTCTATGACGACTTCATGATGCTGGACAGCGAAGGGCGTTGCGGCGAAGGAATTTTCGAGCAGGCCATTTTGCACCGGGTCGCTTAGCCGCTGTTGCCGAGAGAAAGCAGACACACCATGCCACACGTCCTGCGCATCCTTCAGGCCGCGCGACTCAAGGGGCGCCCGAGCGAGGCCGATCTGGCCACCGCGGTTGGCCTTGCCGAGGCTGAAATCGCCGCTGTGTTGGAGCCACTCGTCAGTGGGGGCGAGCTCGCTCAGGTGGGAGTACGCGTCAAACTCACCGCTGCGGGTCGGGCCCGGCTCGACACCTTGCTGGCAGCCGAGCGCGCCACCATCGACCAGGAGCTGTTGCGCCAGCGTTACCTCGATTTCGACGAGTTCAATACGGAATTCAAGCAGCTGGTCACCGATTGGCAGCTCATCGAAGGAGTGCGCCCGAACGACCATACTGACGCCGAGTACGACGCCCGCATCGTGGCGCGGCTGGCGGATCTGCACGTGCGATTCGCACCGCTGGTCGGGGAATTCGTACGACTCGCGCCACGGCTCACGGCATACCCGAACCGGTTCGCCTCGGCGGTGGCGAAGGTCCAGTCCGGTGAACCGACCTGGTTCGCACGGCCGCTCATCGACAGCTACCACACGGTCTGGTTCGAACTACACGAGGAACTGATCGGCCTCGCCGGCCTGTCCCGCGTGCAGGAAGCGGCTGCGGGGAGGGCGGAATGACCTCGACAGCAGACGACCTTTCGTCGATTCTGGTCCTCGACGCCGTCACCACCGCGGATCGGGATCTGCTCGGCGGCAAGGCATGGAGTATCCAGCGGATGATGGCGCTCGGGATCCCTGTCCCCCCTGCTTTCGTCATCACCACCGATGTCTGCCGTCGCATGCACAGCACCGGCGAGACACTGCCCGCCGACGTCTGGCGTGATGTGCCCGCAGCCGTGGCGGAACTGGAAGCGCTCACCGCCCGCCGGTTCGGAGCCGCCCCGCGCCCACTGTTGGTCTCGGTGCGCTCGGGCGCCGCGACCAGCATGCCGGGGATGATGGACACGGTTCTCAATCTGGGCATGACCGACGAGGTCGAGCAGGCACTGGCCGAACAGGCAGGCGACACCGCCGCATTCGCTGCCGACACCCGTCGGCGATTTCGCGAACAGTTCGAGAAAGTTGTCGGTTGCCCCCCGCCGTCGGATCCATGGGAGCAGTTGCGCCTCGCGGCGGTCGCAGTACTCGATTCATGGAACTCGCCGCGCGCGATCAGCTATCGCGAGAGCCGCGGGCTGCCGCACGACGGCGGCACCGCGGTTACCGTGCAGGCCATGGTCTTCGGCAATCTCGACGACCGCTCGGGCACCGGTGTGCTGTTCACACGTGACCCACTCACCGGCGGCGCCGAAGCCTACGGTGAGTGGTTGCCACGCGGCCAGGGCGAGGACGTGGTGTCCGGACGCGCCGATGCCCTTGCCCTAGCCGACCTGGCTGCCACGATGCCAGGGGTGCATGCCGATCTGCTTGCCGCGGCTGCTCGGCTGGAGACAGACAGCCGTGACGTGCAGGATATCGAGTTCACTGTGGAAAGCGGCACCTTGTGGCTGCTGCAGGCGCGAGTCGCCAAACGATCTCCTGAGGCCGCGATCCGCCATGCGGTAATGCTTCGGCAGGAAGGTCTGATCACCGCCGCCGAGGCGCTCGACCGGGTACAGCCCGAGCATGTTCGGACCTTGCTCACCGCTCATCTCGACCAGGCCGACGTGGACCCGACCGCAGCGGTGGCGACCGGAAAACCGGCCTGCCCAGGCATTGCCACCGGAATCGTCGTCACCGACGCCGACGATGCCGAGGAACGCGCCGACCGGGGCGAAGCGGTGATCCTCGCCCGGCCGACCACCGATCCCGATGATGTGGCGGCGATGTCCGTCGCCGTCGCGGTGATCACCGAACTCGGGGGCTCGACCTCGCACGCGGCGGTGGTCTGTCGGGAAATGGCCATCCCGTGTGTAGTCGGTTGCGGAGCAGGGACACTCATGGCGCTGGCCGGGCAGACAGTCACCGTCGACGCGTCGACCGGCACGGTGTATCCGGGCGAGATAACCGTTGTGCCCGCCACCACGGTCGACGATCCCGATCTTGCGCTGCTCGCCCAATGGGCACGCGCGGAATCCCCCCATGGCGCACCGGGTTCGCTGCCCGAGCTGCTCCAACGACGCAAGATGGAGAGAATCCGATGAGCAGCCGCGAAACCGTCGAGGAAACGCTCGACAACACAGTGATCGATCCGGCGGTCACCTGGACGACCGGCAATGTCGCGGAGGCATTCCCCGGCGTCTTCACCACACTCGGCTTCACCTTCATCAACGCGCCAGTGGAGTTGGCGACTCGCACGACGTTCCTGAATTTGGGTGTCCTCAAACGGAAGCAGGTCTATCTCCCCGACCAACCGGAGGACATGTTCTGGACGTTGTTCGCCGGGCGGGCCGCGGCGAATATCGACAAGTTCCGCGAGATCGCGAATATCACGCCCGGCACGTCGGCGACCGCGGTCGAACAGCAGCTGTTCGGCTACGTCCGGCCGGAGACCGTCGACGCTAACAGCGCACGGCGGTATCCGGTCATTGCCGTCAAGGCGCCGGGAGCCGTACTCCGCTTGCCCAAGCAGCACGACGCCGAATTCGCCGAGTTGCGTCGATGGCGGCTGGCGCACCTCGACGGCATCGACGCACTCGACCATGCGGGGTGCGTCGAGCTGCTGGCCGACGCACAGCGGCGCTTCCAGCGCATGTTGACCATGCACATGCTCGTCGCGTTCGTCAGCTCCGGGCTGGCGGATCGGGTGACCGACATGTTGACCGGGCTCGACCTGTCCGATCTCGGGCCCGCACTATTGTCCGGGGTCGGGACGGACGAAAGCGATGTCGCGCACGACCTGTGGGCACTGGCCCATGACGACATCAGCCTGCGCGAGTTCACCGATCGGCACGGTTACCACGGCACCAATGAGGGTCAGTTGTCCGGCCTGACCTGGCGTGAGGACCCGACCCCGGTGCTCAAGCGGCTCGTCGACTACCGCGCTATCGCCGCCGACAGCCCACGGGCGCCGCGCAATCGGAGCAAGGAACAAGTCGAGACGCGGCAACGCGCCCTGGCCGAGCTCCAGTCGGCCCTGCCCCGACGCAAGCGCCGCGCCGCCGCCTGGAATGTGCGCATGGCCAGTCGCTGGATCGCCCTTCGCGAGCAGGGCAAGGCCGGCTACCTGCTCACCTTCGATATCGCGAGGGCCGTCATACGCAGACAAGGCGTCCTGCTGGTCGATGCGGGCGTGATCGACCGTGTCGACGATGTCTTCCACCTGTCGTACGACGAAGTGCGCGGCGGCGTCACGGGTGATCGGCGCGCCCTGGTCGCCGAACGACAGGCTCGATATGACGAGCGGTGCACCTATCGGTTGCCGCAAGCATGGGCGGGCGTGCCGGCACTGACCACAGTGAGCGAGCCCGAAGCGCCCGCACTGGACGTCTCCGGTGTCATCACCGGCGTGGCCGCCAGCGGTGGTGTGGTGGAAGGCCGCGCCCGGGTGGTCCGCGATCCATCGACCACCGAGCTCGACGACGGCGACATCCTCGTCTGTGAGACGACCGACCCGAGCTGGGTGTCGTTGTTCCTCGTCGCGGCCGGGGTCGTCACCGATTACGGTGGCCTGCTCAGCCATGGGCCGATCGTGGCACGTGAACTCGGAATCCCCTGTGTCTGCGGAACCGAGAACGGTAGCTACCGGATCCGCGACGGTCAGCACATCCGCTTGGACGGTGATGCGGGCACTATCACTGTGCTCGGGTGACCCGTACGGCGCGGTAGAAATCGATTCGATCAGGCATCGTGTCTGCCCCGTTGATCTGCGAGGCAGGCACGATATCCACCTTGCGCGCTCCTACCAGAGGGTGCCGTGCAGCAGGCCTACGAATTGCTCGACCATCGGCTCGAGTTGATCGTGCGTTCCGACGAATCCCGCGTACATGCTCATCCCCCATATCACCGCGACCAGCATTTCGGTGACGGCTGTGATATCGATGTCCTGGCGGATGGTCGCGTCCGCCACGGCGGCTTCCAGAGACGATCGGATGAAGCTACGCACATAGTTGAGCTGTCCCTCGGCCCATCCACCGAACTCCGGGTTGCGAAGCGCATCGAACAGTGACGCTGCCAGAAACCGTACATAGGTGCGGTCCGCGGAATCCACCTGCATGGCGGTGCGCAGAAAGGTGGCTATCCTATCGGCGAGATCCGCTTGCGCCTCGGCGTCGGCGATGCCTGCCGTGAGAACGCTGCCCTTGTCCGCTTCGAACAGCGTCCGGTAGAGCTCGTCTTTGCCCCGGAAGTAGTGGTTGACATTCGTGCGCGTGACATCGGCACGCGCCGCGATATCTGTGAATGTCGCACGGTCGTAACCGACTTCACTGAACAGTTCACGCGCTGCCCGCAGAATGCGATCTCTGGTATTCGCTCCGTCGGATCCGGCAGGGCGCCCTCGACCTCGTCGAGGCTCTCCTGCCAGGTCAGTCACAACCGCGCTACCTCTCGTCCACCGACAGTGCGATCTCGTCGCCGACCGTCACCCCGCGCCCACCGAAACGGACAGCATCGGACCGAGTCTAACTCGATCTTTCTTGGGGTCCGTGAGCCAGTCTTCGCTTCGAATCGGGTGTTTCGGCTGTGGTCTGCCGCAAGGTGCAACGGCATGGCATCGGGACGTTCCGGTGCCGGTTCCACCTCCGGACCGGAATGGGTTCGGCAGGGCAGCCGTCGCGAGCCGAGCAGAAGCCGAGCCGACTCGTGCAATCAGCGGATCGGCGGGTATAGGGGTATCGTTGTCGTCCAATCACGTTGGGGAACAATGCACATCGAGTCTCTACGGGTAGCGCCGGAGGGCGCGGATCCGGCCGAGGCGCTCGTCGAGTATCCGGATTTCACCGGTCGCCGCCGCGGATCCGGCCCGGTCAGGAGAACCGATCGAATACGAAGTGATGCACCGATGCACCCCGTCCATGGCCTGATGTCCAGCAAGAACACCACCGAAGCCGTGATGCATAGTTCGCAGTGCGTCATAACCGTCTGGAGTCCCATTCTTGAGTACCTCCCGGTCCGGAGCCCCCACCGCGTCCTGCCCAGCCTTTCCCGACTCGCCCTTCGATTCCGACGGCCCACGGATGCCGCTGTTCGCGCCGGAGTTCGATGCTGATCCCCACGGCTACTACCATGAAATGCGCAAGCAGTACCCGTCTTTGATGCCGGTGGAACTGGCGCCCGACGTTCCCGCCACGTTGGTGATCGATTACAAGACCGCGGTGCGGATTCTCCACGATCCCGAGCACTTCTCCGCTGATCCGCGCACCTGGCAGCAGGGCATCGCCGCTGACTGCCCTGTCCTCCCGATGATGCAGTGGCGGCCGATGGCGACCAGGTCCGCCGGTGTGGACGCAGCGCGCTACCGGCAGGCTACGACCGAGAGCGTCGGTGAGGTCGATCTCTATGCTCTGCGTGCAACCGTTGAGCAGATTGCCATCTCGCTGATCAACTCCTTCTGCCGGGACGGCAGAGCCGATCTGATCAGCCAGTACACGTTCCCGCTGGTATTCGGAGTTCTCAATGTCCTGTTCGGTTGCCCACCGAAGATCGGGCAGCGGATGGCCGCCGGTATGGCTTCGATCGTCGAGGGGGTCGATGCCGACAACGGCAACAAGCTGATCAGTGAAGCAATGTTGGAGTTGGTGACCCTCAAACGGACCAAACCCGGCAAAGACATCACCTCGGCACTGCTACGGCATCCAGCCGAACTCGACGATCTCGAGATGGTCCACCAGTTGGCAAGCCAATACGGCGCGGGGATCGAGTTCGAACAGAACTTGATCGTCAACACTTTGCTGCGCATCCTCACCGACGACCGATTGGGCGGAAGCGTCCTCGGCGGGAGCCTGTCCACCCGCGAGGCCCTGGACGACGTCTTGTTCAACGACCCTCCGCTGGCGAACTATCTGCTCACCTACCCCCGTCAGCCGGTCCTCATCGAGGGCGTCTGGCTGCCGGCACATCAGCCGATCGTCATCAGCATCGCCGCCTGCAACAACGATCCCGCGGTCCGAAGCGATAATCGCACCGGCAATCGCTCGCATCTGGCGTTCGGCCTCGGCCCACGCACCTGCCCCGCGCAATCCATGGCGTACCTGATCGCACAAGACGCCATCGATCAGCTCCTCGACGCACTGCCCGATATCCGTCTGACCGAACCCCCGACCTGGCGGCCCGGTCCCTTCCATCGGTCACTGACGTCTCTGCCGGTCGAGTTCCCCCCTTCCGCTCCGCTGCACGTGTCCTGAGAGAGCGCGGTGAGCTTGCCCCACATGTGGTGTTGTTTCCGCGCTAGCGTGTCGTGAGGCCTGTCGCCAGTTTCTCGATGGCGTCGATTTCGCGGATGCCCGGATCGAGTTCCGAACCGGTCATGACGACGTAGCGTTTGCCCTGGACGGCGCGCATGCGGGCGGTGGCCGGGTTCGATTCGAGGAACTGCTTCTTGGTCTCGATGGCGTCGCCGTCGACGCGCTTGCGGCTGAGGTCGGCGAGGACGAGGACGTCGGGGTCGCTGGCGACGACTGCTTCCCAGCTGATCTCGGGCCAGTCCTCACGGGCGTCGGCGAAGACGTTGCGTGCCCCGAACTCGCGGGCATACAGGCCTGGCGCAGAGCAACATCCAGCCATGTAGGGCGTCTTGATGCCGGAGAACCAGAACGCCACCGTCGGCTCGCCAGGGCTGTCGGTGCGCGCCGTGACCGCCTGTAGTCGGCCCTTCAGCTGGTCGACCAGTTGGGCGCCGCGGTCCTGGACGTCGAAGACCCGCGCGAGTTCGGTGATCTCCTGGAACAGCGTGTCGATACGCAGTGATGCTGTGCGAGTGACGGTCTCGCCGTCGACGGTCGCTCCGGTGCACACCGACGGCGACTGGTAGGTCGGGATGCCGAGTTGGGCGAATCGGGACCGTTCGGCGACGACGGCGGGAGTGAAGGTGTGCGCGCTGGTCGAGGTGACGAGGTCGGGTTCGGTGTCGAGCACCGTTTCCAGTGCCGGGTCGTTGTCGGCGAGGCGGGGGACCTTCGCGTTGTCGGCTGCCAGAACGGGCAGGACCGGGTCGAACCAGGTCGAGGTGCCGACCATCCGGTCGGCCAGGCCCAGCGACAGCAGGATCTCGGTGGATGCCTGGTAAAGCGAGACGGCCCGTGTGGGGGCTTTGTCGAAGGTGACCCTGACGCCGCAGTTGTCGAGGGTGAGCGGGTAACTCGTGCGTCCGGGGGTGTCATGGGCCGAACCGTGGACGCCGGAGGTATCGGCGGGCGAGCCGCAGGCGATGGCTGCGGTGAGGAGGGTGCTGATCAGGCCGAACGCGGCCACTGTTCGCAACGATCGAGTCGTTGTCTTCATGATGCGCAACGCAATCAACCTCGGAGTCGCTCGAGACCGAACCGGACGGTGGGTGGACATCTGGCCAGGGCCGGGTTCGGAGTCGGCCTCGGCGACGGTGTGAGCGCGGCGGTGGCTCACTCACGGGTATCGGGCAGACCGGGACGGAACGACACGACGGGATATCCGTGATCGGGGTCGGTACCGATCTGGGCTCGCACCTGATACACCCGCTCAACCATCTCGGCGGTGATCACCTCGGCGGGCGGGCCGAAAGCGACGATGCGCCCCCGGTCCAGGATCAGCAGCCGGTCGCAGAACATCGCGGCCAGGTTGAGGTCGTGCAGCGCGATGTAGCAGGTCACCGGCAACGCGGTCACCAGGGCGAGGAGATCGAGCTGGTGTCGGATATCGAGGTGGTTCGTCGGTTCGTCCAGCAGTAGCTCACGCGGCTGCTGGGCCAGCGCCCGCGCGATCTGCGTGCGCTGGCGCTCACCACCGGAGAGCGTGTGCCAGCGATTCTGTGCCTTGTCGGTCATCGCGGTGTGCGCCAACGCTTTCCGCACAGCCTCGGCGTCGGCCTCGGCGTCCCCGCCGAACACCCCGCGATGGGGAATACGTCCCAGTGACACCACGTCCTCGACGGTGATGTCGACTTCGGTGTCCGCGTGCTGATCGACGACCGCTATCCGGCGCGCGATCCGGTTGCGGCGCCACCCGCTGATGTCGGCGCCGTCGAGCAGCACCCGACCGCTGTCGGGCCGGCCGATACCGCTGAGCAAACGCAGCAGCGAGGATTTGCCCGACCCGTTGGGGCCGAGCACGCCGATGGTCTCGCCCGTGTCGGGCTCGACGGTGACGTCGTCCAGTACCAGGTTCCCGCCCCGGGTCCAGCTCAGGTCCTCCGCGCGCAGGGTCATGCCATCGCTCGATTCCGGAGAAGCAGCGTGATGAACGCCGGAACACCGATCAGCGCGGTCGCGACCCCGACAGGAATTTCGGTGGGCGCGAACACGGTTCGCGCGGCGACGTCGACCCAGACCGTGAAGATCGCGCCTGCCAGCACCGTCACCGTGAGCAACCGGCTGTGTCGCGGCCCAACGACGAGACGTGCCGCATGTGGCAGCACCAACCCGACGAATCCGATCGCACCAGCCGCGCTCACCAGCGCGGCGGTGATCAACGCGGTGACCGCGAGCAACAGCGCCCGCGCCGCCCGTACCGGGATGCCCAGCGCCGCCGCGGAGGACGCGCCGAAAGTGAATGCGTCCAGCGCCGCGGCGCGGCTCAGGCAGATCGCGAGGCCCGCACCGGTGATCGACCCACACACGACAACGTCGGACCAGTCCGCGCCCGAGAGCGAACCGAGCAACCAGAACAGCACGCCCCGGGTCTGTTCGGCGTCGGCGCTGGACACCACGATGAACGAGGTGAGCGCGGAGAACAGCTGCGTCGCCGCGACACCGGCCAGGACGATGCGGGCGGCGCCGCCACCGACAGCGGCCGCGAGGACCAGCACCAGCGCAAACGCGGCGATCGCCCCGACGAAAGCGCCCGCGGCCAGCGATATCGCTCCGCCGCCGATACCGAGGACTGCCACCAGCACCGCGCCGGTCGACGCGCCGGAGGAGATACCGAGCACGAACGGGTCGGCGAGCGGATTGCGCAGCACCGACTGCATGATCGCACCACACAGCGCCAGCCCGGCGCCACAGATCGCCGCGAGCAGGGTGCGGGGCAGCCGCAACTCCCACACGATGCCGTCTTTGATCCGGCTGACGTGCGCCTCACCGAATCCGAGATGTTCGCCCACGATCGCGTAGACCTCGCCCACCGACAGGTTGGCCGGGCCGATGGTCAGTGCGATCGCGATCGAGGCCACCAGCACCGCGAGCCCGGCCACCGACGTGGCGGCCACCGCCGGTCCGCTGCGCCGGGCGATGGTCCCGGTCAGCGGACCGGTCCCCACTGCGCGGGTGCCGCCGTCACCTTCTCCACCGATGACAGATAGTTCGGTACCCCGAGCTGGTCGAACCGATCGCGGTCGGCCACACCACCGGTACCCAACGTGTCGCCGAAAGAGGCAGAGACGAAATCGGGCTCGGCGTCGAGTACGACCTCGAGCGGCGGCTTGTTGTCGGCCAGTCGCGGCACCTTCGCATTGGCTTCGGCGAGGTCCGCGCGCACCGGGTCGGTCCGGGTCGCGGTGCCGACCATCCGATCGGCCAAGCCCAGCGACAGCAGAATCTCCGTCGAGCCCTGGTTGAGCGACATCGCCCGCTGCGGAGGAGCATCGACGGTGACCGCCCGCCCACAATTCTGGATCCTCAGGGGAAATCCGGCCCCGGACTCAGTGGCGGCGCCTGTGGTTTCGCCACGGTCGGCGCACCCGGTGAGGCTCACCATGCGGGTGAGCGCGAACAGGGCACCGAGGTGCCGGAATACCGAACGCATCGGGCATGAACTCCTTGATCAGGGCTCAGCCGCGGAGCCATGAAAACTGGTACCACGATCGCCGAGTAGTCGGGCTCCGACCCGAATCGAGCCGTTACCGTTGCGCGTCAGCCCCGGATTTACACCGGTGTTCCCTCGACGATCGCTGCGCAGATGCTACCGGGTGGCAGGAGGGGAGTTTCCAGATGGACTGTCAGATGCCCTCTGAGATCGTCGGAGTCATTGCCCGATCGCCAGTGGCCGTGGTGATCGCACGCACCATGCGGTCGCCCTCCCGTGGTGCGGTGAACGGGCAGGTGCCCGCGACCGTGCTGGAATTTTCAGGCATCTTTTCCGACTTCTCGCCGGTACCGGGGCGCCGCGCCTATTGACTCGTGCACTCGATTGCCGGGCTCAGATCATTGCCCGCAGTGGTCCCTGCGGTTCGACACCGAGTCCGCTCAGCGACGCGGCGTGGTAGACCGTGCCCGGGCTATGAATGGCTTGGTGAAGGCCAGCGTGCGCGTCACGCCAGTACCGTTGCAGGGGGCGGTTCATGCGCAAAGCCGCACCACCGCACCGCGGGTAGATGTCATCGATCCCGCGGACTGCCTGCCACGCAGCACGAACTTGGTTGCGCCGCCCCTCCGCTCGCCGCTCGAACGATACTTCCTTGCCGGCATCGACCAGGTCCCGGATTCGCTCCGCGTTGGTGACCAATCCTTCACGCGCCGAGTTGATTTGGGCGGCCGCGTCCCCCATGGCGTACATGGTGTAGGGGTCGTCTCTGACAGCGGTTCCTTGCGCATTGATGCGCTCCCGCTGATAGTTCATCGCCTCGGCGAGCAGTCTTTCGCAGATTCCTATCGTGGCGGCGGTGATGCCCAGCGGAGACATGCACGACCACGGCATCCGGTACAGGGTCTGGGACAACCCCGCCTCTCGAACCTGAGTGCCGTCGAGCAACCGGTCGTACTCCATGACTCGGTAGTCCGGAACGAAGGTGTCGTCGATGACGAGATCCTTTGAGCTGGTGCCCTTCAGGCCGACAACATCCCAGGAATCCTCGACGATCGAGTACTCGCTGCGGGGGATGATGACGTGCACATGGTTGGCAGGCCAACGATATTGCCATCCGCATCGCATTTCATCGCGCCCAGGAAGGCCCATCGGCAGTGATCGGTGCCCGATGAGAATCCCCAGCGACCGCTCATCCGGTAGCCACCCTCGACCGGGACCGCCCTACCGTTCGGCATGTACGGCGACGCTACCCAGGTGTTGTCGTCCTCACCCCAAACCTCCTGCTGCACACGTGGATCCGCCATCGCAAGCTGCCACGGATGCACTCCGACCACGCCGTGCACCCAGCCCGCCGGTGGGTTGAGCGCCGCGGTAGCCATCACGGTCTCGGCGAACTCGCGTACTCCGACTTCGAAGCCGCCGTGTGTCTTCGGCTGCAGCATCTTGATCGACCCCGCAGCCTTCATTATTTCGACGGACGAGTCGGTCAGGCGTCCCAGCCGATCCGCCTCCGGTCCACCCTTACGTAGGTCATCTTGATGCCGCATGATTCTCTCGAGAACCGATTCCGTCATCGCTTGCTCCAATGTTCGATAAGAATGGACGTGTTTCGAGCTCGACTACGGAACTAGCCCATAGCGGCCAAGGGGTCGGATCCCGACCAATCGTGTCCCAATAGCTGTCGGCGGTGATCTCTTTTCGCCGGCATGCTCTCTTCCTCTCCGTAGAACGTGGGAAACGCCCTTCGTGTGGGCTGTGAAAGAGAATGATGCTGACGGGGGATGCGGCTGCCTATAGTCGCTTCCGTTGATCGGAAAACATCTCGCGTGTCACTTCGTCATGATTCGGTCATTGGATTGACCGCCGCTGCCTTCGAGTTCGATCGTCGGAGGACGACGGTGAGAGCTCGAGTATGCCCAGTCGCTTCCGCCCCTGATCGGTGAATCGAATCGTCGGATCTCCCTGAAGTATTCGGATCGTTCGCACGAGATCGGGCTCGGCGCCATCGCCCCTCGTATCGGAGGCACCTGATGCGGACTGGTGTCTTCGCCGGATCTGCTTCGCGGTGGTCAATGAAATGCCCGCGGCGAGAGTGGCTTCCCGCGCTGACGCGGCGCGGTTGTCGCGCAGGAACTGCTCGGCACGAAGTCGCCGATCCGACGGATCGACTGGGTAGGTCAAGCCGTCGCGGCCGATCCGGCCATCCGTCGCCTGTGGGAACTCCGCGCCCGACCGTTGGCGAATAGACCCGATTGTCTTGTCGGACAGGCCGGTAACCTCGGCAAGTCAGTGGTTCGACCACTCGGGATAGTAAGACATCCCCGTCGAGCGGCCGCATTGCGACCGGCGAGTGACAGCGGTAGACCGTGGGCGCTGTTCATACACACTGCGACGACAAACGATTTATGCTGATTGCCCTCGAAGTACACCGCGTCGATGGTCTTCGCACTACGGCCTTGCGCGCACGCAAGCGGTGCACGCCGTCGATGACCGTCATCATCTGCCGATGGGTGACCGGAAAATCGCTGGTGTCGGCACCGCCTTCGTCGGTCTACTTGACGACCATGATCCCACTTGATACTCGGCTACTGTTCCCGCTCGAGCGGCAGGCACTGCTCGAGCTGCTGTGGTCGCTGGATTCCGCCGATTGGGCGAAGCCCACGGTGTGTCCGGGTTGGGCCGTGCAGGACGTGACCGCCCATATCCTCAACGACTACCTGCGGCGGATCTCCGGCAGCCGCGACCGGCACAACGGCGCTGTATTCGACGACGGCGAAACCCTGCCCGCCTACCTGGCACGCGTCAACGGCGAGTTCGTCCGCGCGATGCGTCAAACCAGCCCGCACCTGCTCATCGATCTGCTCGCCCACCTGGGGCCGCAGCTCGACCTCGTCTGGGCGGCAACCGATCTCACCGGTCCCGCTCACCTGCACGTGTCGTGGGCCGGCCCCGGCGCCAGCCCTGCCTGGCTCGACATCGCCCGCGACTACACCGAGTTCTGGGTCCACCAGCAGCAGATCCGGGACGCGGTGTCGCATGCTGGTGCCGACGAGGTGTCGTTGCTCCGGCCGGTCTTGGTCACGTTCTTGCACGCACTGCCGGTCACCCTGCGCGATCGGATACGCCCGCGCGGGACCGCGGTGCAGGTCGACATCACCGGCCCGGCCGGCGGGCGCTGGACGGTCGTATCCGATGGCTCAGGCTGGGATCTCACCGACGCGGACGCCGACGAACCGGCGGCGTCCGTTCGAATGGATCAGGACACGCTGTGGCGGTTGGCGACCCGCGGAATCACCGTCGACCAGGCCCGGCAGCGTTCCGAGCTGCGCGGCGACCGGGAACTCACCGAATCGGCGACAACGCTGCTGGCTGTGGTGGCCTGAACCGGGCACTGTCCAGTGGTACCACGACGCGTTCGCCGCAGCCTTCGACCAGGCCAGCGATGAGTTCGGTCGGGTCGAATTCGTCGGACGCCCAATGCCACTCGGTTGATATCGATGCCAGGCACCGGGCGTCCGCTATGCCGAATTCCGTGCGTATCGGCCACGGTGAAAAACGATTCGAAGACTGCGATGTGTGTGATTTAGCATCGCCCGGTGACGGATACGGTGAACCGGCAGTGGATTTTGCGACGGCGGCCCGAGGGGGCATTGCGGGATGGGGATTTCGAGCTCAGGAGTCTTCCGGTTCCGGTTCCGGGGCCGGAAGAAGCCTTGGTCAGGGTGCATCGGCTGGGTATTGATCCCACGCAGCGTGGTTGGCTCAACAATGCGGACAACTACATCGATGCGGTCCCGGTCGGCACGGTAATGCGGGGGAGCGGGGTGGGTCAGGTGGTGCGCTCGAACACTCCGAGCTATCCGGTGGGCAGCTGGGTCGCCGGTATGGTCGGCTGGCAGGATTATGCCGTGGCGTCCGAAGGTGGATTGTTCGGGCTGAACGTGGTGCCCGACCGTGTACCCCCCACGATGATGCTGAGCGTGTTCGGGGCGCCCGGCTTGACCGCGTACTTCGGCATGACGGATATCGGTCGGCCTGAGCCCGGCCAGACGGTGCTGGTGTCAGCTGCGGCCGGTGTGACCGGATCGATTGCGGGCCAGATAGCGAAAACCTTGGGCTGCACGGTTATCGGCATCGCAGGCGGTCCGGACAAATGCTCCTGGATCACTGATCGTGCGGGCCTGCATGCCGCGATCGATTACAAACACGATGACATAGACGCCTGTTTGACCCGCTTGGCCCCGGACGGTGTCGACGTCTTCTTCGATGGTGTCGGTGGCCGGGTTCTAGAGCATGGTCTGGCGCACCTGGCGCCCGGTGCTCGTGTTGTTCTGGCCGGTGCCATCTCTTCCGGGTATCAAGGTGCGGATCCACAGTGCGGGCCGCGGAACTACATGCAGCTGGCCATGCGCCGGGCACGCATGGAAGGGTTCATCTTTCTCGACTACCTCGGCCGTTTTCCGGAGGCGTTCGCGGCATTGCGCGACTGGCACGACCGGGGCGAACTCACCATCGCCGAAACCGTAAGCAGCGGCTTGGAATCCGCACCGAGTGCACTGCGCGCTGTCTTCGAGGGCGGCAATCTCGGAAAGCAGTTGGTCGACGTCGTGGAGTCCTGAAACCCACCGACCGGCCGTATGAAAGGTCAACCGGATGTCACGGTCTGACTGTCCGGACGGTGTGCCAGCGTTCGCGGGCTGTCTTCTCGGGGCAGGGTTTGCGGCTCCGGTCCCGCATTGGTGATTCGGTCGGGCGAGTACTCGACGCCGCGATCGCGCGGGGAGGCTTGCGGCCGGATACCGCACGACACCCGGGCCGGTGCCGACAGCCCGCAGAGGCTACGACCGAACCGGAAAGGCGTCATCCGAGGGTGGTATCGCGGTAGGGGCGACCAGCGCGTCGACGAGCGGGGCCAGTCGTCGTAGTTCCTCCAGATGGGTCGCGCTGAGCTGTGCGAGGACTTCCCGACCCGCCGCAGTCAGCGCGAGGCGGACGACTCGGCGGTCTTTGCCCTCCTCCCGATTGCGAGCGACGAGGCCGAGTTGCTCGGTGCGATCGATCAGTTGCACCACACTGTGGTGTCGGGTGCACAGATACTCGGCGATCTCTCCGATGCTGGGGCCAGCTGGATGGGAATGGCCTCGAATCGCGAGCAGCAGTTGATGCTGAGTGGCAGTGAGTCCCACATCGGCTGCCCGCCGTTCACTCCATTGCATAAAGCGGCGGAGCCCGGAGCGGAACGCCAGCAGCCTCGAATACTCCTCGTCACTGAGGTGATCAGCCACCGACATGGACTGATATATCATGTCGTGATATTATCACGCATGGCCGGGCGGTCGGGGCTGTAGGCCGTCTCCGCTCGACAGTCTCTATTTACGCACTGTGTCCGAAGGTGGTGAAGGACATGACCAGTGAGGCCATGAGCATGAGCCGGCATCCCGACATCATGGAGTTGCGGGCCAAGCATGAAAAATATGAGCTCGCCTCGGAAGCGCCGGCCGCCCAAGCGGTCGCCGGCCTGATGTTCCTGACTGGGCTCTATATCGCGATCTCGCCCTGGGTTGTCGGATTCAACGGGTTCGCGACCTTGACAGCGAACAACCTCATCGTCGGGATCGCCCTGGCGATGCTGGCTCTCGGATTCGCATCGGTGTACGGCCGCACCCACGGCATCGTTTGGGCTGCTCCGCTGATCGGTGTGTGGACGATCATCGCTCCCTGGGTCGTTAGCGGCAATGTCGCCACCGCATCGACGATCTGGAGCAACGTAGTCGCTGGCGCGGTCGCGGTACTGCTCGGTCTGGGCTCGATGTTCCTCGGGATGAGCCCAACCAGCCGACTGCCAGGCCGGGCGCCGACTGGCGCGGGGCAAAGGCAAAGCTAGCTAGTGCCGCCCGTGTGCGCCTGAGACTCCCGCAGGTGAGCGTGGGGTAAAGGCAACCTGGATGCCGCGCAGGACGCGGTGTTGCGCGCGCTGACCGAGTATCGGATTCTGCCTGATCTCGTCGTCGGCGCGCTCAATGCGACCCACTCCGCAGCCTGGCCCACTCCCGCCGGCACTGTGCAAAGTTGGCGAGGCTGTGGCTGTCGGTGGGACGTTATGACGTCTGCTCGCGCGGCGCCACGTGGCGTGCACGTGTGTGTCCGATTCCAGATTGGCATGCTGCTGACACAACGCTCAGCCACGAAAACGCCACTGCGCTGAGACGCCGACGAAGTCGCTCCCGGTTTTTCCTGCTACTTGCCGTCGCCGCCCTCGACCGCGATCGCGATGGCGATGCACGGGTACAACTGTTGAACGAGCAGCGGATGAAAGCCTCGATCGCGCACAACCTGCACCGTGCTCGGCTGCATATCCTCCCGGCGTTGTGTCCGGTCGAGCTGTTGCCGATCGACTTCGCGCAAACCGCTGACCTGATCGAACGCGCCACCGAGTCAACGCTGCACTGGCTCGACCACCGGACGCCCAAACCGGGCATTGCCCGAGCACTCGGTGACTACCATCCCGCCGACCACCGACCGAGCCGGACCTAACCGGACCGAGTGTCAGCGGTGCCTTGCTCTCCGGCCTGACCCCGCGACGCTGCCTGCTCGACTCGCCCGGGGTCGGATTCCTCGGCTGCGTTATCGGCAGCCTGATCAGCCGTGAAAAGTCATCGCCGTCGACGGAGGTCTGACTGCATGAACACCAGCAGACCCCAACCGCGCCGGGTGTCAATCCCCTCGAGGCTGGATGGTTGGGGTCGATCGCGGCGACAACGCGGCGGTGGTCAGCCGGTCGATCGGGGTGAGGTCCGGGAAAGCCGCGCGGATCTCCTTGAAGATCCTCGCCGGAGCGACAGGCGATCACCGAAGTCATGGCACGGCGGGGCGGAGCGGCGTCGTTCTACGATTTCGTACTCGATCAGGTTGCCGCCGGCGTGGCAAAGGCACCCGAATATCTGTCCTGACCCCGATCCAGGCCATACGACGAAGGCCGCCGCTCGGCCGAGAGAATCGAGTCGACTTCCCGTTGTGGTGGAGGAAAACCCCGCAGGGGCAGCAGGCCGGAGGGCCGGATAGTCAGAACGATCGGGCTATAACGAAAGCCGTTGCTATGCAACAGCTTTCGTTTCGAACTGTGTCCGGAGGAGGATACGAACACGTTCATCTGCCCGCGTAATGAGGAAGGACCGACGTGGACCGCATCGACGCCCGATTGGCGATTCTTCGGGTATGCCTCGGCCTGACCATGGCCGCACACGGCTACGGAAAGTTGTTCCGGGACGGGCAATTCCCGGAACCGGGCGCTGGTTCGAGAGTATCGGTATGCGTCCGGGACTCGCATGCGCCTGGCTCGCCGCGTGAGACGTCGGCGCTCTTGCGGTGCAGGGGCGGGAAGAGCCGATCATGGCCTTCAGACAACTATTCGGCGATCACGACTGCTTCGGCGACTGGAGCGGTGATCCACCTGTTTGGTGGGAGGTTGGGGTCGTGTTTTTCCTTGGTGGATTTGATCGCTGGTGTGCCGTAGTGGTCGACGATGGAACTTCGGGTGATCTCGTGGAAATGCGAGTGTCCATTGGCGTCTCCCTTGGTGAAGATCATCTTCGTCCGGGTCACCATCAGCGTGGAAGTAGGTGTGTTCGCTGGCCTCGTCTGCGCCGAATTGCACAGCCGATCGCCGCTCCGCATGTTTTCCGGCGCCGCGAGCGGGTCAGGAAGACAAGGTCTCGATCACCGGCAGCCATGACACGGCGTTGGGCTTGAAGGACTGGTGCACCGGTACCAGCGCGCTGTGATCGTCGAGGGCCATCATCGTGATGCCGATGTCGTTGCTGCCGTCGTCGATCGCGGCCACCGTGGAGCCGCACTCGGGGCAGAATCCACGCTTGGTTGTCGGGAAGGTGTGGTACCACGTGGGTTCGCCGCGCTCACCGGTCCATGTGAACTTTTCGGCGGGGAAGCCGACCCAAGCCATGACCGGGGTGCCTCCCAGGCGCTGGCAATGCGGGCACGAGCACAGGTGGGGCCAGTCAGCCTCCGCGTCGGCCCGGAAGCGAATCGCCCCGCACAGACAACCACCCTCGTACATCGGATTTCCCCTTTCGCTCAAATATCTTTGACACCATAGGAATTCGACATGTGTGCAGCGAGCCGTGACCTGGCCATTCAGTCACGCTACATCCCGCAGTCGTCCAATAGGATCGACCATGGGACCGACAAATTTGTCGGATCGGTCAGCGCCGCAACCTTTCTGACACCCAAATTTTCCGACTCGGCAGGACGGCGACAGAGGGCCGACGCTGCTGGAAAGCGGAGACTTCGTGCTGGGACAGCCGGGCAGCTCCGTGAGGAACGCCCGATAGCGCTGGACCGCTCCGGCAGCCGGTCCCGTCCAGGGTTCTACAACATACCGCGTCCAGATCGAATTCACCGCTGACTAGAGGTGCGGCCAGGCAGATCACCCGCCGTGCCCGTGCCTGCAGGTACTCGAGGATCGCTCCTCGAGAGCTTCGCGAGAATTCCTCGATGCCTGTTGTGTCATCCCCGCTTCGGGTTTTGATCTAGTTCTGGACGTTGGATGCTTCCACGGACTAAACGATAAGCAGCGCGAAGCATATGGGCGGAAGATCACTGCAGTTACCAACCCGGCTTCGATTATCCTCGTTCTCGCCTTTACTAGCCAATTAAATAGAGTTGCCCGCGAGGAGTTTCCGAAGCGGATCTGGAGCGGAACTTCAGCGGATGGTGCATCGACCAGGTCAGGTCGGCGCTGGATACGTCAGAATTCCGAACGACTATGGATCCAGCGAAGCTGTCGAGAATCTGGGCAGATGCTCGACCGAAATGGTTTCAGCTACGACGGGACCAATCGGCCAATGTCTGGCAATAGACGTCGACTCCGCCGACGTGACGCGCCATAGCAGTGCGGTAGAATGGGGCAAATCGGATAAGGACAGGGGTAGACGATTCGCATGGGCGCTAAACGTAAAAAAGATAACCTGATGGCACTAGCTGTGTTGTCGGTCTTAATGCAGCGCCCGATGCATCCTTACGAGATGGCGCTGAGAATGCGATCGCAAGGCAAAGAACACGATATGGAGATCAAATGGGGCTCTCTCTATGTCGTGGTGCAGAACCTTGCAAAGAATGGGCATATCGAGCCCGTCGAGACGATCCATGAAGGCCGGCGCCCAGCGCGCACTGTGTACTGTATTACCGATGCTGGCAAGCAAAGGATGGTGGAATGGACCAGAGAACTGCTGTCCGTACATCATGTCGAACACTCTCGGTTCGCGGCGGGAATTGGGATGATGACCGCTCTTCATCCGAACGAAGTTGTCGAGCTTTTGCGTCAGCGATTGGAATCGGTCAATAAGTTCGTCGGCGTGCAAAAAGAGGAGTTGGCGAGATATCTCAGTGAAATTCCGAAGGTGCTCCTTGCGGAAGTCGAATACCGGATTGCAATGGCCGAGGCGGAATCTGCTTGGATGGGTCGGCTGATCGAGGAACTCGCGGCTGGGAACTACCCGGATCTGGAGATGTGGAGCAAGTCGAATGAGGCTGGAGCCATACCCCAGGAGCTGCTCGACTTGGCTGAAAGAAGCGCCGCGCGGGCATCGGAGAACTAGTCATGGGGGGTGAGGCGGACTTCCGCATCAGCGGCTGATGCGTCACCCATTTGCGTCGACTTTCAAGTGATTTTTCAACGCCGTCGAATCCGTCGACAATCATGCGGCTTTCGTACTCGCGAATCGCACACATCAATTCGATGCCATCCCGTTCGACGGCAATCAGGTTGCGACAGAGCAGTTCTGCGTCGCGAAGGCCCGCATTGGCACCAGAGCCGTGCCCGGGAGCCATGGTGTGAATGGCATCACCCAAAAGTGTAACGTTGCTTGTATGTTAATTGGGAAGGAGGTGCGAGGGTCTGTTCCACAGAAGATTTTACGCATAGGCCATGCGGGAATCGGTCTGGCGGTTCGTGCAGAGCCGGGATGCGGCGAGCGGCACCACCGGATGCCCGAAAGGCGTCATGCTCGACCACGCCAACACCCGCGGCGGGGAGAGCATCTACCCCAAAGAAATCGAATCGGTCGTCTATCAGCTCCCGCAGCGACGTCGAGCCGGCACTGCTGGCGTGTGAGCGCTTCGGTGCCGCCGTGCTCGCCCCAGCCGACCAATCTCCCAATGTGCCACCGTCACAGGGTCGGCTCTGAAACTCGCTGTGATTCCCCTCGGTGAGTCCGGAGACCTTATCGGTTTGACGGGCAAGCATCCGATGAAATTGTCTAGGGAACTGCTACGTCCGCGGCCCCGAAGGCATCATCATCGGGCTGGTCGAGGAGCTCCACTGAACGACACTCCTCGCCGCAACGCTCCCGATCAAGCGCCGAACGATCTCGGCTGCACCGATGAATTTTGTGTGGATCCGTCGTCGATACCGCTGGATACACCGACAGCGGTGGGCCTGTGCTGGGACCGTTCCAGCGCGGGAAGAAACGCACGGAGGCAATGATGAGCGTCGACGACCTCGCGCAGGAGCAAACGATCCGGACAGGTAAGCAGAGGGCGCAGTGAGCGGTGCCAGGGTGTTGGTGGCGGGGGCGAGTATCGCGGGGCCCGCGCTGGCCCACTGGTTGCGCCGGCGGGGGGCCGAGGTGACCGTGGTGGAGCGGGCGCCTGAGCTGCGTCCCGGTGGGCAGGCGGTGGACGCGCGCGGAGTGACCAAGGAGGTCATCCGGCGGATGGGGCTGGACCTGGCGGTGCGCGCGGCCTGCACCCAGACCATCGGCGCGCACACCGTGGACGCGGACGGCAACGTGCTGGAGACCTTCCGCGTGGACGACGACGGCGGCGACGGGTTCATCTCGGAGATCGAGATCCTGCGTGGGGACCTGTCCCGGGTGCTCCACGACGACACCCGCGACGGTGTCGAATACATTTTCGGCGACCGGATCGCCGAGCTCACCCAGGACGCCGACGGTGTCGACGTGGTCTTCGCGGGCGGCGACCGGCGGCGCTTCGATCTGGTGATCGGAGCGGACGGGCTGCACTCGGCGCTGCGCACAATGGTCTTCGGGCCGCATGAGCGGTTCGTCCGCCATCTCGGGCACGTGCTGGCCTTCTACAGTGTGCCCAACGAGTTCGGGCTGGACCGCTGGCTGATCGACTACCAGGAGTCCGGGCGCTCCGCCGGGCTGCGGCCCATCCAGGACGCCACCCGGGCGATGGCCATGTTCTCCTTCCCCTCGGCCGACCTCGACGTCGACTACCGCGACGTCGCGGCCCAGAAGCGCCTGCTGCGCGAGCGGATGGCCGGCATGGGCTGGTTGACCCCGCGCATCCTCGCGCACCTGGATGACACCCCGGACTTCTACCTTGACCAAGTCGCCCAGGTGGTGATGGACCGCTGGTCGAGCGGACGGGTGGGGCTACTCGGGGACGCGGCGTTCAGCTCGTCACCGATGTCTGGGCAGGGCACCGGGCTGGCCTTGGTCGGCGCCTACCTGCTGGCCGGAGAGCTGGCCGCCGCCGGGTGGGACCCGGAGGCCGGATTCGCCGGCTACGAGGGACGGATGCGCTCGTTCGTCGAGGCCAACCAGGAGATCGGCCGCATGCATGCGCGCAGCCGCGACGTCCCCGGGCCGGACACCGAGTCGAGCACCGAGCCCGCTGTCGAGTGGCTGCACGAGCTGGTCGAGCGCGCGCTCAACGGCATCGAGCTGCCCGACTACGAAGAGGTGGCCGACTCCGGGGCCCCGGCCGTACCGCCGACCACCTCGTCGGCCAAGTCCTAGGCGTCACATAACGTGTCGAGAGGGACCACGCTTCGGTAGGACACGCCAACATGGGCAACTGACAAACGCCTGGTCATCGTGGGTAGGCAACCCGTCTGAGGGATCGCGTGCCCTGGGGAGTTGGTCAACCGGTCCTATTGACGCGGTCAGGTTGCGTTTCCCGCGTACTGCTGTTCATGCTGATCGGCGAGTTCGACCGATAACCTCTAGTCGGACTTGGCTTCTGCGCTTCTACGAGCGGTAGGTCCCGATGGTTCGGGCAACCATTGCGGCGAGATCCTCGACCTGGGGGCGCTTTTGCCGGGTCCTCGCCGGTCAGCATTTCGGCGTCAGCGTCGACGTAGACGAGACTGGTCGCGCACTCGTTGCCGCTGCCACGGCTGGCTGCTCACACCGCGGTCGGTCGCCGTGGCATCGGGCTGGGGGACCATCTCGCAAATCCACAGTCCCCTTGCTCCGCCTACTGCTCGGTGATCTCGAGTTGCCGGGTTCGCTTGATGTCCTGGAACGATTCGTAGTCGCCGGCGCGGCCCAATGTCTTCAGCAGGGCCTTCAGCTTCTCGGCACTGAGTGTGGGCACGAGGCACTGCTCGAACAGCGCCGGCTCTCTGGCCTGGACCATGTCGGGATTGATGCGGCGGCTCTTGATGGCCGTTTCCCAGGTTGCGACTCCGTCGATACCGGCATGGGTGCCGATGGCGAGTTTGAGTTCGGTCTCCACCCGCGCCCGCTCCGCCGCAGCCTGTTCGTGCTCCCGCTTCAGCCGCTGCTCCTCGTCGTACAGCTTGATCCACTGATTTCGAAGCTGCTCGGCGGCTTGGTCGCGTGGCAGCAAGGTGGGTTCGGGTTCGATGGCTTCGAGTTGTTCGATCTTCCGCAGTTTGGGCAGTTCCTCGGCGAGCCAGACCCGGCACCGCGCGAACAACTGGGCAGCCTCACCCACGGTAAGGCGGTAGATCTCCGATCCGCCCTCCTCACCGCGCCGATCGGCCCAGGTGTCCTTGACGTACTTCTCGAGCGCCTTGTACTCATCGGTCTCGATGGCGTCGAACAGCACCAACGGATGAATACAGTTGGTCTGCAACGTCGATTTACGCTTCTCTGGCGTCGCGGTCGTCTGACCGATCTTGAACAAGTCCTCAGTGCCGTGACGGAAGCCGTAGACATACCCCATGAGTGATCCCCTGTTGTCTGAAATGTGTTCTCGCCCAGCCGAGAACACGACACCTTCCCATCTTTGCAGTAGCCACTGACATGTATCGGGATCCGCTGCGAAACGGGGACGTAGCAGCCGCGGCGCTGCTCGATGAGTCGGCGATACCGCCGCCGGAGTTGTTTCTCACGATCGCCGTGCGCGAGGCCGAGCTGGACGAGATCCTAGCCGCCGTCGAGCGGACCCCGAGCCTGGCCCACGAACGCCGCCACAACGCCGCAGCGACCCGCGTACGCACGCGAGCTCGCCGCTAGCGTTCCTCGGGAGGTGAACTAGCGGTACCGGAGCCGCCTCGGCACTGCGGACGGTCCGGTGCGAATAATGTTGGTGGACAACGACCCACGGGATCGTGCAGTCCGGGCACAGCCCGGACTGCACGATCCGGAGAATTTCGGGTGAACGCCGCACCGAGAAGGCCGTTCGAAGGGGGACCGCGTTGATCACCACCATTCTCAGCAGCGTCGGCATCGCGATGGCCGTGATGATCGGGATCTGGCTTTTTGGCGACATCATCGCCCGATGGTCAGGGGTGCTGCTCATCGCCGCCGGGGTCGGCTACATGGTCGGCGGTCTCGCGCGCGGAGCCGTCATGGCCGCGATCGGCCTGATCCTGTGGCTGGCCGGACACTGGTTCTTCGCCTACAAGCACCACGGCTGGAAGAGCGCCCTCGCCCAACGGCTGTTCAATACCTCTCGGCTGCAACGACTCGACCCGACCCGCGGCTGGGCCACTCCGGTCACCGACGTCGGCCAGCGTGACGGCTTCAACGCGCCCTACCCGACTTCGGGAATATAGCCGTCATCTGCCGGTGCTCGGTCGTTTCTTCTACGGTCAGCAGGACGTCTGGAACGGGAAGCACGACGGCGGCGGGGCAGTCGTGTGCGCGGGCGCGACGGTCGACGGCGGTGTCAGCCGGCCTTCGGTGGATCCCATGTGGGTGAGGGTCAGCACGGCCAGCAGCAGGATCACGCCGCCCAGGAGCGCCCCGAGCGCCCACAGGATCGGCGTGGGCGATGCACTGCGGTAGCCGGGGTAGTACGGCGACCGGCTCTGCGGCCGGGGTGCGCGTCGGTCGGTGCAGCGGACGGATCCGCGCACGTAACTCCCGCTCATCGGTCAGCGTGTCCGCTCGCCATGTCTTCGCCGGTGTGCCATCGTGGCCGGGCAGCTGGGCGAGATCGTCCGGCGGGTGTGGGACGGACGACTGCGGACAGGAATCGGAAAGGTCGCGACCCTTGACGCCGCCGTCGCCGCCTCCAATCCGACCGAGCGGGTCAAGGGAAAGAGACGATCATCCGCGTTCGTCCGTAAGGATTCCGGGACGCGATCGCCAGGCGGCAGATCGGCACAACGGAGCCTGGCGCTCCCCGAGCAACAAGATATGGCCCGCTAGTCGAGTCGTCGCGGAACGTAACGCAGACACAAGTGCCGGGTAGGCGAGGGCTGATACAGAGAGGTGTCCAAATGAAAGCGATCGTGGTGACGGACCAGGTCGCCGGAACAGCTGGGATGACGCTGGTGGAGCGGCCCGAGCCGCAGGCGGAGAGGCTCGCCGGTCTCTCGGGCGCGAGCTACGGCGATGTAGTCGTTGAAGTTCATGCTTCGGGATTCACCTGGGATGAGCTGGAGTGGCCCTCGACCTGGACCGACCGCCTCGGCCGTGACCGGACACCGTCGATCCCCGGGCACGAGCTGGCCGGAGTGGTCAGCGCTCTCGGCTATGGCACGACGGGGCTGTCGGTGGGACAGCGGGTGTTCGGCCTCACGGACTGGACGCGCGATGGCACGCTGGCGGAGTACTCAGTCGTCGAGGCACGCAACCTCGCGCCGCTCCCGGGTGACGTTGACTTCACGGCGGGCGCGGGCGTCGTGATGCCGGGCCTGACCGCGTGGCAGGGACTGTTCGAGCATGGCCGCCTCCAGGCGGGGCAGAGCGTCCTCGTGCACGGTGCGGCCGGCGCGGTCGGTTCGATGGCGACGCAGCTCGCGCGCGAGGCCGGCGCCTACGTCATCGGCACCGGACGCGCTGCCGGCCGTCAGACGGCGCTCGACTTCGGAGCGCAGGAGTTCGTCAACCTCGAGAGCGACTCGCTGGAAGACGTCGGCGATGTCGATCTGGTGTTCGATGTCTTCGGCGGAGACATCGGGAGGCGGTCCGCGGGTCTGGTTCGAGCCGGAGGAACGCTGGTGACCGTCGCCGGGCCGCCCGAGGTGCGGCCCGCCGACGGCCTGGCGGTCGACTTCGTTGTCGTGCCCGATCGCGCCCAACTGACTGAGATCGTCCGGGGGGTGCGTGACGGACGGCTACGGACGCATATCGGCAACATCGCAACCCTCGACGGTGCCGTCGCCGCCTTCAACATGACAGAGCGGGCCAAGGGGAAGACAATCATCCGCGTTCGCCCGTAAGGACTCGGCGGCGCGATCGCCGGGCAGCAGGTCGGCATAGCGACTCTAGCCCGGAGCCTTTATCTGGTAAGGGGCTCGGGGGCCAGATCCATCTGGAGGAACTCGGTGATGCGCAGTAGCCGTGGCGGGTGGGCCTTTTCGGGTAGGGCTTGGAGGGCTTCGGCCTCGCTGACCAGGCGCGGCGTGTCGAGTTCCAGGTCGTGGCCGTCGATTCGGAGGCGGGCGTGGCCGGCGGCCAGGATGTTGCGGACCCAGTCCGAGCGGGAGCCGTAGACGAGGATGAACAGGTAGCCGCCGTCGATGGGGTAGGCGTCGAGCGGGGTGCGGTAGGTGGTTCCGGAGTTGCGGCCGGTATGGGTGAGGACCGGCCATTTGCCGACTGCGAGGGCGCGGGGGTTGAAGACTCGCTTGTTGACGTGGCCCCACCATTTCGGCATCGGCATGAGAATCTCCTCGGTTGACTTACGGATGTAAGGCTGGCTTATGTCTGTAAGCGTGACTTACGCTTGTAAGCCTGTCAATGGATTCAGCGAGGAGCCACAGTGACACGACCAGTGCTCAGCAGGGAGCGGGTGCTCGACGCTGCCATCCGCGTCGCGGACCGTGGTGGCGCGGAAGCCATCACCATGCGGCGGGTGGCGCAGGAGCTCGGGGTGGAGGCGATGTCGCTATACCACCACGTCCCGAACAAGGACGCGATGCTCGACGGTGTGGTGGACGCGGTGTTCACGGCCATCGAACTGCCTGTGGGCGAGGGGGATTGGCGGACCGCGATCCGGGCGCGCGCCGAATCCGCGCGGACCGTGCTGTCCCGGCATCGGTGGGCGCTCGGGCTGCTTGATTCGCGGCCCACGCCGGGATCGGCCACGCTGCGGCACCACGACGCCGTCCTCGGCGTCCTCCTGAACGCGGGCTTCACCCTGGAATTGGCCGCGCACGCGGTCTCGCTGCTGGACAGCTACATCGGCGGATACGTTCTGCAAGAAGCGAATCTGCCGATGACGACGCCGGCCGAGGTCCAGAACGTGGCGGGCGGCATCCTCGCGGACCTGCCCGCGGACGAGCTGCCGCACCTCAGGGCGATGATTGTCGACCATGCCCTACGGCCGGATTACGACCACACCGGCGAATTCGACTTCGGCCTCGACCTGATACTGGACGGCCTCGAGGCGCGGCGAAAGGCCGCCGCGGCCGCCTGAATTCGCGTAACGAGCAACGGAAATCGCGAGGTCGGCTACGGAATTCAGGTAGTCGACCGACCTGACTCGGCGTCCGGGCCCTGCAGCCACAGCAGCTGCACCACGCCCGCGATGATCAGCGCGGCCGTCACCACGATGCACACATCTCCCGGAACCTGTTGCCACCACATCCAATTCAGTTCCCGATGCTTGCCGTTGGGCACCACGCCCGGCCCGATCAGGAACACGGCCGTGAACCCGGCGATGGTCGGCGCGGCAGCGACCTCGACCCGTGGATCAAGCAGGTCCGTGAAGCAGTACTCGCAGAGTTCGATCCTTCCTACGCAACCTCGAACCTAGAAGCCGAGCGTAGAAGATGTTGACAGCGCGAAGGCTTCCGTGCGATGGTCACCGGCGCCTGCGGCCTGGTCCGATGTCCGCTACCGACGGCGGCGTGCATTGCACTGGTAGGGCTGGCGCCTTATCGCACCACGCACCCCGGGGCTTGTGGGGTGCCGGCGAAGCGGTCGGCGAGGAAGTTCAGGCCGCCGAAGGCCTCGCCCGCGGCGGCTCCGATGTGGGTCGGGAACAGCGAGTGGATCGCGGTGAGGGTGGCGCCCTGAGCGCAGTAGGTATCGACGAGGGCGGTGTAGCCGGCGACGGGGATCTTCTCGTCGGTGACGCTGTGGTACAGGTACAGCGGGGTGTCGGGGGTGGTGCGGCCGAGTTCATTGGGCCTGGCGGCGTTGCGGAAAGCGGGATGTGCCAGCAGGTTCGGGACCGTGGCGAAGTCGTCGACGTGGATGTCGGAGAATTTCTGAGCCAGATCCGCACCGCAGGAGGAGGTGCCTGCGGCGCGCAGCGCGCGGCGGCCCTCGTCGTTCAGCAAGTCGGCCAGCCGGGATTCGGGTTCATTGCGGGCCAGCCCGAGCAGGATCAGTATCGCCCCTTCGGCGCCGTCGGCGAGTTGTGCCATCGTCGGGATATCGGTGGGGACTCCGCCGGCGCTGGTGCCGACGAATCGCACCTCTGGTGCGTATTCCCGACGCAACTGCGTGGCCCACAGCGTGGCGAAGGCTCCGCTCGAATATCCAAAGGCGCCGATCGGGCTCGCGGCATTGATGCCGGCTGGCGGGAAGGACCGCGCGGCCCGGATTCCGTCCAGGACTCCACGCCCGGATGTCACACCGTCGAAGAGTCGGGACTGCGGCCCTTCGTAATCGCTGACCACGACGGCCCATCCCCGCCGCAGTGCCTCCGCGATGAACGGCGCATCCTGCATGATTCTCGCCATATCGGTATCGCTTCCGCCGCGCAGCGTGGCCGACGGCGCGCACCGGGTGTCGAGACTGTTCTCGGGTACCTGGTACGACAACACCGGCCGCGGCCCGCTCCATGGCACCGGTGGCACCAGCACCGTGGTCACGTCCAGCTGCGGATGCTCTTCGGAATCGGTTGTGCGATACCGTAATTGCCACGCCGCCACCGGTATCGACAGACCGAGCACTGGGATCGTCCGCGACCCGAGCACCGCGCCGTTGGGATGTGACGCGAGGTCGGCTGGTGCGGCATAGAAGGGATCATCACCCGGGGACAGCTCTGCGGCTCGAGCGACCGGCATCGTCAATGCTGCCGGCAGCATGAGGATGGCGAGTATGAGGGTCACAAGCCATTGCCCGCCGATCCGCCACCACCTCACTGGTTGCCGGGGCGCGCCGTCGACCGGCAGACCAGGCACATCAGTAGCCGAACACGCTGTGCGGCAAGCATCTTTCCGATACGTCGACAACATATGCCCGGATTCCATCACGCCTCCCGCGTCCAACTATCCGACGCGCAGGCACTCCGGGCCTGCATCAACCGGTCACACCACTGAGGGTTTGGATCACGGTAGCATAACGATTTCATCTTCACAGCTGTAAAGTTTTCAACAACTGTTGCGGCCGCCCAGCAGGGAGGAAAAGGCTCGCTGGACCGAGCCGATACGCGGATGTCCGTTCGCGATATATCGGGCAATTGATTGGCATGCGTAGCTATCGCAACCAGTCTGTGATTTGTGCAAATCGGCTCGCGCCACAAAACCTGATGTCGGAGGCGTAACACCGATCTGACCGGGGCAAGTGTGGGTGACGATTCTGTAAATCCGGACTTCGCCGAGCTGGTTTCAGCAAACGGCTGTATGGTGCTGGTTCGAGACCCCGGAAATGACAGTGCGACGGAATCAGGGATGCGTACACGGAGGTCTCGGGCAGGAGATGCGATGCCGATACGTTGGGTTCGATGGCTCGTACTGTGGGTCATATCGGCAGCCGCATTCGCCACATTGCCCCTGGGGCCGGCAAGCGCCGATCCGGTCGATGACATCCCGAGTGGGTTGGACTCGTTTTATCACCAGCAGCTGGACTGGAAGCCGTGTAACGACGCGGTGCTCGACAATGCGGGGGCCCAGTGCGCGGGCGTTGTCGTACCGCTCGACTACAACCGACCGGACGCACGCACGCTGACCGTAGCGATCTCGCGTATCCCGGCCACCGACCCGGCCCGAAGGCGCGGGATCATGCTGTCCAACCCCGGTGGTCCCGGCGGTCCGGGCCTGAGCATGATGGCCGAGCTCCGGGATCGGTTCACACCGGATGTCCGTGCCCAGTACGACCTGGTCGGCATGGACCCGCGTGGTATCGGCCGATCGGACCGAATGAGTTGTGCGCTGCCGCTTCCCACCATGTTGTTCTCGGCTGGCTTCGATGCCTTCGGCTACGCGCGCGACGCCGCCCTGGCCGCCGCGCTAGCGGCTTCCTGCGTAGCACCCGATCCCGAGAAGGCCCGGTCCATCACCACCCGCAATACCGCCCGAGACATGGATGTCATCCGCGGCGCATTCGGTGAACGCGAGCTCAACTATTACGGCCTCTCCTACGGCACCTACCTGGGCGCGGTGTATACACAGATGTTCCCGCAGCGCAGTGACCGGATCGTGCTGGACAGCGCCATCGACCCGGACCGCTACTGGATCGGCACATACCAGGACATGGGTGCCGTCAACGAGGCCGGGCTCGACGACTGGGCGATCTGGGCGGCCCGCCACGACGCCGAATACCACTTCGGTAGCAACGGACCACAGGTCCGAGCCTTTGTCGAGGACATGATCCGACGTTCCGCCACGCATCCGGTGATCGGCAACGGTTATCTCATCGACGAACACACCGTGCCGATGATGCTGCTGGCGCTGTTGTCGACTCCGCGGAGGAACACCAACCTCGCCGAGGTCGTACGGGGCGTAGCCGACGCGGTGTCCGGGCTGCCCGTCGACATGGAGCAGTTGAAAGCCAAGATCAGCGGTCCCGTTCCGCTGGATGCCTCGGGCATGGCGGCAGTCCTGTGTGGTGACAAGGCTGCACCTCGAGATCTGGCCTGGTATCGCCGCAACATCGAAGGCGTCCGGGCGACCCAACCGGTGTTCGGCGCGTTCGCCAACAACGTCACCGCCTGCGCGTTTTGGCCGGACCCGATCGAGCCTCCCACCGCCGTGCACAACTCGACACCAGCACTGATCCTGCAGGCAACCCGCGACACCCGCACCGCCTACCAGCAAGGCCTCGGGCTGCACCAGGACCTGACAGCGTCACGAATGGTCACACTGGCAGACACCCGCGTTCACGGCGTCCTCGGCTCCGACCTGAGCCACTGCGCGAACGACATCGTCAACACCTACTTTCGTGACGGCACCCTCCCCGATGCCGACCTCACCTGCCAACGCGACCCCAACTCTCTCCCCGACTGACCAGCCCGCGGCACCCAGCGACACGATCCACTCGACGGGCCGACCGGTGATCTCAACCGGTCGACATCACGGTAGTGCCTCCCTCGGCTTGGGCTTGTCCGGTGAGAGTGAGCAGTGGGCCGAGAAATTCACCGCGATGAGCGAATCCGCATTCTGGGTCGCCACCTGCTTCCGTCTCGTGCGCAGAAAGACGTAGAGGAGAACCAGCAATGGTGTTGCGGCACCGGCTTGTAGCGAAGGAATTACGTTCTAGCACTTCTGTTTTCGGGGCCGACACTCTTTCGAGTGGCGGCCTCGAAATCGTCTATGGCGTTGTAAATGGTTTCCGTAGTTCGCGTTTGAGTAGTTTGCCGCTCTGATTCCGGGGCAGTGAGCCGAGGAATCGGATCTTCTTGGGAACTTTGAACGGCGCTATCAGATCCTTGGTGTGCCCTATCAATTCGTCCGCGTTTGCCGTGTGCCCGTCGCGGAGCACCACGAGGGCGGTGACGGCCTCGATCCATTTCTCATCGGGTGTGCCGATGACCGCGACCTCCGCGACGGCCGGGTGGGTGTAGAGAGCGTCTTCGACCTCGCGGGAGGCGACCAGGATGCCGCCGGTATTGATGACGTCCTTGATCCGGTCGACCACGGTGATGAACCCCTGCGCATCGCGCGTGACGAGGTCGCCGGAGTGAAACCAGCCGTCGCGGAACGCTTCTGCGGTCGCCTCCGGATTGTCCCAATAGCCTCGGCACAGCTGCGGTGATCGGTAGAGGACTTCGCCGGACTCGCCGTCGGCGACGTCGTTGCCCTCGGTATCGACGACTCTGGTCTCCACGAAGAACACCGGGTGCCCGCACGACGAGGGCCGATCGGCATGTTCCTCGGGGCGCAGCACGGTGGCCAGGGGGCCGATTTCGGATTGTCCGAAGCAGTTGTAGAAACCCAGATCGGGGTAGCGTTCCCGAAGTCTGTTCAGCACCGTCACTGGCATGATCGAGGCACCGTACTGGGCTTTGCGCAGCGAGGACAGGTCGCGGAGGGCCAGATCAGGGTGATTCGACAGTGGCACCCACACCGTGGGAGCGAGGAACAGCGATCCGATTCGGTCGTCCTCGATCCGGCGCAGAATTTCCGGAATATCCGGTGCGGCCATCAGATTCACGGTCGCGCCCACTGATAGGTAGGGGAGTGTGAACACATGCATGCCGGCCGAGTGATATAGCGGCATGGCGATGAGGGGATTGTCGTCGGCGGTGAGGTCCAGCGCGATGACCGAGGAGACGTATTCGTGGACAAGCGCCTCATGGGTCATCATGGCGCCCTTGGGTTTCGACGTCGTACCCGAGGTGTAGAGCAGTTGGGCCAAATCGGTCGCGGCCACTCGCGAGACCGGATCGGGCACCTCGCCGGTCACAGCGACCGTCAGCAGTGAGTCCTGCGCGCCGCGCAACACCACCACATGCTCGAGCACGGTGAGATCACCGCGCACCGCGTCCAGATTCGACATGAGAGCAGGGTCGGCCAGCACCGCCCGGGCACCCGATTGGGACAGCAGATAGGTCAGCTCGTCCCCGCGCAACGCGTAGTTCACCGGCACGTGCACCAAACCCGCACGGGCACAGGCGAGAAAGCCGATCACATAGGCGTCGGAATTGGTGCCGTAGGCCGCGACCCGATCACCGGCGGCCAGGCCAAGCGCGAGCAGATGCGCGGCCGCCCGGCTCACCGCGGCGTCGAGTTCGCGGTAGGTGTGTGACCTGCCTTCGAACGTTACGGCGGCACGGTCGGGGACCTTCGCCGCCGAGCGGCGCAGGACACCGTCGATGGTGTTGGTGCGGGGATCGAGAATCATGCACGTCAGACTATCGGGCATCAAACTATTTCGAAAGACATTGCGCTTCCGAATTCACGTTCATCGATGATTTCTTTTGTGCCACCGCATTTCGGATGCAAATAGCGCTACACTTTCCCCGGTCGATGCGACTAGTGCAACTCGTCTGCGCGTCCCGTCACGGCTGCTAACAGACTTTTCCTACTCGAACGCGGCTCCCGTTCGATAACAACCGGCCGTCGTCGCGTTCGAGCGAGCGGGACGGATATCCGGCGCGGTGCTCGATGTCGGCTGCGGCCTCGGTGACAACGCCATCTACCTGGCGAGTCGGGGATATCGGGTGACCACGATCGATGCCGCCGCGCCGGCAGTCGAACAGGCGCGCCGGCGGGCGGCGGCGCGTGGGGTGGACGTCGATTCGCCGTCGCCGACGTCACCAGCCTCACCGGCGTCGAGAGCCGGTTCGACACTGTGCTGGACAGTGCGCTCTACCACTGCCTCACCGACGAGCAGCGCGCGCAATACATCGCGACCGTGCATCACGCCACGAAACCGGGCGCCCTGCTGAGCACGCTGTGCTTCTCCGACCAGACGATCGGCGGGTTACCTGCCCCGCTTCCCGTGTCCGAGCGCAACATTCGCGACACGCTGAGCGCCGGTGGCTGGGCGATCACCGATCTGAGCCCCGGCGAGCTGACGGCGGTAACCGCCTCCGCCCGCGAGTTCGTGACGCAGTACCCGGACGCGGTGAGCGACGACAAGGGACGGGTGCTGATGCCGATCTGGATCGTCCAGGCGCAGCGGGTCTGAACCTCGATCAACTTTGGTGTGGACACACGGAGATCCAGGTTGAGTTGTTTCAGGGTCGTCGCAGATCACCGGTGTAGACAGCTCCGGGATGTCCTTATCTCGGCGGGTCGATGGTCCCGGTCGTCGATAACGACCGGATCGGACGGTGCCGAAAGTCCCGAGATCGAGAGACCCGCGTCCTGAACGTGTCCGACGTTGCTCCCTTCCTACGGATGGAGCTATCGGCGATTCTCGACATAGACCAGTTCGCTTGTCGTGCTGGGAACCAGAACCGCCCCTGTCTCTATGGCCTGAAAATGAACAGCGACACAGGTGAGCCCACGTCAGGAGTTCGGATGCCGATATGGCGGGACTTTCTCCGGCCTCTCCGGTCTGCCGGAGTCTCGCCGCCGCGCACTCGCGGGCATGCCTGCCGATCGAATCCGCCCGCCCCCGCAACCGAACTGGCGCCGCTTGGAGAAGACCGTCCTCGTTTACCCGCACACCATCGCCCTGCCCGGCAGGTACACCCGGCTTATCTACGATCCTCACGCCGTTGGCGAACTCATCAGCAATGTGATCCGCGAACCAGTCGTAGGACACGTCGGCGGAATTGCCGACCGCGAGTGCCCCGATCGCGGGCTTGTCCTGCCGCACGCCACTCGCCGGGGCCAGACCGACACCAAGCGAGGTGGCCGGAATGACGGTGTCGCTACTGGACGGCTGGTTTCCCTGGGCACTGCGGATAGCGTCAGCGATCCTGGTGGTGCTTGCCATCCGGTGGCGGAATCGCAGATGGCGAGCGCGGTGGTTGTCGATTGCTGCGGGCACTGCGATAGCAGGGGCCGTTGCGGCGTGGGTCGCGGTGCCAGCCGCGCTGGCCTTGGCCGATCCCGTACCGACCGAGGCGTGGGTCTGGTTCGCAGTGCTGCTGTTCGCGGCGCTCATGCCGATCCTCGGCTGGCGCGGCGACCGGTGGTGGCGCCGCGGAGTTGCGCTGCTCGCCGTCATGCTTACCACCGTGACGTTGGTCAACGCCGTCAACGCCGCAATCGGCTACTACCCTACGATCCGCGACGCCTGGCGCACGGTATCCCATGCACCGATGCCGGCCGCGGTCGACCCCGCCCAGCTCGGCGCGGTGCCACCCACAACGTCGTCTGGCCAGATCGTCGCCGTCACTATTCCGGATACCCTCAGCCACTTCCGGCACCGCCGGGAATTCGTCTACCTGCCCCCGGCTTGGTTTCGCCAGCCTCGACCACACCTGCCGGTCCTGGAACTGATCGGCGGAGTGTTCGCTGTCCCGGACGACTGGATCCGCGCGGGCCACGCGGTGGAAACCGCCAACGCCTACGCTCAGCAGCACAGCGGCCTCGCACCCATCCTCGTATTCACCGACGCCACCGGCGACGTCATCACCGACACCGAATGCGTAGCCGGCGACGCCGAAGACCACCTCGTCAAAGAGATCCCTGCCTACATCGTGTCCACCTTCGACGCCGCGCCGTCACCCCGAAACTGGAGTGTGGCCGGTTGGTCCATGGGCGGCACCTGCGCCGTCGACCTGGTTGTCGAGCATCCCGAGACTTTCGGTCACTTCGTCGACATCTCCGGCGACCTCGGCCCGAACCTGGGCAGCAAGAAGGACACGATCAGCAAACTGTTCAACGGCGACTCCGCTGCGTGGGCCGCGCATGACCCGCTCACCGTGCTCGCCCACCGCGGCCCGTACCGTGACGTGACGGGGCTGTTCATCTGCGGCACCGCCGAGCCGGCACACGTCCGCCAGGCCGGCGAACTCTCCACCGCCGCACGGCAAGCCGGTATCCCCACCGAACTTACGATCCTGCCCGGCGACCACACCTGGAAGTTCGCTGCTCGAGCCTTCGCCGCAGCTCTGCCTCGGCTTGCCGCCCAACTCGACCTTGCACCGCCGTAAATATCAACCTGCATCCGCATATCGTCGAACGGGACACGCATTCGCGTCACCGGGCCTTGCCGCACCCACTTGCGGACCGTTTCCGGGGTCCCCACACCCAACAACTCGGCGACCGCACACATCGCCGCCCATTCCGACTCGTGCTGCTCCCGAATCTCGACGAACGTCCGCACGGCCCGCTCACGCAACTCGACCCGGTACTTCTTGCTCGACGACACGACTCCATCCTTCACAGAAGATGAAGTCCCCGGACTTACCGGGGGATTCATATCGGAGCCGACGAACCCGGTTGATGGGCGTCTAATTTCTGCTTATTCGACGTTGCCTGCACGTCTGTTTGTTGTGTGCCCCGGACAGCATCCGCAAGCTTCGACGGCTCATCCACATATAGGAATATCGTGGTGACGGCCCCTGAGCTGCGCCACTTCTCGAGAAAGGCGGGCACGGCAGCAGCGCTTCGCTGGTTCAGTGCAAGCTCGATGTTCGTGCCCTCATGATTCGGGAGATACAGCCTGCTGCCCTCGATCTCAGGTTGCGTTCGAGAGTACCGGCGGATGCTCACGACACGCGATACGTGGCTGACCGGAACCTTGACGACGACTTTCCCGGAGCGACGAAGGACGAGGACGCCCTGCGACAGATAGTGCGGATGTACGACGTCGTTGGCGACGAACGCGGCAAGCAGTACGAGAGACCACAGAGATATCACTGCCAGAACGATTTTCAGCCAAAACCACGGAAGCACCAGATGCAGGACCACCACCTCTATCAGTGTGGCGGCCCCGAAAGCGGCGGGCATCGTGAGCACACCCGCCGACGCCGTGAACACCAGCCCACGATCTGGATCAGTCTTGCCCCGTATCCACATCCACACCGACCGATACGCCCCGAACTCTGAACGAGCGAATCGATAGATCGGCGACTCGGACAACGCAGCGTGGACAGCGTCGCCGACACTGACATCATCACGCCGAACAGCGACTCGTACTCGCCATCCGAATAGGGCGACAGTGATCGCGAAGAGCGGCAATTCCACAGCGAGCCATAACCCGACTGCCGTGCCCGTGGTTATCACACCACCGCCGGCTAGGGCCATATTGGTGCCGATCATGGCCACTGTCAGCACCTGTGCCACACCCGCGAGCAGCCGAGTGCTGACCGTCATGAAATCACCGACTCAGGGTGGGGCGACAGGATCTCGAGAGTGCGCAACACCGCCTGGCGCTGAGCAACGTCAGGAACGCATTCGTCGAGCCGGAGACCACCGATTGTGTCGTAATCGGCAGCAGAAAAAGCCGTCTCGAAAGGAAACGAGGTTCTCAGATGACCGGCGAGCTCGCTCGCCGCGAGGTCGATCTGTTCGCCAGCATCCACGACCCGCTGCCCCTCGAGCTTTCCCCACGCCTTTATGAGCCGCCGATATGCGACACGTGTATCAGCGGCACTCAACATCTGGGCGAACCACGTGAAGACCTGGTCGGGCAGCTCGCTCGAAATCGCAAGGACCTCCAGGAGGTCCCTTTCGCGGTCGAGCGTTCGAATCTCCGCCTCACAGCGCGCTTCTGATCGCATCGCGTCGAACGCCGCAACCAAATCTGCTGGAAGGGCGGTCAGCTCCTCGCTCTGGACTGCGGAGTCCAGCAATCGTGTCAACCGCTGTCGTTTCAGCTCGAGCACAGCGATCTCGCGCTCGCAGCTCGAAATAAGCGCATGCAGATCGTCACGAAGATCGTCGGCGCCGGTGGTTGATTGCTTCTCGGTCAGAACCGTTGCTACGGAACCAAGTGGTAAACCGTTCTCGGCGAGCCAGCGAATACGCATCAGTCGTGCAAGGTCCTTCAGCGAGTAGTCGCGATAGCCGTTCGCGCTACGCGCAGGCTCCGCGAGTAGGCCGAGCCGGTGATAGTGCCGCACCGCACGAGGTGTCGTGCCCGCTGCCCTCGCGAGTTCGCTGGTTCTCATGCGACGAGTCTCAACTATGACGCTACGTCATGGTCAAGTCCGCAGCTGAATGACACAGAGTCGGCGCAAGATTGCCAGCGTGCAGTATGCGGCATCGGGGCTGGATTCCCAGCGGCGGGAATCCCAAAGGATAAGGGACACAAGGCAGCCGGCAACTCGTAACAGATACAGGTGATCCGATCGTCCGTGCTTCGTGCCGATCGCCGGTCCACCGTCCATCTTGCTGAACTCCCGCATCCGTGCGCCCATATGTGGCTTCGGCGACACTCACACCGCGATTGCTGAAGGACGCACCACATTGACGATGCTCGAAGGCGCGGTCACATCACCACGACTGGTGTCCGAGCTCCGGCCCCGTCAGAACCCTTGTCATAGCCAGCGCCAAGACCGACGCCAACGAATTCCGGACCCGCTTCGACGCGTTGAGCGGCCGAGTCGCTGCCATTTGAATAGCACGTATCTGAATCAAGTCCGAGAACTATCCTCGGTTAGGCGGGCCAAGGCATTCACGGGACAAGTGCTGAAGCGGCTGCTTCGATGACATGATCGACATCGGTGTCGGTATTGAAGTAATGGAATCCTACTCTGAGCGCACCGCTTTCGGTCAAGGTGGCTCGCACCTTCGCTTTTCGAAGGGCAGCGGGGTCGATGCGGCGATATTCGGGTGGCGCGGTGACAACGATGTGAGACGGCGCACCGTTGTTGAGCGGACGAAAGCCGTTCTCCCGCATACGTCTGGTGTAGTCGGACGCGAGGCCGAGGGTGTGGCGGCGGCTTTCATCCTCGCTGATCTGCGATAGTAGGCTCAGCGCTGCACGAGCGCCGATCCAGGATATCCACGCGGGTGAGGAGTTGCAGCGGGTCATCGTTGCCGATTCTGTGTACGGGCCCCCGAAATAGTGCTCGGCGTCACGGGTGGTTTTCCAGCTGGCAACCGTCGGTTGGAGTTCCGCTCTGGCGGGGTCGGCGACCAGCCAGGTGGTCCCACGCGGACAAAGCATCCATTTGTAGCCGTGCGCGGCAATGATGTCTGCGGGGTGCCGAGCGAGATCGCTGCGGAGAACGCCCAGCGACTGGGTGAGGTTGGCGTAGACGAGTGCGTCGTATTGGTGGGCGGCATGGCATATCGCCTCGATGTCGACCAACTCGCCGTCATTGGTCAGCACTTCGCTCACCATTACCAGCCCCGTATTGGGCCCGATCGCGTCGATGATCGCGGCGGTGCGGCTGCTGCCCGGTTGTCGGGCAACGACACAAAGATCGGTACCTGTCGCAGCGTGGTAGTGATGTGCGGGGAAGAGAACACTACGGAACTCGTCCTCGGCAACGACAATCGTGGTGCCGGGCGCGGTGCTGCGTACCGCGACCGTGGACGCTTCCGCGAGGGAGGTCTGGGAGGCGATGGTATCGGGCCCCACTCCGATGTACCGGGCGAAGTCCGAACGCGCAGCATCAACGGCATGGTCCCAATCGAGCCAGTCGAACGAGCCGGACGACCAGTCGTCGAGGGCCTGACGCAGAGCGGTGACAACGGGCGTCGCCCCTGGAGGCGCGCCAGGGGTATCGAGCCAGGTCCAAGTTTCGAGGGCCGGAAAGTTCGCCCGGAATTCTTCCGGTGTCATGACGGGCTGGGAACGGCGACGACAGCTTCGATCTCGACACGCAGCCGCGGCTTCGCCAATGCTGTGACTGTTGCTGCGGAATGCGCCGGATACTGGCCGCCGGGGAACCACCGAGCGTAGACCTCGTCACGTGCTCGTGCGAATTCGGCGAACCCGTCGTCGCCGACGACGAGGGTAAGCATTTTGACGATCGATGCGGGAGTCACGCGCAGGTGCTCGAGCACCATTTCGAGGTTGGCGAAAGTTTGTTTGGTCTGGTCGTAGCAACTATCCGAGTCCAATACTCCGTCTGCTCCGACACCGATCTGTCCCGAGATGTATGCGATGGCGGTCGAGCTGGGGACCAGCACGACGTGGCTGAACTTGCCGATAGGCGGGGCGATGGTAGGTGGGTTCACATATTTCATGCGATTCTGTTCCTCTCGGAAGGTGGGGTCACGGGGTGCAACGGCGCGGGATGAAAACCGTTTTGCCGAAAGTGTTTCCGGAAGCCATCTCGCGGAACGCGTCCGGCGCTTCACTCAACGGGCGGTACGCATGTACCACAGGTCTGATTTCGTAGTCTGTGACAAAGTCGAGCATGCGGGCGAATTCAGGTGCACTGCCCATCGAGGTGCCTTCCAGACTTATCTGCCGGAAAAACAGGTCACGCAACGACAGCGTGATGTCCGGTGCAGTCGTGGCGCCGAAGGAGACAATGCGACCCCCCGGCCGTACCGCATGGATCGCGGCGGGAAACGAGAATGCTCCGACACTGTCGAGCACCAGGTCCGCCGGGGCGTGGAGGTGTTCGTCGAAATCGGCGGCGCCAACGACGACGTGGGCCGCGCCGAGGGTGCGCGCTTGCGCGGCTTTACTGTGGTGTCGGGTAACGACGGTGACTTCGGCGCCGACCGCGACGGCCATGCTCAGGGCCATGGTTCCGGCGCCGCCGGTGGCACCGGTGATGACGACGTGATCGCCGGGCCGAAGATTGCCTTTGGTGAACAGCGCACGGTAGGCGGTAAGCCCAGCCAGTGGCAGCGCGGCAGCTTCGATGTCGGACAGGTGTTGCGGGACCGGGTGAACGTTGTCTGCGGGCACTCGGATGTATTCGGCGAAAGTGCCCTGGACCGGGCCGCCAAGGATGGTCGGTACCTGCGGTACATCATCGGGATCGGTCCACCCCAGACAAGGGTTGACCAGCATACGGCGGCCGACCAGTTCCTGCCCCGCATCGATGCCGGCAGCAATGACAGTGCCGACGGCGTCGGCACCCACGATCTTCGCGTCGTCGCCGCTGTGGGCGTCGATCACGAACAGTTCGTGTCGGTTCAGACCAGCCGCGGCTACTTCGATCAGAACATCGTCAGCACCGATCTCCGGGCGAGGCACGTAGTCCAGACGCAAACCGTCAGGCCCGGGTATGTCGGAGTGCACCAAGGCTTGCATGGTGAAGTGGTGAGGCATGAGAATCCGTCCTGGTTGAAAGTGTCTGGTGTCGCGAAGCTCGGCGGTGCGCCGTCAGACCGGCGCCGCGGCGTCGGCCTGGTACACCTTGTCCAGAACATCGCGCAAGATGTCGAGCGCTTCGTATGCCTCGGTCTCCGTCACCGTCATCGGCGGTGTCACTCGCAGCACGTTGCCCGCCAACCCGCCTTTGCCGATCAGCAAACCAGCGTTGCGGGCTTCGGCCAGCACGGCGTCGGTCTGGCGGACCGCTGGCGTCCGAGTATCCGGCACGATGAGCTCGACACCGATCATCAGCCCGGCACCACGAACTTCACCGATCAGTGGACAGCTACCGGCGAGGGCCTCGAGGCCCTGGCGCAGTATCCGTCCGACATGGTCGGCGTTGGCTTGCAGATCGTGGGACTCGATGTAGTCGAGAACGGCGTTGGCGGTGGTCATGGCGACAGGGTTGCCCCCGGCGGTGGAGATGGAGTTGGCCGTCAGGCAGTCCATCAGGTCGGCTTCGGCCACTACTCCCCCGATGGCGATTCCATTGGCAAGGCCCTTTGCGAATGTGATCGCTTGCGGCCGCACCCCATAGTGCTCGATACCGAAATAGGACCTCCCGGTGCGGCCCCAACCGGACTGGACCTCGTCTGAAACGAAAGGCACGTCGTACTGGTCGAGGACGGTCTTCATCTCGACGAAGAAGTCGTCGGGAGGAGTCGCGAATCCACCGGCACCCTGGATGGGCTCGGCGATATAGCAGGCAATATCACCGGAGGTCGACGTCTCGATCATCGTCTGCAGCTCGTCGCGGCACGCGGCGGTGAACTCGCGGTCCGACAGGTGACCGAACGGGCTCCGGTACTTGTATCCGGAGTGGGCATAGGTGACCTGTAGCGGGCTCAGACTCGATGCGGACCAGCGACGGATACCCGTTGTGGCCGTCGCTCCGAAGGAGCGCCCGTGATAACTCCCGCGAAGGGCGATGACCTGATTGGACGCCCGCGCCGTGGTCGTCAGCAGAAACGCGGTCTCGACTGCCTCGGAGCCGGAATTGACGAAGAAGACCTTGGGGTTATCGACTGGAGCGCGAGCCACAATTTTCTCGGCGAGTTCCACCTGACTCCGGATCAGATAGAGGGTGCTCGAATGCAGAATCCGGTGTGTCTGCCGTTGTATGGCCTCGGTGATCTCCGGGATGTCGTGGCCGACCATAGTCGCGAGGAGTCCGCCGAAGAAGTCGAGGTACGTTCGGCCATCTCCGCCGGTGATGTGTCGGCCCTTACCATCGACCAGTTCGAGTGGGTCATCGTAGTAGGTGGCCATCCAGGTGGGCATCACCGCACGGTGGCGCTCGTGCAGGGTCGGTTCGGTGCCAGCTGCGCTCATTAGTTGATCCTTTGTCTGCCTATTGGTGGCGGCGTCGCAGACGCGTGGCGATGTTTTCGCTGAAGGCAGCAACCAGATCGGTGGCCACCATTGCTTGTCGATAGCCGAAAACGACTGTGGCACAGTGGCGGATGGCGATCGTGGAGTGTCCGAGTTCGTCGTCGACAGCGACGACAGCGGCATACGGCTCGGAGACCGCCACAGTGACCAGCACGTCTGCGGACGGTGGCGTATAGAGCGCTCCCGTTGTCGGGAGCAGGTGTAGCTCCACGCCGACCGCATTCTCGTTCACGGGGAGATCGCCGGTCGGTGCGGCAAGAGCACGGATCAGTCCTGTCGAAGACAGTGTGTTGGCGTTCGGAATCGTTACCTTGCCGTCGTCGACGGACGGATCGTGAACCGTGATCACCGTGTCGGTGCCGACCGATATCGGCCCGGAGTTACCGTCCGTCCGTGGAACGGCGAGAAGATCCACTGAGTCGACGATCGCACTGACGAGCAGCGCCACCCGTGCCCGTCGGTCGGAACTCTCGACGGCTGTCGGCGCAACATTCGTCCACGTCGAGGATAGGTAGCTGACCTCAGCGGGCGAAGGGCCCTCGCGAGGCGTGCGCACGGCGACGGTGGTGTCGCTCGTTGCTGTCGGCGCGTCGTTGATCCACGCGACAAGGCCCGGGTGATCGTCGATCGCCTCGGTCGGTGGGTATTGGATGAATCCGTCGGCGTCGGCGATCGCTTCCATCTCGGTCCCGCGTGCGTCGATCAGTTCGGCGACTGCGTCGAAGCGGTGAACTCGCGCTCCGTCCTCGACAAGTCGCTGCGCAACGGTGACGGTGGTGACATCCAGATACGGCGGCGCAACCAGCTCTCTGGTACGAATCGGGCCGGTCATCGGGCTGAAACCGGGGATTCCATCAGTGTTCGTACCCGGTTGACGATAGTGTCGGTACCAGGTACGACTGCTTGGAGCAGCGACGGTGCTGCGGGAATACGGGCGTCCGGAGTAGCAATCCTGATTGGGGGACGCCGGGTGGCGATTCCTAGCTCGGCGATCGAGGCGAGCACCTCGGCCCCCAGCCCGGCGAACTGATGCGCTTCGTGGACGACCGCAAGGACACCGGTCCTTTCGACGCTCTTGGCAACAGTGTCGATATCGAGCGGCCGAAGCCACCGCATATCGATGACCTCTACGGAGATTCCGTGGTCGCGGTCGAGTTGCTCGGCCGCATCGAGTACCTTGTGCTGGATCGCGCCCCAGGTAGCGATGGTCAGGTCGGTTCCGCTACGCCGTGTAGCCGCGCCACCGGGAATCGGGACCGGGCCGTCCAGGGTCACCGGTTGCCTGGCCGTGTGGTAGAGATTGCGATTCTCGATCACGATGGTTGGGTCGTCGCTCGCGATAGCGGCCAGCAGCAGATCGTGGGCGTCCTGGTGCGTTGCCGGCATACAGACCTCGAGACCAGGTATGTGCGCGAAAAGGGCTTCCAGATTCTGCGAGTGCTGGGCGCAGGCACCGGGTCCGCTCCCCTGCTGGGTGCGGATGGTAAGCGGAGCGGTCAGGGTGCCGCGGTTGATGTACCGGACGTTTGCCGCTTGGTTGACAACTTGGTCGAAAGCGACGAGGGCGAAGTCCGCCCACATGATCTCAACGATGGGGCGCCGCCCAACGAGCGCCGCGCCGACTGCTCCGCCGAGGATGGCGGATTCGGAAATGGGTGTGTCGAATACCCGGTCGCCGAACATCTTGCGCAGTCCCTTGGTGACACCGAACACGCCGCCGGGGATTGCGACGTCCTCGCCGAAGAGCAAGGTCGTGGGGTCGTCGGTCATGGCACGTCGAAGGGCCCGGTTCACGCTCTCGGCGTAGGTAAGATCTTTTCGGGTAGCGTCACGCATAGAGGTGCTCCAGGACGGTCGCGGGATCGGCGAGCGGGGCTTTTTGAGCTTGTTCGCTTGCGGCGCGAACCTCGGTGGTAGCGCGCTCGACGGTCGATTCGATGTGGCGCTTCTCAACGCCCCGTTGCATGAGGGCGGCAGTCAACCGGGCTATGGGCTCGGCAGCTTGAATACGCTCGAGTTCTCCGGCCTGCCGATACTGTTGGGCGTCACCGATGTAGTGGCCGACGATGCGGTCGGTCATGGCCTCGACTACGGTCGGGCCCTTTCCAGCGCGAGCGTGCGCGACTGCGTGTGCCATGGCGCCGCGCACAGCGTCGGTATCGTTGCCGTCTACGCGAACTCCCGGCATGCCGTACGCGGAGGCTCGCTTGAAAAGGCGGTCGGAGGTTGTGGTCGCGGTGATCGGGGTCAGCTCCGACCAGTGGTTGTTCTCGACCACGAATACCACGGGTAGTGACATGACAGCAGCAAAGTTGAATGCCTCGTGCACCGAGCCTTGGTTGACGGCACCGTCGCCGAAGGCGGCCACAGTGACGCGGTTCGAACCGTCGTAACGGGCTGCCAGGGCGGCACCGGCGGCGATAGGTGCTCCTGCGCCGACGATCGAGTTCTCGCCCATCATGCCCACCTCCGGAACGGAGAGGTATGCCGACCCGCCGCGACCACCGTTGACACCGTCTTGTCGGCCCATCAGCTCGGCGAACATCCCGACCATCGGCGCGCCGCAGGCCAGCGCCCAGCCGTGCCCGCGATAGGTCGGAAACACGAGGTCACGTGACAGATCGAGAGCGGCCACGGCACCGGTGTAGATCGCTTCCTGGCCGCTGCACAGGTGCACCGACCCGACGACGACGCCGAGGCCGCGCAAGCGTTCGATCTCTGTTTCGAACTCTCGAATGCGAACCATGGTGCTCAGGTAACCCAGCAGCCGGGCGCTGTCAGCCTCTTGTGTAGGCAGGTACGCCGCTGTTGGTGGGGTGGGGGTCATTGTTCGTGGTCCTCAAGAATGGTCGTCGGCGACGCACATACGTAACCGGGAGGGCGGTGGGGCTAGGCGGGCCGAAAGTTGGATTCGCCCGGGACGCCGGGGATGGTGAGGCGTCCGGTCTTGAGCAGGTTGGTGGCCAGTGCACCCGCTTCCCGGACCTCATTGGCGAGGGTGCTACGCAGCTGGGGGAACCGTGAGACCGGCACCGAAACGGTGAACGAACCAGCCGGCGTGCCGGATGCATCGAAAAATGGGGCCGCCACACAGCAGATGTCGTTCTCGAAGGCTTCGATGTCCAGGGCGTACCCACGGCGCCGGATCGTGTCGAGTTCGACCACCAGGTCCTCGAACGTACCGATCGTGTTCGCGGTCAGCTTCGTCAGTGGCGTTCCATCGAACATCATGCTCACCTGCGCGGCCGGCAGGTAGGCCAGTATCGCTTGGCACGAGGCGCGGGCGTGCATGTTGCCGATGTAGCCGACGTTCAAGTTCTTGACTGTGACCGACTGCACTCCAGTGATCACCTGCTGGCGCAGGATCGTCCCGTGGAACCAGCCACAGACATACGCCGTCTCATGGGTTTTGTTGTGCAGGCGCGTGAGAATCGCGGCAATGTCCGGCGCCGGGGATGTCCGTGCGGCCACGCTCTTGCCGAGCAAAGTTCCGCGTGGCCCGATATCGAACCTTCCGCCGGGTAGCCGCAGCACATAGCCCTCTGAACGCAGTGTGCGAAGTAGGTGGTAGCACGTCGCCGGCTTCAGCCCCAATTGCCGTGCCAACGATTTCGGAGTGGCCGTACCGTTGCGTTCGGCGACCGCTTCCAGGACCGCCAGCCCGCGGACCAAGGTCTGCAGAACAGTCTCGGAAGTGGCCGGTCCGGACGAGTCAGCGGTCGCTTCCGCGTGGTCATCGTTCACGGCAGCGAGTCCCTGTCGGCCGGTTCCGCCCAAGCCACCAGCGCGTGCGCCAAGACCCGCGCGGCTTCGACGACATCGCGTTCGGCGATCTTCTCGTCGGGGCTGTGGGCGTAGCGCATCTCACCCGGCCCGAAAACAACAGTCGCTACCCCGGCGTCCCGCAAAATCCCGGCATCACATCCTGCGGTCATGCCCTCGATCCTCGGCGTTAGGCCCGCGCGGCGGCACCCCTCGGCAAGCGCGGTCACCACCGAGTCGGATTCCGGTGTCTCCCAACTTCGCAGCCCCTGGTTGTTCCATCGAATAACAGGCGGGTGCTCGGTCAGCCACGGATCAGCGGCGGCAACAGCGTCGACGCAGGCGGTCAGGACATCTCGGACGTGGTCCATGCTCTCGCCCGGCATGACGCCGATCCGGCCGGACAGGGTCCCGCGGGCGGGCACCGCAGCGCGCCAGCCACCGATATCGACTGTGCCTATCGCCAGCGGCACGGCACTTGGGAACGGCATCCGCTCGTCGGTCAACATCGCGGCACGCTCGTCGCCGAGTCGCCGCAGGGCGCGATAGATCTCGATGGTCTTCGGACCGGCGTCGATGCCGTGCCACGGCACGGATGTGTGGGCGGCACGGCCCGTCACCTCCACAGTGAAGAAGAGGAGCCCGGACGCAACAGTAACAATGGCTCCAGCGGTGGGCTCGAGAACGATCGTCCCCAGCCTCGAGGGGATCCGCTCGAGCGCTGCACGGGTGCCGATCCCCGTGGTTTCCTCTCCGACCACGAGTTCGACCGCAACATCGAAGGGCAGGTCCACACCAGCTCGATCGAGACCATCCAGCGCCCACAGTGCGGATGCGATGCCCCCCTTCGTGTCGACCGCACCTCTGCCGTGCACGAAGCCATCCGCACGAGCACCCGAGAACGGAGCCCGCTCCCACTGGTCCTCGTCCAAGACGGGAACCACATCCACGTGACCGTTGATCACCACAACCGGCAGTTCTGGTCTACGCACCCGGTAGTACCCGATGACATTCGCACGCTCGTCGATCCGCGGCTCCACCGCACCGGCTTCCGAGTGCGCAACCGCGCTCGACGCCAGTACCTGCCTGTCCACCGGCCATCCCCGGGAGGCGAAGAAGTCGACGTACAGATCGGTGACACTGTCCTCGCTTCCAGTGACACTCGCGCGTGACACTGTGGCGGACAAGAACTCCAACTGTTCGTCCGCCGCGATGTCGATCGAGTCCATCGAAACTCGTTGACTCGAAGAGTGATTGATGTCCGAGATCATGTCTGTGGTCCTTCCGCTGCTCGCTCAATGCGCCAGCGAGAACCATGATCACCAGCACCCGACAGAGAAGTCCAACATATGACGGTTGGGTTCGATTATTTGAAATTCTTCTCTTCGCGATGTCGCTGCCAGGTTCGATGGAAGCCTCTTAGGTCAGTGTGAACTGTGCCATAGCCAGTATTTCAGATAGTCGACATCGTGTTCGCAGCGCTGGTTTTCACGTCACCCCTCGTTCATCTTGTAACGGCAACTACCGAGCAATGAGCTCAGGGAGAAGCAGCCGGTCGATACTCGGGACCACCGCAAAGGCCGTCCGAGATCAGCCCCGCCTCAAGGAAGAGGAACTCATGTGACGAGCCCACTGTCATCCGGCATCGGAGATACCCACCGCCCCGCTCCTAACGGGGCTATCACGGGCACGTTCGGAGCGATGCCGGCGTTCGCTCCGTTATTCGTCCCCGGAGCCGAACAGGCCTCCGTCCGATGGCTCTCGGTGGTCTACCCGACCAGCCGCGACATCGTCGACGCCGTACTCCCGGCACCACTGACCGGCACCCCGATGCCGGAAGTGATCATATGGATCGCCGAGTTTCGTGGCGCACGGTTCACCAACAGCCACGGAAACGTCGAAACTCGCCCCGCCTACATGCAGGGGGGTGTGAACCTACGGTGTCGGCACGAGGGCACCGAGGGCGCCTACGCCGTCGAAACGTTCGTGGAAGGCCTCAATCACGGCATCCTCGGACGGGAGATGTTCGGGCTACCCAAAAAGCAGGTTCGCCATGTCGAACTACACCAGCTGTCCGGGAACGCGACCTTCGGTTTCACCGACGCCCGCGGACACCCCCTGCTTGCCGGCTTCGCCCGTGCGAGCGCCACAGCGGTCGACCAAATCGCCCCGGACTGGTTCGGCACGCAGTACACGGCGAAGCTCATCCCGCGGGCGGACGGCCCCGGCTACGACGTCAGCCGGCTCGTCCGGATACCGTTCGGATTCGATGTGAACGGCCCATTGCAGGCCGGAACAGCGACGTTCGAATGGTCGCCGTCGCCAAGCGACCCACTACATCTCTTCAAACCTCTCGGGGAAGCCAGTGCGGTGTGGGGCGAGGCCCAAATGACCGTCGATTACGGGACCTATGTGGCCGACCTGAACCCCCACGACATCGCCGCCCTCGGAACACCCCAATGGTAAGCCTCAGAAAGACCGCAATGCCTAGTCACAACACCACTCTCGACACTGTCGCACCCGGTATGACCCAGCAGCGACGGCGCGCGATCATCGCCGCCTGTATCGGCAACTTCCTCGAATGGTACGAGTTCGTGCTGTACGGGTATTTCGCCACGATCTTCTCCGTGCTTTTCTTCGTGGACAGTGATCCCACTGTCGCGCTGATGATCACGTTCCTGGTCTTCGGCATCAGCTTCGTCGTCCGACCACTCGGTGGGATCTTGTTCGGGCACATCGGAGATAAATACGGGCGCAAGGTCACCCTCTCATCGATCATCGTCACCATCTCGCTGGCCACGGCGTTGATTGCGGTGGTGCCGTCCTACGCCAGCATCGGCATCGCGGCTCCCATCCTGATCCTGTTGTTGCGATGCTTGCAAGGACTCTCGGCCGGCGGTGAGTGGATGGGAGCCGCCGCGTATGTGGTCGAGTCCGCGCCGGCGCACCGCCGGGCTTTCTACGGCAGCTGGCAGACGATCACCATTACATTGGGAATGTTCACTGCGGCGTTGACGTCGCTCGTCCTGTCCCTCACATTGACGACAGAACAACTGCAGTCCTGGGGATGGCGCGTTCCGTTCCTGGCTGCTTTTCCGCTCGGGATGATCGGTCTCTACATGCGGCTCAAGCTCGAAGAGTCCGTCGAGTTCGACGAAATGAGTCAGACCGAACAGCGAGAGAAGTCTCCGTTGCTCAAGGCGGTCACGGAGAACTGGCGATCAATCCTGCTGGTGTGCGGGCTGGTGTGCTCACCCACCATGTGCACCTACGTCCTGCTGGTTTTCGGCCCTACTTTCCTCAGCAAAGACCTGCACATGAACACTAATGCGGCGCGGGCAGCGTGCCTGGTCGCCATGCTGATACTCGTCGTTCTCGTCGTCTTCTTCGCACGGATCTGCGACCGCGTGGGCCGCAAGCCGTTCGTCGTCTTCGGTGCCATTCTTGTCGCCATCACCGCACCGCTCGGATTCCTCCTGATCCATCAGCGCTCGTTCGCGGCCGTGATCGTCGGTATGGCCCTGATTCTCATCGGAGATGCGATGATGCTGGCGCCACAGCCCGCCCTGTTCTCTGAGCTGTTCCCCACTTCCCGCCGCTACAGTGGCCTCGCGATCGGATACAACCTCGGCGTCGTCCTGTTCGGTGGAGCGGGCCCACTCGTCGCCACCGCACTCATCAAGGCCACGCACTCCACCTACGCCCCCGCGATGTACTTGGTGGCGGGGGCGACTATCAGCCTCGTAGCCGCAGTGCTAGTACCTGAAACGCTCGGAGTTTCGCTGCGCTCAGGCCGCATCGAGACCGCGACGCCAATCGCGGACTGACTGTCGATGCTCGCGCCCGCAGCCGCTAGCGGCTGCGCGTTGACAAATCACGATCCGTTCGCTGGTCCGAACAGTCGAACTGGTATTCCTGCGACGCCGATCGAACAACCTGCGGGATAGGCAGTGCGAGCTTCGCGGCGGTTGTGCGGCGCGCTGGTCGCGACCGCTTCCTGTGAGAAATCAAGAGAAAAGAAGCAAGGATGAGCAAAATCGTTACGGTGGCTGCTGGCCTCGTCGTCGCGGTCGGGATCGCTTGCGGTTCCGCCGGTGCGCAACCCGAAGCGGATGACGCCGTCGGCTTCACAGCCCATGCCACCGACACCCAGTCCATCGTCGAGACCGATGCCGGTGCCATGGTCGTCGAGGACGGTGTGTTCAAGATCAAGGCCGCCGACGGCGCCGTGCTCACCGGTATGCCGCTGAAGTTCCGGGTCGATGACTTCGAGTTCCCGATCGCGGCCGATATCGCCGGTCGCACAGCGACGCTGACTCCGCAGTTCGATATGGCGCACGCGGCCTACAAGCCGGTGGCCCTGCCGTTCGAGGACAAGGCGCCGTGGAAGAACGAATACGACCGTGAGCAGGCCGCCTGGTCCCGCATGACCAGCACCATCACAATGGGCGCCACTCTGGGCACCCTGATCGGTGGTGTCGGCGGCGGCGCCGTCGGTTGCGTGCTCGGTGGTATCGCGGGCGCGACGGTCGCCTCGGCCGCGATCGTCGGCCTGTTCGGTGCGTTCATCCCGGCCGCTGCCATCGGCTGCCTCGGCGGCATCGTCGCCGTCGGCGCGCTCGGCACCCTGGCGGGTCAGATCCTGGTCACCGCTCCGGTGGCGATCGGTGCCGCGATTCAGTACTTCACCACGATCAATCAGCCGCCGGTGGCGCCGGCCAAGTAGATAGTGGGGAGGATCCCAATGGCGTTCGTTGGGGGACACCCGACCCCGTCCGGCTTCACCGCCGGGCGGGGTCACCTTCCGATCCCCGATCAGCCCAACCGGCCGAGCCGGCATTACTACGCAGATTCTCAGCTGCCCAGCAGCGGTGAGCTGGCCTATTACCGCTGCTACGCACCTCAACCCGTGCTGTTGCACAAACTCGTCACCGTCGCCGGTCGTCGTTGGTCGATCGAGGAAAATTTCCAGACCGGCAAGGGCCTGTGCGGGCTGGATGAGCATCAGGTCCGTCGCTGGAGGTCGTGGCGGCGCTGGACGATCCTGGCGATGTTGGCTCACGCCTTCCTCACCGTCCTCGCCGTCACCGAACTGCGCCGCCGTGAGCCCAGACTCGGAGAAAGATCTGATCCCCTTGACCCGAAACGAGATTCGGCACCTGTTCGCCATTCTCGTCGTCAACCCACTCCACAGCATCTGGCACCGGCTCGCATGGTCGACATGGCGACGACGCCACCAACACCGCGCCAAAACAAGCCACTACCAGCGGCGATTGGCTACCACGACATGACAGTCACGAAGTCTGGCTGGAGTAGTACTAGGCACGACGAGTGTTCTGCTCGATACGCGCCAGCTGTTCCAACACCGACCGATACCAGTCGTGGCGACCGCGTCGCTCGAATTCCGGTGCCAACTCCTGGATTCGCTGCCGCAGCGCGGTGACCTCCAGTTCGGTGAGATCATGCCGCCGCCATCGGACAGTGCCATCGGCAGTGCGCTCGAGAAAATGCGCCGCGAACCCGCTGGAGGTCTGCTGGTCGCCGCCAGGACCGTTGCCGAATGCAAGGCTGTGGTCGATACCGCTGATTCGCCCGTCAGAGCTGATCAGCCAGTTTGTCATGCCTCGATCCGGTACTCGCGCAAGCACATCCAGTAGTCCCAGCCGACGCCCGGCCGCGGAGTCGCCGATCTGGATCTGCTGCGTTGACCACACGTTTCCGTAGATGCGACTGGCTACCATCCCTGGCATCACCTCGATGTAGAGGACCGTGGCATTCGTCCTGACTACGTCCGGAACATCGGCACCGACCGCACGTCCGAGCAGCGCGGCCAATTCCTCGGCATCAGCGTGCCGTGGATCGGTGACTTCCTTGCGAATCCGCTGGGTGCCATCGGCATAGGTGATCAGCTCGACGCGCCGAGCCATGTTGACCGCGCCCTCGCTCAACACGGTGCGGCTGACCTCAGGCGCCCTGGAGCTCTCGGCGAACTCCGGCGCCGGAGGATCAGCGCGGCTTGCGGAGCTGGAGAGCAAGTTGTCCGCTAGCTGAAACGGAATGTCCGGGCTTGCCGCCGAGATCGAGTTCTCTGCTCCTTCTGCATCCGAATCCGGTTGAGCTGCAACATAATCAGAGCCGCCCCCTGCGTCGAGACGTTCCGAGATGTCGACGGGGGAGCTATCCGACGTGTCGTTTGAGACCGCCTGCCGGAACATGTGCAGAGCTTCTGCCCATTCCATTTGCAGATCCTCGGCAGCTATCAGCTGCCGCATGTAGTCCTGATCCAGCTGATGCTCGGCACTCAGGATCGAAACCAAGTCGTCACGGTCCTGTGGTCGTTGGGCGTGCCAAGCCATCAGCTTGAAGATGATCATGTCCTCGACCGAGATACGACCGCCGTGCTCGGCAGACCTCTGCACAGCAACGGCCTCCAGCGGATCCTCCACCGGGATCAACTCCACGAGTACTCCATTGAAACGGGTGGCGATCTTGTCGGGCTCCATCCCGATACGGTCGAAAACCTCGACGGGGTAGCCCGATGCGGCAAGCCAGCGCTCGGCTTGCCTGAGGTCGACGACCAGAATGTCGACATCTGCTGTGGGTCGTGGCTGGGCCCGGTAGGCGTTGGCGGCAGCCGCACCGAAGACGGCGGCCTCGATTCCCTCGGTACGTAGCAAGGTCGCGAATTCGTCTGCGACACGGTCGATCTCGTCCGGAGACCGTTCCGATTCCGCGGGTTGGGTGAGCTCCGCTGTGGTGCCGATCTCCTGTGTGCTCGAGAGTTCGTAGAGGGCCTGCTGGCCTTCGGAAGGCGCGATGCCCTCGTGCAGGACGGCCGCGAAGGATTGGGCGAGCGCCCGATCATGGTCGAGGTCACCGTAGTCTGTGTAGCTGCCCGCCGGGAATTGGCGGGTCTCCCAGTTGGAGTAATCCTGGTCGGGCGCCACCTGCTGATGGCGCTGAGCCAGCGTCTCCTCGATCCGATCGTGCATGGTGTAGCCGTCTGCCGCCGCAGCCAACCCATGGCAGAGCTCATTCAGTGCGGCGCCGTAATAGGGCCGGCCCGGCACACCGACCTGATCCCCGAACTCCACCTCCTCGGCCCAGCGCTGCCTGAATTCGGTCGGATCGGTGATGCATGAATCGCTGATAGTCAGTGTGCCTGCAGCGAATACCGCGAATTCGTGCTCTGCCAGTGGCCCGATTCGGACCGCCCTCAGACCGAGTTCGGGATGGGCCGTTCGTGCGGCCGATACCGCGGCCTCGATCTCACGCGCCGTTTCCACGGTGAGGCCGGCCTGATCGAATCCGGCGACCGTGAGCCGGTGGTGGTTCTCGAGCAGGTCGATAACCGCAGGCACTGAATCCGCTTGTTGAAGTCCGGATTGCCTGCCCTCGGGCGCCGGTTGATGGCCGGGATCACCAGCGGGGCGGTCGGAGAAGCCGATTCGGGGGTCGCGGATGAACATCGCCTGCTGGGCGCCGAGTTCACCCTCGGCGATCCGATCGAGTGCCGAAGTCGAGTGGCCGGTCCGCGCCCGGCCGGCGTCGTCGGTATCGTGTGGATTCGATGTATTCGGCTGTGGCCCAGTGGATTCGGGATCCTGATTATCCTCTCGCGGCCGGTCGAACTCGACGTAAACCCGTTTGCGCCAGCCCTCGACCCACTCGGCGTCCGAGTCGGTCAGCACCTGCGAGCCGTGCCGGTCGGTGTAGAGCGCCAGCAGCGCAATGCCCATACCTCCGGTAGATGCCGCCGTGGGCATGGCGCGTTCCGGGATATCGGTGAGGTCGGTGTCGTAGACCTCCACACTCAGCCATTGCCGCTCACCGACGCCCCAGACGCGCACCACCACCCGGACCGGGCCTCCGCTGTGCCGCACCGCATTCGTGACCACTTCGGTAGCCGCGAGGTGGATGCGCTGCAAGTCGGCTGCCGGCCAGGCGATCGGCGCGGCGACTACCTGCTCGACCCCACGACGTACCTGTTCCGGGCCCGTATTGTCGTCGGCTGGTATCCACACGACTGTTCCCGCCAGCACGGTCGGCTGGCCGGGCTCGTGCTGCACTGCCCAATCCACCGGCTCCAGTTCGACGCCCGCAGGTTCGAGCCATTGGGTCAGGCGGTCGTGCAAGGCATCGAGGATCCGATCGATGCGCGCCGTCTCGATCCCCCGATCGATTGTGGCGTAGCGGGCCGTAATCGTGTCATTGACTTGCTCGAATACCAGGGTGGCCGAACCGGGTTCGCCACGAACCGGGTTGAGCGTCAAGGTCACCGACAATCCGTTTTCGATCCGTTCATGCAACGAGACATTCACCCAGAAGTCGTCGCCACTGCCACGGAACAAATCGAGCGCCATGGGGGGCAGCTTGATGAGATCCTGCGGTGTCGCGAGTGGTGGCTTGTAGGAGCGTTCACCTAAATCCGGCCACAGTGTGCCTTGGCTTTCGGCGTAGCGGAAATTGACGGCCGACAAGTCGATGCCGTGTCCGGTCAGCTCATACCGCAGCTGGGCAACAAATTTCGGGTCGGAGCTGGCGGCGAAGAACGTCCCACTGGCAGGGACCACGGACACCAGCCGGCCTTCTGAGACATGCCATGTTCCGAATGCGGCCGGTGCGTCAGCTACGGAGGGGAACGATCGCCACAGGTCGATGTGGTCACCGTCCGTGCTGACATGGAAATCGCCTGGCGTGCTGCCCATCAAAAAGTTGTCGCCGATGCGACGGGTGTTGTACGGCTCGCCGTCGGGGCCGTGGAACAACCCGTCCGGTCCGAGTGTGATCGTGGTGATGGTGTACGGCTCGGCTGGGCCGTCGTCGCCGAAGTCGTACAGTTGGGCGACCTGGTAGGTCGGCCGACTCGGCGGCAGTTGCACCGACCGTTGGCCAGGATGTACCGGTTCGAACCCAGATCCGAGACCAGGGGGTTCGGCTGTGCCCGGCGTTGCGCCAGAGTCCTCGCCAGGGGGCGACGGCGATTGTCGAGGTCGGCTGTCACTGGGCCGCGGTTGATGGCCGGGAGAACCGGAGGGGCGGTCGGAGTAGCCGATTCGGGGGTCGCGCATCGCCTGCGGGGCGCCGAGTTCACCCTCGGCGATCCGGTCGAACACTGAAGCCGAGGGGGCGGAAGCATCAGGGCGAGAAGCCATTTCGGAGGAACCGGTGGCGACCGAGATGGTGAATGTCTGGGTCCATGCTGGGACTTCGGTCGGGATCACCTTGGCGTTGTGGTGCGCGGACTGGGTGATCCGTACCCGCACGGTTCGCCGCCCTGCAGTTTCGGTCGTCCTGACATTGACCGTGACGTCTCCGTCGCCTCTGCGCAGTGCGCTGCGGAGTCGGTCGCCTAGCTCCGAGTAGGCCGAAATGGACTGTTTGATCGAGTAACCGTCGAGGTGTGGCGCAAACAGTTTCAGCACCCGGTCCACACCATCGATGTCACCGTGGGCGAGGGTGATCGGGAAGTGACCGCGCGGTGGCAGGAACGGCGGCGGAACCGGAATCTCGGGCACGAACTCCGGGGCCATCGGGCGGCGGCCGGTGAGCCGGCCCCACATGCTCTGGCGAGCCATCGGACCGTCCAGGTGCGGACGAATGCTGTCGCAGTCGTAGCCCAGGGTCTTGGTGACGTACAGGTGGGCTTGTTCCCAAATGAGGTCGGACAGCGTGTCGCCCGCCTTGTTGGTGCTGGTCTGCGCATCCAGGAATTCGGCTTCGGCGAGGGCGGCTTCCAGCAGGATGATGTCGAAGCGCTTCGGTTCGTTATCGATGAGCCGCTGGCAGGCGCGCGCGACATCGGCCACCTGGTCCAGTTGCCCGATCGTGCCGTCGGCGAACCGCATATTGTCGTGCAGCAGGTGGTCGAAGATGCGGTGCAATCGGGCCATGAGCTTATCGATGGGCAACGGGCGTCCGTTGGCGTCGGTCAGCCACCGCGATCCGTCTGGGCGCAAGGGAATGCTCGAGCCAGTGGTATCCAGTGTCCATATTTTGGATTGCACCCAGGACCCGTCTCCACCCAGATATCGCTCCACGGAATCCGGGTCTTTCAGGGCATTTTCGGCTATCTTGGCGATCCATCTGTCGTCTGATCGGAGATCGTCGTAAACCTGAGCTGCCCATGCTTCGACCGCTTCCCAGCGCGCGCGCTCCGCGAGCAAGCGTCGCGCGTAGCCAGCCTCGCCCGCTGCTGTCAGTTCATGGATCGGGTCGAGTGGTCGGAGATCGTCGTAAACCTGAGCTGCCCATGCTTCGACCGTTTTCCAGCGCGCGTGCTTCGCGTGCTCGCGTCGCGCGTAGCCAGCCTCGCCCGCTGCTGTCAGCTCATGGATCGGGTCGAGTGGGTTGATCGTTTGCGCCACGGTGTGCATAGGTTGCGCTCCGCTGACTCCGGTGATGAAGAACGGGTAGGAGCCGAGCCGTTTGATGATCGGAATATTGTGGCGCAGCCCCGCTTTCCGGTTATGCCGCGCGATGGCCTGGTCGATGATGGTGGGGTCGATGCCCTCCGCGGCAAGGTCGGCGCGCAACTCCTGAGCGGATAGCCCGCGATCTGGGGACCACTTCCCGTCCGACGCCCACCTGGTCATCCGGAGTATCGCATTAGCCAGCCAGGGCCGGTTCTGGAAGAACGCCGTGATCCACTGCTGCTTGGGTGCGCGCATGAACAAGATCCGGAACCAGGTATTGGCGTTGTGCGCCAGCATGCCTGCCTGCTGTTCGAACACCTCCTCCTCGTGAATGCCGAGCGGAAGCCAGTAGGGAGGACTCGAGAACGGCGGCGCGCCCGGCATCACGCCCGACGCGTACTTTCCGTCTGGTATGGGGCCCAGGATCGGGTCCAGCCCATCCGGGATCAGGTGGTCCTGAATGTATTTCTGTGGCATTCCGTCGCTCTGCAACAGTCCCGCGATTGGATCCACCGTGCCGCGGGTGCCCCACACGAAGGTGAACGGGTCCTTGGGCAGGATGTACGGGTCCGGTTCTTTCTTCGGTCCGCTCTCTGGTACCGGCGCCTTATTGCTGGAGATCTCGACCGGCCCGATCGGCTCCGCCGGCCCGCTCTCGACCAGAGGGCCGGCGGGGATAGGGATGGGCCTTAATGCGCCGTCCGAATCCGCCCACCACAGTGGGCCATGCGAGGTCCATCCTCGCGTCGATTCGGCTAGGTCGCCGAATGTTGGTGATGGCAGATCAACATGATGCACGGTGCCGTCGGGCTCGGCGGTGAACGCCTGGAATCGAGCGTTGGCGCCCATCTGGATCATCGTCCGCAGCTCACCGTGTATCTGCAGTCCTGCCTCGAGCGCTGTGTCGAGGTCGGTGGCGCTGTCGTTGCGGGTTCCGGTCACGATAATGGTTGCCGCACCGCCGTATCCGACGATCGCGATGCGGTCGCTGATTCGGCGAGCACCAGCTTCGTGTAGGGCGGCGAACGCCGCACGGCGATCTGCGAGGTGTTCTGCCTGTCGCTGTGCCTGCTGTATCTGCTCATTTGCCGCGACCGCGACCGGATCGATTCGGCTGGGTACGGGCCCGAGCTGCTGCGCCAGTGCGGCAAGCCGACCCTGCGTCGCACGGAGCCGGTTGTCGGTCGCGGCGCGCCGGGTGCGCAGACCGGTCACTTCCTCAGAAGCGGTAGTGGGGGAAGGGGTTGCGGCCGTGAGAGCGTGCCAGCGGCCGGTGCAGTCCTGCCACTCGGTGTGCTCGACATGGACCCGCCCGCGGGCGCGCCGAGTGCGTGTCGCCAGCCGCACCGGGCTGTCCTTGCCGACCTCGATGATCATCTTCTTGCCGCGTGCCGAATAGTCCCCCCCGAGGACCTTCGGGCCGCCGTCCCAATAGTCCCCGCCGAACTCGTACAGTTTGTAGCCGCGCTTACCGTTGCTCATCGGCTCCGGCGCCTGCCACACGTTGCGGCGCACTTTCGGCCCGTCGAGCTCGGTTACGTTGCCGTCCTCATCGACATGCCCGGCGAGCTGGGATATGTTGCCGTCCAGGTCGACTCGCCGATAGAGCACGGGAACTCCGAATGCCAGCGCGGCGGCAACTTCCGGGTGCCGCAGGCTTTCCCCGAACCTCCGATCGTGCTCGACCGGCCCCGAGCCCGGGGCCGGGTGGGCGCCGAGCACCAGGATGCCTTGCGCTGTGCCGTCGGCGCCGTGCACCAACCCGACTGCGTCGGTCACCGGCCGCGCACCCAGCGCCGCCAACGTCGCGCCCCATTGCCCGGACAACCCGGCGATCGACTCGTCCAGATGCGTCAATTCCTCTGTGCACGTGGCAATTTCATCCTGGGCCTGCATCAGCTTCAATGCCTCGGCGTCCTGCGCAGGTGACACTCCGGCCTGCCGTAGCAGCTGGGTGCGAATCGCCAGCAGCGCCCGCAAGCGCTGCGCTACACCAGCTGCCTCACGCGCCAACGCGTCGTAGTCCGAGCGATAATCGCCAGCCGATGCGCTGTCGAACGACGTATCCAGTATTTCCGTTGTCGTGGCCTCGGCCGGTGTACCGTGCACGGTCGTCGTGATCGCGGTATCTGCCTTGCCGTCGGCGCGGATATCGACACGAACGTGGTGGTACCGCACCGTGATTCCGTCTTGCTCCAGCGCGGCCAGCTGTTCGGTACTCAGGGCGGCGGCCTCGGCGGGGGTTCCGACTGGGATCACCACCTCGACCGCGGCGTCGGTCACCCGTATCCAGTCGCCGATCGGGACCCCGTCGATCCGCTTCAGTTCTTTGTGCGCGGCCTTGGTGGTCGCCTCGGCGCGGAGAATGTTCTCGGTGTCGGCTGCTTCGTCGTAGGCGTCGAACGCGTCCTGCAGGTGGGACAGGTCGGCCTGCTCGGTCTCGGTCAAGTGGGCGTCGGCCGCGCCGATCGCGGCCACCTCGGTACGCAGTTGCGACGGGCTCAGCCGAGCGGCCGAATCGATGCCGAATAGCCGCTCGGCGGCGGAACGCACGGCTGCCAGACGAGTCCCCGCTTCCTCTTGGGCCCGCACCACCTGAACCGCGAGCCCGCGCACCGTGGCCTGGGTGTCTGGGGTGCGTTTCGGGGGAGGGACGAACACCGCTCTTTCGGGGATCGCGTCAGCCGTGGCAGGTGGTTGCTCGGCGACACCGCGCGAACACCAGGCTCGGCCATACTCGTCGACGTCGATATCCCAGTATTCGACGGTGGTGTCAGGACCAGACAGCTCAAGGATGTTCCAGCCCAAGAGGGCACGCGCTCCGAGCGGTGAGGTAACCACCAATCGCGCCGAAACCCCCGGAACCACCACGGTTTTCGTCTCAGCGGCGACGGTCAACTGCTCCAGTACCGTGACCGCGTCGGTGTACCGCTGGTACGCAGCGGCGAGTTCGTCGCGCACCGTAGTTGGGTATGCCGACAGCTGCTGCCGTACCACGTGCGACGAAAGCCCAGGAGACTCCAGCTCGTTCAGCGTGACTCCGTGCTGCCGCGCCAACTCCAGCAACTCTTTCAGCGCGGCGTCGCGATGCTCGCCGGCCGCGAGCATCCGGTCGATCGGCACTGTGGCGATCTGCACGGTCGCGGGGGGACCGGGCTCACGCCACACGCCCTTGATCTCGTGGTGGTCGGCGTCTTTGACCCGAACCAAGCCTTGCGTCAGTACCTCTTCGGCCTGGCGGCGCGCCTGCGTCCGAAGTCGCAAAACCGTGTCCGCGGCCTCGGCGTAGGCGTCATAGGCGGCCCGCAACCGCCGGAGTTCTATCCGGTTGAACAGCTGCCCGATCAGCGGACCCTTGCGGGCGATCTCCTCGTCGACGGCCTGCCACAGCTGGCGCGGGAGGGCATCGCGATCGACCACCACGGCGAACCTCGAATTCCGCACAGCGAGACGGAATTCGGCCGCCTCCCGCCGTGCCGCCCTCTGCGCCTGGTCGAGGTCGCTTTGCAGCTTCCTGTCGGGGGGAATCATGGTGCGCGGCCCCAAACCCCCGGCCTCCGGCGGATCAGTGGACCCGCTCTGTTCCTGCCCGTCGGCCCACCCGCCGACGCGCGAGATCGGCGCGGCTACTCCGGGCCGCGCGGCGGACGGCTGCCCGGGCACCAACTTGTTCTCGGGCGTACCGCCACTGTCGAAGACGATCCCGTACACCGCACCACGCATGTAGGTGCCGGGCTGGTAAAGCGTCCGACTCTCGACCGTGCCGAAACTTTCGTACACCATCACGTCCTTACCCTTCCGGTACAGGGTGATGGCGTGCGCGCCGACGATATCGGCGTTGCTGCTCGCATATTCGATCGCAACGATCACGCTCTTGCCCTCAGCGCGCACCAGATCGGCCACTACGTCGAGCGAGGCGAAGCCGCCCTCGTGCCAGTCGCCGCCGACTGACTCGGCGAGTTCGGGACCGGAGTTGCCGGCGGCCCGCTTCCCACCAGCGTTCGCGTCCAACCGGTGGTTGAGTTTGACGTTGAGGTTTTTCGCGGCGTTTTCCGCGGCCCGGGCTGCGCAGTTGTAGAGGGCGCTGCCGCCGAAGGCGCTGTCCAGCTGGCCCATGGTCGCGGTGGCGTGTGAATCGTCTCCGGACGTCCGTAGCCCGAGTAACGAGTCCTCGGTGTCACCTGTCGGCACCCCCATGGGCTCGACAGCGGACGCGGCACCGGATATCGCGAATGTCGGCAGACCTCCTTCAACCAGCTCATTGTCGGACGGCGGAGCGGCCACGGCCTCTGAGTCGGTGCGGCCGGCGCGCACTGCTCCCGCGAGCTCGCCGTGCGCCGCCTCGGTTGCCGCGCTTGCTCTGGCGATGGCGTCGGCGGAGTCCTCTGGCGCGACGAGCTGTGCGGAGATCCCGTGGAGCGCAGGCTCGGCGTCTCGATCAGCTTCTGGCTGTTCAGATTTCGGCATTGCCTGACCGGCCGAACGGGCAGGTGAGCCGATGGGGGCGGCAATCCCGCCAAGCGGCTGACCGGCAGCTGGCGGTATAGCGTCGAATGCCGGTGCTGCCGTGTCTGCTTCTTCACCGACCGGCGAGCTTTCGGTCAGTGGACCATCTGCGGCGACGGTTTCGCCGAAATCGACCAGTTCGCCGTCAACGGCTCCAGGCAACTCCGCACCCGTCGGCGCGCTGTCGGCCAACGGCCCGGTCCATATCTCGGGCGCTGCCCCGGAGATCAGATGGCCGGAGTCCAGAGGTGCCGAGACGATTCCCTGCGTACCCATCGGCGCACTGTCGCCCAATGGGCCATCGAGCGCTGTGGCCCGCGCTCCCTCGAAATCAGCTTCGGTGTCTTCGGAAGCTTCCACATCGCGCTGCCGGTGGTCCTCGGGCAGTGCTTCGGAGACTCCGGCCTGCACGGGCGCGGACTTCCCGGTAGCTGCAACTGGCCCGGATCGGTTGGCTTCCGGTGTTGCCGTGGCGAATCCCTTCGGCGACGGTGCGGATTCGGGCTTGGAAACGGCTCCGTCGGCGGGGAAAGTGGATTGTTCGTCATAGCGCTCGCCGTCATAGTTTTGCGGCCCGTCGTGTTCGGAGAATCCGAACCTGTATCCGGAAACCATGCCGGGAGTGCCGCTCGCCAGCGCGGGGGATAGCCAGTCTTTCAACGTCATCTGCCCGAGTTGCCCGGTGACGGCGTTGACCGCCAGTGCACCGGCCAGTCCGGCCCCGCCGCCGATCGCCAGGCTTCTCAGACCGTCGGCTGCCCGGGTTCGGAACGGACGGTTGCCGAACGCCGGCGTCATCTTGCCGAACACCTTCTCGACCCCGTGGTGCAAACCGAACCCGGCTATGCCACCAGCACCGCCGCCGAGTGCGTTGAGACCGACGTTTTCCCAGAACTTGCCGTCGGAGAACTTGTGGTCGTATCCCGCCGCCGTGGTGGTGGCATGCACGATGACGTCCTCGATGACGCCTTGGGCTATCTCTTCGAGCGTTTCATCCAGAACTTCGTAGAGGAGTTTCGAGAGCGCCTTCTCCGAGATCTTGGCGATGAGCTTCTCGACGTAGGTCCCCGCGAATTTCGTGGCGAGTTTGCGGACCATTCGGGAGATGGCTGCGAGCACACCTTTGCCCATGGCCGCGAACCAGATGCGGGTGCGAATACAGGACTGCACCTTTTCCGCGACCCCCGCCGGCCCCATGGTGTACGAGAGATACATCTCGCTCGCCCAGATCCCCAGCGCGACATAGGAGGAGACGTCCGCGGCGAAGACCTGCCCGGCGAACTGGCGACAGCCATCGGCGAGTCCGCCGATGCCTTCGGCGAGCACGGCGAGCGAGGAATCTCCACTGCGCAGCTCCTCGAGGCTCTCCGCTAGTTTGTCGGCGCCGTCACTGGAGCCGTACGCCTCGATAGTTTTCGCGATGGCATCATCGAGATCGTTGTCGATGACGTCTTGGACCATGCCCTGTATCTCGCCCAGATCCGTTGCCAACCGGTCGAGCTGGTCGGCATTTCCCTCCGGCCAGTCAGCGCCGACCACCCACTCGACCATCTCGACCAGCGCCGCCCACTCGGGGATTTTGTCACTCATGGCGTGCCCTGCGGCTACCAGCTCAGGTCATTGGGGCCGCTGCCACGATCGCGACGGAACCCTTCGTCGTAACTTTCGCCGGACTCGGTTGCTGCGGCGGGTACCTCGGTGACGGAATCGGATTCGGTGGTCTCGGTAGCGGGCCCGCGCTGTGAGGCGGCCTCGCGCAAGGTGACCGCATCGGCGAATTCCCATTGCTCCGAGTCGCCGTGCACCGGCATCCGGGTACGAACCGGTGGGGCCTTGGGAAGTAACCGATCGATATCGGGCAGGTCCGGCATCAAGTCCGCTAGCTTCGGTTGCCGCAACCGAGCACCGAGCACCGGCTCGAACAGTTCCGCATTGCGCCGGGCGACCTCGGCTTGCGCGTCACGGATCGCCGCGGTCACCGCCTCGGCCAGCCTCCGGCGGGTCAGGTCCGCCACGCCCGGCGCGAACCGGGTCTCGAGGATCGCGCCATCGGCGTTGAGCGCCACGGTGACCAGCCCGCTGGCGGCCGAGCCCGTCACGACCATATCCGCGCGTTGTTCCTGGGCTCGCTTCAGGGCGTCGATCTGCTCGCGCATCCCTTCCATGACTTCCGCGAGCATCTGCTCCCGCAGCGAATCCCGCATAGTCACAAGTGATACGGGGTCGAGCCGTCGATGGCATCGGCGACAGCGGAGACGGCAGATTCTGCGGGGTTCGGGAGCAGTACGTCCAAGCTGGTTTCGGCCAATCCAGCAGCGACGCCCGAGACGAGCTCGCCGAACGCGCCAGCGGCCGCGCTCACCGCATTGCCTTCTGGCTCAGTTGGACTTGTCGCGGTCGGTTCGGTGTCGGCCGGTCCGACGTCGCCGGGGTGCTGAATCGGCTTGTCCGGGTCGGGTGTTGGTGAGTCTTTCTCGGGCGGCCCCTGGACGCTGCCGAGCATCCCCCGAACCCCGGAGAGCAGCGCCGAACTCATCCCGCTCAGAGCGTTCAACGCCTCCGATTGGCCAGCTTGCGATTGGTTTGTCGCAGCGGGGTCATCGATGATTGTTTCCGGTGCAGCCGAGAGCTCCGGGGTCGCTGCCGACGGTGACCATGTCGATAGGGCCCCGCCTCCTGGTAGGGCCCCGTTATTCCAGGAGCTGGATGCCGTGCCGCCGTTTGCGTACTGCTGCAACAGCTCCTGGTTTGTACGCTCGGCCTCATCGAACATGTCGGCGGTCTCGGTCGCGCCGTCAGAGATATTGGAGAACGTTTTGGCGTACCCCTCAGCGTTGCTGACGACGATCTCACCGATCTCGTCGAATCCCGGATCTCCGTTTTGCCCATTGCGGAAAGGTTCGGCGAACTTGTCGCCCCCAGCCGCTTGCGGGAGATTAGCGAGGATGCTCACCAGATTCTCTTTTGCCGCGGTCAGCTTCTCAGCGATGTCGTCCATCCTGGATGCGGCGTCTCGCAACCGTTCTGGTGCGATCTCGATGTTTTGGCCGGACACGACAACCACCCCCGTTCGATCAACACCTGATCAGCTGATCATGTCAGCCCTTCGATTGTGACGCAAGGCACCTGCGCCGCACTTTACCGTCGCTTAAGACTGTGCGCCGCATTACTTTTCGTGGACGTGCCGTCCGTGCCTCGTCGCTGGTACAGGCGATCCCGACCGATCTGGACCCTCGTCGCAACAGCCGCTCACCCCCGCCGATGGTTATTCGTTACGGCTATGTCAAGGGAACCTAAGCTATCTCGAATCCTGCTGCGGTGCAGTCACATGGATGTCACTATGTGCGCGCAGGAGACAGGCTCCCCTCGTGGGGGCGCATCGGCGTGTTGGAGGAGCACTGCGATGGGTGACGAAACTATGCACAAGATCGAAAAGATAACCAAGCCGCCGGAAGCGTGGACCGAGCTGGCGGGAAGCGGCCTGGTGATGATGCTTCCCAAGACCGCGAAGATGATGGCGGAGCTGTGCGGGAAGTTCGTCGGATCCGTGCTCGGTGCCAAAGACTCCGTGGCCGATGTCGTCGAGGTCAAGCAGGTTTCGTCCTTGGACGTCGATGGAAGTTTGACCAGGCGAATCAATGATCGCGGTGCTGAGCTGACGCTGATCCTGGATGCGCATGCTCGGATTCTCACCGAGATGGCGGCGGCGTTCGTTGCCGCCGGCAAGACTTTCGCCGACCAAGACGCTGATTCGGCTGCCGATCTGGATCGTATTGTCATCCCGACGAAAGCGCCCGCCGACTGGTCGTCCGATGCCCCCGGAAGGATGTCCAACATCGATCTGGACCGGCACTTTGGTCTCCCGGACGGGTTGGGGCCGAAGATCACCGATGGCACGCACGTCCCGAATCCGCTGCCAGGGACGCTGACTCAGGGCGATGCGATGAGTATGGTCCCTGAAGAACTGGTCGAGCTGCACAACAGTATCGACGCCTCCGGTATCGCTTTCGCCGCTGACCGCTGGCATTGGGCCGCCGGCCAGCTCGAAACTCAGTCCGAAACATTCCGAACGCAACTAGGGGGGATCATGAAGGAAGGCTGGCTGGGTGCCAGTAGAGAGAAAGCCGCCGATGCTTCCGGTGCATACTTGAGAGACTTCAACCAGCTGACTAGAGACATGAAAGTCACTGGTGACACGCTGCATTACACCGGCGACGCGCTGTATCAAACCTGGAAAGCGACCGAAGAAGCCCAGTATCTGAAATCGGAATCCGATGCCCGGTTGCTCGCCGAAGAGGTCGACTACGGAATGCTCGGCAGGGTTCGAGATGGTGTGAACAAGTGGTACTGGGGTCACATGGACACCTCGTCCGGTGCGGGCACGCAGGATAAGGGCGCGGATCTGGTTCCGATCATGCTGCCCTTCTCCAACCCATTCTCCACTGGCCCGATCCTTGTGCCGCGAGATCTGATTGATTTGTTCACAGAACCCACGTCAGGTCTTCCCGTGGTTGCTGTGTCGAAGGAGCAAACCGGCACACTCAACTTTCCGCCGCATAGTGTCTTTGTCGCTGATTCACGTTTCCCAGAAATGTCTTATCCGGTCAGCCCATTCACACCGGCCGAGGCCGGCTCGTCAGAAGAGTCATCGGTGACCGATGGTGTTGGTAATCTGGGCGGTCCAAGTCCGGGGCTTGGTCCGATGGCGACAGGACCATTGCCGACCGGGGGCCGGAACAACTTGCCGTCCAATAGCTCGACCGCCGGTGGTGTCGGTGACGGCTTGGCGAGTCTCGGTCAGGGCCTCGGCAACGCGCTGCAGTCCGCGGCAAATGCGGCGAAGGATTTGCCGGGCAGCGGTACGCCTTCTACCGCGCCCGGGAGTCCTTTGAAAACGATGTCCGCCAGTGCCGGACCACTAGCTGCCGGCGCCAAGTCAGGCACCGGCGGCGGGCTCGGCGCAGCCAAGGAGCTCGGACGATTGTCGAGCCAGTTCCCTCGCGCCGGGGCTTTGGGGCCGGTATCGACCGGGGCTGCCATGACCGCCGCGCGAGCCGGAATGGCTTCGACCGCAGGAACACCGGGATCGCCGGGCTCCGCGGGTTCGGCGGGCCGTGGTGCAGGACAGGGCGAGAACGCGCGGAAGCGAGCGGAATACCTGGACTCGGTGGAGAACATGGAAGAGATCATCGGTTCCGCGCAGATAGTCGCCCGGCCGGTGCTGGATGACCAATGATCCTTGCGCGCGAGGAATCGGAAGCCGATGAGTAGCAGTTGGCGATTCTCAGATCTCGAGTTCGTCGTGATCTGGGAGTCGATGCGCGACGGAACCGTCCCGCCTCCCTTCGTGTACACCAGTCGCACACCCATCTACCAGGACTATTTGCGGGAGAAGGCCGAGGCGCGGGAGAGCTTGCGGAGCCGGTTGGGGCAGGCCTTCGGCAGTGCGCTCGTCGCGATGGCGCGGCCGGAGATTCGGATCGTGGTGCGGGGCTGGGACAGTCGTGATCCGGCGAATCCGAAGGGGCGAATCAGCCTGCTGGCGGTTAGGCGTGGCAACGAGGGCTATCTGATCACGCAGGAGGCGGGTGAGACCGTCTGGCACAGCGCCGGTTTCACGGTGGAACAGTGTGGCGCACTCGAGCTGGCGGAAGTAGTGGCGCGTGCACTTCCACACAGTGACGCCGGAACATTGGACCGCCTCGCCTTGGATTCGGTAGCCAATCCGGAAGCTGATCTGGACTTCCGCTACGGCCGATCGGTTGCCCATGAGCTGAACTATGACCCGGACCGAGACCGGCTACAACGGTTTCTCAGCGCGACACCAGAGGCCGGTGGCCGGATCGAGGTCGCGCAAGTGGGTTCGCGGTTCGGGCCGCGCGGTGTCTTCCGGCGCGCACTCGACTGGCGCGATCTGGCCGGGGACGGAAGATACGCAATCACCGAGGGCTGCCCACGAATGGCGGTAGGTGTCGACGCCAAACGGTTGACGTCCTTGATCAACGTCGAGATCGCCGAGGTGGTCCGCGCGATCAAGGATGAGCGGAGATGAGTCAGTCGGCCACCTGGTCGGTGAGTGTCAGGAACACCGGTATTCGAGCCAACGGGTGGTCTGGCCCGAGCTGTCGCAGGGCAGCGTTGTGGTTCATTTCCCGGCTGCGTAGCTCCTGGTAGTAGGCGCGGGCTCCGGGGTCATGCAGCATCGCGGCATGGGCTTGGTTGTGCAGGGCGTCGACAAGGCGGTCGTTGTGGACGAACATATCCGCCAGATTGGAGCAGATGGCACATAAAGGGACGTAACAACGCTGGTTCCTCGCGTACTCCTCTTCATCCCGTTCGCCGGACCCACACCATCTGGCAGTACTGGCCCGTCCCGGCTTCGTCAGGGCCGCTCCCACCCTCCCCGGCACCACCCGGATCAGGCTGCCCTCAACTCCACCGACCTACTACGACAGGCCGGAGGCGGGGGTCTTTCACCTCCACTCGAAACACAGCGCCTCACGGCGCAAACCAAGTCTGTGCCAGATCCACGATTCGCGTGCCGTTGACAGCATCGAGAAGTTAACGGAAATTGATAAACACCAGGTCAAGCAGCAAAACCCCAAGAACTTGAAGGGGTTCGAGTTCCATCATGGTGGCTGATCGGCAAGACGTGCGCTCCAGATCATCCCCGGTCTGTGAAGCCGCGCCGGGCAGGGCGGCGATCATCGTCTCGCCCGGCATCGCGGCTTGGGCGCCGACTCGATTCCAAACCAACGCGATCGTCTCCGCCGGCGATGAACAGGGTCGGCGCGCGAACCGCGCCCAGCGCGATGCCCGCCAGATCGGGCCGACCACCACGGGATACCACCGCGGCGATGTCGACGCTCGGATCCGCCGCAGCGACCAGGGCCGCACCCACACCCGTGCAAAGAATTGCGCCACTGGCCGCAAACGAGCAGTGTCTGCGCTGGTAGACGTGGGTCGTCTCGGACCGAGACTTTCGACGTCATCGACCGGACTGGGTGCATGGTCTCCGGCGACGACTTGGCTGAGCAGTTGCGCCGCGATGTGCTGTTACGCCTGGACACACTGCTGACCGATTAGGGTCTGAGCGCATGGCAGTCCTCTCCCGCTCCAAAGTAAGCCTGGCGGTCGTAAGCCTGGCGATGTTACTCGGTGTGGCCGTTGCGGTTTCGATGCTCGCGACCCTGGCTTTCGCGGCGATCGGCCACCCCGAATGTGCGACCATCCCCGAAGATGTGGGTCCCTGCGGATACTGGGCCCGCGTGGCGTATTACGGGCCGTTCATCATGTTGTGGGGAACGGTCGTCCTCGCAGTACCGGGAGTAACGGTGTGGCTGGTGGTCGTCGCCGCACTCGCTCTTTTCGCAGCGCTACGCCATCGCCGCGAGTCGTCACCGCCACAAGTCACCGCGAAGCGCCCCCGCGTCATCATCGCCTCGCTGAACCGCTTCGTCGATGATGAGGACCCGGACTGGATCTGGTGGTCCTGTAAATACGAGTTGCGCGGCGAAAGCGTCGGTATCGACGACTCCGGCAACCCCGACCTTCAAGACGTCGTGAACGGAGTCCTCGACTACGCCCGCGAGTGGTCGAACCGCTACGACATCACCATCGAGTGGACCGTTGACGGTGACCCACCCGACGACGGAACGGTCGAAGACGCCATCGCCGCGCTGGGTGTGACTCTGCCGGCTCGAATCCCGGGTATGTAAGTTCTCCGGTGTAACTCCTGAGGACGATAGATGCAGTTGTGACTGATGAGAAGTCCGAGCAGCCTGTTTTGACGATGGATGAGCAGATCCGTCGGTGGGCCGTGGAGGCCCGCCGGGACGGGTTGCAGTTGGTAGGTGAGGGCGGGCTGCGGGCGCGGATGATGGTCAATCACGCAAAACGTGCCAGATCCACGATTCAACCGAAGTTGACACAGCCGCGTTGATTCATGCGTTCGAAGTATGCGTCTTCTTCACCGATGGTCCCATAGACCGTCAAGTCCGGGTTGCGCATGGTCGTCCAGTTGCTATGAAGTAGCCGTATGCTTGCGGCTGCCCGCTTTGATGCACCCTCATGCCGATGAGCGCGCCTGTCATGCCACCGGTGTGACTACCTCCACGACCTCGGCTAGGCCGACGAGTCTGGCACCCTCGAGCATCGATAGCCGCAGACCGGGCGTGATCGATGGCCAGAGATCAGGTCTGACCAGATGGAGTCGCACCATCGCTTCTTCACCGAGCGCGAGGGTTCTGTTTCCTTTGAGTGTCAAGGGGGCGTCGTGGCTGTCTGGATGGATGTCTGATGGGAAGCCCAGTGCGCTCGATAGCCGGAGCGGATCGGGGTCTGGAGTCCGCCCTGCTCTGTGGTCAGCAGCCGCAATCGTGCACGGATGTATCCGCGTTGGAGTTCACTCGCTGCCGCGGCATTTACCGAGGATATTGCGTCGCTCTGAGCCCGGGTTCGATCATGCGCGAGTTCATGCGGCGCATGCTCGTGCACTCCGCCCATCCCGATTATGTAGTGGTTCCCGCGGGAGTCATCCGCACACGGCTAGCGAGCGAGTCTGTATCCGCGCGGCGAGTTACCCTTCGCTGTAACGTGTTTCACTCCGGTCTGGCAGGCGCATGGGCGGCATCGAAACCGGCTAGGTCACTGCTGCGGTCCATGGCATGATCCAGCACGTGGACGGTGCGGACGGTGGCTTGTTGGTAGATCTTGATCTGGACGCGATCAGGCAGTGGGCTGCAGAGGTTTCCGTCGCAGCAGACCAGCAACTGTTCTCCCGGCATATCGATGAATTCGGCTTCAGTGACGAGAGCTTGCGGGACCCCGCCCGCTTACTCAGGAGCAGCGCGAGCGCCTTTGACGCACTCTGTAAAGGTGTCGACTGGACAAATCGGCTGGGCGTCGCCGCCAGCCTGATCCTTCCGTTGGAGGAAACGGACGCGCTGCCCTCACCGAAGTCACTACGCGCCGGGATCGACTTTCTGCGCAACCATCTGCATCGGAACCAACCGCCCGGCCTCTATCTTCTGCCCGCGGGCAGTTACAGCCAGTGGTCGGATCGCGAAGAGGACTACCGATTCCCCTTCGATCCTCGAAGTGTTGTCGACATTCCGGTCGATTCGGCATTCGTCCGATACATGCGAAGCGACGACGACATCGCGAACGACGACGTCTACTATGGGGCAATCTATCTGATCCGATCGCCCAAGGCGCAACCGTTGAAATAACGGGCCGGGTGGCCCCGAGGACAATGCACGATAGTGCCGCTGGGCGCGCGGTTAGGAACGTCCGCAACTGCCGATGAACGTGCGGCCTGAAGATCAACTGCGTGATCTCAACTTTCAGTAATCAGACGGTGCGATGAGATGAGGTCCCAGGTGAAAGTCCCCGCGCCTGGGTCCTGGTGTACAGCAACGAAATGCACTGCCCCGACAGCGAGTTCGATGGAGATCTGCACGCGCTGAAGGTCCTGCAACAGCTGCCTCGAGTTCTCGTCGGCGACGCCGTAGCCTAATGACACATGGGGCCTGGTGGGAGGCGGCGGGAGAGCGCGAGCGGTTCCGAAGACCTGCTCGACGGCGGTGCGTGTGTCATCGAGCAGTCGCTGCCACCGAATGCTCGATGGTGCCTCCATACCGATGGTGGTGTCATCGGCAACCGGACCGGCCATCGGGACCGCGAAGGGTGCGGCTCTCGCGGCCATTGCGCCGAGGGCATAACCGAACTCTGCAAGTGTTCGGTCGTCGACCTCAGTTCGCCACCAGGGAATTCGGGTGACTGTGGCATGCATCCAGGGGGTTGCCACCGGGGCGCAGAATCCGAACCTCGCGATCGTGTCGACCGCTGGCTGCACGACGCTTGCGAACTCTGGAGCGGGCAGGACGTAGACGTGTAGCGAATCGCGCAGTCGTGGCCATTGGAGAACGCTTGGGTCGAATAGATTTCGCATAGTCGGATCGTAGGGAGAGAAGTCTGCAACGGCGTTTCGAGCATCCACTTCTGCCGCGATCAGGTGGTGAATAGCTCGCCGATCGCAGTCATCGTGGAGCATGGGTACCTCGACCGATATCGACGTTGCCTTCGCTGGTGACGATCTCGTGCTGCGGCTGGCCTGCGCGGCCTACCTCGCCCGCTACACAGGGAACTCCCGGGTCCACTGAACCGCGGACCTGCGCCTGTATTTCCGATGGTGTACCGAGCGTCAGCTCACGCCACTGGCCATGGTGCGGCCAGAGGTGGAACGGTATGTGCGGTGGATGTAGGAGACCCGCTGGTTCAAACCCTCCACCGTCGCTCGCCGCACTGCCGTGCTTATCGGATTTTATCGCACCTGTGTCATCGATCGGTGTTCTGGAGCACTCACCCGCGGAGTACGTGCGTCGACCACGGGTTGCCGATGAGTCTGCGACGTTGGGGCTTTCGCATCTGTAGTTCGAGGCGCTGCTCACGGTGGCGCGGGACTCGGCCTATGCCAGTGATTTCGCGTTGGTGGCGATGCTCGGGTTGCTGGGATTGCGGATCTTCGAAGCCTGCGGATCCGACATTGACGATCTGGGCGAAGAACACGGGCATCGAGTCCTGCGAGTTGTCGGCAAGGGCGCCAAGCTCGTTCTGGTGCCGCTACCGCCAGCAGTGGGCCCGGTAATCGACCGATCGTGCGGTGATCGCGCCGGCGGTCCAATTCTGTTGAACACTCGCAGTCGACGAGTGGACCGCCACTGCGCAACCCGTCGCCTAACCGAAGCTGGCACAGAAAACTGGGATGCGGTTGCCGCGGATGCACCCGCATATGCTGCGGCCCACGTTCGTGACCACCATGCTCGACGCGGGAGTCGGTCTGCGAGAGGTACAGATCGCCGCCCGTCATGCCGACCCGCGCACGACCATGCGCCATGATCGAGCGCGAACGAATCTCGACCGGCACCCGAACTACATTCTGGCCGCCTACATGGCCTCCGGCACATGACATCTCAACCGTGCACTACATTGCCGAATTGAGCGCGATCGGCTGGTCTACAGCCTGGGTAGACTCAGGTGGTTGTGCCGTCCGGTTCGCCAACTGCAGGCGGCCACCGTCGCGGCCAGGGTCAGGAGCGCTCCGCCGATAATCAGGACGATCGGCTCGTCGTAATCCGGTGTTGCCACGGCGGTCACATTGAGCATGGCGTGAAACAGAATCGCAGCCAGGATGCTGTGGCCGGTCACGTTGTGCAGCCAGACAATCAGCACTCGCCCGGCTACGGTTCCGGCGAACCACCCGGCGATCCACCAGAACTCGTGCCCGACCTGGGCAAGTGGCACCAGATGCCATGCCGCCCAATATATTCCGAGAACGATGCCCGTCCACGCCGGACCCCAGCGCTGTTGCAGAGGATCGGTCGCATAGCCAGTCCACCCCAGCTCCTCACAGGTCGCCGAGAACCACGTTGCGATCACCACGAAAGGCAACGCCGCCAAGGCAATCGGAACACCCCCGTCGGCCTCATCGAACCCGGAGACGATCCAGTGGGCCGCTACTGCGGCGGCCACCGGCAACCCTGCCGCCGCCAGGTACCACACCTTGTGGGGCGCGGCCGAATAGTCGAACGCACGCCGCAGCAACGCCCACACCGCCGTCCTACCCTCGTCGCGGTACACGAGGAGCACCGCCGCGAGCACCGGCACCAGGAACATCACCGCGCTTGCAGGCAACCCCAGCGCGCCCACCCGCACACTGTCGAGGACCGCTCCCAAGCCGAAAAACGGCAACGACATCGCGGTGACCAACGCCAGGAACAGCAGTGGACGCCGCCCGGAATCGAGCTCATAACCCATCGCACCATCTTGCCGTACAACTAAATCGCCGCCGGCCCCTAGGGCGTCGCCGCTACATCCGCTACTGCCGCCTATCGACTGTTGAGCACCGGTTGCTCAGCTTGCCTGGGGGGTGGGGTCGTGGGGATGATCGAGGTCGGTCATGATGCGTTGTGGACCTGGCGGGTGATCAGCGCTCGAGGCAGCGGATGATCTCGCGTTTGGGCAGTCCATCGGTGGTGCATGTGCAGGGCGGCGTTGGCGTGGCGATCGCCGTACGGGTTGAGTCGGTGGCGGTGGGTTTTGCCGCTGCTGGCGGGGATGGGATTGGCGGCGCACAATGCGGCGAACGCGTGCGTTTGGCGATGTACGCCTGATCCAGCCCCACCCTCGCCTCGATCCGCAGCATCGCGACCGCGCCGGCTTGCGAGACCACCCCAGCCCCGTCCCCGTCAATTTTCAGCGATGGGTACCACGACGTAGACTCCTTCACCAGAAAGGTGCTCCTTACACTGCCCTATTCGACCCCCATCAAGTCGAATCATCGCAGCTCAGAGCACCTTTCGTCATTTCTGGACCATCAATGTCTCAATCGGCATGATTGGTCGAGGCTAGGACGCAATGGATCGGTTCATCTGCGCGGTCAGGCGTAGATCCGGCAGTAGATCTCGATGATCTCGTCGGCGGTGGGTGTGCGGGGGTTGTTGGTAGGGGAGCCGGAGGCGAGGGCCTGTTCGGCCATGAGTTCCAGGCGGGTGTTCCAGTCGTCGGCGTCGATGCCGTAGGCACGGGGTGTCGGTACGGCGACGTCGTTGCAGAGCTGATCGAGTTCGTCGACCAGGGCGGTGGCTGCGACAACGTCCGGCGCGGATTCCGGGACGATGCGCATGGCGCGGGCGCAGTCGGCGTAGCGGTCCAGGGCCGCGTCGACCGAGAACCGGGTCACTTCGGGCAGCAACATGGCGTTCGACAGCCCATGAGCGATGTGGAAGTGCCCCCCGATTGGGCGGCTCATACCGTGCACCAGGGCCACACTCGCATTCGAGAACGCCATACCGGCTTGCATGGATGCCAACATCATCGCCTCGCGCGCCTGCGGATCCGCGCCGTCGACGTAGGCGCGGCGCAGGTGTGCGGCGATGGTGCGCATGGCCGCCAGCGCCAGAGCATCGCTGAAACCGTTGCTGCGGCGGCTCACATACGCTTCGATCGCGTGGGTCAGTGCGTCCACTCCGGTGTCAGCGGTCAGGCGCGGCGGCATGGACGTGGTCAGCTCGAAGTCGACCACGGCTGCCACCGGCAGGAACGCCAGGCCCGGACACAGCATCTTCTCGTCGGTGACGCTGTCGGTGATGACGGTGAACTGCGTTGCCTCCGAGCCGCTTCCAGCTGTGGTCGGCACCGCGATCACCGGCAGCGCGGGTCCGGAGAACGAGCTGGGAGCCTTGTAGGAGGCGACGTCACCGCCGTTGACCGCCAGCACGGCCAGTGCCTTGGCGGCATCCATCGGGCTGCCGCCGCCGAAACCGATCACCGCGTCCGCGGCGTGCTCGCGGATGGCGTCCAGGGCGGGGCGCAGGGAGTCGGTGGTCGGGTCCGGCACGGTGTCGTCGAAGACCGCGGGTTCCTGCCCGGCGGTGCGGAGAATCTTCACCAGCCGCTCGGTGTGGCCGCTCTCGGTCAGATAGCGGTCGGTCACGAGCATCGGGCGCGTGACGCCGAGCTCGGTGACCACGTCGCCGAGCTCGGTGACCGCGCCCGCGCCGATACGCGCGAACCGCGGTAGTTGAATACGTGTCGTCATCGCTGTGCTCGCTCAGATGTTCTGTGGGAAGCCGAGGTTGATGCCGCCGTGGCTGGGGTCGAGCCAGCGTTCGGTGACCACTTTGGCGCGGGTGAAGAAGTGCACGCCTTCGGTGCCGTGCGCGTGGGTGTCGCCGAAGAGGCTGTTCTTCCAGCCGCCGAAGCTGTAGTAGGCCATGGGCACCGGGATGGGGACATTGATGCCGACCATGCCCACCTCGACCTCGTTCTGGAAGCGCCGGGCCGCGCCGCCATCGTTGGTGAAGATGGCGGTGCCGTTGCCGTAGGGATTGGCGTTGATCAGATCGAGGGCTTCGTCGTAGGTATCCACGCGCACAACCGACAGGACAGGCCCGAAGATCTCGTCGGTGTAGACGGTCATCTCGGGGGTGACGTGGTCGAGGAGGGTCGGGCCCAGCCAGAAGCCATCGGTGAGATCGGCTGCCTCCCCGTGGGGTTCGACATCGCGGCCGTCCACGACGACGGTCGCGCCCGCGGCCGCGCCGGCGTCGACGTAGGAGGTGACGCGATCGCGGTGGGCCTTGGTGACCAGCGGCCCCATATCGGTCCCGCAGGTTCCGTCGCCGGTTTTCAGCGTCCGGGTGCGCTCAACGATCTTGGCGATCAGCTCATCGGCGATATCGCCGACGGCGATCAGTGCGGAGATGGCCATGCAGCGTTCCCCAGCGGAGCCGAATCCCGCATTGACCATAGCGTCGGCGGCCAGGTCCAGATCAGCGTCGGGCAGGACGACTGCGTGGTTTTTCGCGCCGCCGAGCGCCTGCACACGCTTGCCGGTGGCGGTGCCGCGCTCGTACACGTACTGGGCGATGGGGGTGGAGCCGACGAAGCTGACGGCCTTGATGTTGCGGCTGTCGAGCAGTGTGTCCACCGCGACCTTGTCGCCCTGGAGCACGTTGAAGACACCGTCGGGCAGTCCCGCTTCGCTCCACAGCCGTGCCAGCCAGATCGAGGCCGTCGGATCTTTCTCACTGGGCTTGAGCACGACAGTGTTGCCAGCCGCGATGGCGACGGGGAAGAACCACATGGGCACCATGGCAGGGAAGTTGAACGGGGAGATGATCGCGACCGGTCCCAGCGGCTGCCGCAGTGAGAACACGTCCACCTTGGTCGAGGCGTTCTCGGTGAACCCGCCCTTGAGCAGATGTGGTATGCCGCAGGCGAATTCGACGACATCCTGACCGCGGGAGATCTCACCGACGGCGTCCGGGAGCACCTTGCCGTGTTCGGCGGTGATGATCTCGGCAAGCTCATGCTTGCGGGCGTTGAGCAGCTCCCGGAATCGGAACAGCACATCGACGCGCTTGGCAAGCGAGGTGTCGCGCCAGCCCGGAAAGGCGGCGCGGGCGGCGTCGATCACCGTGCGGGCATCGACGGCGTCGGCGAGCGCCACGTGGCCGGTGACCGCGCCGGTGGCCGGATTGGTGACGGGTGCGGTGCCGCCGCCGGTGCCCACGAACTCCTTTCCGTTGAGCCAATGCCGAATGGTTGTCGTCGAGCCAGGAACTGCTTGAGTCATGTAGGCATGTTGTTTCGTCATCTATGCACGGGTCAACAGCCAAACGTGCACGTTGCGGTGCAGATTTGCACAAGTAGCATGTGACGCATGGCGACGGCGGACAGTCTGCGGTTCTTTCTCCAGGTCGCCAGGTCGGGGCGGCTCAACGAGGCGGCGCGGGTACTCGGCGTCGACCACACGACGGTGGGCCGGCGCATCACCGCGCTGGAGAAATCGTTCGGGTACCGCTTGTTCGACCGGGCACCCCACGGGTGGCGGCTCACCGAGGCCGGCGCGCGGCTGCTGCCCCGCGCGGAGGCGGTTGAGGCGGCGGTGATCGCGGCGTTCGAGTCGCACGATGCGGCGCTCGGCGGGTTGACCGGCACCGTGCGGATCGTCGCGCCGGATGGGTTCGGCGCGTTCGTCATTACGCCGCACTTGGTAGATCTGCGGCGCCGGCATCCCCAACTCGACGTCGAATTGGTCACTGCCACCGAGCACGGCTCTATTTCGGCGCGCCATTTCGACGTGGCGGTCACGCTGGAACGGCCCTCGCCACGCTACCTGCGCTCGTCGGAACTGGCCTCCTACGATCTGCGGCTATACGCCGCCGACGCCTACCTCGCCACCGCCGCTCCGCTGCGTGATCTGCGGGACCTGCGGGCGCACACACTGATCTCGTATGTCGACGCGTTGCTCGATGTCGCCCCGCTGCGTTTCCTGAGCGCACTGCCGCACGAACAGCACGTTGCGATCCAGACGAACAACATCACCGGCCACTGGCTCGCGGCCCGCAGTGGACTCGGAATCGTGCCCCTGCCGACGTATATCGGCGACGCGGACAGTTCGCTGCGGGTGGTGCTCGATGACGGGTTCGCGGTCCGCCGCACATACTGGCTGGTCGTGCCGCGCGATCTGGCACGTCTGGGGCGGGTGACGGCGGTCGTGGAGTTCCTGCGCGACGTGGTCGCCGCCGACCATTACTTCACCGTGCCGAAACGGGACCGCCGCGACCCCGAAACGGTCGTGCCCCGGCGGCGCCGTAGCAGCGAGCGCTAACTCGGAGCGTGCATTTTTGCTACAACCCATGCAGATCTGGGCATTGCGACGCGCACTCGTCCGCACGACTATCGGACTGCGTTTTGCCATGCGCATCACACGAACACGATGATCTGGCTGCGGTCATGAAGGAGTATCCGATGAGCGTGCGGACGGCGCTGCAGCTGCAGCGGTGTGGCCTGGCTGTGGTAGCCCGACCGTGTCCCATACTCGCGCAGCCTGGAGGTGAACCATGGTCGCGCCGACCCTCACATCCGCCCGCCTGAGCCCCGTGTCCGCCCGGGTGCCGGTGCGCCGCACGAGGTTGTTCGCCCTACCCGAGATGCGTTGGGCTGCACTGGCATTGGGCCTGTTTTTGCTCGGCCTGGTCGCTCAGCTGGCCGGTGCCCCGGTCTGGGCGTGGTGGGCGCTGTATCTGGCCTGCTACGGGGCTGGTGGCTGGGAGCCCGGCCTGGCCGGGTTGCGCGCGCTGCGGGAGAAGACCCTGGATGTGGATCTGCTGATGGTGGTCGCGACGATCGGCGCGGCGGCGATCGGGCAGATCACCGACGGTGCGCTGCTGATCGTCATCTTCGCCACCTCCGGCGCCTTAGAAGCCCTCGCCACCGCCCGCACCGAGGACTCGGTGCGAGGGCTTCTGGATCTTGCGCCAGAGACCGCGACCCGCGTCGACGCCGACGGTGGGGAGCAGACGGTGGCGGCGGCCGACCTCGAGGTCGCAGACCTGCTTATAGTGCGTCCCGGTGAGCGGATCCCCGCCGATGCCACGGTGATCGGCGGCGGCAGCGAGGTCGATCAGGCCACCATCACCGGCGAGCCGCTGCCGGTGAACAAGACCATCGGCGACGAGGTGTTCGCCGGAACGACCAACGGCACCGGTGTGTTGCGGTTGCGGGTGGATCGCCGCGCCGCCGATTCGGTGGTGGCGCGCGTCGCCGCCTTGGTCGAGGAGGCCAGCCAGACCAAGGCCAAGACGCAGCTGTTCATCGAGAAGGTCGAACAGCGCTACTCCGTGTCCGAGACACCGCAGCAGCAGCGACACATGTCCCGACCTTGCTCATGACTGCCCAGGGGCAACTCGACGCGGTCCGAGCCACCGTCTCCCCGCGCATAACCAACATCGTGCGTGCGGTCGACGTGCCGCTTGCAGGACATTGGCTCGTCGAGGAGAAGCCCGAGTTCGTCACCGCGGAACTACAGCGCTTCCTCTCCTGACAACACCGCTCCCGACGTTTGTGCTGAGCAGGCGTAGCACCTGGCCGGCCCACGCCCTCGGGTCAGTCCGCGTAGGCTCCGCAGGAGATATCGATCTGGGCGTCGGTGATCGATCGGGCCCGTTCGGAGGCGGCGAAGGAGGCGACATAGCCGACATCGGCGAGGGTGGCGGCGCGCTTCAAAAGAGTGGCGTCGATCATGCCCTGCTTGGCTGGTTCGGTCTGCGGGATGTCGGGGAGGCTCTCGGGGATGCCGCCGGTGCGCAGCGTGAGCACGCGGATATTGTGCGGGCCGAGCTCGCAGGCCCACTGGCGGCGCAGCGCTTCGATCGTGTCGCTGCCGATCTGGACAGTGCCGAGGCCGGGCATTCTGCTGGCGTAATCCGAGCCGCCGAAGAAGAGGATGACGCCGGATTCTTGCGTGACCATATGCCTGGCGGCGGCCTGCGTGGTGTTCAGCTGGGAGGTGACCAATCGGGACATTGAGCTCGCGAAGGCGGAGACCGGGAGGTCGGCGAGCGGACCGAACATCGCCTCCTGGGAGATGACGTTTACCGAAATATCGAGGCTGCCGGCTTTTTCGACAATGGCGGCGGCGTGATCGTTCACCACGGCGGCATCCAGGACGTCGACCACGGCGGTTTCGGCGCGACCGCCGTCCGCGCGGATCTTGTCGGCGACGGCGTCCAAGGTAGCGGCGGTACGGCCGACCAGGAAGCAGTTCGCGCCTTCGGACGCGAAGCCTGCGGCAATAGCGGAACCGATGGAACCGGCTGCGCCGTAGATGACGGCGGTTTTGTTGTCGAGGAGCATGAGGGTCTCGTTCCGTGTGCGGTGAATTCCTGACACGAATGACGCTAATGGCGCGGTACTTGCGGCCGAATCCGTCGACTTACCGGCGTCTGAGGGCGGTGACCGGGGTCGGATAAGTCACCCGTGCGTAGTTCGGGCTTATATCCGGAACTGTGCGAGGTCGGCTCGGCGGGCGATACCCAGCTTGGGGTAGGCGTTGTAGAGGTGGTGGCCGATGGTGCGCGGGCTGAGGAAGAGCCGGGCGCCGATTTCCTTATTGCTGTATCCGGCGGCTGCCAGTCGGACCACCTGAGTTTCCTGTGGGGTCAGCTGCGCCAGCGGATCGGTGCGGCGTGGTGCCGTCGGCTGATCTCCGAGTGCGGCGAGCTCGGTGTGCACCCGGCCCACCCAGGCCCGCGCGCCGAGCTGCTCGAAGGTGTCGAGAGCCTCGACGAGCTGGATGCGTGCATCGGCGCGTCTTCGGCGGCGGCGCAGCCACTCGCCGTAGACCAACTGGGTGCGCGCACGGTCGTAAGGGCCGCCGTGTTTGTCGTGCTGTGCCAGCGCGGCCGAGTAGAGGCTCTCGGCGTCCTCGCCGGTCGCCAGCAGGGCTCCGCAACGCAGGGACAGCGCCGCCGGCAAGGGGGTTCCGACACTCTCGGCCCATTGTTCGAAGGCAACGAGGTGATAGTCCGCCCGCTCGCGGCGACCGCCGCGCACGGCCGCCTCGATGTGATCGGGTACCGCGCGAATCAGGAAGTCGTACGCGGCGGGACCGGTGCAGACGCTGTCGAGCCGGTCGAGTGCGGCCTCGAAATCGCCCGCGGCCAGATCCGCGATCGCGACTCCCCAGTCAGTGAGCGCAGCATGCGTCCGGTGGGTCGCAGACAATTCCGGCAGGATCTCTCCCGCCAGCGCACGACATCCCGGCCTGTCCCCGCTCACCGCGGCCAGCCACACCTCGATCGCTCGCAGCGCGCCCGCCTCGATCGGCATGCCGATCTCCTCGCTAAGCGTAATACCCTCGGCCGCAGCAGATCTCGCTTCACCGAAAGCGCCGGAGAACCCATGCGCGAGTGCGGCCAGTTCGAGCGCGTACGGAATCCAGTGCAGCTCACCGATCGCACGGGAGCCCGCGATCATCTCGCTCATGATCGTGGCGGTGGCCGCGTCGTCGGCCAGCATCAATCCACTGAATGCGGCGACCACTTTGTGCAGGTCGTCCACCGCATCCCCCTGTGCCGCAAGGATTTGCGCTGCCATGACCGCCACGGCCGGTGCGGGCTTACCGCCGAGCAGGTCGGCCCAGGCGATCTGGGCAGCCAGATGCGGGCGCAGCGGCGAATCCTCCGGCAACCGGATGGAGTTCAGCAGCTCGGTGCCCCGCAACAGCAGCGCGCGGTCCGCCGCGTCACGCGCGCAGCAGACCGCCTCGGCCAGGATGAACACCGCGTGTTCAGGATCAGTGTCCGCGATCAGCGCAGCGGCCCGCAGGCTGAGCTCGGCATCGGCGGCGGGCGAGGTGCGTTCATACTCGACCTGGGCTCTGATATGCGTTGCGTCGGCGATGATTCCGAGGTCATCGGTAAGCGCTGCGGCCTCGGCGGCGAGGCGGGTCGCCCGGTCCGGTTTACCGGCATCGTAGGCGGCGCGCGCGGCCAGCAGAATGCGGTGCGCTTTGCGCGCCGGATCTACGCTCAGCCGCCCGGCGCGATCGTAAGCCGCCGAGACGGCCATCGCCCCGCCACGGCGTTGTTGGCGCCGCGCGGTCTGTTCGAGCGCGGCGGCCACGCTCTCATCGGGTTTCGTGGTTGCCGCCGCGAGGTGCCAGGCGCGGCGGTCGGCGTCCGCGTCGGCGGTCAGCTCTCGGGCGAAGCGCTCGTGCACGGCGATCCGCTGATGGTGTGCCGCGTTCCGGTAGACGGCGGCGCGGATGAGCGGATGCCGGAACACCAGCCGATCGGTCTCCACGGTAACCAGTCCTGCGTGTTCCGCCGGCTCCAGATCCGCACCCGACAATCCGAACCCGGCGGCGACGCAGAGCACCGTGCCTATCTCGGTGCCGCTGTCGGCCGCGGCGATCAGCAGCAGAGTTCTCGTGTCCGCGGGAAGCTCGGCGATCTGTGCGCGGAAGCTCTCCTGCACCCGGGACGTCGCCGCCAGCGGACCGACCTCATGGCCGGGATCGACCCGCCCGGTGGCTTCCGCGGTGCGGCGCGAACCGCCCAATTCCAGCAACGCCAGCGGATTACCGTCCGATTCCGCCAGCACCCGCTCGCGCCCCGGCACGGTGAGTCCCGGCGTGCACCGATCGAGCAACTCCTCGGCCGCTGCCCGTGGCAGTCCGGCCAAGCGCATGCTCGCGATGCCCGGAGTCGGGAAGGGGACGGCAGTTTCGCGCACACCGAGAATCATCGCCACAGAGTCCTCGCCGAACCGCCGCGCGGCGAACAGGAGCGCGTCCATGGAGCCTTGATCTATCCACTGAGCATCGTCCACGAGCAGCAGCGTCGGCGTCTCGGCGGCCAGCTCCGCGAGTAGCGTCAACGTCGCGGCGCCGACCAGGAAACGATTGACCTCCGTCGCCTCCGCCTGCCCGAACGCCGTCAGCAGGGCCGCCGCCTGCGGGCCGGGCAGTCCGTCGATCCGATCGGCAAAAGGGTTCAGCAGCATATGCAGCACCCCGAACCCCAATTCGGCCTCGGATTCGATTCCGACACCCCGCAACACCCGCATGCCCTCGGCGGCCTCACCGGCGTACCGGAGCAGCGCCGATTTCCCGATCCCCGCCTCCCCGCGAATCGCTAGCACCCGACCGTGTCCCGCCATCGCATCGGCCAGCAGCACGTGTATGTCGGCCAGCTCGCCGTCCCGTCCCACCAGCATTTCGTCAGCATAATTCCGGCCGGTGCCATCCGGTACGTCTGACAGGAATCGGCCGCACCGTTCGACCGCACCGTCCTGGAGCAAGTCGCGGCTACGCCATCCGGCTCAACGGCACCGACAGGCATCGCTGAGCTGCTGCGATTCACGTACGCTCGGGGAGCGTGTTCGAGCCGGACTGGATCGTGTCCAATACGGCTGCCGCAGTGAAACTCCCGCTCGACGTCATGAAGACTCGAGAACGGCTGTGAAGCCACGGCGGTCGCCGTATTGGCGTCTGCCGCAGCGGCGGAACAATATCCTGCATTCGTGGAAGTATCACTTGGCCAGAGGATCGCCACCAGCGATGAAGTCAACGGCGTGACCTCGATCGCAGGTGCGTGGTTTCGGCACAAATGCTCGTGACGTGAGGTCCTTTACCATGAATATGGGGAATCCGTTCGGTCACAGCGAATTTCACTCCCACAACCGCGAGCACGGCAATGTTGGAAGGTCTTCGGTCACGTTGTCATCGACCGTGACAACGACCTCCGGTGATCCGTGAGCCAGCTCATCGGCGACATTCTGGGCCTGTTCGGCCGACCTCTGATAGTCCAACCTCAGCGCATCGGATTCGATCCGGATGTGTCGTGGCCTACGCGCCGAAGTGCCGGTTTCCGAGCGTTCGTCGTGGTGATGATGTGCTCGTAGCCGAGCTGTTTGCTCAGTCGGATCACCTCGCAGTAGTGGGGATGGAGCGTCGGCTCCCCACCGAGAATGGTCAATTTGCTCCCGCCCAGCCGACGCCACGTGGTGAGGGTGTCCACGATCTTGGGCAGCGGCATCTTCAACGCCCGGTGCAGCCGTTCGCCCATGTAGCAGTGCTCGCATCGAAGTCGGCACGCCTCGGTGATGTAGAGGTAAGTGGGATGTGAGGGCGATGCAAGAGTACGGTGTCAGGGTTGCCGACATGACATGGCGCAGCGGCTATCGAGCCGAGGGGAAAACGATTCTGGTTACCGGTGCCAGCGCGGGTATCGGATATTTTGTCGCGGAGCAACTCGCGGCCACTGGCGCCACCGTGGTGCTTGGCTGTCGTGACACCGCCAAGGCCGACCTTGCGATACGCGCGATCCGAGCACGGGTTCCGGACGCTCGACTGCGGTCGGTGCGCTTGGATCTGGCGGATCTGTCCTCGCTGCCTGCGACAGTGGACGCCCTCGGCGTCGAGTGCCTGGATGCGGTCGTGCTCAATGCCGGAGTACTACTGTCGGGCCCCGAACGTTACGTGAACGCTCGGGGGCACGAATTGATGTTCGCGACAAACCATCTCGGGCACTTCGCGCTGGTCGCGCACATGTTGCCGATGCTGACGGCTGCCTCGCACAGCCGGGTGATCACGGTGGGAAGCTTCGCCGCGCGGTCGGAACTGCTGGATCTTGCCGATCTGCAGTCAGAGCGCGACTATCGGTCCAAACGCAGCTACGGGCGATCGAAACTGGCCCAGATGCTGTTCGGTTTCGAATTGGATCGCCGACTGCGGGCACGCGATGCCGATACCACCAGCATCGTCGTCCATCCCGGCGGTGCCCTGGACGCGCTGACCCCCTCGCGGCCACCATTGTTCGTCCGCACCAGCGCCCAGCGCTTGCGCGGGCTACCCGCAAGCGTTGTGCTGCACGGCAAACACGCGGGGGCCGAAAGCATCGTCCGAGCCGTCCTCGACACCGAGATCACCGGTGGGCAATTGTTGGGGCCAAGAGTTTTCGGTCTCCGCGGACGACCACGCCGCGAAACACCCCACGCACACATGACCGACCTCGACGCCGCCGATGGGCTCTGGGCCGCCAGTGCCGCCCTCACCGGCGTGGATCCGCTCGAGCGTCCGGCTACGCTGATCCGGCCATGACCACCGCTGCTGATCCGCCCGAATCACCATGATCGACGACCCGAAATGCCGTGCAGCTCATGATCCTAACCCGTCCACCGGGCGACGCTCCGCCACGAACAGGACCGCCACGGGCTCCTGAACAGCGACCAGGGTGGCGGCGCGTCCATCGACGAAGATTCGAGAGGCGACGGCTGGAGAGAATCACACGGAAACCGAACCTGGCGGGCGCATCGACCTCTACTGATCTTCTGCGCGCGGAGGTGTATAGCGCTGCAGTCGCTGCCGCGGAACGTGATCCGGGGGTGTTTCGTCTGGCCGCACCGACCGGGTTGGGGAAGACCTTCGCCCAAGGTGCGTTCGGGCTGCAGCACGCGCGGGCTTGGGGGAAGTCTCGTGTGGTCATCGCTGTGCCGTTCGTGACGATCACCGAACAGAACACCGATGTGTATCGAGGGTTATTCGACACCGAGGAACAGCCGGTGGTGCTCGAGCATCATTCCAGTGTTCGCTTCGAACCAGACAGGGATGTGCCCGCTCCGCTGACCGAGGCGCAGAGGTGGGGGCGGCTGGCGGCTGAGAATTGGGATGCGTCGTTCGTGGTGACGACGACGGTGCAGTTGTTCCAGTCGTTGTTCGGCCGCAAGCCTTCCCAAGTGCGTAAGCTTCATCGGCTGGCGAACGCTGTGCTGATTCTCGACGAGGTGCAACATCGGCGCGGCGCTGCTGTCGCGGAGTCAAAACCGTTGCTGCCCTGCGTTTCACGTGTGCGTAGTAATGGTGGACAGGGGTTCTCGATCCGGCGCATGGCGCATCTGGCAGCCGCGCTGCCTCCGACAGCTGAAGGTGTCGACGTCGGGCTAGCAGCGGGCGCGGGAGGCGGGGGATGTCGTTCCGAACGCTGATTGCTGCATGTCCGCGCCTTCTAACCCTCGCGACCGGGGAAGACATGCGCCAGTACGAAACTTGCCTACAAACGCACGATAATGCCGCCTATCGCGCGGTTACAGAGCGCGCGCACATGCCGATTATCGAGTGGTAGACGCTGATCAGCTCTGGGATCATCGGGGTCGGCGTTCGACATCGGTGCCGGTGGGAGGAAATCGCGGATGACCACGGTGCGGCGGTTCTGGATCGAATTCGACCCGCAGGAGTGCTCCGACGCCCGGTTCCGGCAGGGCGTCGGTGTGACCGGCTTCGATGTGCGGGATTGCTTGTCGATGGTTGCGGATCTGGTCCCCGACGGACTGTTGCCACCCGTGCATCGAATTACCGTCGACATCTCGCTGGCCGAGCCACTGCCGGTGAATCCCCGCCATCTCGGAGTCCCGGTGTGGCGCGGCGTGTGGTATCCACCCGTGAACCTCGGAACCGGGCCGACTCGCGACATCGACCGAAGAGGTGCGCCCTCCGACTACCCGCCGCCTGTCACAGCATCACACCGCCGAGTGCGGGCCGGCGAGACCCTGCGCACGAAAACCACGTGGTGGGACGAAATCCCGCATATCGATGGCCTGCTGTGGCCGTTGGTGGATATGCACCGCGCCGAGCGCGGGCCGTGGAATGCGGCATTACGCCCCGGCGCTGCGCGCCGCCTGCGCCACGGATCCGACCTACGGGGGCCTGGTGCGCGAAGCCCTCGACTACATGATCGCGTGGCGCCCGACACCGGACGAATGGTTCGATCCGACCGAAACCATGTTCGCCGATCAGCGGGAACTCGACGAGTACCTGCGAGCCTTCCGCGCCTACTTGTTCGGAACTCGCCCGGAGCCGATCTACCCTCCCGGCGGGGAACGGCTTTCACCCGACGCGCAACCACGACTTCCCGAGGACGCGTGAAACCCTCCGGGGTCCAGGACGTCCCGCGATTGCCGCTCGGTGCGCGACTGAGCAGTGCGGAACGCGCCGCGGCTCAAGACATCCGGTAATGCCGCTGGGCGCGCGGCTACAGAGCGCGCGCACATGCCGAGTTGAGTGCGTTCGTTCGAAAGCAAAGGCCTGTCGAGTCGGATCGAATCACTAGGGTGGTCTGCACCTGTTCGAGCGGATATTGCAGGTGGAGTGGGTACCCGTATATGTTGGCGCAGTGATCTTCTCTTATGGAAAGGGCGCCGTGCGCCCCTGCCGGTGATCCCGGCAAGTGGCTGATTTCCGGCGATACGGATGACCAGACCACTCTTCTTATTCACCCACTCAGTCTCAGCGCCTTGCACGGCTCAGGACCATGGCCTCGGCACTACTTCGATGCGCTACCGGTGCTGGTCCGATTCGCCGAGTTGCTCGCGACCACGGCTCCAACCATCACCCGCATCCGTTCCGTGCAAACCATCACGAGGTTGCTGAAAGATCCACCCCCGGAACTGGATTGGCCATCCGGCGAGGTCGCCCGTCTGGCCGGGAATTACTCGGCGCTGTTCGCGCGCACCGAATGGTCCGATGAGGTCGAGGCCAGACTTGCCGAACCGGATGGTGAATTCGGTTTCAACCGATACACGCACCGCTACCACCCCGCCCGCATCCTCATCGACGAGCTGAACGAAGCCGCGGCCACGTACCGATCCACCGGCGAGACGGGATTTCACCATGGCCATCAATAAGATCCAGTTCGACAGACAAGTCCAGTTCCCCCGCCCACGCCGCTGGCTCCTCGCCGGAATCCTCCCGATCATGCGACGTGACCGGGTCATCCCACGTATCGACGGCGTGCCACTCACCGATCTGATCGACAGATTCGAACTCGACGCAGGTAT